>NZ_JBALFF010000001.1:0-43831 GCF_036916975.1 Nostoc sp.
CACACCACTCTCATCATTTCATTTTTTGAAACCTTTCAGAGCAGTATAAATATTAATTATATAAATAGGGATTTAAAGTGCTATTTAGCACTTTAAAGTACGTAAGTTTGATTAGCGATTGCTCTTCTCTTAAAAACTTTTTGGTTTACTGATTAACTATTTTCTGTTCAAGAAATCCTTAGTTATGCTTATCGTGATAAATAGAACGGGAAATGGAGTTTTCTCGGCGGTTGAGTTGTTGCCGTTCCCGACTAGTTAAACGTCCATTTCTCAAGTCATGTCTCCGAGCCGCATTTAAAGATGCTTCTTTCCGTTCCAATGAACGATATTCACGTTTGTTAATACTGCCATTTTCAACACCTTGAGTAATCCGATGTTGCTGATGTACTTCCCGATGATAGACTTCTTGAGCCGAAGCTACTGTCGGCAAAAAAATTACAGCAGCGCACAGAGCAGCATAAGCAAAACGTTTCATGCAAATATCCTCAAATAATTTTAGTAAGCAAGCGAGAAATTAAGATTTTTTCAACATCTCTTAATACCGATGCTTGATGTCACAATCATATTTACCTCTTTGCAAAACCACCTCTGACTTTAGTCATGAGTCTGACCATGACTAAAGTCACTGTGTCAGGAGTGAGCTAGAAAAATGTTAAATCTAAGTTTTTCTGTAAGGCTATCTGGTAGTGATTTAGCCTCTCTGAAAGAGAAGCCTCTCGAACGCGAGTGCGTCTCTGAAAGAGAAGAGAAGGCTTTACGCTACGCTATCGGTGATGCCCTTCAGCATTTACCAGCCGTCTTGAGTCAGCACTGGTAAAGTAGTTTAACTCAGGTTGTGCGTAGCTTGCCAACCTAGGCATCGATCGGGAGCAACATAAGTGCCTCAAGATTGAACTGCCTTTTTCAAATTACTCTGCTATCAATGGGTAATGATAAGTCACCAGACCATTCATTTCAAGAGCAAAAAATTATGACAAACAATATCATTGACAGAATTCATCGCTTTAACCTTGGACGCAACCCAAAACTACTTGAATTAAAATACAAGGCAATGCGTTCTGATGCTTTTACTTTTTATCGCGGGACGTGTCATTTATTTTACGAAGACTTCCCTAAAAATTCCCCACTGAATGCAGCCCCGCCAGTATGGATTTGTGGTGACTTGCACCTGGAAAACTTTGGTAGTTATAAAGGTGATAATCGATTAGTTTACTTTGATCTTAATGATTTTGATGAAGCCTGTCTTGCTCCTTGCACCTGGGATGTGGTGAGGTTCATTACCAGTGTGATAGTTGGCTCTCACGCGCTGAAGGTGAATGAATCAGAAGCATTGCATTTGAGCAATTACTTTCTTGATGCTTACAGCAATGCTTTAGCTAAAGGTACTGCTAGAAGTGTGGAAAAGGAAACCGCTTCCGGCTTAGTTAAAGATTTATTAAAAAGTTTAAAAAACCGCCTTCGTCCAGAATTTTTAGAGCAGCACACCAAGTCAAAGAAAGGTAAGCGGCACTTAATTATTGACAATAAACACATTCTTGAAGCTACAGAATCATCACAGCAAAAAATCACAAAACTCATCTCCAATTGGCACAAATCTACACAAAAAGATGCTGATTTTTATCAAGTTTTAGATGTACAACAGCGAATAGCTGGTACAGGTAGTTTAGGGTTAGAACGTTATGCAGTTTTGGTAGAAGGAAAAGGTTCTCCTGATGGCAATTATCTCTTAGATTTGAAGCAAACACAAACTTGCTCATTACAACCCTATTTAACGCTACCTCAGCCGGATTGGTCAAGTGAATCTGCACGGGTAGTAGCTATCCAACAACGGGTGCAAGGAACCCCACCTGCTCTTTTAGGGGTAATAGTTGAGGGGAATAAATCTTATGTTTTGCGAGAGTTGCAGCCAGTACAAGATCGGGTGAGTTTACAGGCGTGGGATGGAAAGCTGGAACGTTTAGAGAAGTTGATGCAGACAATGGGTGAAGTAATAGCGTGGGATCAATTACGCAGTGGTGGTAGACAAGGTTCTGCGGGAGCAGATGATTTAATCAAGTTTGCTCACTTGTCTGATTGGCGTAATCAAATTCTTGAGTATGCAATCAGCTACTCTTTACAAGTAGAACTAGATTACCAAGAATTCTGTCAAAAATCATGAATCTTGTCTAGTTAAGAATCGCCATGTAATTAATTCTGTTTGGCTACTAATGCCGCTAGTATTAGAGAAAGATTAATTAATGCGGGAGCAAGTTGATGCGCCTCACCAGAAGTCGGAGGGCAGTATTGCTCCTACTGCTTGGCGGATTTATTCCCTTACTGATATTTGTGGACTTAGCAGAGGATGTCTGGAAACAAGGCGGATTTTGGTTCGATGTTCCCCTATTATTAGCTATTCACAGCACTGCCCAACCGAAACTAGACGTTTTTGTTTCACACTTGACGAAGTTAGGGGTGTTTTGGGGGGTATTTCCAGCAGCAGTAATGATTGCGCTGTTCCTACTGATTCGACAACGGTGGCGTGCTTTAGAGTACTTTTTCACAGCCTCGGTGGGCAGTATAATCATTAATCAGACGGTTAAGCTGTTGCTGCACCGAGCACGTCCTCATCTGTGGACATCACCCGCTCCAGAATTTGATTATGGCTTTCCTAGTGGTCATGCTATGGCTAGTATGACTTTAGTGGCAGCTTTGAGCATTTTGAGTTGGAACAGCCGTTGGCGTTGGTTTGTTCTGATTATCGGAACCCTGTTTGTCTTAATAATTGGTTGGACACGTTTGTATCTAGGAGTCCATTATCCAAGTGATGTATTAGCAGGGTGGATGGTGGCATTGGGCTGGACACTTGGAGTCAGCGTGCTAATCAACCCACATCAAGTTCGCCGGAGATATCAATAGTAAACAAATTCTGTTAAAATCGCGTCTCTGATCGCATAAATGTTGAGGCAAGTCGATGGGGCCGATTCTAGGGTGTTGAAAAGTTCAATTCATTTGACCCCAATACCAAAATTTATCTTACTGATGCTGTTGCTGCCATTGTTCGAGTTGCTGCCTCTGTTCGGGAGTGAAATTCTTGGTAGCCATAGCGTTGTTTGATTAACACTGGCGACGCTCCTCACAATTCACCAACCGTCTTGAGTCAGTATTAGGTAAAGTAATTTGATTGCGATCGCTCCCTGTTCTTAGAGGAAAAAAGCGATACCTGCGGTGGGCTATTCGGCGTCGCTCCTCACAATTCACCAGCCGTTTGGAGACAGTATTAGGTAAAGTAATTTGATTGTGTTTATCTTTCAATCAAGCGAGGAAACCAAGCGATCGCCCGCCATGTACCATAAAATTTTTTTGCAACAGGTCTAATTGTTAACAGTTAACTTCAGAGCTTAATTTACAAAAGTAAAGTTAAATTTTCAAATCTATTAACTCCTTTTCAGCCATTCGCCAATGTTCTACAGACTTGCCATTTGGATAGCCCATTTGTTGCCAGATTTCATAAGCTTTCAAACGGATTTCATTTTGAGCTGGGTGGTTCCTAATAAAATATTCACAGGAATTAGTAGTAAAATTATAGGGAGCTTCTCCAAAAAAATCCTGACGACCCAGAATTTCATCTGTAAAACGGGAACAATTTTGTTTGATTGGGCAATTTTGTCCTGGACACATCGTAATATCGTAAGGCATATATTTTTTCCTCTCGAAAGGAACTTATTTAAAAGTTAAAACAGCATGATTCAAGCGAACGCGAGTAGCGTCTCGTAGAGAGGAAACTTTATATATGGGTGATGATGAGCGATGCCTACGGTTCAAGAAGCCTACGTTTTTTTCATCACATTTATTCAAATACATAAATTCTGAAATTTTTCTAAGTTAAAGATTATTTAACTTGAATATGGAACGCCTCTTTCAACAAGGAAATAGAGCCATCGGCAATAAACCGCACACCAATTGCTAGGATGAAAAAACCAAAAACTCGATTTAAGGCTCCCACACCATTTTTCCCTAACTTCTTAATAAGTGGTTCTCCTAAGGCCAGGCACACATAAAGACTTATACCTATTAAAACAATTCCCACTAAAGACTCAAGATAGTCTGCCCAATGCTTAAAGCTAATGGATAAACTAGTTACTACCCCAATTGCTCCAGGCCCACTGATTAATGGCACTGCCATTGGTGTAAAAGAAATATCTTCTTTATCTATAGCCTCATCATTTTCTGATGGAGTTAGTCGTTGACGGGCTGTAACCATTTCCCACGCTGTATGAGCAACAAGTAATCCTCCTGCCAGCCGTAGCACATTTAATGAGATTCCAAAAAATTCTAGAATCCACCTACCAGCTACTAAAAACACAGCTAAAACTAAGACTACATTTATGGCAGTTTGTATCGCCTGCCGATGACGCTCAGATGATGTTTCCATCGCTGTTAAGCTGTAAAAAACCGGAACTGCACCGATTGGATTGGCGATTGGGAAAAGAGCCACAAAAGTGAAGAATGTATTTGTAATTAACGACATTATCAATATTTGAATATCTGGGTTTCCTAGAAGCAGAGTTTAGCAGACAGTGGGGGTGCGGTTGTACCCATTTTACTGCTTTCACAAAAAACTCCAAGAACCACCGCCGATGCGATCGCTTTAGAATTACTTGTGCCAACTATAGAGGTTTCCTCTAAGAAACCTTTATAGGGCGATGCCGAACGCGCAGAGCGTCTCTAAGAGTTGGCGGCAAGCTACGCACCTCAGAATTCACCAACCGTTTAGAGACAGCATTAGCAAAAATAGTTTAACTCAGGTTGAGCGATCGCTCTCCTGATTCAAGCGAGGATGCATAGCGATACATGCGGTGGGCTATTCGGCATCGCTCCTCAGAATTTACCCGCCGTTTGGAGACAGTATTAGCAAAGGTCACAGTTAAAGCAGCATGATTCAAGCGAGGAAACTTTATATAAATTATATGGGTGATGATGAGCGATGCCAAAGGCGGCAAGCTACGCCCTTCATTCAAGCGACCTAACAGTGCGTCTCTTGATCCCTGTACGTTCGCTCTCCCCAGGAATGAGGGGAGTGACGACCAAGATCGTCTTCCTACGGGTGAGAATTGACTACTGATATTTTATGGCAATGCTCTGCACTTTTTAGACATATTTATCACAGTATCCCGCGATCGCAAAGATACGGATGATTTAGCTACGTTATTATCCCAGCAATTGCAATCAACAGAGTTACAAGGAGCAGTAGGTACATTAGTTGGACTTGCTGTAGTTTCGCCGCAGGTTAGCACTATTACTACTGCGATCGCAGGAGCATCAATTTTAGGTAATCTTGCCTATCAAGTTTTGAGTAAGGTGACTGGCGATACCATAGGACTATACCGGACATCATGGTTGCAGTATAAAGATGGGTTTGGTATAGGGCGGCATCCTCAAGCAGGTTCTCACAAAGTGAGGGATTTATCTTTTTGGTACGAAATAATTCCAGAAGAAATTTAAAAGAGATTTTCGAGTAGTATCATATACTAATCTAAAAAAGCGGGTGTTGATAGCCCATTAAGGGATTATATATTTTTAGGTTTTATGAGAGAACAATCTATACTGTCCATGAGGGTATCAGATGAGTTTAAAGGAGGACAGCGTGAATCTATTTTAAATGAAATTGTAGCTAAACTGAATTGTAATGAGAAGCCTCCGCTTTACGGATTGGTAGGCTATCCTCTACCGTAGGGGACACAGTTTTTTACCGTGTTCTGTATGCTTTCACTCCTGCACCTGGAGGGAGGGGTTTTCACCCTCATGGTCATTCAGTTGTCAAGGTTCTGTTATCATTACCTAGCAGCTAATCCTCTGAAACCTTTACAGGCTCTAGTTTCTAGCTAACGAATCGCACTTTCAGTCTTAACGTACAATTTACCCGGTTGGATACAGTGATGCCAGTTTCAAGGTCTTTGGGATGATTAATGTTTAAACCCCTTGGTTAATTCTTGCCCATGTCCCCCGAAAAAAATCGCTCTCCTAATAAGATGCGTTTGCCCTGACTGCATATCTAAGTTAATCATAATAATTCCTATTTAGCTCTAATGAATTCTAGTCAATTCTCTCAATCATTAGTTCCTATGTACTAAATATATCCGTTTCTTTGGGATGTGACAGTTGTGGGTGCGGAATGTGGGTTATAAAGAATTGGTATAACTACTTTCCTTTGCATATCTATTCACATATGCTTCAAATTTTTCTAAGGCTTCAGGAAAATTTTTTCTTCCAAACCCAATCCGAAATGTATTGCCTTCTATATCAAAAATAGAACCTGGAATAATAAAAACACCTGTGTTATCTAGCAACTCTTGAGCAAATATGTCTATTGGTGTTGCTATATTAAAAGTAACCAGTCCTACGCATCCACCAGAAGGACGTACCCAAGAAAAGCGAGTGTGATTGTCACTGAAAAAGTTATCGAGAATGGATAGATTATTGTCAATAATTTCACAATTCCTTTTAAGGACTATATCTTTTGCACGAAGTGCGATCAGAGAAACCACTTCCGAAAGCCCACTATTACAAATGCTTGTATAGTGCTTTGTAAACTCAATTGACTTGAGTAGTTCCTTGTTCTGCGTTGCTATCCAGCCTATGCGAAGTCCAGCCATACCAAAGGCTTTACTCATAACACTTAAACTAATTGCTTTTGGATATAAAGAAGCAACAGGAGCATCCCAGGTCACAGAAGACCTTCCCAACAATCGATATGCCTCATCAGAAAAAATGTATATATCATGACTTGATGCAATATCTATCAAATTTTTGACTTCATCTTCATTAAGTAATGCTCCAGTAGGATTGTTTGGAAAGTTGAAAATTATTAGTGTTGTGTTTGGCCTAATTGCATTTTTGACTTTATCAAGGTCAAGCTTCCAGCCTTGAGCTTCGTCAAGTGCAATTGTCGTAACGCTTCCTGCAAATGATAGAGCTAATGTATGGAGGGATTGATAGCAAGGAGTAACAACTATAGCATGGCTTTCTTTGTTAAGTAGTGACAAAAAGGTACAAAATATCGCTTCTTCTCCACCTGCAAAGCACAATATATTATCTGCCTGTAACCCCGGGTAGAGGTGTGCAATCTCATTTCTTAAAAGAGGACTACCTTGAACTTCAGTATACCCTAATCGCAATGTTTCCCATATACTCCTTGTTTCATCATCACCCAATGCTAAAATTTCTTGTAAAGAAAAACTTTCAGCATCGCTAGAACCCATAAGATAAGAAGCTTTAAACTCTGAGTGAGAAAAATATTCTTCAAGTTTAAATGTAGAAAATTTCATAGTACTAAACAACGTAATTTTTGATAAATGTGTAGTCAAAGCTTATTGAAGGAACACAATGCAGTGGTGGGGAAACAAACATTTGCTCTGAGTGCAAACTCACTATCAGATAAGTACTAGAAATGATTTTCCACCACCACTTAATGTGCTTTAACCCTACATTATCAAGACAAAATAGATATTATCTGTCTTCCAATGCCTTTACTAATGAAGAATCGCCTATTATTTTCTTTGTTAGCGCTTACTTCTCCTCACACCCTAACAATCCTGACCCAAATTTATAGGCACATTCTTCTAAAGCATTTAACAGATAGCCTCCCTCCTGTACTAAACAAAGTGGCATAGATGCTTGGGCAAGAATCTGACCAATTTCCTCAAAAATAGAAGGTGGCAGATGCCAACCTCCATGAGGATCATTGATAATAATGTCATAGCCAACAGAAACAACCATAGCCGCGCAACCAAAATCTAATGACTTTTTAACTAGCCGCTCAACTTCAGTTAAAAATTCTTCTGAACTAGGTGGATGGGAAAAAGAAGTGAAAGTTTGTCGATCGCTAGCAGGTTGAACTTCTTTGTAAGGATAACTAACGATTGTGGAACTGTGAATAGAACCAAACCAAACATCTGGTCGTGATGCTAATAAAGCAGCAGAACCATTGCCAAAATGAAAGTCAATATCGATCAGTCCTACGGGTTTGATCCCAGATTCCAGAAGAGTAACTACAGCAGCAACTGCATTGTTCAAAAAACAATATCCTCCTAACCAGGCAGAACCAGCATGGTGTCCGGGAGGTCTGCACAAAGCATAGGACAAGGAAGCGCCATTGACAACTTGCTGTGCTGCTGAAATTGCAGTTCTAGCCCCTTCACGAGACAAGTCGTAGACTCCCTCAAATAGAGGAGTATCTGGCTGAATTCCCTGGTCAACATAGGGATACTCAAACAGTAGCTCCTCTCCTACTAACGCTCGATTCCAATGAGCTAAAAATGCAAGATAATCCTGATGATGAATTTTTTGAAGAATGCTATCAAGGTAGCGATCGCTAACCTCTGCTGTTGAAAAATGAGATTGAGGAAGTCTCTTTAGACCTTTCATAATACACTGGCTGCGTTCTTCAATTTCTCTGCCAGCTGTATTCCCCTCAGAAGTAACAATGATTGGAGATGCTCCTTGCATTTCTCTTTGCAAGCTCACCTCTAGGGACAAATGACTCATGCAATCACCTTCTACAGACGTATATTTGTAGTTGTCATGTCGTTCCTTACTACTTTAATTAACCTTCACGGGTTAAATTATTGTGGTAAATAGCCTATTCCAGCATCTTCCGCATCCGCGGGCCAAAATCATGAAAGTTGCTCTTTTGATAAAAATGGTAAGTGTTAGAAAAGCTAGGGAATTCATGGGTTGGTAAACAAACTTCTATCCGAGAAATTCCTTGTTGACGACTGTAGGATTCAACAGCTTGAATGAGATTGTCACCGATATTTTGACTTCGATGGTCTGGATGAACCCATAGTTCCTGAATTAGTACATAACTACTTGCCACATGAATCGTTTCTTGCACACTTAAAGTAATCAAACCGAGAATAGAATGATTGTCCCCTTGTGGATTTGTCACAAAAATAGCACCAGGATATTTTCCTTCAATCAGACGCTGACAAACATCTACTGCCTCGGCAGGAAGTTGAAATTCTGGAATACCTCTTATTTCTGCTAACAAAGAACTGATGCCTGCAATTATGCCGGGAATGTCAGTTAACTCAGCAGAACGAATCTGGTATGCTTGTCGAGCAACAGGCTTGGGCGTAGATTTTTCTAAAACCGAACCTGTCAGCCAACGAGATGCGATTTCATCTTCTGGGTTGTCAAGCATTTTTTGGAAACGCTCTTGAAGCAGTTGGGTGATAGGCCCCGGAAATTGGCTACTAAGAACCTGTCCACCCACCGCCGCCACAGGACGGATCTGGTGATATGTTCCAGTCACAAATATTTCATCAGCTACCATTAAGTCTCCCAGAGGCAGGGGTACTTCTTTTACAGGGATACTCAACATATTCGCAAATTCAATCACCAACCGCCTTGTGACTCCATCAATACTCTGAGGAAGAATAGGAGTATACAAAATAGAGTCTTTGACGATAAAAATATTTGCTCCTGTCATCTCGCAGACGGTTCCATCTGGATTTAACATGAGATTACCGTCAAATCCTTGTTGTTTGGCGTTGCGATCGGCAGCAGCTTCGACAGCGTAAAAGCCACTAATTTTAGCCCTAGACAGCGTAGAACCGGCTGAGGGACGACGGATATGACTAATCCCTAAAGTCAGTGGTGGTAAAAATCCTGAACTGTCAGAGCGCCAAGCCATAACCAGTGCTGCCGTTGGGAATGGGGAAGGATCTAACGCTAAACAATTTCCGTTTGGATACACTAGCAAACGCACATATCCCTGTTGTAAATTGTTCTGATTTATGGTTTGCCATAACGCTTTGGTAATTTCTTCGGGTTCTATAGGGGATAGTCCCAAAGATAACATTGACAGTCTTAATCGGTTGAGATGTAAATCTAATCCCAATATCTTTGAGCCATTGGGAGTGGAGTAAACTCGAAATGCTTCAAAGGCAGCAGTTCCGAAATTTACAGCATGGTTATCTGCTGGCAAACATGCAAGCTCAGTTGGCACAATACGTCCATTGAGGTAAGTCCAAGAGCAAAATTCTAAAGCCATATAGCAATCCTCAATTAGTTGTGAAAAATTATACTTAACGATCAACTGGTCTAAATTAACGTAGATACCATACTCATGGGTTTTGCTGAAAAATTAGTGGTGTTGAGGTTGCGCTTCTATAATCTCATCTTCCATACGGCAGGTTTCCTGAATGATGAGGCTGTACACTGCAACCATAAACTCTCCATCTAGTCCATGCTGCATCCCCAGTTCCCGACGACGTTGTTTCACTGCTTCCACTCGATCAGGTTGCATCATGGGAATGCCTTGTTGCTTCTTAAAGTTAGCCACCCGTTTACAAATTTCAAATCGCTTGGCTAATGCCTCAACAATCTGAGAATCCACGGCATCAATTTCTTGTCTAAAACCTTCTAATCCGCTCATGGTTTCCACTACCATTTTCACTAATTACTTGTTACTGCTCATCAAATTAAGCGATCGCCTAATTTTTTCCACTTTACATCTCTTTAGAGACAGCCTCTTAGCCTCTTCAAGCAACCGAATGGGCATAAGATGGCAGCGAAACTTTAATTAAAGAAATGCTTTGCTCTGAAGCGTTATACCCACTATGATAAACGCCTGCGGGAGCATGATAAATAGTACCATACTCTAGAAGTTTTTCTTCCTCACCTACTTTCATCATTATTTGCTCATTGAGAATAATACCAATTTCCTCTGTGCTACTTGTACACCTGGGCAATTTTTCATTTGGAGGAATTTCCAGAATCGCTATCTGAAACCATGAACAAGCACCGAATTTACAAGGAAAACCTGTAGTTTTATCTATCGTCGGCTTTAAGTTGAGGATAGGTTCATCAATATGTTCATTTAATTGAGATTTTATTAGATACTTTATCTCAACTCCTAGAATGGTTTCTTCCGAAAGAATTACAGAACCATGAGGAATATTGGCTGCCGCTACATACACTTGCTGAAATGGCTCTAAAATTGCTTTATTACCATCGACATTGATTTCCACACAACCATTAAAAATCATACCCATTTGACTTTCTGGATGTTGATGAGGCTCAAAAATTGCTCCTGGCGAGATATTAGCTAATTGAATGACTATTTCTTGACACTGGAAAAGAGTCAATTCTAAGTCTGGGCGAATCTTTATGGTTTGAGGTTCTGGGAAAAATACTGACATTTTTTAATATGATTACCTATGCATGAAAAAGTTCTGATTGGAAAAGTTTGGGATTTTTGATCCCAATCACTCCCTGCTGCCTATTTTGCTGGCGGCCATATACAAGCCAAGCCGTTTGGATAGAGCCAATAACTTCATCAACTACTAATACATCAGGATTTTCTTCAGCAAAGCGCAAAGCTGCGATCCCGCTATCATACTTACCCAGCAGCAAGTTTTGTCCCACCACGGGCTTCGCTGTCTCATAGGTAAAGGTATCCCAACGTTCTGTATTGACATAAGCTTGCGTAGCAGGCATTAGTCCTAAACTACAAGGATGTTTTACATCACGACGTGTCAGTACTCCCATAGCACGAGTTGGACATAAAAAGCTATCAATCACGAATACTTCTCGAAAGTATTTTTCTGTTAATTCATAAACTTTAGGATGAGCAGAGTTTTGAATGATGAAGTCAACTTTACCATCATGTAGTAGCTCCAGTGCTTGTAAAAGATCGTCAAATAGTTCAACTTTGGCATTAGGAACTTCCTGAAACTTAATGTAAGCTTCTGTTGCAAGCTCATGGCAAGTGCCAGTAGGCCCTAATGTTGCGAAAATTAGTTGGTTATTCATGACGGGAATCTGTGAATGTGAATTGGATTATCTAACTGATTAAAAAGTGTTGGCAACTGTTCGCAAATTAAGATAATTTTGGACTTACTTGAATTAGATTTAAATGAAGAGGAGGGGGAAAAGGGTATTTAGTAAAGTTTTGGATTAATTGTTTTAAACGCAGAGGGACGCAAAGGTAAGCGCAGAGGTACGCAGAGTTTTTTCAAGAATTTACCTATGCCCGCACTTTTTTAGAGCTATCAAAAGCCTCTGTTTCTATTCCCTGGATGTAATATTGGTTAGGATCAAGGGTTCCATGCGTTGTGAGCATCATGGCATGAATTAATGCTTTTGCTTTTAGCATTGTTTCTTGAAACTCCATCTCAGGATCAGAAAGCGCTACAATGCCGCCGCCAACGCCAATTGAGGTTTGCTTTGGAGTCAACACAGCAGTGCGAATGACAATATTCAAGTCAGCTGAACCATTCAATCCCAAAAAGCCGATCGCTCCTGAATACACTCCCCGTGCTGACTGCTCTAATCGATCAATAATCTCAAGGGTTCTGAGCTTGGGAGCGCCCGTCATAGAACCGCCGGGGAAGGCATTACGAATGCAGTCTGTGGCGCTCATATCGGCGCGTAAATGACCGCGAATGGTCGTTACCAATTGATGTACCGTGGCATAAGTTTCTACATCCATCAATTTGGGAACATGAACAGTACCGACTGCACAAACCCGTCCTAGATCGTTGCGAAGCAAATCTACAATCATTAGATTCTCCGCTCGATCTTTTTCACTGTTCCACAATCTTTCACGCAGAATAAAATCTTCTTTGGGCGTTTTTCCTCGTGGTAGCGTTCCCTTGATAGGCTTTGTTTCTACCCAACCTTGGCGATCAATGTGCAGAAATCGCTCTGGAGATGAGCAGGCGATCGCTACATCGCCAAAACGCAAAAATGCAGAGTAAGGAGCAGGATTGATGCGGCGTAATGAACGATAGAACGCTAGTGGATCGGGTGTCGTGTCTGTGTGAATTTTATTTGTTAAACAAACTTGATAAGTTTCTCCTTCGTGAATTTCCTGCAAACATCTCTCAATATCATCAAGATAAGTCTTTTTAGACCGACTTAATCGGAAGATAACAGGTGTCTCTTTCTTCTCTGGAACAACAGGTGACAGGGGAGGAAGATTGTCAATTTGGTGTCTGATCCATTCAAACCAGGCTTCAGAGGCGGCTGTTTGTCCCTGCTGAATTAGGCAGAGTAGATAGAGGGTTTGCTCTTGGTGATCGATTACAATCATGCGATCGGCCAACAGAAACATGGCATCGGGTAAGGTAGAGGGGTAGTTTAATTTAGCTCCGCACTCTGCCTTTAGTTCATATCCAAAGTAACCCACAAACCCGCAGTTGAAATCGAAGGGTAAATCATCAGATGAGCAATGTCGCCGTTCAATTTCATGCTGGAGATAGTCAAAAATCCCCTCTGTTCTACGGCTGATGGTATCGGACTTGGTAACGGTGAGTTCTTGCGTTAACGCTTGATAATGAATTAGGAGACTGTTTTCGCCACTGTTATCTCCCATGAAGGAAAAGCGGGAAAGACCGGCTTCAACACGACTGCTGTCTAACCAGAATGCATTTGGTGAGTTGCCAAACAAATGCACAAACATCTGCTCGGTATCGGGACACAGATTTAGCTTGCGCGTACAAAGTTCAAATTCCTGTTGCTGTTTTTGGCGAGAAGAACTTGAAGGTATTGGAGCAGTGCCGCTATTTCCTATCCAATACTGTTTTTTCTGACTATTGCGGCGCTCTTGGGCTAATTTTAAGGTAATCTGTCTAAAATTCTCGAACAAGGTTTGTCCATACTCAGTACAGATTGACTCTGGATGAAACTGCACACCCCATAGCGGCAAAGAGCGATGGCGCATTCCCATCACCAGGTTGTCCTCTGTCCACGCTACTTTTTCTAAACAGTCTGGTAGATCATTTGAAACCAGCAAGGAATGGTAGCGCACAACAGAGAAAGGAGAAGGAATTCCTGCAAACAAATCAGTACTATTGTGATAAACATCACTGAGGCGACCATGCCGAACTTCCGGCGCATGAATAACTTTTCCTCCATACCCATTACCAAGTCCTTGATGTCCAAGGCAAACCCCTAGAAGCGGCACTTGGGTATTTTGAATAGCTTGACGACAGATTCCAAAATCTTTGAGATTCTCAGGACGACCCGGCCCTGGTGAAATTACAATGTTGTCAAATTCCCACTGTTGCAGTTCATCCCATGCAAATTGATCGTTGTAAATTACAGTAGGATACTCTCCATTGACTGCTGCAATTAATTGGTAAAGATTAAAGGTATAAGAATCATAATTGTCAATAAGTAGGGTTTTCATCTTGTGAGTCTCTGTGTTGTAAATCTTGGGAAAGAATAAGGAATAGAATTTTAGATTTTAAATCTCAGAGGATATTTGTCAAGTATTCAGTTATAAATAGAGCTTCTGTCACCCACTATTTATTGTATTTTTTAATATTTCAAGATAATTTTGAAGCATTGAGCGAATATCTTGACTACTAAAATACATCTGATCGTATTCCACATATATGCTTGCATTTCCTGAAACTGATTCCATTGAAACAGCATAATTTAAAGGAAAGTTGAACTTGTCATGTAACCTTCTCCGGTATATTTTAAAGCCAAGATGTTCAGAATTATTTTTATCATTATGGAAATTCACGAAATTAAACGTAGCGAGAAACAACTCTATTTCTTGTTGGTCTGACAAAATTTGTAGAAGTGGATATCTAACATAAGGTTCGATATCAATTAGGGATTCCTGCACATTTTTAATTTGGACATTTTTATCTCCTATGATTGGTTGACACAAGGGAACAATATTCCAGAACAAACCCAAAGCTCCAAATGGATCAGATAATCTTTCTGTCCTACCATTAGAAATAACTCCTACAGAAACTGTATTTTCTTTCATTACAGTACCAATTAGGTCAACGTAGGTACTCAAGAAAATTGCTTTTGGTGAAACTTTTAATTTTCGACAGAAGTCACGTAAGCCAGTAATTATTTCTGAGTCAAAATGGTATTCTTCGCCAACAGTTTCTACTTGATTTACTAAAGCGCTTAAAGGCTTCAATGGTTTATACTTATAGTTTATTAAGTGAAGCTTCCAGAAATTTGATGCGTCTGGTGAGCTAATTATCTCTTTCTCCAAAGCGACAAATTCTTTGTACACATTGGCGGCAGGTAATACTGTTATTTCTTCTCCTTTCTTGAGAGCAGAATATAAGTCGTAAAGTTGGTTAAGGAATTCAATACTACTCCAGCCATCTGTAATTGCATGATGTATTGACATTAAGAATTCAAATCTATTCTTGGCTTTCCGAAAAAGCCATACTCGAAAAAGTGGCTCCTGGGGATTTTCAACGTTGAACAAGTTTTGCCTGTCTTGCTTTACAACCTCATCAATGTAATTTTCCTGTTCATCCGATTTGATGTTGCTAATGTCTTGCTCATGGATGGAAAATTTCAGATTATTTTTAATCACCTGGCATACTGGTTTTCCGTTAGAAGTGATAAATACGGTTCTCAAAGTCGGATGTTTCTGCACTAGCATTTCTAATGCTTTTTTAAAGGCATTTAACGAAAGATTGTCATCATATATATCAAATGATTCCTGTCCATGATAAACCCCCATTTTTTGATGATCATTTGAGTAATGATGCAACATAAACTCTTGCATTCTGGCAAGAGGATATGCCAATTCTGTATCGTCAGGTAGTGAATCAGAGATATCCTGTGGAAGTTCTAATAAATGTAGGGGAACTAAAACTTTATTTTCCTGAAGCTGGAAATTATTTACTGGTTTTTCAGATTCATCAGTATCAACAGATAAACAATGAGCAATTAGCGATCGCAAGTTTGCTGCAAAATCTTGGGCGAGATTTTCAATTGTGGCAGAGGAGTGAAAATTTTCGCTGTATGTCCAATCCAGTTTGAACTGACTCTCTACTACGAGTCCGTTAATATCTAGTAGATGATTACAAGTTTCTTGCTGGCTATGTTCTGCTCCCATTGATTCCGGGGCTAGTTTTAAGAAAGAATCTTCTTGCATTCCCCAATCGAATTGCCCCAAGTAGTTGAAACTTACTTCAGGTTGTGGCATTGCCGAGAGTTGAGAGATAATTTCTACATCCTCACTCAAGTAGCGCAGCACACCATAGCCGATGCCTCGATTAGGTACGGCACGGAGTTGTTTTTTGATAGACTTAATTGCATCCCCTAGATTATCTGTTGCTTTTAACTCTAAAAGTACGGGGAAAATTGTCGTAAACCAACCGACTGTCCGGGATAAGTCTACATCTTCAAAAAGATCCTCCCGTCCATGCCCTTCAAGGTTAAGTAACACAGAGTTACTGCCAATCCATTTACTTAAAGTCTGCACCAGAGCAGTCAGCAGGATATCATTAATCTGAGTTTTATAAACTTTGGGAACTTCCTGCAACAAAGTGCGAGTTTCTTCTGCTGAGAGTGACATTGATACTATGCGGGTAGATGCTAAAGTGTTTGCACCTAATGCATAATTTACTGGTAGACGGGTTATCTGTGTATGTGAGATGCCTTGCCAATAAGTCAGTTCTTTCTTTGCAATATCTGAGCTTGCATAAGAATTCAGTTTCTCAGCCCAGTGTTTAAAAGATGTTGTCTTGGGGCGAAGCTGAATCTTTTCACCGCGACTGATTTGCTGGTAAGCTGTTTCCAAATCTTCTAACAAAATCCGCCAAGAAACGCCGTCTACTGCTAAGTGGTGGATGACTATTAGTAATCGACTAGCTTTTTTAGTACCAAGACTAAAAAACGCTACTCGCATTATTGGGCCAGAAGAAAGGTTTAAACTGGTTTGTAGGGAATCAGCAGCTGATGCGATCGCAGCTTTTTGCTCTGCGTCTGGTATTGCAGACATATCTACATGAGAAAAAGGAATAGTATCATCAGGATTAGTGTTAATCTGTTGCCAATCTGAGTCAGACTGCACAAAACGTAAGCGCAGTCCATCATGATGTAACAATAATTGTTGCACTACCTGCGACAAAAGATTGGGGTCGAGTGTTTGCGGTACTTTCAGCAGCAATGACTGGTTAAAGTGGTGAGGTTCTGGGAAATTTTGTGCAAAAAACCATTGCTGAATGGGTGTTAGAGGTAATGTCCCAGTTACTAGCCCTTGTTCTGCCCTCAGCGTTTGAGTAATGTTAGTCACTTCTGCTAATTCAGCGATCGTCTGATGTTGAAATATCTGCTTGGCACTCAGTTGCAGTCCAGCAAGTTTTGCTTTAAAAATAATCTGAATGCTGAGAATGGAATCTCCGCCCAGTTCAAAGAAGTTGTCATGGATGCCAATTTGTTCTAGGTGCAGAACTTCACACCAGATTTTGGCTAGTATTTCTTCAGACTCTGTGCGCGGTGCAACTATATCTTTTTCTAGTTCATTACGTGCTGTATCAGGCTTAGGAAGTCCACGACGATCAATCTTGCCATTAGGGGTAAGTGGTAAAGCATCCAAAATCACAAAGGCAGATGGAACCATGTAGTCTGGCAACTTCTGTTTGAGGAAGGAGCGCAATTGATTTTTAATTTCGGATTTGGCACGAGTCACTACATAAGCAACTAAGCGTTTAGACTCTGGAATATCATCAGAATCAATCACTACTGCTTCTGATACTTGCGGGTGGGTAATGAGTACGGTTTCGATTTCCCCTAGTTCAATCCGAAAACCCCGCACCTTAACTTGATTGTCAATTCGACCCAAAAACTCGATATTGCCGTCGGGTAAATAACGAGCCAAGTCTCCTGTTTTATAGAGACGTTCTAATTTGTTGAAGGGGTGAGTAATAAATTTCGCGGCGGTTAAATCGGGGCGGTTGAGATAACCTCTGGCTAAACCCACACCTCCGATATGCAATTCGCCTGGGACACCAATGGGAACGAGTTGCAGTTCGTTATTGAGGATGTAGGTTTGTGCATTACCAATAGCTCTGCCAATCAGTTGCTGTGGTCGTGTATCTTCTATTACTAGCTGCGATAAGTTATACAATGTTGTGAATATCGTTGCTTCTGTAGCACCGTATCCATTCATCAATAGCGGCGGTTCTTTTAAATTATGGAGACGCGATCGCTCCTCCATACACGAGTGCCACAGCTTCAATTTTTCTGGCAGCAAATTTTCTCCTCCGGTAGCAAACAGTCGTACTGATAGAGGTAGGGTCTGATTTGTTGTTGCCAATTCCGACGTTAACTGATGCCAGTACGCTGTTACCAATATCAATACCGTCAGATTCCATTCCCGGCATTTCTGCAAAAATGTGGAGACAGAACTCAACATTTCGGTAGTACGCAGCACTAGCGTTGCACCACTGATCAGACAGGGATAGATTTCTTCGCCTGCCGAGTCAAAACTGATAGATGCAGCTTGGAGGACGCGATCGCGATCGTTTATCCCATACTCATCTCTTGCCGATTGGGTGAAATTTACTAAAGAGCGATGTTCAATCATCACTCCTTTCGGTTTTCCCGTAGACCCAGAGGTATAAATTATATAAGCCAAATTCTTGACTTTTACCTCAGTTTGTGGGTTTTTCTCGCTGTGAGTGCCGATCAACTCCCAATCGGTATCTAGGCAGATTACCTGTAAACCAGTATTTGGTAATGAGTCCACTAATTGCCGTTGAGTTAGCAATATCTGCGCTTGAGAATCATTCAACATATAAGCCAAGCGATCGCTTGGGTAGGTTGGATCTAAAGGCACATAAGCACCACCCGCTTTAAGAATTCCCCACAATGCGATTAGCATTAATGGCGATCGCTCTACACAAATCCCCACTAAAACTTCTGGACTCACACCTAGTTTTTGCAAGTAGTGTGCCAGTTGATTCGCCTTGGTGTTTAATTCTCTGTAGGTCAGATGTTCCCCTTCATACACCACAGCTAAAGCATCGGGGTTGCGCTCCACTTGCTGCTCAAACAACTGATGGATGCACTTATCTAATGGATAATCTTTTGTAGTATTATTCCACTCAACTAACAATTGATGTTGCTCAATTTCTGTTAGCAGTGGTAATTGGGAAATGGGCTGCTGGGGATTAGCGACAATTCCTGTCACCAACGTTTGGAAATTTTTTGCCATCCGAGCGATCGTTGAATCATCAAACAGGTCGCTATTGTATTCCCATTCGGTTATCAATTCAGAACCAGTATTCTCAATTGATAGAGCCAAATCGAACTTTGCTGTTCCCGTTTCTATCGGAAATGAACTTACAGTTATCTCAGGCAAATCCAAAGATGGTATAGGAACATTCAGGAGATCGAACATCACCTGAAACAGAGGCAAGTGACTTAAAGAACGTGCAGGTTGCAAAGCATCTACCAATTTCTCAAAGGGCAGGTCTTGATGAGCATAAGCTTGCAGTGCTACTTCCCGCACCATAATCAGCAACTGTTCAAAACTGGGGTTGCCTGACAAATCAGTACGCAGCACTAAAGTATTGACAAAAAGACCAATTATCCCTTCTATTTCCGGTTGATTGCGACCAGCAACGGGCGTACCCACTACGATGTCTTTTTCCCCTGTATAGCGATAAAGTAAGGTAACAAATGCCGCAAAAAACGTCATAAACGGGGTTGCTCCCGCACGTTTGCCAAGATTGGCGATCGCCTCACCTAGCGACAGAGGAAGTATAAATTGTTGATGACCTCCCCGGTTTGTTTGTACCGCAGGTCTTCGTCTGTCAGTGGGAAGTTCTAGTAAGGTAGGAGCGCCTTCAAGTTGTTGCTTCCAATAAGATAACTGTGCAAACGCCTCTTGTTCCAACCACTGTCGCTGCCAAACAGCAAAGTCGGCATATTGTATAGGTAATTCGGGTAGTTCCAAAACTTTTTGGAGGGGTTTGTCAGTACAGAATGCAGTATAGAGTGTTGTTAACTCTTGGACGAATACACCCGTTGACCAACCATCAAAAATAATGTGGTGTGCTGTTAGCAGAAACACATATTCTGTTGAGCCAACCTGAAAGAGAGTAGCACGTATTAAAGGTTCTCGCTCTAGATCAAATGGTCGCACTGCTTCAGCTGTAACCAATCGTTGCATATCGTCTTCTCGCTCCCCTTGAGGCAGATGAAGCAAGTCCACAATTTCTAGTTGCAAAGAAAGAGTTGCAGCAATAACCTGAACGGGTTGATCCTCTTGTGTTACAAAGTTTGTGCGTAACGCTTCATGACGACAAATAATTTCGTTCAGGCTTGACTGTAGTGCAGCTACGTTGAGTTGACCGTTAAAACGCCAGACGATTGGGATGTTATAAAATGCACTATTGGGCTGTAAGTTGTCAAGAAACCACAATCTCGCTTGTGCAAACGAGAGCGGCAGGTTTCCTGTCCTGCTAACTGGCTCAATTGCAGAAAGAGTATTTTGGTGTAGAAATGCCAGTATCTCTGCTTTGCGTTCAGCTATTTGAGCCTGGAGTTGTGGAGTCAAGATTCCTTTAGGAGCTTTGCATCGTAGCCGCTCACCTTCAAGAAATATTTTCACATCTAAACTACGCAGATAAGACAGGAAATTATATGTATTCATATCTCAATCTCCTCGTACTCATCATCAGAAATATTAGAAGAACCTTCGAGTCTTGGTAATGTCTCATGAATCATCTCAAAATACTCAGCAAGACTACTTATAGTTGGTGCTTCAAATAAGGTGCGTAAGGATAGATCCATCTGGAAGACTTTACGCAGCCGAGATATAACTTGGGTGGCAAGCAAGGAATGACCACCAATTTCAAAAAAGTTGTCGTAGATACCTATACTTTCTAAGTGAAGTACCTCTTGCCAAACAGCAGCAATGCTTCGCTCTGCATCACTTTGAGGCGCAACGTAATTTGCTTCTACATTAGGTCTAGTTTGGTCAGGCTTAGGAAGTCCACGGCGATCGACCTTGCCATTGGGAGTGAGGGGCAGAGCATCCAAAACCACAAAAGCAGATGGTACCATGTAGTCTGGCAACTTCTGTTTGAGGAAAGAACGCAATTGATTTTTAATTTCCGGCTTGGAGCGAGTCACGACATAAGCAACTAGGCGTTTAGACCCCGGAATATCATCAGAGTCGATCACTACTGCTTCTGATACTTGCGGGTGGGTGATAAGCACAGTTTCGATTTCCCCTAGTTCGATCCGAAAACCCCGCACCTTCACTTGATTGTCAATTCTACCCAAAAACTCGATGTTCCCGTCGGGTAAATAACGAGCCAAGTCTCCTGTTTTATAGAGCGCGAAGTCCGGTCTTGGGGTCTCCCCAAGATGAGGAACTTCGTAAGAGAGACGTTCTAATTTGTTGAAGGGGTGAGTAATAAATTTCGCGGCTGTTAAATCTGGACGGTTGAGATAACCTCTGGCTAAACCGACACCTCCGATGTGCAATTCACCTGCTACACCAATCGGGACGGGTTGCAGATAGCGATCGAGGATGTAGATTTGCACATTACCAAGAACTTTACCAATCAGTTGCTGCGGTCGTGTATCGTCTATTACAAGCTTCGATAAGTTATAAATCGTTGCCAATCCCGTTGCTTCCGTAGGTCCGTATCCATTCATCAATAGCGGCGGTTCTTTTAAATTATGGAGACGCGATCGCTCGTCCATACATTTTTGCCACAGCTTTAATTTTTCTGGTAGCCATGTTTCTCCCCCAATACACAACAGTCGGACTGAGGTCGGTAGAGTCTGATTTGTTGTTGCTAATTCCGACGTTAACTGGTTCCAGTACGCTGTTACCAACGGCAATACTGTTAGCTTCCATTCCCAGCATTTCTGCAAAAATGTGGAGACAGAACTCAACATCTCGGCAGTACGCAACACTAGCGTTGCACCACAGGTAAGACAAGGATAGATTTCTTCGGCTGCGCCATCAAAACTGATAGATACAAATTGGAGGACGCGATCGCTTTCCCTGATCCCATACTCATCTTTTAGCGATTGAATGAAATTCACCAAAGATCGATGTTCAATCATCACCCCTTTCGGCTTTCCCGTAGATCCAGAGGTATAAATCACATAAGCCAAATTATTGGTTTTTACCTCAGTTTGTGGGTTTTTCTCGCTACGAGTGTCGATCAACTCCCAGTCAGTATCTAAGCAGATCACCTGTACCGAGGTATTTGGTATTGAGTCTACTAACTGCCGTTGAGTTAACAATACCTGCGCTTGAGAATCATTCAACATATAAGCCAAGCGATCGCTTGGATAGGCTGGATCTAGAGGCAGATATGCACCACCTGCTTTGAGAATTCCCCACAACCCGATTATCATTAATGGCGATCGCTCTACACAAATCCCCACTAAAACTTCTGGTACTACACCTAGTTTTTGCAGGTAGTGTGCCAGTTGATTCGCCCTGGCGTTTAATTCTCGGTAGGTCAGTTGTTCATCTTCGTACACCACTGCTACCGCATCAGGGTTGCGTTCCACTTGCTCTTCAAACAACTGATGGATGCACTTATCGAGTAAATATTCTTTTGTAGTATTGTTCCACTCCACCAACAACTGGTGTTTTTCTGCTTCGGTCAACAATGCTAAGGCTGAAATATTTTGTTCTGGATTGGTTAAGATGCTTAAGAGCAAAGTTTGATAATTTCCTGCTATTCGTTCTACAGTGGCAGCATCAAACAAATTAGTGTTGTATTGCCAGCAAAAATCAAACTCACTACCAGCTTCAATAATCGCCAAATCTATATCAAATGCTGCGCCTCGTTGGTGTCCTTCTATCAGGTATGGCGACATCACTAGAGATGATTTTTCAGCATTATCGTACCAGCCATGCTTTTGCCAAGTTAAGGAAACTTGAAACACAGGGGAACGGCTAGGATCTTGGTTAAGCGCAAGCTGTTTTACTAATAGGGGAAAAGGATAATCTTGATTCTTTTTAGCCTCAGAAACTATGCGACTTACTTGAGCGATAAATTCTTTGAAGGTGGGATTTCCCGCCAGATTTGCCCGTAAAACAACAGGGTCTGTGAAGTAGCCGACAATTCCTTCAAACTCCTCTCGACCAGACCGACCCGCCACCGGACAGCCCACTAAGATGTCTTCTTGACCCGATAAGCGGTAAAACAGTACGAAAAAGGCCGCGAGGAAAATTCTATAAAGGCTTGTTTTTTCAGATTCCGACAACTTCCTCAGCCTTTGAAGCAATTCTTCATCTAACTTGATGATCTGTGTTGCTCCACAATAAGTCTGCACACTTGGTCGCAGTTTATCCACAGGCAAATCTAAAATCGGCAACTCACCGACTAATTTTTGTTGCCAATATGCCGAGATTTGCTCACCTTGAGAACTTGCCAACATCTTGGTCTGCCAAAGCACATAATCTGTGTATGATTGCCTGGGAAGAGGGAGAATATTATTTGTTTGTAAATTTGAAATATCTAAATTTTTAATAACCTCAAAGGAAGCTTGAGACAATTTTTTTACTTCAGTGGTATACAGGATTCGGAGTTCCTTTAATAATATGTCAAAAGACCACATATCCCCAGCAATGTGGTGCATGGCGAGTACTTGGATATGTTCGGTAGCTGACCGTGTAAACAGATGTACCCGCAGTATTAGACCAGTTTCCAAGTTGTAGGGACGTTCAGCTTCTGCCAGAATTTGTTTCTTTAAATAGTCTAAATCCCAAAAAGAAGCATCTGTTACCTTAATATCTACTTCTTGGTATGGGTGAATTATTTGAACAGGTTGATCTTCATGCTGTTTATAGGTAGTTCGCAGAATAGGATGACGTTCTATAATATGTTGCCACGCTCTATGCCATGCCCCCAAGTCTAACTCTGAGCTTATCCACACTGTCGTATATATATTGTAAGCAATGCTCTGGGGTGCTATCTGGTAAAGAAACCACATCGCTTGTTGACCGTAAGAGAGGGGAAATGATCTTGCGTCCTCTGTAAGGTGTGGCTTCTTTTCCAAAGAAGAATTGCTGTGCATTGCTAATTTATTATCCAAACTTGGTTATCTGTGAATTTAAGCGTAGGCGCTGATTTTTGCTTATGCTATCTATCAAAAGCCTTATTTAAATTACTAAGTCAATACTCTACACAAGTGATTCACTATTCACTTTACTAGCCGCTCCATAACTTCCCAATATAACTTAGGTACAGACAGTTATTATTAATTGTTTTGCAGGTATTTTTTTTGTTTATTTATAAAAATTAAATTCATTATACAGCAAAGACGCATTTGCATAAAACATTTTTTATTAATAAGGTTTAATCTTTTATTACCTCTATAAGCAATTTTAAATAATTCCTAATTCATCATTAAGTTTTCTAATAGTGATTTAACCCCAACACAAAACTTACTGGTTATAGAACCGGGGACTTAAACCCACGGAACTTATTAAAAATATGCGAGGTACTAGCTTGTATAGCCATTGTAATTTTATAGACAAAAGATTAATTGGTAAATCAATGCTCAATCTTGACCTACCTGCAAATTTTCTATCGTTATCTGTTCACGGGTTTTTTCAAAAGCCAGAGGCAAGGCATTATTTGCTTCTAAAGCCGGAAGAGAAATACCACCATCCTCAACATCACCCCCAAATGTACCAGGCAATTTTACGCCAAACATCACCATTCTGATTGCATAAAACAAACATAGACTTAACCACAAAATATGGTTACTCGAAAACTTAATCGCAGCAAAATACATAGGTACAAAACCCAATGCAACAGCAATTAAGCTAACATTGCGGAGGGTATTTCCTTGTGCCAAACCTAAGAAATATCCTTCGAGCGTGAAATCTATTGAACTAAGTACCAGGACGAGTAGCAACCAGGGAACAAAAGTCTCTATGTTAGAAGTGACTTCGGTGTGGTTAGTTAACAAGCTAAAAACAGTATCGGGAAATAGCACACACACACCGCCGAAAAATATTCCCACCGTCAGAGCAGTTAAAACAGAAACACCAGCCAGGGGTGCTAATTGTTGTGAAGC
The DNA here is from genome assembly GCF_036916975.1 of Nostoc sp. Taxonomy (GTDB): domain Bacteria; phylum Cyanobacteriota; class Cyanobacteriia; order Cyanobacteriales; family Nostocaceae; genus Nostoc. Next base: position 24,829 of record NZ_JBALFF010000001.1, read on the forward strand.
TCCTTTTCCTTTAAAGTTTCCGACCAAAGTTTCTGTACCCAATCCCAGTCCATCTACAAAATATGTATTCAAAGTGTTTATTTGCGCCAGCAAGGCATTTTGAGCATAAATCATCGTCCCCATCTGTACTCCTTGATAGTTAAATGTTAAGGAGATAAACATAAGAACTAAATTGCTGATAAAAATGTTTCCATTGAGGGTCAAGTTAGATTTTATAGCTGAGATTTCCCATATTTTTACAGCTACGGCTCGTACCTCAATCCACTGGATTTCTGTACAAAAAAAGATCAATCCCACCAATAACGATAGATATTGGCTTGTTGCAGAAGAAATTCCTGCCCCTGTACTTTCCCATCCCAGGTGGATAATAAACAAGTAGTCAAGTGCGATTTTGACTCCATTCCCAACGACTGACAACACCACAACTAAGCTATTTTTTTCCCGTCCTAGAAACCAACCTATCAATACAAAATTGATCAAAACCGCAGGCGCTGCCCAAATTTGGGTGTTGAAATAGGCAAGACCTGAAGATTTGATCTCTGGGGTAACATTTAGTAGGGCAAACCCAAGCTCTCCCAAAGGGTATTGCAAGAGTATAATCGCAATCCCCAGCACCAGAGCAATTAAACCATTACGCAGTCCTACCAACAATACACCTTCTCGGTCATCTCGCCCGACTGCTTGCGCTGTTACTCCAGTAGTTCCCATTCGTAAAAAGAGTAAAACGAAGTAGAGAAAGTTAAGCAAGTTTCCAGCGAGGATGACTCCAGCAAAGTGGTGAATTTCTTCAAGATGACCTAAGAAGATGACACTGACTAAATTAGCCAGTGGTACCATAATATTCGATAGGACGTTGGCAAGAGCTAGGCGAAAGTAGCGCGGTATAAATTCATATTGGTTTGTAAATCTTATGTTCATTGTTTTTGCACCCTGTAACCTAAGTTAAGCTAAAATTGCTGCCAAATGTTATTAACTTTGCTCTTGCTTTAACTCATTAGGTGAAGATGATTCTGCCTTCTCGGACTGTTGTTCAGGAGCTTGTTGTAGTTGGTTGAGATGAATATTATTCACTTGCACAATAAAATATTCTAATGCTTGGCTAGCCCTTTGCTGCTGTTGAGTTTCGTCGGACACATCATAGGAACGGTAAGATGGAGTCACCCCCAATATAAACTTCTCTTGTTCAGCCTCCAACAATTCAACTGCGGTATTAGCAGCAATCGAATTTTTCTGGAAAGGAAAAGAGGTAACTATACTAGCGACTATAGAGGCGATAGCTGGACAGAGAACAGGTAGCCACTTGAGCCAAGCTTGTCCTGCTTCTAATTTGTCTACCAAGACTAGAATTGGTGTAACTCCTGATAAAATAACTGTTGCAATTTGTAGTCCATAATAAAGGTTTCTCGCTGAACTCCGAACTCTTTTATAATCGTCAATCAAATCTTGGCAATACTGTAAAGCTTTCTCTCTTGTTAGAGTTGCTGTATCTTTATTGCCCGAATTATTATTCAATAGATAGGTATAAAGTTGTGCTTTTCTAGTAATCTCTAACTTATTAATAAACTTTTTAACGCCTTGAACTAACTCTCTATTGATTAATAACAAAAAAAAAGAAATAGTTAAAGATATTACTCCAGTAGTGACAAGTGTTTTATCATCAGAATAAAAAATAATAAAAATGCCGACAGAGAAAAAAGCCGCAAGTAATAAATACTCAACTACTTTCAAAGTAAAGAGTTTTTTCTGGCTCAAGATCAATAATGAATTTTCATCAGGATTGAAAATTTTTTTTGGGTTTTGTTGTTCAAAATCAGTTGCCTCAGAAATAGTCATTTTATTTTACTCAACTTTTTACAAGGAAATTTAGCGAATACACCTAAACCTAATCGGGGTTTAGCTAATCCGAGTGCCAGAATTCCTCCGATGGAAGTGCCAGAAATTAAATCGGACAAACTAAAAATCGGCTTTTATATCCGCTTTTCAATTTCTGTCAAGATCATTATCATTGTGCGAATAATGTCCCGAATACTAGCCAGGGCGGTCGCATCATGTCAACAAGACCGCCCTGTTCATAAAAGTCTACTTATGATTGGTCTATTAATTGCGGACTTTTTTAGAACTAATGTTTGTATTATCTCGTGATCGGTTTTAAAGATGCAAGGACAGTTAAGAAAGTTAAGACAACCTTTAAACAAATTTTACATAACATCTTAGTTGCTTATAATAACTTTATAATACTTGGCTATTACAACATGGGAGCAACGCGATTTGTGAGTCAATGAAGAGAAAGAAAAGCTAGATGTAGCTAACGATGCTGATACTGAATTAAGGCGCTCATCAAAAATTTTATACGCATTTGAATTAAATTAAAGATTCTCTTATATGCTCACTCATTAAGATGGTATTTTGTCAAGACAATTTAGATGCGTTTCCCCTGCCGTTTGGGGTATATCAAATTCCGAGCAATAACCATATCCGAGATTTACTTGATGATATAAAACCAACCCTTGTGTTTCCAGTGTTTACCTTGATTTCCAAAGTATTAGAGAACGGTAAACATTTATCAGAATTTCGCTCTTTTAAAAATAATTTGCTGATAGCTCTAGATGGGACATAATATTTTTGATTTATAAATAACCCCCGCCTTAAATATGAAGACGGGGGGAAAGAATTGTTGTTTAGTTATCTCGAAAAATGTAAATTCATACTTCGATTCAGGAACGCCAAAAATCGATGGTTTTGAAGATTTTGAGCTTCTGGCTAAAATCGTTGGCTAAAACGCAGTTGTACAATCGATTCCATCGGCGAAGGCATCTAGTCCAGTCCAATTGCCTTTAATCGGTTTTGGATAACCCTCATCGGCTTTGTCGGCAGCAATATCGTAGCGAATAAACTCAGATCCTTTGAATAAATAAACTTTACCATTACCTAGATTCAGGGCGGCATCGATATTGTTAAAACGAACTCCAGGCCAATAAGATGAAATATCATAACTAGCACTTACCCCTCGCTCGGCAGCAATCTCATAACGAGTATAATAATGGCCTTTGAAGAAATAAACTTTGCCCTTCCCTAGATTGACGGCAGCATCAATATCTTTATTGAAGTCATCCATTCCAGCCCAATTGTCTTTAATCGGTTTCGGATAACCACTATCAATTTGAGCAGTAGGCGCATCGTAGCTAATATACTCAGAGCCTTTGAACACATAAATCTTCTCATTGTCCCAATGGACGGCAGCATCGAACCCGTCAGCGAAGGCATCTAATCCCGGCCAATTGCCTTTAATCGGTTTTGGATAACCCTCATCGGCTCGATCAGCAGCAATATCAAACTGGATATACTGGTCTCCTTTGAAAAAATAAGCTTTTTTGAAAGGATTTGGGATGGGGCGATCGCGGGGGTTGAGGAGACCAGAAGAAATGTCTGTGATACTAAAAGTGAGTGCATCACTCTCATTAGTCGTTGTCACGATATAGAAATAATCGCCGCAATAATCATTTTTGTACTTATTCCCTTTTTTGAACCAATATTTAGTTCCATTCTGAATAGTCCATAATTTTACGGTAGATCCGTTATCACTGAAATTACCAGCTAAATGACTGTAGTCGGATTTTACGTAGAGATAGCCGCCATCATTGCATATCCATTGGTCTTTATAGGGGCCATCATAAAACTTGAAGGAACATCGATCAGTATCGAAAATCTCCATTGTCAAATACGCAACATAGGCATCGTCAGTAGATAAGCACAGATACTTGCTGTACGATTCTGTACAGGTCGATGTAAAAAAGTGTTTGTATTCGTATTTAACTCCTAAAAGCTCGTAGCCCACAGATAACTTGACATATCTTTTTTGATTTTCCATTTGAATTCTCCATTGAAGTTGAATGTAATTTGCAGACCGAGCATTTCCTGATTCAGGAAAAAACTTTTGTAGCTCGTAGTACGGGTGTGACTTTAGGATCTTTTACAACCGTTATCAGCTAATTTAAGCTTTCGATACTCATGGCAAAGCATGACCTCGAAAGGAAGCGTGGGATGAATTCAGCTAAAAGTTGCCTTTTTACCAGGTTTCCCCGAATTTACTGAATTTCACCGTCGGGGCAATTGGAGGGTGCCGCTATATTGTCGAATCGCTTGGCGATCCAAGTTGTAAAGTCATCCTCCGCAGCCGGTAATAGAGTTCGATGGTTTTTTGCTTTATATTTTATGTAACGGATCGGGGCGCGGAATTTACAAGCGTCCTTTACATAAAGGTCTGTGGAAGCCGCAGGGATTATGTCATCGGCAGTCCCTTGCATGACCAGCACAGGGGACTGAAAAAGATGTCTTCCGATCGCATTTTCGGCGAATTTAGCTACCCATGCGTGAAGATTGGCGTTTGTCGGTTTGAACAGAACCGAAGGGTCTGCTGGTTTTGTCATATCCGGTTTATCGTTTTGTGCTTCTGCGGTGTCCCCTGTCACCGACAACTGCTGAATACACTGCCGAGCAGCGGCCTTGGCTGCTTCCATCCCAGTCTCGGTGAATACGTCACTCAGATGCAAATCGGGATACGCCCAGGTATAAGCTGTGTTCAGGAGAATCAGCCGACCGATTCGGGGGCCTCCGGTAGATTGCCCAGCAATTTCGGGAATCACAAAGGATGCTGGGTTTGCCGGGGCCAAGGCCGCTATGCCCACAATATCCAGATCAGGCGCATAGGAGGCATTTTCGCCCGCAGTCACCGCAGCCAGTCCGCCTTGTGACCATCCCAGTAGCGCGACCTTCTTGCCTGCTGGTGTCACTGTCTGGGCTGCTTTGACAATATCGAGTGCGTTCCGTGCTTGGCTCAGACCAACGGCGTATTCGTGTTTTTCTCCAGCACCCAAGCCTTGGTAATCGCTCGCCACAACGACGTATTTCGCCTTGATAAAGGTCGATAGTCCGGGTATGCCATAGTCATTCGGCACGGTGCTATTGAAAGAGGGATAGCCGACGAAATCAGTAACCGGGTTAGGAACGTTGGACGGGGCGCAATACCGCGCACCACCAACAGTACCGTGCGCCCAGCTGACAACGGGAAGTTTGCTCCCTAGTGAAGGGGATTTTGGTGCAATGATCAGCCCTGACACGGCAACCGGGTCTCCAGAGGCTTTCTGCGACCGATAGACCACGCGCCAAGCCCGTGCATTTTCAGGTGCATCGACGCTCTCAAGCTTGATAATCGAACCCGGCTCCCCAGGCACGAGATCGTCAGGTACGTCGTAGAATGTGGGCAGTAAACCCGGCTTGTCAGGCGATAACGCGATCGCAGGGCTTACCGCAACCCACATTGCTAGAATTATTGCAAAGCAGCACAATAATGCCTTTTTCATGGTTAGTTTTAGGTAGATATTTGCTTTTTAAACTCTAGATTTTATTGCTTAACTGTCCCAAAGCGATCGGTATGCCTCTAATCGCTGCTTCGGTGGACAAAGCTGCGAAATGCGCCACGGGGAGTATCCCCGTGGTCACTTTCGCGGACTATAGAGCATAACTGTAACCGTCAACTCTGTGAATTAGTTTGCAGTATTTATGCCGGACTGGGCTAACCAAGCAAGGGCGTTGTTCTCATTTCAAAAACGCCACTTTCAAGGGACTGTTAGCCTACCAACATGAACGCCTGCAAACTTCCCAGTGGGAACAATAGCTCGAACCATGTCGTCAGTCTGGAAACCGAAGAAAAGAGTTAAGGCTTGGCGCTAACCAACCCTGGGGGCGAGTACGATTTAAAAATCTAGGTTTGCTCTTTCTTGGGGTGTAGGGCAAAGAATTAGATTTAAATTAAAATCCAAACAAGTCAATTGGAATTATAATATATCCGCTATAGCCTTACACGCCCACACCCCTACACAAACGCCCTAACAAGGGTTTCATCTTTTCAAGCGTGCCATTCGTTTAAGGGTTACTGCTCTACATCAGGGTTCGCAGAGTATTCCAACAGTTTACTAACCACGCTCTTAGTAGCCTTTGGCTGTGCATCTTCAAGTCTTAAATCCGGTGGGAGTTGTTCTTTATCAGTAAGAAACTCTGTTAGCTCTAATGGAAACTCCAGTAAATCGAAGTACGCATATATATGTTGCTGCACAGCCTGTTGCAAGAATTGACCGAATCTTTCGATATCTTCATCTGACACAGACAAATATTGTGTTTCTTGTGTTTGTGCTGATTTGAGAGACTTTAACGACTGAACATCTAGTTCTACTTGCTTAGAACTTTTTTCTGAATTTTGTTTTATAGGTATAGGTCGAAATGTACCTTTTAATGGAGGGGCATTCGGGATAAGGTGAGTATAATTTCCTAGAATTGACAAACGTTTAGCTATCTTCACGTACTTGTCAATAAGAGGGTTAAAGCTAATCTCAGGATCGTAAAGGCTGGGAAGTTGACTCAGCAGACTCGTATTCCAGGCATGGGGAACAATATCGAGACTATTCCAAACGCGTGTTGTGGTATTTCCAAGTCGCAGGCTATAGTATTGTGCAAAAGCCAAATTGCCTGGTGTAGGTGCAGCAAATGTAACAACCTTTAATGTAGCTTGTTCATTTGGGTCCCATGTTGTTTTTTTCTCCTTTAAAGCAAGTGCCAGGACAGGAGACAACGCACCGCCTAGACTAGCACCCGTTACTGTAATATCTATTTTTCCGCCCGCTTCTTTTAACAGGTCTGTGAGAAAATCAACGATAGTTGTCGATGATCCTGGATGTGGTCTTAAGAGATTGTCAAGACCAATCTTAGTTCCCATAGATATTTTGGCAGGAAGTAGTGGATCTGTGTCAGCATAATCACCCCAATCCGCTCGGACTGCAACGTACAAATCTTCAATCAACCAGTTGTGAAGAGACTTAGGATTCGTACCGGCAACACTAATAACGTATTTATTGTCTTGCTTTGCCACAAAAATTGCATTAGTTGCATATTGATTAAATGGAGGCGGAGCTAGGTAAACAAACGGCCCCCAGACCTGCTCCCACCCGCCAATAAATTTTGTAAGCTTCGGATCTTCCTTCAGGTAAAAGTCTATACGGCGAGCGAGCAAGTCTTCCAACTTCTGAGCAGGATTTGGCAATACTATATGATCATCAGATGGCAGTACTTCTTCAGTCGCAATTTCATTAATTAACCATCCAAGAGCCCACGTTGTCTGTTTCTCAGAAAGAGTAGAAAGAGTCTGGTCTTGTACCGTCATTTTTTTATCCTTCATGATGGTTTATCTAAGTGCAAGTACGTAAAATAACATGAATTGAGATAGAGAAGCAAGGACAGTTAAGACAGTTATTAAACGTTTAACGATATCCTCATATATGCTTTATAACTGCTTTATAACAGTATGGATGAATGGCACTAAGAAAAGTGCAAATGTATTATTCACAAGGGTTTCATCACTTTGGAAAAATACAGACTGATGAGGCAGCGATCGCAAACTGAGAGTTGCAGATCATTCTGATTGCGAACCGGAAAACGATTAATTTTCTATGGTATCTACGCATTTAGATATTCTCAGCTAAGAAGCGAAAATGCAAGGAAAGTTAAGATAGTTAAGAAACTTCGCATAGCTGTTTTGCAAAATAGGCGCGGTAGAGTCCGTAACGCGGTAAGATGCGATCGCTCTCAAAGCGAATTAATCCCAAACTTTCAAGTTTGTAAGTCTCAATAGGATTAAGAGAAATACCTTGCTTTGCTGCCAGAATTTCAACATAAGTTTTTGCAAGTCTAGGATTTTCTTGCAGTTTCATCAACTGTCGCCATAAATGATCGCGGTAGATGCCACCATTGGCCATCGCTTCCTCTATTATTTCTTGCAGGGTCATTTCTTGAAACCTAAGATAGTACAAACTCATCTGAATTAGTGCTGGATGTCCTCCTACTAATGACATTAATTGGGCAAAATCTTTAGCTTTAAACGAGTCTAAACTATACCGCCTAGCTAAATCTTCTACTTGTGGTTGAGTAAAATCGTTCAGACGAATAGGTAGACCAATATCAAAAGGAGAGAGGTTGATACCCGTAGAGATGTACTCTTCGGTTGAGTAAACCATTACTAACCTCAGCTTTTTCCACTTGGGATTCTGTCGTGCTTCCTCACACCATGACCGCAACAAAGCAAAAAACTCATGACAAATGTGAGGATATTCAAAAAAACGGTCAACTTCATTCAACACTAAAACCACTGGGCTTGGACATTGATCGAGCAAATAGTTTTCTAAGTAAAAGCCGCTGCTCAAGTTGTAGCCAATTTCTTCATTCCATTTTTCTTTGAGGTTGGGGTCAATACCTAATTGAGTAGCAATTTTCCAGCAAAGACGACGCAACAGTTTATTTAAATCAGTTAGACACTCACTATCGAATTGGTAGCAATTCAGATTCACAGTCTGATACCCAAGTTTCTGTGCAAACGCACAAAGCCGCAACACAAGAGAACTTTTACCCATCTGCTTGGGAGACTTAATCCGAATCACGCAGCCACTAGTAGTTACTTCTCGATAAACCTTTCTCTCTAGTGGAGGACGTTCAATATAAAAGTGAGAATGTAAAGGTACGGGGCCATCCGGGTATGACCAAAGATTTTCTATCTGTTCAGTTTGTGTGTCATGTTCTTCGACAAATGAGGTTAATTCGGAACGTTGAGAAAAATCTTCTTCTATATTTGCAATAGACAATAACTCAGATGTTTCAGTCTCATTTGCTTTCTTGACTATGGTGTAGTCTTCGCTGTGTAATTCTAGATTAAAAGCGCTAAAGCAGAGTTTTATAGTTTTTTGATCTACACTTTCACTTAAAGACCATAATTTACTCAAAGTTCTAGTAGAAACATGAATGCGCGAGCTTATTTCTTCTAAATTCAAGTGTTCGCCTTTATTTTCTACTATCTCCACAGAAAGAATTGCTGATTGTAACCGTTTAATTCCTGTGGATGTTAGTACAACTCCTCGTACTCGTTTATTTTTATACATTAGTATTGCGTATGTTTATTATAAATGAGTGTCACAAGCAATATTTTTTCTATTTGTCTACTGAAACTGGAATTTAACGTAGCAATTTTTAATACACTATTCTTTCATTTTTCGTAAAATCCATAGGATCTCTAATAAACTAAGTTCCATTATATTAGCTTGATAGTAAATGCTCACATCAATTATGTACTTTTCCTACTTTTCCTACTTTTCCTACTTTTCAACTCGGTGTTTTGATGGTAGTCTTCCAAAAGCTCTCTGAAGAAATAAAGGACTTGTATTTGCCTGAATTTGTACAAATGTGATTAAATAATGTGATATTTTTAACTTATATAATTTATGCCTTTTTTGTTGGTGTGTTGCAAAAATATTATCTAACAAATGTATTCTGATTACTAGCTCCTATCAATAAAAGAGAAGATTTTCTAGCTGTCTTGATACCCATTGAGGAGTGAAAACGCTCCGGTAAATCGGATTTTTAACTCTCAGATAGCCGTTATAATTTTCCACCAAACCAGATAGCAACAGTTCTGTCTGTTCTTCACTATTATCGGCTGGTATCAAGTTCTCTATCGGGTTCCTATTCCTTAGTTCCTCTACTTGTAACACCTGTTGATAAATGTTTAATAACTTTGCTGCTTTGTGTTCGTCAAAAAGTAAGCGATCTCTTATGATACGGAGATGTTGAGGTTCATCTTGGAATTCCCAATGTTGAATAATGCGCGATCGCACCAACTGTTCTACCCAATATCCTTGAGTACCGTTCGGTATGGTAATCGGTGCCTTATAATTTTCTAAGGCAACTTGCACAACTAACTGACAAAGCTTTTGGGTGAGAAACGGCTGTCCTCTTGTCCAATGGATAATATGCAGCAATATTGCCTGTGGCTGGCTGACTACTTCTTGTAAACCTTCAAGCAGGGGCATAAGTTCATGTGATTGAAAGTCACATAATTTAATTGCTTGACCAATCTTAAAGGGGGTTCCATGTCGATCAACAATTAGGTTAGATGGACTAGCTACACCAAACAAAGCAAAACCCAAACGTTTAAAGTTTGGGTTGTGTGCCTGCTGCTCGTAACAGTAACGAATCCAGATAAAAAAATTGTTGACCGGGAAATTCAAACTTAGCAGGCTATTAATATTATCAATAAATATCAAAATGCGATTATTTTGAACTTCTCTTGGCAGTCGCTTTGGAAACTGGCAGACTTTCCCCGCCCTTTTCCACATCGAATGTAGCGAACTACATCCCTGCGGCTTTAAATCGAGACATTGTTGATGAACTTAACCGTCTCAATGTCATCGGCGTACATTCTCAGCATATTGCTTATACACTGCGACTTCTGGCAGAAGAACGAAGTACATCCCAAGCTGTGAGCGATCGCGTTGATTTGGTTTGGACTAGCCCAGAAATTGCTGGTTCTCAAAGCCGCGATACTGGTGTTGTTGTGCGCGAGTTGTTTAACACTGCCAAAATAAGCGTTCTCATTTCTAGCTTTGCTATTGATAAAAAACAAAAAGCACGAGAGTTATTTATGGTGCTGGCAGAACGAATGGATTTAAGCCCAGAATTAAATGTGCGAATGTTTCTTAATGTCAACCGACCGCACAACAGTGAAGTGCCAACATCTACTTTGCTGCGGGAGTTTGCCAGTAGTTTTCGCCAAGATATTTGGCCGGGAAAAAGACTACCTGAAGTTTTTCACGATCCGCGATCGCTGACGGTAGGTGTGGAATCAAAAGCTTGCTTGGGCTACCGCGCCATTCATCACCACTCGAATCATTCCCGCCATCATCTGATGATTGACGTTCGGGATGATACTAGCCGCCATATTGGTTGCTTGTTGAATCGCTGATGCTTCTTGTTCTGATGCTGGCAGGTGCAAATGGTTATTAATTGCTGCACCAGCCAGTTCAAACACTTTCTCCAACTCTTCTGTGATGTCTGGGCTAAAAGAGTCAGAGTCGGGGTCAACCTCTGCCCCGTGGTCACGCATGATTCGGAGTGCTTCTATCACTTGTACATCGCTGTAGCGATTGCCTAAGAAAACTACACCAAAAATGATTCAAATCGCAGTTTCTATTCCAGAACCGTTGTATGAAGCAGCAAAACGGATTCAAGCAATGGAAGGATGGAATGAGTCAGAAATGCATCGACTGTTTTGGGAAAAAGGATTTGCGCTTCACGTTCAAGGAACTCTTGCCCGTCATCAATTGGGTTTGATTCCATCTTCAGAAAGTCTAGCCGAGTCATGAGGGAGCAATACAGGCAAGGGAGAAAAGAGAATTATCTGAGAGTAATTCTTCTTCTCCTCTTGCTAGCAAAGCTCCTCCTACTTCCCTGCCTCTTCTTCTTCAAGAAGCCTTTCTCTGTTTGACTAGCACCGAACGCAAGTACTGCCGACAAGCTGCTTCTCCCCGATAAATCAAAATCCTCAGTGCCTCTATTTCCTGCATCGGAGAAACACAGATTTCGGCGATGGCACTAATCAAATTCTGTTGCAGAGGCGATGCCTACGGCGGTAAACTACGCAGTTGTCTTGATGTGCGATCGCCTTTCTCACTTGCAGCAACTTACGCCGCTACTGTCGCTCGGACTCCCAGCAGCCCAATCACAAGTTCTGCACTAGCAGCCACACGATTGACTCCGTACTGTCTTGGTCTTGCGTACCAGCCTTGTTGATTGCACCCGATGAAGCAGACATTATGCCCGTCTCGGTAAAGTTTGGTGCTAAACGAGAGCCAGTCAATCTCTCCGTGGTACAGACCAAAAACAGTGCAAGCTTCCTCTAATTCATCGCTCAAGCGCTCGTTCCGTTCCCGTGGGGTTTCTGGTAACGTCGCTTTTACTTCTGCAACTCTTGTAGCGAACCAGTTGCGGTCGAAGGGTAGCCGTCCGGCACTGACTAATTGCACCTATACTGTAATGCCGCCTTCTATCCAGATTGTACGCACTGATTCGGGTTTCACCTGAATAATCTCGCTGATGATGCGGCGGTCACGAGCAGTCAGGGGGTCAAGGGTTGGGGCTACAGCTTCGGCTTGGGATTCGAGGTGGGTGTATAGTTCAGCTTGGGCTAGGGCTTGCTCGTCATGAGAAGAAGTAGAAATTGCTTGCTGTGTATGTGTTGTATAGTTCATAATGGAAATCTCCGTAATTGGGGAAAAGGCGATCGCTGAGTTTGCGAGACGGGGCGATCGCTTTTGTGATGCTGCCAGCGTTCCGTTTACCAGAGAGCGGAAATATTCACCAGAATATACGGAAGCGATCGCCCAAATTAAAGAGCAACATAAGCTTGAGTTAGAGCGACTTTCTCAGGAATTGAGAATTGGTTTGCAAGCGGAAGTATCGGCCAGAGCAGAAGAACAAGTAATTGAGCAAATCCAATCTCTGCAAAATCTGTACAAGCAGCAGAAAGAGCAAAATATTCAGTTGCAGCAGCGCCTAGACGAAATGGAATCACTACGGCAGTTGGAAACTGAGAACCAACAGCTTAGGCAGCGTATTCAGGATTTGGAAAACGCGGTTGAACAGCGCCCTTCTCAAGAATGGGTAAATACTATGAGCCAACAGGCGACCAAAGCGTTGAACAAGCAGGTAAAACAGGCGTTAGAGAAAACTATTGATTTGCGATCGCTAGCGCAGGAACCGCCAAAAGAAAATGCTCAGGAATGCTTACGGCTGATGGGTATGGCATTGAAGAACTTAGCCAGCGCTATGAACAATACCCAAGCGCTTGAAGCGGCAGCGATAATCTTGGGGAGTGAGCCGACACCAACTGCGATCGCATATCGGGCCGAGCAATTGGAAATGTTGCCCCAAGCCGTTACCGATATTCGGCAGGTACTTGCAAAACCTGGGTGTACGTGGCAGGACTATTGGGCAGTGGCGCAAGAGTACGAGGTAATAAAAGCAGACTACTGGGCGGAACTTACCACCGAGGAAACAGAATTAATCGCTGCTGCTAGCAAACCACAGTCACCGTACAAGCGGATTCAGAGGTGTATCTCTGACACGCTTACACGAATTCCGCGTGAGGAGGAGACGGCTCACGCGCCCTTGGGGGGCGCGTCGCCTCAGACTGTTCAAGGCGTGTCAGAGTTGGAAGAAGAGTTACCTGCGGTAACGGACTGCACATCGCTGACGCTTGTAGATTTTGCACAGGGTGAATCTGCTTCTTTGTTGGCTGAAAATCAGGATTGTGGTGTTGAACCGAGGGAGTGTCAATATAGATTGGATGCTCATCACTTTAGGAATTCAAGACAAAGTATCTCCCGAAGAAACTCAGTTCCAATCAGGGGGTGTCAATTATGGTTGGTATCATGCAGCAGCATATTATGTTGCTACTCATGCAACTTTAAAGCTAGAAGATATCTCAGAACGCATGGAGATATGGGCGAAAGATGTAGCTAAGTGGGGGGGTGAAAATAACTTATTAACATCATATTCTAGCCCTATACAAGATATTTTCTATACTTACTTAATCGAGTATTTAGAAGTTAAAGGATGGAAAAGTAATCATCCTTCGTTTGAGGCCGAATTTACAGTTTATACTGACGCTAAAACAAAGGCGGGAAAACAACCTATTTGCTCATTAAAGTCATGTTCCACTTTACAACAGTGATAGTGATTTCAGGGAGTCTGTCATCCTTGATGCACCTGCATCATTTTGGAATTTGCTCGGATTGCCTAATTCCTTGCGAATTCAGGATTTTGAAAATGCAATACAGCGGCTTCTATTTGCTTACAGTCTCCATTTAGATACTCGTAGTTTGCCACCAGATGCCAAGTGGCGAGATTTAATTAAAACAGTTCGTGAGGTAACAACAAATGTACTTAACATTTTTTCTTTAGCAACAGAAGGATTACGACGCGATAAACGAGATATACCTAGCCAAGAAGAAGTTAAACGTTATTGGCGATATGCCCAGCTTTGGGTTAAACAAGATAGTTCAGAAACAAATAAAGGAGTTTATCTAATGAAATTAATTGAAAAATTAGTTCAACAATATCGTATATTTTACCAGGCAAACTTAGGAGAGTCTAGCCACACAATTTTACTACCAATTTCTAAAGCTTTGGAAATGATTTTGTCAGTTCCTCAGCAAGTAGATGTAGATGATTTAATTTTTCAAGCTTCTGGACAGCTTCAGGATGGATTAGAACGTCAAGAAGTTTATAAACGTCCTTTAATAATGGATAAATCAATAGATAGGTCTATACGACAGGAACGTGAACTAATTGCAATTCATACATTCATGACAACCTGTGTACATGAACTATTTCTTGACCTTTATAAAGGCGATCGCGCTTTATTGCAAGAAAATCGAAATCGAATTAAATCGGGTGCAGAGTTTGCCTATCGTTGGTTAGCTTTGCAAGAAAAATCTGCTAAATCATCCTAAACTTCTATCTTTGATTCCCCTTTCTAAATTATCAGGAGCAAAATCATGAGTATTCTCAAAACTCTAAAACCCCAATTCCAATCTGCGTTTCCTCGCTTGGCATCTGGAAAGTATATACACTTCATCCTGCTGCGTCATAGTCAATCATTCCCTGTATTCCAAACTGATGGAATTCTTAATACTGCACGAACACAGGCGGGTTTAGGAATGACGGATGAAAGTAAAAAACAAATCAGCCGTTTGGTAATGTTCAAGCGCAAACAAACTACTCCCGAACGACTTGCTGGACGCGAACTACTTCGTGGCTTAAACCTCACTAGCGCAGACGAAACTAATAAAGATAAATACTGCGAATACAACGGTGAAAAATCCTGTAAAAAATGCCCTGATTGTATTATCTATGGATTTGCGATCGGTGATAGTGGGTCAGAACGTTCTAAAGTATACTCCGACTCTGCTTTTTCTTTAAGCGCTTACGAACACACGAGAGATGGGGATTCTCTATGAGACTGAAAAATATTTACATAATTGGGCGCTAAGTTTTGCACTTTTTGCAATTCACTATATTCCCCAACCATATAGGCTGCAAGGGGAGCTAGCACAAAAACCGACATATTTAGATGCAAGTGCTGAACAAAATCTTCTTCATCTAAATCAAGCGGGTATTTATGTATTTCCTGCCCAACCTATCAATTGGTCATATCAAATTAATACCTTTAAAGCTGCTCAAGTTGGCTATTATGGAAAGTCAAAACAGTTCGGGGATAAAGGTGCAGATAAAAATTACCCAATTAATTACGGTCGAGCTAAAGAATTAGCTGTTGGCAGCCAATATCGGACTTATATTATTGCTCCAGAGACTTTGAAAATACCGCGTTGGATACGTTTAGGAAAATGGGCATCAAAAATTAGAGTTGAAGCGGTAAGAATCCCTGATCAAGTCATGCAATCTAAATCTGGTGATTACATATGTTTGCATCCTTTAAATCCATTAGATTTATCAAGCGATACTCGCATATTGCTTTATAACCGCATTGTAATGCCTCCTGTTAGTTTAGTAAGTCAGGCACAGTTACATGGAGAGTATTCAGTGACTAAAAAAGATGATTGGCAAACTTTCAAAACTACATTATCTGTAGAACAATATCAACAAATGCCAGAAGAAATTTATCTATCAACAGGAATATTTTATGGAGCCGGATATGTTGTTGCAACAGCATAAATGTTCTACATTACATTCAATCGTTATCGAACTTGCAGCTGCGGATGTGGGAAACATATCACCTACTTTATCTCGTGGATTGCACGCACTAGTACTTAAATGGTTCGCTGCTGCAAACCCATCTGTTGCCGAAACTATCCATGCTAGTCAAAATTCACCATTGGCTATTTCGGGCTTATTGGGAAACCGTCGTCAGGGTGGGGTGCGTGTAGGAGATTATTTTTATTTTCGGATTTGTTTATTGGATGGAAGTTTAGTTGAGCCTTTGATGCGTGGGTTTGAACAGTCAGAAACCCAATCTTTAGTGTTGGCTGATTTTCCATTTGTACTGCGGAATATGTACGCGTTGCCGGAAACGCATCAATTAGCAGGTGCGGCTGATTATGCATTACTGTCACACCCAATGCAAGTTTTGACCGATATTGAAATGCATTTTCTCTCTCCTACTAGCTTCAAGCAAAATCAAAGTGTACAGACCTTTCCATTACCCGAATTGGTATTTAACTCGCTGCATCGGCGGTGGAATATTTTTGCACCAGAACAATATCATCTCCCGACTTGTGATTGGAATGCTTTAGTTACAGCTTACGACCTCAAAACCTATGCACTTAAAATGGAAGGAGGTACGGAAATTGGGGCGCAGGGTTGGGTTCGCTACAGATTTAATAGCCCTGAAACGGCTCGGATTGCAACCATTTTGGCAAATTTTGCCTTCTTCGCTGGTGTCGGGCGTAAAACTGCTATAGGAATGGGACAGACGCAACTCGCTTTGCAAATAAACGTGGCGCAAAAGCCATTCAATCTGAAGAAGTCTAAAACCCATAACCCTTCATCAGTTACTATTTAAAAATTTGTATTTTCTAACAAACCATGAACGAACAATACTATCTTCCCTTAGCTTATTTAAATGCTTGGGAATATTGCCCTCGTCGTTTCTTTTTGGAATATGAACTTGGGGAAAATGCGGATAACGAACATATTATCATTGGTCGCCATTTACACCGCAATGTTGATGATGAAGGGAAGGAGGTTGAAGGTGATAAGGTAATTTATCGGCATCAGTGGGTATGGAGCGATCGCCTTCTGATTAATGGAATTATCGATGCTGTGGAAGAAAAAGATAAGCAGTTAATCCCTTTGGAGTTTAAAAAAGGGCGGATGGCGAACCACAAGAGCGATCATTTTCAACTATGTGGTGCGGCTTTGTGTCTCGAAGAACGCATGGGAGGCTCTATTCCTTTCGGGGAAATTTTCTACTACGCCAACCGTCGCCGCGAAAGGGTCGCGGGATTGAAACTTTTAAACAGCCCGCGCCCGCTTATTGTTCTCTCCTCCAGCTTTCAAATAAATGAAACCCGTTCGCAGGATTGAAACCTGTCAATAGAGAGTTGCATAAGAACCAAACCTATACTTTCAAATAAATGAAACCCGTTCGCGGGATTAAAAATGAGTAGCTATGCTTATGGCAACCTCGTTTAGCGATCGCCATTTCAACTTCTGGCATATTCCAGCACTCGTTCCCACTCCCAAGACCACGCCGTCTCTACCAGTATTTCTTTGCCGTTGGTGAATTGGTAGAGATTATAATACTATTTTTAACAAGGAGATTTTAAATATATTTTGGACACAAATATTATGGATGCAAAAGAACGAAATTGGAATTATTGTACTAACCATTTGCTCAATTGGCATGGAATTTGGACGCGATATACACCAGTTGGTGATGTCAAAGAATCATTTCAAAGTCTGAGAAGTTTTAAAAGCAATCTCGAAAAGACTAAAATTGTCCATACTAATACTTATAGTTATGCAAATGGCGAAAATAAGCAAGAGAGTTGGTAATTTAATTTTCTGCCAAATAGCTTAGATAATGGGCTTTTTCACCCATCACGCGAGACGATGCGAGGATACTTCTTTGCTGAGGGTCATGCTACTTGGGCAACAGTGAAGTTAAAACCCAACTCGTATTTTGGGATAGAATTATTCTTTCGATATGAAGATTTACGGCATAGTGTAGGTATTGTTTACGACGAGAGCGGAAATTTATTTCATATAGCAAATATTCGGGAAGATTGTAATGGGTTCCATAGTAAATATTGGTCAACTGAATTAAATTTCCTGATATCCAACGTTTAAGAGGTTGTTTGAAAAATGTTTTACTATGACTTTAGGCACTTTTATAAGGAATCGTTTATCGGTATTTGATAAATTCTTGCCCAAAGGCAATAAAACATATCAGCACCAGCCGATGGAAGCACATCGTAGCCCCACTTGGAGGCTGCGGCATTCCACCGTTCAATAGCAATTCTTCTTTCCTTTGCTGATAATAGTTTTAGAGCTAATTATTTAAGAGGTTAATTATGGTTTTTGCTCAAACCAGTCCCCCAGATGTAATAACAACTCGCCTGACGTTAGACGAGTACCGGGCTATGGAAGAAACCAACCCAGAACGCCATGAATACCGCAATGGAGAGATTATTACTATGTCGGGAGGTTCGGAATCTCACAGTGCGATCGCCAGCAACTTTTTAATTTACTTAGGATTTTTACTGAGAGACACGGATTTTCGTTTGTATAACAGCGACTTGCGAGTTTGGATTCCTGAATATCAATGCGGTACTTATACTGATTTGATGGTTGTTAATGGTGAACCAGAGTTTAATGGCAATCGCAATGATGAAATTCTGAATCCAATGCTTATTGTCGAAGTTTTATCACCCTCTACTGAAGCTTATGATCGAGGGGACAAGTTCAGAAAATATCGTTCTCTTGCCAGTTTCTGTGAATATCTGCTTGTCAGCCAAACTGAACCCTACATAGAGCAGTATCATAACTTGGATCGTAATAGTAACGATCGCTGGCTATGGCAAGTTCACTCTCACCTTGAGCATGGGATTGTTCTGCACAGTTTAAACAACGTAGAAATTCCTCTGTCTGAAATCTATCGTCGCATTAATTTTTAGGCGTGGCTAACTCTTTTACGAAAATATCAAGTAAGCCAGAAAACATTAACTCACCCTGGTAAATTGGCAGAGGCACTGGGTAAATCAGAGCAATTTTGTTTTTTAGCCATTGGTTGAAACTCCCGCAATGAATTCATCAAAAGATTTATAAATTCTTTCATCTTGACGTAAATCATCAAGACTGAACTCTTTCCGTATCAACCAAAATCTTTTCATCACATTTGAGCGACAACCGCCACGAACACTATTCTCTAAAAATAAAATTTAGTAATGCCGCTTCAAAATTAGTGTCTGATGCTGCGGGGTTAGTGTGAAACCAAACTTCGACAGGTAAGCGGTGTGACTTACCACATGGTGATGTGTGGGCATCTAAAAGCTCATCCCACCGATGGTTAAAGCGATGGCGTTCCGATGGAACATTTGAGTACATA
>NZ_JBALFF010000002.1:0-17216 GCF_036916975.1 Nostoc sp.
GGGGATGAAATTTGGGCGATTGGAGGAGGATGCTTGTTACCAGGATTTAAGAAGCTCTTAGAGAAGAACGGTTTCAAAATTCTGGATAATCCGGTGGAAGCTAATGTCTTTGGGCTTCTAGAAATGGCAAAAACCATTATCAGCAAGAATTCACCAAACACATCTGGGAAGTGAAGTTATAACAATGACAGATAAACAAGACTTAGCTCCGGTAAAAATTCGGCTCAAAGATAACTACCGAGAACGCATATTTGCAGAGTCCCAACAACTAGGTAAAAGTTACCTGGAGACGCTTTACTTTATCATTGATTGCTATTTTGTTTTCATAAAGGGTGGATTACCTGCACAAAAAGTAGCTTTTACGCCGATTAATACTGAGTCAAACAAACAAGACCAGCCGAATCCCCAGCCATCTCCAGACCCAAAACCAGAAGATCCTGATGGCGAAACATTCAGTCTTGATTTTGATTTGTAACCGTCAGATGAAGTTGGCAATAGTAATTCCCAACCCGTGGGGGTAATTATGTCAAAAAAGTTTGAAATCTAGCTTTTGTGCAAGTTATATAGTATTTGTATACTATATAAGATGAGTTGGTGTCGGCTATTTTACCAAACAGTGGATTTTTATTCTGGATTTCTGTAAAAAAAATAATGCCAGTACCAACAAGTAAGTCTGTATGTACTAGCATTATTCAGTTAATTTGGTCTAGAACGGAGGTTCTTGGTCTAAATCTTCATCTGTCGAAGTAACGTTATCTTCGAGTAGTTCCTTCGCAAAATCGGGAGTTTCTGGCGAGTGAGGGGTTTTACTAACCTGGGTGAGTTCGTTGATGGGTTGTGCTGACATAAAGTTTCTAATTACGAATGTGGCAATCTTTTCTTTGTAATCACCCCTGTTATCAACTAGCAAATCGAGATATCCTTCTGCTGTGCCGTGTACGCCTTCCCCTTGTTCGTTAATAACGACGGCGGGTGCGCCCTTGGAACGGAATGGCATCTCGTCAGCAACTACTCCCTCCTTGGAACGGTAGTAGAATTCGGCGATCCCAAAGGCAATCAAAGAACCTTCTTTGTCGTGGGTAGTGTTCACTGACTTAAGATTGATAGTTGCAGTATTATGAATCATGTTCGTTTTATTTGTAGATTGATTAGATGGTTTATCGCCTACGATTTATACTGCATAGGCGATTTGTAATTTCCTAGAAATTTGCGTTAGCTACAGTCTGTGTTTCGTTTGGTGCAGAAGTGGATGTAGATTCTTCCTTACGGGGTGAACCTAACAATTCAATAGCGTTGATTGTAATTACGGGTTTTTGCCGCATAGTGCCAGAATTTTTATCTGCCCAACGATCAAATCCAAACTCGCCAGTAATTGCAATTTGGGTTCCTTTACGAACGTAATTTCCAATCACTTCTGCTTGATTTCCCCAGGCGACTAAATCAAACCAAAGGGCTTGTTCACTTCTGTAGGGTGGTCTGACTGCAATAGAGATTGAAGCCTTAACTGCGCCAGACTCGAAATATTTGAGTTCTGGTTCTTGTCCGCATCTGCCAACCAGCATGACTTTGTTGATATAGTTCATAACGCGAGGATTTATATATTTCTCTTATTGCTGCGTCAGCATTAGTTCTTTCAGGATTTATTATTTTGACGAGTTTTTTTATTTAAACCACATTCTTTTTTATTCATACTCATGAGTTATTTTT
Organism: Nostoc sp.; assembly: GCF_036916975.1. Classification (GTDB taxonomy): domain Bacteria; phylum Cyanobacteriota; class Cyanobacteriia; order Cyanobacteriales; family Nostocaceae; genus Nostoc. Next base: position 1,708 of record NZ_JBALFF010000002.1, read on the forward strand.
TGTCCTTGTTTCTCGTAAAGTTGTGGTTTTTACTAGGGAACGACAAGTTACTCTGTGCTATGGTGGTATCGCAATTAGCGTGGTATGCATCTAAAAATTATAAATAATGACTTATGCTTGAATATCTTCTCCTGAAGCGAGTAAGTATTTGTAAGCTGATGCTTTTGGCTTTGATGTGGATACAGTCCGATGAGGATAGCCAAAACCAGCTGACTTCTGACTACTCATCTTCTTTGCGGGTAGAAAATCTTACCTGGTTAGGAGAAACATCTGTTGGAGAAGATGTAGAGCATTTTTGCGATGTTTCCAATACAACTAGGATAGGCGTTTGGGGAGAAATCCTAGAACTGAAATTAGTAGATTTAATTGCTGATTTACCGACTTGTTTGCACGATGCGTCATGGTTTGCCCTACTGGCAATTACCATGACGCTAGTAGATAAGGAACTAGACCGAGTATGCGTGCATCCACAAGATGAGTATTTTGCCCGGACTATCGCGCTTAAAAGTTTAGCAGATTTGGGTGATTCTTACTTAGCCAAAGGTCATCCTTATTTAGATTTTCCTCTATCGTTAGAAGACGCTAAGTCGTTACTACCAGTTAATAGAAAGCAAGAGCTAGAAATCGAGTTAGATAAATTTATTATTGATACTTATGAAGACGATTTTGATGATGAATCTCCAGACCTTAATGAGTTTTCACCCATCTATTTACAAGAGATTTTAAAAGAGTTTTTTATTGAATCTGATTGGCAGGGTGATATCAATCAAGAGGCTGTTGCCCAACTCCAACAGAAGTACGGTTCGCAGTATTCCGAAGGTGCGTTTTCTCCTGAAACTGAGGGACACGAACGTTGGGGGAAAACACTTGTTTTTCTCAAACAGTTTATAGGTCTGGATTCCAGTTTTATCGAAAGCCAGAGCGATTTATTCCTTGATGATGAATCTGAGATGGCTGATTTACCTGATTACTTCTGTATCAAGTCTCATTTAGAACGTTGGCAAGACCGAACAGTTGTCATATCCCGGTTGGTTCATACTTTGGTTTATTTTCTGCTGGTAGGACAAAATTATCATCCCAGTCATTTGGAAGATTTGATGGCTATTCCCGCTTCTTCGCGGTCAATATTTAGTCTGCAAGGTTGTTTGGGTGTAGCTACTTACAGAAGTGGTTATTATATGGCTGCTTCAAATATTCCTGAATCAGAAGTTGGGCGGAACTGGCTTTTAGAAAAAGCTTTCCCTAGCCTGTGTGATTTTTATCAAACAGGTCGGTTGAGTGGGACGCAATAATTAATATTTTATTGTTAGTTTACAAATACAAATTTTTAATTATGAAAAAATACTTATTTATAGGATTGTTATTCTTACTGTTTGGATGTTTATCTCAAGAAAAAGAAGATAAAGTCTCGGCTATAGAATCGAATTCTTCAGCTACGCCATCATTATCCTCAGCTAATGTTAATAATGCTACGCCGTCGCTAAATCCAGAAGCGTTGCCTGATTTATCAAATAAAGAGAAGCTTGGAGAAGTTAGTGCAGAAAACGATTTAATTGACTCGTTCTATTTTGATGGTAATGGTGTGAAAGTGAGTTTGACTGTAGCGGCTGATAAAGCTTGTTTTGTCTACGTGCGGCGCAGTACTCCAGACCGAGTTGGTGAGGTTGAAATTGAGTCATTACGACGCGAGAAGTTAGGTCTGCGGCGTTCGTATAACACTCAGCGACTTCTTACTCAACCTGCTGGCAATAAACTAAAGGTTTATTCATCAAGTGAGGAACTTTCTTCTACTTATGAAAATCCTGCTGTATCACAAGAAACCCTTGTGGCAGTGAAGGAATTGAAAGAGCGTGAAAAATCGTTTAAATTACTTTTACGTCAGGACTTGAGGGCGAGTGATTCAGCAAGACGAATTTATGTCAATCAGTGTCAAAAATTAAGTAATTTTTACTATAAAGAAGAACTACCTCCTCTCACAGAGAAGGAGAGGAAGGACTTTGAAAAGAGTGTTGAAAAAAGTACTTAAAATTAGTTATGAGAACAGTGATAATTGCTCCATCTGAATATTACTTTCAGTTGTAGTTGCTTTAACAAGGTGTTTGTTCTTATTTGACGACCTTTTACCCCACCCTTCTTTCGCCGCGTGTTTGACTATGCGGGAACGGATATCAACAGCTAGGGTTTCATAATCAGAGCGGATTTTTTCATAACGAACCGGGGTTGTACCAATTTTCTCCCACAGTTTATCGTATTTGAAATTCTCAAAAGGTCTGTGCCTGACGAGGGCATCATAACTTGCCCAGAGGTAAACATCTGTCCATTCAGATGATAGTGGCACTTCAAAAGCAATTGGTATCATAAGTGCAAGAACTTCGCTGCTAGAGGCGAGTTTACCTACTTCTCCCTTGTCTATCTCTTCTAGCGCTGCATCTAATCTATCGACTGCGATCGCTTTTCCTACCCAAGACGGAATTGACTGTTGCCAGCCGTTCTGCTGAGTTACAATTGGCCCGACGATGTATTGAACAATTTCATGACTTGCTCCTGCTAGATCAAGTAGACTGGCTGTTACAACTTTGTTAATCCCTTGGCTGGTTAGTAGCTGAAGTATCTTTCTAGTGCTAGGAGTAAGAATTTCGCTAGCTTTTTGGCTTTTGCTGTTACGGATGGTTTCTTCGACATCGAATAAGCTTTGCTGCTGGTTCATATTCTTTATGTGTAAATAAATACTGCCAGCTAGAAATACTTCTAACTGGCAGTGCTTTTTGATAATGGGTGTGTTTTGCTATGGCAGAAGTAGGTTATCCCAAACGCTTCTAGGAGTAACGTGATGCAGCAATTGCTTCCTTGCTTGGGTGAATTTAGTTAGCAATTGAGTGCTTTTTAATTTCTGCCACCAGTTGTGTTGCAGGTAGGTAAGCAGCCATAACTGCGTCTCGTGATTCCAGTTTGAGATGGAGTTACTCAAACTGAGTGCGTTGAGGATATCGTCAGGAGGTACTTCCAGTTGACTTGTGATTTCTTTTGAGATGGAAGCTAACATTGTGATGTTGGCGATCGCTTGACCAGGACTCCCTGAACTGATAGCTAGTATTTTTTCTGTTACCTCGATTTGTTGGTCTTTCAGAACAGAAATAACCTCCTCATCAGTTAACCTTTGGAAAGGTATGATTTGACACCTACTCTTGATAGTGGGTAATAGCTTTTGAGGATACGACGAGATCAGGATAAATGTTCCAGTTTTCGGTTCTTCCAGCGTCTTGAGAAGTTTGTTGGCGGCGGTAGGGTTGAGCATATCTGCTTCGTGGATAATCACCACCTTTTGCTTGGCCTTGACTGCACTAGTTGAGAGAAATTCAATTACCTCGCGCACCTGTTCTACTCGAATAGCAGGTATACCTTTCTGCTGGGAGGCGTTTTCGGGATGGGTTGGTTTGATTTGTAAGATGTCTAGATGGTTATTTTCTCCTGCGATCGCAGAGCGACTCTCTCTTGGGAGTATCGCATTTGCGATCGCCAGAGCGGTTTTTCCTTTCCCTACTCCCTCAACTTGACTGCTAAATAGGTATGCAGGAGCAATTTTATTCTGTTCGATTGCTTCAGTCAGGAGAAGTTTGGCGGTATGCTGTCCGGTGATTTCTGTAAATGGGTTGTTTTTCATATCGTAGAAATTTCAGCAATTCGACTGGTTAGGTTGTCAATTCCGCTTTTGAGTTCGGCTTCGAGTTGTACAAGTAAAGTAAGGCTGTTTTTAAGCTTTTGAACGCCTACAAACTTGACTTCCTCTTTCAGGTAATACAATCTTTTGGGGTTTTTCAGTTCGGCTATTTCTGCAATCTTAGTATCAGATAATTTAGTTTCTACCCCAGCTTTGGTTATTAACCAAGTGCGGAAAATACAGGTAAGTGTTGCTACTATTTTGAGCGGGTGTTCATTATTATCTAGTAGTTTAGATACCTGCACTATTGCTAAACTTGGATGGTTTCTTAACATAGCAATAGTAAGCTTTAGGTAGTCAGTATTATGATTACCAACGAGCTGTTTTACTTCCTCAACAGAGATTATTTTTCCACTTGCATAAACAGCAAGTTTAGCGAATTCGCTATCGGTTCGTGCAGTGTTATTGCCAATTGCTTCAGCTAGGTAATCAGTGACATCTGGAGTGAGTTTAACTTGATGGATGGCTGCATACTTTCCTATCAAGTTAACTATCCCCTTTTTATCCCAACTAGAGACGAGAGGAAACTCTTCTTGTTGGGCATATTTTAGGATAGTTTTTACTACTGTCCTGCGCGAATCTGGCTTTTTATTACCAGTAATTAGAAGAATGTTGCTTGACGGTATTCGGGAAAGTTGATTTTCAAGTTCTTGGTTATTATCTTCATTCGATAAACTTCCAATTAGAGAGTCGCTGTCTGTTTGAATAATTTTGTTACCCTCTCCAAAGGGCAAAGTCATAACCTCAGTAAAGACTTTGGCAGCAATGTTTCTCTCATTTCCAAATAGCTTGACGTAATTGAAAGCTTTCCATTCTACATGAACATTTTGATTCACTAAATAATCAATTTTTTGATTGAGTGAGTAGCTATCTTCGCCGTAGTATAGATATACAGTCATGATAGATTAGATAAACATTTGTTTATCAGGCGTTAGTCGGAAGCGGTGGTTTAAAAAAATAAGAGTTAGTATTAACTCTTTCCACATCCTTGGTATTTTTTATATAGCCGCTAGCAAAATATAGCGATCAGCAAATACTTGCACTTAATTTTGTACTGACTGTACTGACTTCTGATTTGAGACTCTATCAACAGTGTTTTCTACTGGTTGAGTACCCAAATATTTCCGCCAATAATCCAATTGTTGGAGGTACTCTATTACTCCACTAGAACCAGTTACCTCATATAGCGCAATAGCTGTTTCCCATTCCTTTAGGCTAGCTTTTTTCTTGGAAAGAATTTTGACTATAGCTCCTGGAAGTTTAGTCTCTTTACCAGTATCTAGATTTAGGTGAGATACGCTTTCTAGTAATAGTTCTTGTTCGGATAAAGGAACACCACCATCTTCGATGTTCATAGTATGAAGCTGGGCACTAATTCCTGATAGAGGAAGAGTATGCTGAATTAATTTTTTAACTTTCTTGGTTTTAGTATTCCTCCTTTTTGGTTTAACGATAACTGGGTTGTTTGGTTCTGCAACTTCGTAACACTGGGGAAGTTCTAGAGAAAGTTGACCTGTTAAGTGCCATAATCCACTTCGTTTTTCTGGCGGGGTGATTCGGTACGAGAACTCTGCTGTTTTTCTCGCATCGCCAAATTTCCTGAGTTTGACCCGCATTTTGTAGCTGATAATTCCTTGAATGTAGGTTTTTGGGTCTAATATTATTCGGTTTGTATTTTCCCACCACTCAATTTCAAGTACGCGATCGCCATCTAATTCATAGATAGTTCTAACTCTGGCATTAGGATGAGATGCAAGGAATGAGTTCACCCAAGCTCTTTGTTTTTTATTAAGCCTGGGCTTACGATATGAGGATTTACTTTTCATTTAGTTACCTTTATAATTGAAGAATGATATCTCCATCAATTCATCAATAAATCAACGAACTCAATCAGTTAATTAATGACTGATACTGTGTTTGCCAATCTGATTTTGATGACATATTTTTTGTTTGTGTGAATGCCTGAAAATACTTTATTGAAAGCCGATTTACTTGTAAGCATTTGTCATTATTTACAAAATGTTGATAATTCATGAATTGAAAAAAGACTTGATATTTATTATTTTCAGTACTTAGGTTAAATATCAAGTTTATTCATCTAGAAAAGAGATAACTGATGTTTATTATTTTCTAGTATTTCAGGATCGGCTATTTTGAGGATTTCTTCTCGCCTTTTTTCGATAAGGTCAAGATAGTATTGACGTGAATAGCTCTCATTAGTGCTGATATTAGTAATACCTCTGATGCCGTAATAGTAAATTACTACATCTCCAGGTTTTCCTAATTTAAGAAGTTCTTTTTCCCCAATACGAATTTTGCGAGTAATGGAGAGTTTTTCTATCGGGTATTTCCCTGATAAAATCTGCGATCTTGCTTCTCTGAAATATTCCTCTGCTGTGGATTGGTTTTGGATTAAGTAGGTTAGATATTCAACAGGGAATTCTTTTTCTAGTTTTGAGCGAGAACGGCTTCTCCAACTACCTTTGCGAATAATCCAGTTATCTTTCAGCCATAACAGATAGTTCTTAGTTCCCCTTTGGGGAATAAACATTGCATTGGCAATAAACTCTAATTTGACGGTTATCCCTTTGGGTAATTGAGACTGAAGTGTGGCATACACTTTTTCTGGGTTGGGGTGAGTAAAGAACACCCCGTCAGTATCAACTTCTACAGGGGTTGCACCAGCTTGATTGATTACCTCAATCATGAATTGTAGGATGCGCCGACCGTAAGCTGTTACTAAGGCGGCTGCTTCCATATCGTTGAAGGCGAGTTCCGATGTTCCGAAGAACCCAAACTGAGAATTAGCTAAAACTTTGGTGGATTCTCTTTTTTCCTTGGCAACAATGTCTCCAGTGCTGGCAACTTGTTCCAACCTTGATTTCTCATTTACCAAATATTGCAAGATGCTCAAGCCGATTCGCTTTGTATCCTTACGAGAGACAATTCCTTTCGACAATATGGTTTTGGGGTACATAGAACTGATATCGATGTATCCAACCTTTTTATATAGTCCTGGAATAGAGTAGGCTATCCCCCCTTGAAATTTATACTTACGGTCGGGTTTGGGTTTGTATCCTGGGTAGTGATGCGAGAATATTTGCTTCCACTTGGTGCCGTTACCAGCGAGGGCTAATTGCTGGAGGTTCATTCCCGGTACAACCAGTGCTTCATAGTGATATGAGGGTACAAGTCTGTTAGCTATGAGTTGCGTATCTTCCAAGTCGTAAATAAGGTAATCCTTGATTTTCTGCCATCCCCTACTACCAGAACCGGCTTTCCAACAGGCGAGAATTTCTTCATAGGGGAGAACCAGTCGCGCTTGCTTACGCAATCCCATTTCCAGTACCACCTGTTTAAGCGATCGCCCGTTAGTAAGTTCCTTGGCAACAAAATCCCACCTGAGAACGCAGATAAAGATATCTACGTGCAGGCAGTTGCGGATGAATACCTCCCGAATTTCCAGTGGTTCGCCGCGTACTTGGGCAGTTCGGATAGTGCGCTTCTTAGATGCAATTCTAAATGGATGAGAAATGCCGTGTAACTCGCACCGCGTGATGAGAAACGGTAGGTCAAATTCTGTTCCATTGTAGGTGTAAATTACTTCTGGTTTGCTTGCTTCTAGGTGTTTGAAAAACTCCAGGAGGATTTTACTTTCGGCTTGATCCATAAAGATGGCAATCTCCCCTATCTCCCTCATACAGCCAATTGCATAGATACGATTTTCTCTTGGGTTTATCCCTGCCGTCTCAATATCGACTACCAGAGTTTTGAGTGTTCCGTAGGTCGGAATATTTACTGTGGGATGCCACTCAGGTATTGGGGTAGTATCTGACCAGAATATGTCGAGTCTTTCCTCATCAACGATAATCTTATTACCAGATTTCGTAATAAAACCTCGGTGGTTATAATTCATAATATCCAAAATTAATTACTCTTTTTTGGCATGAATCCTTGTGGTTTATTTGGTCGTTTATTTGACGATAAAAATACCTCAAAAATGATGTCTAGATTATTAGGAAGTGCAAATATTGAAAGCGGCTGCGTATGTGGTTCTTTTTCTTCTAATAGTGCGGTCATAATCCTGTACCAGGGTACTGCTGCTAATATTGATGTTGTTGCTGTAAGCAGCCATACTGGAAATTCGCGTACTTTTAATTGGTTGTAAGTGTTTTTAAGCTTTGAATTGTATTCCAGCCATGCAAATGCTACTAATTCTTTGAGAAGGTCTTGCCTACCATTGCTGTATATATATTTGCACGCTTCATCTACACATCGCTCATGAGTTTGTTTGTAAGCAATTGTTATTTCTAGCATTTGGATTTTTTCTGCTTCTGGTACTTTCCATTCGTTAATTGAGTCATTGCTGTATAAATTTTTGGCACAGCTAGAGGCAACTGCTAAAATACAGTCAAGGTTTTTTCTAAGTCTGTCAATCTCTAGCAGGCAGTCGTTAAAATGTGCTATTCCATTACTGCATTGAACTGAACTTCCCTTGATCTGTTCTGATAGCTGTCTGGTGGCGAATAGTCCATCGATAGTAAGTGTGCCATTAATGGCTATATCTAAAATTTCGAGAAAACGTTTTTTAAATAGTGCAAGGGTTTGTTTACGATCTAAGGTTTTAGGATGGGAATAGATAACTCCGCTAATTTCTGATTTATCGGGACATTCATTTCCTACGCCTGGAAAATGTCTCCAGTAAGGTGGCATTTTTTCACCTTTGGCAAGGCATAATTCGCCAAAACATTTGGAGCATCGCGGTAATTCGTTAATATACGTATCGAAATCTGCGATCGCTGCTGGTAATTCAAGTCCTGTACGAAGGCTAATTGCTGCAACTGGCATAATTTTAATCAGATACTTCCAGAATGCCAGTTGTTAAATTTTGTTGTGGTATTACTTGATATCTTAATTTTTTGCTTTTCAGTCAGGGCAGTCTTTATTAATATTGAGGCTTACTGCACAAGGTAGATATTGCTGTAGATGCAAGTGTATTATATTTAATGTAATTTTTGAATAAGCCTGAAAAAATCTTTCCCCAAAGTTTTTATTGGGGAAAGTAAGTGTTTTTACAAAGTGACGAACATTTGAATTAGGCAGTTTGTAATTGAGACTTCATCTGAAGCTCTTGTACCATTTGTACCCATGCAGGTGCTTTTTTACCTTTAATGGGAGTAAGATTGTTCCAGTGCCTTTCGAGTTCAGATTGAGATAAATGTGGGAGTTGTTCCTTACCCCAATTGATAGCATCTTGGATTGTTTTCCAATTAGTCCAAAGTTGTTTTTCTTCTTTGATATTGCTTAACTCAATGAGTGTCGCTTCCAACCAAAGTTTAGCTGCCTCTGAGTCACGCATTAACTGTTGTCTTGACATTAACAGGGCAATACTTGCCTGAATCTGGGTTAGTTCCCACATCTGAGAAATAGTAACGAGTTCCTGCCAAGTGTCTTCCTCCAGTTGAGTAATTTGTCTATTATCAGGAGCAGTTTTAGCCACTAGCAGGTCTTTGAGAAACCCAGTTAAACTTGAGTATATGACAAATGGGTTTTTGCCATACTCGATTAAGTCTTGGAGGATTTGTAAGTTAGCTGTTACCTCCCCTTTCGCAAGGTTTTCGGTTAGGGTAAGTAGGTCGTGTTCGGGAACGACACCTGATAATTCCCAAACCCAGTTTGGTGTGATTTCATCTACTCCCAGGTTGCTCAATTGATCGAGCAATACAAGACAGTTGGGAATAAAACCTCCACAAGATTTAACGATCGCCCAAATACCAGGTGCGTTAATGTTGATGTTTTCGTTCTGGGCAACTTTTGATAAATACTGAACAAGTGTTTCTAGTCCTACTCTCCTAAAATCAAACTTTTGACAGCGCGAGATGATAGTTTCAGGAACCTTGTGTATTTCAGTTGTGCAGAAGATGAAAACTACATGACGGGGTGGATTTTCAATTGTCTTGAGAAGCGCCTGCCACGATTGACTGCTTAGGGCATGACATTCATCAATAATGAAAATTTTGTACCTTCCCTCAACTGGTGCAAACTGGGTAGTGGAAATTAACTCGCGGATTGTTTCTACGCCGCTATTGCTGGCAGCATCTAACTCAGTTACATCCAGGGAAGAAGAGGCTGTAATTCCCTTACATGAATTGCATTCTCCGCAGGGCTTGGTTGTCGGCTCCTGGGTTGACTGACAGTTGAGGGATTTAGCCATGATGCGGGCGGTGCTAGTCTTGCCTGTGCCTTTGGGGCCGTTAAATAGGTAGGCGGGTGCAATCTTCTGGAGTGCGATCGCGGAGTCACTCCCTCCTGGAAGTATCGCATTTATGAGAGTGCGGACGATATGTTCTTGCCCGATTACTTCACTAAGGGTCTGGGGGCGGTACTTGAGATGTAGTGGTTGGTACATAATTTTGATGATAAACGGGTGTTTTACTTACTCCCTACCAGTGTGGTTGGTAGGAAGTTTGATTTTTTAGGCAGTCGCCGCTTCTTTTTTCGTTCGTGGCGATCGTGAGGTTGACTTACCTTTAGTAGTATCTTTCGCTACCACTGATGGCGTTTCTATTTGAGGAGTTTCACTATCGTCTGTTGCCTGTGGTACATTTGTTACTTCTTCAGTGCCAGACTCAGTTTGAGTGCTAACCTCTGTTACTTCTTCAGTATCAGGCTCACTTTGAGTGCTGACTTTTGCCTTTGTACTTTGGCTATTTACCTTTCCAAACCCCTGCTTGATTTCTACAGGCATTACCAGATACAACTGATTGAGCAGTCCTCCCATCGGGCAGACAATGACTGGTTGCGTGGGTTTGTTGCACCGCACCACGATTTCATCGGTACTGATATGCTTTAATCCTTCAATCAGGTAGTCGATGTTTAATCCAATACTGATGTTTTCTGAATTACTAGTTACTGATGAAATCAGTACCGAGTCAACCGCCTCCCCAGTATCAGTAGCTTCAGTGTATAATGTTGCCTGTGTAGCTTCCAATTCCCAGAGGATTTTGACAACCTTTTGCTTGCGTTCGGCTAGATAACTTACCCGCTTCAGCGCGCTCTCAAATCCCTTGCGCTCTAATGTAAATTCATACTCAAACGACCGGGGAATCAAGCTATTGATTTTGGGATATTCTCCCTCCAGAAGTCGGGAAATGAGCTTTGTATTGGGAAGGCTAAACTCGATAGTTCTATCTGATAGAAGAATATTGCACACGCTCGTATCGGCGCTTTGAGAGAGAATTTTGTTTAACTCGCCAAGTGATTTACCTGGAACAGTGAAGTTGATTGGGTCAGAATATTCGCTATCGAGTGTTCCTGTTACTAGCGCTAATTTGTGGCTATTTGTGCTAGCAGCTTGCCACTTGTTGGTATCAATTTTGAAGTTGACACCAGTTAAAACCAACTTTGTTTCGTCGCTGCTGGCGCAATAGAGTGTCCCTTCAAGTGCAGCTTGGAGTTTCTTGGCACTTAAGTTTATCTCCGTCGGGTTTTCTGCCTTTGGAAGTGTTGGGAACTCGTCAGATTTTCCGCCAATTAGTCGGCACTTACCGCTATTGTGAGTAATTATGCAGGCTTGATTTTCTACTTCTAGGGTAATTTCGCCTTTAACATTACTAACAGTATCAGTTAGTAGTTTGGCAGGAAGTGCTACCTGACCTGAAATTTCGACATTAGCGGTGGTTGTAGTATGAATTGTGAGGTTAAGGTTTGTGCCTGTTGCTGATACTATCCCGTCTTCGTCTGCAATCAGTAAGATATTTCCTAAAATTGGGTCAGTGGGTTTAGGACTGATTGCGAGGTAAGCGGTTTCTAGAATTTCTGCGAGTTTAGATTGTTCAATTGTTAGTTTCATTTGTTACTTGGTTTTTAGTGGATGATTTCTTAACGGGCGCTATTTCTAGCACCCTCTTTAGTTAAATGAGGTAGTTTGTTTTAGTAAGGCAGTTGTTCCATCTCAGTACTGTATGTTGTATAATCATGACCTCCTGTACTAGGAGGAAGTGCTGCTATTGGCATATCGGCTGCACCTATCAAGCGGTTATGTTCTGCTACAACGGTTGATGTTTTACCGATGCGGTGAGAGAATTCGGGATTTGCCTGCATCGTTGTTTGGATATCGATTTCTTTGCCTTCTGAGAAGAATTCGAGAAAATCGCTGCCATCCGGGTTTGGTGATTTGTAGGAAGTGACAACTGCTACCCAGGATTTATCTCTTTGGTTAACTGCTTCTTTCGGTTCAAGGGATGGTGTGAAGGTGGGTTGAAATGCACCAAGGCGATGAAACTCTGCACGTTTTTCAGCGACAGTTGTATCAGTAAATCGGGCGAATGCAACCTCTAGTTCGCGTTGGAATTGCTTGTAAGCCTCGCCAAATTTTGATGATGCAACGCCTTTGATTGACAAGACAATTGGTACTGAGTGCAGATTGTTATTATTTTCATCAACAAGTTGCAACAAGTAGAATCGTCTCAATACTGCGGCATCTTTGCCGAGTGCTTGGTACATTTCGTACCCATCAGGTGATTCGTACACCCCCACAATTTTGCCATCATCGCGTTGTTCAATATATCTGGGAGAAACATCAAGAATGTGCATTCTGGGCGATTGCAACAACACTCCCATTTCTGGGGTGCCACTGGAGAAGATGTGCTTGTGTGTAGGTTCTTGTCCTTGCCAGTTAATTGCTGCTAAATACTTATCTTTTATAAACAACCCAACTTTTTCTGCTTCCATGTGGTTGATGACTTGGCAGATGCAGATGTTGCTAATCGGCGCATTGTACTCAGGATTGGCAAATTTAGAAATAGCTGATTTACGCTTTTGTATGTTTGCCCCATTCTGAACGGTTTGTTGAGGGGGTTCCGACTCTGAGACTGTGCTTTCTTCAGTAGTAGGCTTTGTTTGATTTCTTGCCATAATTTTAATTAATTGAAATCAATCTTTAATGCGTCAAGCAAAAAGCCGTTGTAAAAAATAAAAGTCGTCTGTTATAAAGACGACTTGAAAGATTTATTAATTTTTCGCTATTTAGATACAGTTTTCATCATTTAAACTTTTGAATCTTTAATCGAGAAAACCTCGCAATTGCTTGTGGAAGTAAACCCTCTCGTAGTGCTGTTCTCAATGCACTCTTTCTTTAATTCGGTAAAGTTGTTCATGTAAGTGTCTTCCTGAATAATTCCAGCTTTGGTGTTTAAAAGTGTCTGATATATTTGCTGAAGATTGATGATGATTTGTCTAAGAACAGATGTATTTTCAGTTGTGAAAGTCAGTGACACAGATGTTGTGCTTGAATTGTGTATTGCAACTGTTTGTTCTTCAGGTGCGCCATAAGTTGTTATGTGACTATCTTTACCAGGAATAAATCTGTAGGAAGCAATAGTTTCAATTGCCATATTTATCTCCTTGTTCGTTGGGGTTTAATTTCAAGCATTTTATTAGTAAGTTTGGTGACATTAGTGACTTTCCAACCAGCAAGCTTGCACTTAGTAACGGTTTTACTACCTGTTGAATTTCTGTTATTGCTGATATGATTTCGCCTGATGTATTTAACCCGGCACGACTGAGAGATTTTACCCAGTCTTGGTAATATTCGCCTTCTAGTATTTCTTGGACTTTCTGGCTAATTTCTCCACTTTGAGAAATCCTAAATAGGACTTCCACCTGTGATTTACGAAATATACCGCGTAGTATTGGTGGGATATTTCCTGTTTCCCACATTTGTGCGATCGCAAATAACCAAGACTGGATAATCTCAAGTTCAATTCCTTCTTGGATTATCCCTTGAGCTATGGTTTTACGGCGTTTTGTTGCCCTTTGATTCCCAATAGCAGGATTTTTCTTTTGGTCAATAGTTGACTGCATTGAGGCAGCTAGCTTGCGGAGAGCTTCTGCTTTTTCTAAGTTACGAATATTGAAAATATCTAGTGATGAGTTATCCTCGTTGTAAGACAGATTCAGTAGAGATAGTTGCATTGCTAGATTCCTTTAAATCTTTAACGGCGCATTTAAGAATTAGGGAGGTTGCTACATTCCAAGTTTTTACCTCCCATTCAGTAGCTAATCGTTCGGAGTGACGGATCACTGCACTACTACATTTGCTTTTTCTTACAAGCCAATCTCTAAATTTTTCGGCTTGTTCTTTGGTATCGAACCCGAAATAGCTGGTTTTTCGGTTTCCCAAGGGATCAGTAATAGTTGCTACCCGACGTGAGAGAATATTGAGCGTCCAACCACCGTTAGAAGTGAGTTCGATTTTGGTGATATTTAATTCTGTTGGATTCATAATTCAACTTCAGGAATTACTGCTAAATATTCCGTAGTTGATATTTCTCTTGCCAGCCATTTTTCATGTGCTTCTTGAGGAGTTATTTTGTCGGCTAAATGTTTCTTTTGATTGTTGTCTCCTATAAAAGGATCGAGTGTTTGTTCTAGCCGTTCTTTGAAAGCCAAATGTTTATTTTCAGAGTAAGTAAACTGGTAGATACTATCAGTGTTGATGAACAAGTCAACTAGGCTTATTTGTTCTAATGGCATTCCAGTTCGTTCGTGAAGGAGAAATAATCTCAATTGGGTTTGCCACTTGCTCTCAAGAATTTCAAATTTAGGAGGTTTTTGAATTGTCCAGTCAAACCCAACTACTTAATTTTCACCATAGATAATGAGGTCGCACTCGCTATAGAGAAGGATATCGTGATATAAATATTGAAGTTGGGCGTTCCATTGTTTATTTCCAAGGATGTTTAGAAAAGGTTTTACCTTATCGACCCAGTTATTAATTTGGGGGTATTCCTTTAAGAAAGGTTCGACTGGTAGCCCTAACCCAATTTGTTGCATGACGAGATGAAACTGACCTCCAGCAACTTCGGATTCACTTTTTACAGTGAGATTAGAATAATTTTTCGTCGATAAACAGTCTGGATGATGTTCGGCTAACTCAAGTGTTTTGTGATTGAATCGATTCATAAAAATCTATCCCAAATTTGTTTTTTGGGATAAATATGCGTGAGCTATTTGTGGTGATTTATCTACGGTATATAGTATTTTTTCAGATTGTCGATACTTGCGTATAAACTTCGGGTTGACATTGCTTTGAGGTCAAAATAACTGGCAAACTTTTTCAAACCCCCGGTGAGGGTTAATTCTAGCAAGTACTGGGCTGCGATCGCACTCGTCATTTTATTGACAAATAGCGACTGATAATTTCGTGCTTGAATTTCTGCACATGAGAGGCTATTGTCTGTAAGTTCTTCCAGTTGAGGAACTAACAGCTCTGGGTGAACCAGCGCCGGGGAGGGAAGATGCAACCAGAATTTAGGTTTGTCTGGGTTATTGGCAGCTTGGACTATATCAAAATTAGAGTGCGTTCCAACTACAACTTGGCCGGAGTGGTTGCTGTTTCCACAATCCAGCCAAAATAGCGATGCTGGCTCATTTGCACTGTTCAGTTTGAGAACTGAGTGAATTTTGCTCCTGGCGGCGCTGTTATCCACACAACCAATAATTACTGTTAGGGTGTTCCATGAATTGGTGGTGCGAATCATGTCTTCTTCAAACCAGTCGCAAATGGCTGTAATCTCAATTCCATACTTGGCGCTGCATCTTGCAACCAGTGTTTCTACCTTTGGTAGTCCAATTTCAGCTTGTTGATAATTTTGGCGGGTAATATTCTTAAGTTCGACAGTATCGCCATCGATTTATCGGCAGCTAAAACTCTAACTCGTTTACGTGGTCTACCGCGTTTCAAGGTTCTTAATTTGACTTTATCTAGTAAAGGTAATACCTGTTCCCT
>NZ_JBALFF010000003.1:0-32000 GCF_036916975.1 Nostoc sp.
TGCTGCCCAATCAACAGGCAAAGCTTCTCTGGTTCTGACAGTTAAAGCAGCAGTATAAGCCGCGATCGCATTTTCGATGTTATCTGCCCTGTCTCGTTTTATTCTCTTGCTGTAGGCAACAGCGAGATTATTTTGCGTTGCTGCCCAATCAACAGGCAAAGCTTCTCTGGTTCTGACAGTTAAAGCAGCAGTATAAGCCGCGATCGCATTTTCGATGTTATCTGCCCTGTCTCCTTTTATTCTCTTGCTGTGGGCAACAGCGAGATTATTTTGCATTGCTGCCCAATCTTGAGGGAAAGTTTTTTCTTTGTAGATAGTTAAAGCGGCAGTATAAGCCGCAATCACATTTTCGATGTTATCTGCCTTATTTCCTTTAATTCTCTCGCTGTAGGCATTTGCGAGATTATTTTGCGTCATTGCCCATTCTTGAGGCAAAGTTTCTTCTTTGTAGACAGTTAAAGCAGCAGTATAAGCCGCGATCGCATTTTCGATGTTATCTGCCCTATCTCCTTTAATTCTATCCCTGTAGGCAAGTCCGAGATTATTTTGCGTTGCTGCCCAATCAACAGGCAAAGCTTTTCTAGTTCTGACAGTTAAAGCAGCAGTTAAAGCCGCGATCCTATTTTCGATATTGTCTGCTCTGTCTCCTTTTATTCTCTTGCTGTAGGCAAGTGCGAGATTATTTTGCGTTGCTGCCCATTCTTGAGGCAAAGTTTCTTCTTTGTAGACAGTTAAAGCGGCAGTATAAGCAGCGATCGCATTTTCGATGTTATCTGCCCTGTCTCCTTTAATTCTATCCCCGTAGGCAGTAGCTAGATTATTTTGCGTCATTGCCCAATCAATAGGCAAAGCTTTTCTGGTTCTGACAGTTAAAGCAGCAGTATAAGCCGCGATCGCATTTTCGATGTTATCTGCCCTATCTCCTTTAATTCTATCCCCGTAGGCAGTAGCTAGATTATTTTTCGTTGCTGCCCATTCTTGAGGCAAAGCTTCTTCTTTGTAGACAGTTAAAGCAGCTGTATAAGCAGCGATCGCATTTTCGATATTCTCTGCCTTGTCTCCTTTAATTCTCTCCCTGTAGGCAATTGCGAGATTATTTTTCGTTGCTGCCCATTCTTGAGGCAAAGCTTCTTCTTTGTAGACAGTTAAAGTAGCAGTATGAGCAGCGATCGCATTTTCGATATTCTCTGCCTTGTCTCCTTTAATTCTCTCCCTGTAGGCACCAGCGAGATTATTTTTCGTTGCTGCCCAATGTTGAGGCAAAGCTTCTTCTTTGTAGACAGTTAGCACGAATTCATAGCCAGTAATAGCAATTTCCATATTGCTGCCTTTGTCACCCAAGGGGAATTTCTGAATTAGACCGCTAAAATAGAAAATATCTTTTGCTAGGGATTTCGCCTCATTTGCTTCCGCTTCCCCCAGTATATTTGTCGCCCAACGGCGCAATATTTCTGCTAACACCCCGTCGAGTTTGTCTGTATTCTTTGCCAGCAAGGGGTAAACTACCTGGGAATTGCCTTCACTTTGTGCGGTTGCTCGTAATACCTCCATCAAGAATTGGATATATGCTTGTCCCTCCTCCTCACTGAGAGATTGCAAATCTACTTGATTATCTAGATTCAACGCTTCCCCTAGTTGCATTGCCAAATTTCGCAAACTATTCGCTGTCTTCTCATCCCCGTGTTGGGAACACATCTGTGCTACTTCTTCTATCTTCTGAAAGAAGCCAGCATCAAGTAATTCTTGGTTTGCTGCTAAAATTTTTGGTCTTTCACCACTGGGAGAATCTAACAGGCTGCGAATAAGGTTGAGATAGGCTTGCTGACGCTGTTCGTTCATGGGTAAGAGCGTGAGAAGTAATTTTATGATGAGATAAATTCAACACCAACGTCCTAAATTCCAGAAAAACGTAGAATTTCATCACAAATGATGTGTTTCTGACAATGAAAGAACCTCGTGGATGAGTGTTTTTTACTTGTGAATAGACAATATACTGATTTTGCGGTAAGCGTTGGCGCAGCCTCTCGTAGAGAAGCTATGCCGTTAGGCTTATCGCCTTCCTTGTCGCAGACATCACTCCTATAAAATAGTGCGTAGGCGCAGCCCGCCGTAGGCATCGCCGATCTTGTACCTTACAATCAAAATAATAAGTAATATTAATCCTTATAAATTCCAAAAGGAGTAATTATGAGTACCGAAACAGCCCTATGGAAAATCATCGAAAGTTTGCCCAATTCCCTGAAAATTGAACTTTTACATTATGCCGAATATTTAATCACTAAATCTTCAACACTTCCACAAGTCGAAGATGTAACTGTTTTAGAAACCAATACAGAAGAAAGAGAAAATTGGCAATCCTTCTCTTTAAATAACTTAAATCAATGTTATGCAGAAGATGAACCAGAATATGCTGTAGAATCAATTAAAGAGTATAACCCTAATTATGAAAGAAGGTAACATTATACTAACTCCTATTCCTCAAGCAAATGGAGAAATAAAAAACCGTCCTACGCTGATTTTGAGAGAAATGCCAAAATATCAAGACTTTTTGATATGTGGGATTAGTACACAATTAAAACAATATATTCCTAACTTTGACGAAATCATTTCACCTAATGATGATGATTTTCAATCCAGTGGTTTAGTTCGTCAATCTGTTATTAGATTAAGTTTTTTAGCTGTCATTACTCGTAACAGTATAATTGGCTCAATTGGCACAATATCAACAGAAAGGCATAAAAAATTATTACATAATCTTAGTCAATATCTAATTCAATTAATAGAGTAATCGCCGCAGACATCAATCCTACAAAATAGTGCGGGCTACGCCAACGCATTTTTGATTTCGGGGTTGGCATTTATTATTTTTGTGTTTGCAATTATAGATTTGGCGATGCCTGGGTTGGGCTACGCCAACGCGTTTGTTATTTTTAAATTGTTACACTGTTCGCTGTTCGTCGCAGTTTTCGATGTAACGACGTAAAACAGAGTTGATTAAAGTTTTATATTCTCCGCTTTGAGCTTGAAACCACTCTAGTATATCTGGCTCAATCTGTACCAGTTGATGTGCTTGAGGTGCGGGAACTCGGAGAGTAGCTTTCTGAAAAAAATCTTCTGTCAATGGTGGAATATCAGAGTAGTCAATTTCTTCATCGTTCATTGACTCCAATGCTGTCCAGTTAGTACGAGAGGTATTTCTCAAGTTTTTGTCGTTCATACCGATTTGCCCTTCGTGCTGAAATGATCCGAATCAGATTATTTTTACGTTCTGTCCAAACTACAACCACTACACCGTTACCGAGGAAACCTATACCCAACCAATGATCTTCACCGTAATCAAAACGATCATCTAACTCAATTAGCATTGGACTTGCAAACATCTCAGGAACATCGGCGAAATCAATCTCATGTTTGCGAATATTCTCTAAATTTTTCGCCTCATCCCACTCAAACTGCATGAAAATTTAGACACCGTAATTAAACTGTCTCTATTATCCGGCATTATATCCCAATACACTTGGTGGATAATGACTTCCAACTTCTGACTTCATTTTTCATCGATTTTGCGATCGCAATTATTATTTCGGGGTACGCGTTTGCTATTTCGGGGTACGCATTTGTTATTTCCGCGTAAGCATTTATAGATTTGGCGATTGCAATTGTTATTTCGGGGTACGCAATTATTATTTCGGGGTACGCATTTGCTATTTCGGGGTTCGCGTTTGTTATTTCGGGGTTCGCGTTTGTTATTTCGGGGTACGCATTTGCTATTTCGGGGTACGCGTTTGCTATTTCGGGGTTCGCGTTTGCTATTTCGGGGTACGCATTTATTGATTTTGTGATTACTGTTGCTGATTGTACTTAATTCTCAAACAACAAATCGATATAAAAAATGAGTAAAAACACAGGTAAAGTCGTAATTATTTCGTTGAACTTTTAATCAAATAAATCCACAAAACTACCCATCTCAGGCAAAAGGACACTCCACTATCTTGAAAAAGTAATTAAAAAAAAGATATCTCATGTCTTTAAAAACTCGTGGTTCTGCTGCTATTGACAAAGCCCAACTTCGTCTCGCCTTGCTTAAATCTATTGATGAAAATCTGGATTTAGGACATGGGTTAACCATTGAAGCTTACAACCACCTAATCAACACTACCCGTGCGATGCTAGAAGCTAATAATACGCTGGTTTCTAATCTGGAAGAATCGCGTAAAACAGTAACCCAGATGGATAAAGCTCTCTCCGAATTGTCTGAACGAATGCTAAGTGGAGTTGCAAGTGTCTACGGCAGAAACAGTATAGAGTATTCCAAGGCTGGCGGCTCCAATCGAAAACGAACTAAACAATCTAGTTCAAAAGTTACTCCAGTTGTAGCGGTTCTTACTACTCAACCTACTCAAGCTGCAATTGCAAATGCGTCAACTAACGGTAATGGCACAACTCCTTTGCTGCAATAATCCACCTAGCTTGAAAATGGGAGTAGGGGTGTTAAATCACAGAATTCAATTCTGTTAGCGGTAGCGGGGCGTTTAGCCCATTCTGGCTCACATAGGCTGCGCCCTAAGCGTAGCTATGCCGCAGGCTTTACGGCTACGCTACTTCGACTACGCTTAGTACAAGTCAGGACAGGCTCGGCGACCACCTGACTCCTGAATTCTGTTTTGATAATTTGTCACCAATACATACGGAAGCAAATTACTAGGTTTGATGACAATAATTTGTCACTACGACATTAATCTGTCACCGACGAGGAATAATTAGTCACTGTACACTTGATTTATGTCAAACTTTAGTATTGAGCAATACTTTATCAAAGCCGATGATGGGATTTGAACCCACGGCCTGCTGATTACGAATCAGCTGCTCTACCACTGAGCCACATCGGCGTACACAATCTAAGAGTATAACATGATTTAATCATGGTAAATCAAAATCTCAAAAATCGCCTTAAGCCTGAACAATATGCCAGCCTGAAAGCAGAAATAGCCGCTCCTTATCGTGGCTTCCGACAATTTTTCTACATCGCTTTCGGTGCTTCTGGCTTCCTCGGTGCATTCGTCTTTTTCTTCCAAGTGCTTGCCGGACGCGATGTTGAAAGCGCAATGCCAAGTTTAGCTCTCCAAGTAGCGATCGTTGCCTTAATGGTTTTCCTCTGGCGCTGGGAGCAGCATCGGCAACAACGCCCCCAATCGGGTAAAAATCCTAATTCTTGACCCTATTGGTCTTTATCCCCGTTGCAAAACTTAATTACCTTAGCGTAGCGTTAGCGACATAGGAGCGTCATTACGAATTACGAATTACGTACAGCCCTTTGGGCATGAAAACCGCGCAGCGTGCCGGAGGCTCTATTACGAATTATTTAATGGAAGCGCCAGACTGATAATTTGTTAGTCTGGCGCTTCCAATTTACTGAGCTGTTACCAAATAGGATGAAGGAATTGCTTGAGCGCGTCCAGCATTGACGAGTGCCTGGTAAACAAAGGCAGCAACTTCGGCTCTAGTCGCCTGACGATTAGGATTAAGTTGCTTGGCTGTGGGATAGTTGATCACTAATTGCCGTGCAGTTGCCGCCGCCATAGGAGCGATCGCATAATTAGGAATCTGAGCAGCATCGGTGTAAAAGGAAAGGATATTCTGATTATTCGCAGTTAAGCCCAAACCATTAGCTAAAGCGACTAAGGCTTGCACTCTAGGAATTTGCTGCTGTGGCTTAAAAGTTCCATCAGGATAACCAGAAACAAATTGACTCTGGTAAGCAGATTGAATTGCCGCGTAAGCCCAGAAATTGCTTGCTACATCCTTAAACTTAATGCTTGGGCGTTTGCTTGCTGGTGTTAGGGCTTTATTGACAATAGTGGCGAATTGAGCGCGGGTTACAGGTTCGTTGGGTTTAAAGCTGCCATCAGGAAAGCCAGCAATGATATTTTGGGAAGCTAAAGCTTCGATGTAGGCTTTTGCCCAGTAATTTGCTGCTACATCTTTAAAGGCGGTAGCCCCTCCAGGTGGTGGGTTAACAGTTGCGGCAACAAAATCTACTGAGCCAAAAATCTTTTTCTGATCGATATCGTTGCCAACAGCGACAATTTGACCAGTTTTAGTGGCGTTGTTCACATCATAACGAGTGTTATTGCGAATTAAATTTCCACCAGGATTTTCGTTAGTGCCGAGGTCAGGTAAAGCATTGACAGTTGCTACTAGACCATCCCGCTTATTGTTCTGAATGACATTTTTACGCAATACGGGCTTTGCTGACTCTGAGATAAAAAGACCGTCTTGGTTTTCGATAATTTGATTTTCCACAATTTGGGGTGTGGAAGTGCCACCGATCGCTAGACCAAAACCAGTATCCTGAAATAAGTTATTCCGAATTTCTCCTTGAGCGGCTCTAGCAATTGAAATCCCATTACCTTTGTTTTGTACAAAGACGTTACTTTCAATTTTCGGATTGCCTGTACCCGTGACAAAAACACCCTCTCGAACACTGTTAGTAAAAGTACTGTTTGTGATAATCGGATTGGTTGACTCCACCCACACACCCGTACCCCGGCTATTTGGGTTGGTGACGGTGACACCTGCGATCGTAGTATCTTGCTGGGCAAGGATGGTAATGTCCTGTCTGGCAAAGGTGCGACTCGTGTAGAAACCTCCACCTGTAATCAATATCCCCTGACCTTTAGTAGTTTCATCACCGCGCAGTGTCACCCCTGGTTTAAGCAAGAGTGGGAAGGTTTCGCCACTTTCCTGGTTATAGTTCCCAGGTGCTAATTGAATAACTGCACCTGGTTGGGCTTGACTAAGAGCAAAACTTATGCTCTTGTAAGGTGCAGTTGAGGTTGCACCAGCACCAGCACTATCTGTACCCGTTGCTGGATTAACGTAAATAGCTGCGGCTGTTGCAGGAGCTTGCACTGTAAGAGTTGGGGCGATAGCTTCTGGATGAGTAGCGCCAGCATTAACCTCTTCAGGTAGTAGTATTGACCCACTAGAGACAACAAGCATTGCCGTTAGTCCGGCTCCCACGCGTAAAGTATATCTGAGATGACTGCTAGAAAGAAGGCGAAAAATCTCCGTTAGAGAAATGTGAAAACCCCGGTATTTCATTTTTTGAGTCTGTGATGTGCTGAATTATGGTGTGTCGAACAAGGTTAAAGGTAGCAGCTTTGTAGCTGCTGTAAAACCCATGCAAAACTATACTGGATGATTAGCACTGATTCAGCTAAATTCCTTAGATAGATCACAGAACTTATACATTAGTTATATTTTTTATTCAGAAAATTTTACTAGTACTGTGTCAAGCCAACTTTGAAGGGTAAAAGAACCAACCTTATTAGGCACAGATGTACTAGGGCTTTCGGGATGAGGCATCTATCAACAAGTCTCTCGCTGCCTTGTCTAAGCGCTCATCCTGGCTACTGAATGATTTATTTTTTAGTATTCCCTCAAGCCAGATGCCGCAACTCATACTGCTGGAATACCATCACAGGAAAAGCAAACCTATTGGAAATGGGAACAAATGCGTTTTAAATTTTTGGGGCTGCGTCGCACTTTAGTTTTGGTAGGTAGTACCTGCCTTCTACTTTTGTCCACTCCTGCCTTTGCTGCTGAACAAGTGGTGCTAAATTATGGTATTTTGCGTGAATCACTTTCAGTCGAGGAGCTATCGACTTTTGCCCAAACAGGTGAACTTTCACCTTCACTACGAGTTAATTTGGCTTTGGCGCGACAAGATCCTAAAGCGATCCGTCAGTATTTGACGGAGCCGATGAAGGTAAACCTTGTATTTTTAGATAGAGTGCTCAATAGCCGGATTGGTAATATTATTTTAGATCAAATTAGTCAAGTTATTTATACACCGTCTCACAGAGCAGATCGGCAGGCTTTGCGAGCCGCTTTGGTAATTTCTGCGAGTCAAGATGGGCAGGTGTCGCTAATCAAAATTGTTAAAAATTATCCCACAAATGAAGTCGAAGTTGATGGAAAACGCTTACAGGGTGCATACCGTCAACTCCGCCGCTTGCAAACAAGCCTACAAGATTTATTTGGTGTTTAGTAAGCTAAAGTTTCTAAAGTTTCTCTTAAATACCGTTGTACCTGTTGTTCTAAGCGAATTCCGTGTAATTGAGCATCGCGTTCTAGTTGCCAGCGTTGAAAACCGGAACTAGTGGAGATCGCACTTTTGAGGCTATACCAAATTTCAGTATCAGCAGGAAATTGGCGATCGCTAGAAGCTGGAATTTGAGCCATAGTTTCTCATTCCTTTATTTTAACTTCAACGGTAATTGGGCATTGGCATTGGGCAATTTAATTTTGGATTTTGGATTAAATTTTAATATAAAATCCCAAATCTAAAATCTCAAATTCTTACTCCCCTGCTCCTCTACTACTTATTTCTAGCCCTTTAAAGTCAAATAATATACTTTACGGGCTGCTACGAATCTGTATTAATCCTAAACAAGGATTCCAACAATCGGGGGACGATTTGATTAACCCGTACTCCTAAAATTGTGAAATCCTGCTTAATCTTTTCTAAAGATAATGGCTCTATGCCAGCGAATTCTGTGTCATTAGTCACTAAAACTCGCATTACACTCACAGGTATTTGTAAAAATAGATTGCTGCCTAAAAACGCTAACCCCGCAAACACTAGTGCAACGCTACGCCATTGTGGGAGAAATTTAGCTGAATTTGCGACTAATGGGGCAATTTGGTAAAGCTGCCACAGCACCCAAACTGACAATACTGCTGCTACTAATGCCAGGATACGATTTAACTTTGTATTAATTAAACAGAGAATTTTTCGCTGCCGCTCGGTCAAATTTTCTGGCTTTAAGGCTATTCCTAAAAGAGCAAATATATAAAAAGGGCGACGCAACTGCATCCATAGCAGGGGGAGAATCCCAATAGCGGCAACTAAAAATAGCTCCATCCAGACTGGTAAAAACGGCTCGCCTACAGACAAAAACAATAAGCAGAGGACTAAAAAAACAGGCAGCGTCGCCAATCCAGCGACGTGAATCCACAAAATAGGTTCAGAGCGAAATGAATGCATAATAAAAAGTTATGAGTTAAGAGTTAGGAGTTAGGAGTTAAAGGCTGCTAATTCCTAACTCCTAATTTATTACTCCTAACTTCTAACCATTTTACCCTTAACACTATCTCGTTAAGGTGAGAGTGCGGCGCTTCGTAACCATCTGATAGGATTCGATGATGTCACCTTCAACCCAGTCATTGAATTTATCCATGCCGACACCGCATTCATAACCGGCGTTGACCTCACGGGTATCTTCTTTCATCCGTTTTAGGGAGTCAAGGACGCCTTCAAAGATCACCTTACCACCGCGTCGCACTCTGACTTTGCAGTTGCGAACTAGCTTGCCAGATTGAACGTAGCAACCGGCAACAGCACCGCGACCGACTGGGAAGACGGCACGGACTTCGGTTTGACCCAAGGGTTCTTCCACCAACTCTGGTTCCAAAAGACCTTCCAAGGCATCTTGGATATCTTCTAGGAGTTTGTAGATCACGTTGTATTCTCGAACATCTACACCCGCTTCATCGGCGGCTTGTCTTGCACCACTAGCGAAGGTGGTGTTGAAGCCAATAATTACAGCGTTACTGGCAGCTGCTAAGTCGATATCTGTCTCGGTGATTTCTCCAGCAGTAGCCAAGAGCATCCGAATTTGGACTTCGTTTTGCGGGATTTGCTTGAGCGCTCCCACAATGGCTTCCACCGAACCTTGTACGTCTCCCTTCAAGATCAAGTTGAGTTCTTTCAACTCGCCTTCTTGGGCTTGAGCGGACAGGGTTGTAAGGGTAACACGACCTTGTAACAGGCGGGATAGGCGTTGTCTGTCGGCGCGATCGCTAGCGAGCGCTCTGGCTTCTTTTTCGTTCTGGAAGACCTCGAACTCGTCGCCTGCTGCTGGCACATCACTTAAACCTAATACCTCGACAGCAAAGGAAGGAGAAGCAATATCTACTCTCTTGCCTCTGTCATCGACCATCGCCCGGACTTTACCGAAGGCCGAACCAGCTACCAAGATATCTCCTACATGCAGGGTGCCATTCTGAATTAGCAGGGTAGCAACTGCTCCCTTGGCTTTATCCAGATGTGCTTCAATTACAGTTCCTTTAGCAGCCCGATCTGGGTTGGCAGATAGTTCTCCAACCTCTGCTACTAAGAGAATCATCTCTAAGAGCGTATCCAGGTTTTCGCCTCTGATGGCGCTCACGGGAACCATAATTGTCTCACCACCCCAGTCTTCTGCGGTTAGACCATACTGAGTGAGTTCTTGTTTAACGCGCTCTGGCTGTGCGCCTTCTTTGTCAATTTTGTTGATTGCAACAACAATTGGCACTCCCGCAGCTTGGGCGTGGCTAATGGCTTCAATCGTTTGAGGACGGACACCATCATCAGCAGCTACTACCAACACGGCAATGTCTGTTACCCGCGCTCCTCTAGCCCGCATTGCTGTAAAGGCTTCGTGACCAGGAGTATCCAGGAAGACTATCTGCTGTGGTTTGCCCTCGTGTACTACATCCACATGGTATGCACCGATGTGTTGAGTAATACCACCAGCTTCGCCAGCAGCCACTTTTGTTTTGCGGATTGAGTCGAGCAGGGTTGTTTTACCGTGGTCTACGTGACCCATAATTGTCACGACTGGCGGACGGCGGAGGAGATATTCAAAGTCTTCTGCGCCGACCATTTCCGTAACTTTCCGAGCTTCTGCTTCTCGCTCGGCGGTTTCGACTTCTATTTCTAGTTCTTTTCCTACTAGGGTAATTGTGGGAATATCTAGATTTTGGGTGATACTCACCGCCATGCCTTTGAGGAACAGGATTTTCACAATCTCTGTATCGGGAACGGCTAAAACGTCAGCCAGTTCTTGTACAGTCAAGGGGCCTGTGATCGCCACTTTTGCTGGACGATCGCGCTTGGTGTCAGCTTCTTGTTGCTGGCGACGGTTATTGTGATTGTCACGGCTAGAACCAGACTTAGAACCAGGTTTTCTACTGCCTCTAGCAGTTGGGGCGCTAGCAAGGGCTGCACTTGGCATCTGCACAGGTCGAGTCGCTTTGGGTTTGGGAGGACGAGCGATGGAAAGGCTGACTTGGACGGTGGCTGGTGAGTCTAGATCGTCATCATCTAGCAAATCTTCTTCAAACTCATCATCCAGTATCGGCTTGATTCGCTTGCCTTTGACGCCAGCTTTAGCCTTCTCTTTAACTTCGTCAATTATTTCCTCTTCAACCCACTTTTTGCCGCCTTTGGTGGGGCGAGGTGGACTTGGCCGTTTCAAATCGAGGAGATCGGGTGCGATGACTGGCTCATCACCCAATCCTTGAGATTTGCCCGCTATTCCTGACATCTGTCTGGGTGGAGTAGCGATCGGCATTGCGGCTGCTACTGCTTCACCAGGACGGGCTGGCCTGGGTCGTTGCCCCTCTCCTAGTTGGGATGGTGCAGATGGTCTATTGCCCCTCTGCTCTGGTCTACTAGGTGCAGGGGTGGGTCGAGCCTGTCTTTGTGGTGCAGTTTGCACAGACGGGTCAGTTGGCAGTTTAGCAACTCTGGGCTTAATTTGTTCGCGATCGCCTTCGACAGGCCGTTGCCGTTGGTCGCGTTTAAGGATCGGTTTATCTGCCTGAGATACTTGTTCATCTGCCACCGCCACCTGGGCTTCTTCTGCCGCCGGCCTTGCCGGAGGGGCAACTAGTTGCGGTTTGATCGGTTTTTCCGCTTTCGGTCTGGGTGCAACTATTTTTTCCGGTTTTGGCGATGCTATTTTTTCCGGTGGCTGATTTGGATTAGGCGTTTGTTCTAAGTCTGTGACAGGAGGTTGCTCTTGAGTCTCAGATTGAGTCCGGGGCACAGGTCGAGTTGGTGCTGCCGGCTTCATGGGTGAGACTGGTGTAGCGAAAGGCCGTGGTGGAGAGGGAGGATTAGCTTCAGACAAGGCAGCTTGGGTATTGGTAGCAACTGACGCCTCTGGGGCGTTGGAGGTAGTATTTCTCAATATTTTGGGTTTGCGTATTTCCAAAATTTGCTGTTTGTGGGGTGCAGCAGGTCGGGCAGATCCGCCGTTTGGTGGTGAGTTTGGTTTCTGGCTGGTTGTACGTAGTTCCTTTTTGGCGGAGACATTCGTCGCTGCGAGTTTTTCCGCAGCTGTACGGATGCTTTCTGCCTCGGATTCTGAAATCGTGCTGCTATGACTTTTGACCGCAATATCGAGCTGGTCGCAAATTGCTAGTAGCTCTTTGTTATCCAAATTCAATTCCTTTGATAATTCATAGATTCTAACTTTGCCGTTGTTCATCCACTCTTCCCCTTTAATTTACAGTTTTAGCGGATGGTTGCCTGGGAGTGCGACATCTCCATCCTTGGATTACTGTTTTTAGACTGCCGTTCAGTTTTTGCCGGTGCCTCCAATCAGGAAAGAGAGATGTTTCGGTTTAATAATGGCATCCCCACCAGGAATGATGGTTAAGGGACACCCATAAAAATTTTTTAAAAGATTTTTATAGGAACCCCTGACGCCGAACTGCGCCTGAGCGCTACCAGGTTGCCATTTTGTAGTTTCTTGTTTTGGTGATTCTGAGCCTTCCACAACACAATCGATTACATCTTTATTCTGGGAATCTTGCCTCGCCCCTCTTAAATTATTGGAGAGCCGAATACCTTTTACACCCATTTACTATTTTGGCACTAACCTTAACGAGCAACAGAGGGTGTCATGAAAGCGCGACTTCGGCTTTCGCACTATTTCTCTGGTGATTACGTCACAAAGTTGTTCCAATTAAATTTGGTTTTGGGTATTAGTGCGGGCTAGACGTTGCGACAAGCTTTGGTACAGTGTTTCTGGCACTGATGCATGTAGCGATCGCCCTAGTCGATTTTTTTTTTGAGCTGCTTGTAGGCAACTCGTTTCGGGACAAATATAGGCAGAACGCCCCATGCCCTGATCTAATTGTACCTTTCCCGATGGAAAGACGCGGACAATCCGCCAAAACTCATCTTTTGACCCTACTTTCCGGCAACTAATACAGCGCCGATAATTTGGTTTCATCGCTTTTGTGTGATCTCAGTCCAGCATTCTGGATGTAAAAATAAGTTTATTATTACTATTTTTTACTCATACCAACTAGCTTTTGAGAAAATAAGCTAAGAGACTGAGACTACAATCTACAGTATCAAAACTTTACAAATTTAATCAATTATTCATCATCGTCTTTGTCAAAACTATCCTCATCTTCTAATCCGTCCTGATTTTCATCCTCGAATTCTTCCTCATATTCAAGATCGTCTTCCTCTGATTGCTCTGATTGATATTTTGTTCTTACAGCCATAAATTTGGCATCTTCTCCGGCATAGTCGTATTTAGCTTTGTCTTTGATGTCTATTTTCCAACCAGTTAGACGGGCTGCCAAACGAACATTTTGTC
Organism: Nostoc sp.; assembly: GCF_036916975.1. Lineage (GTDB taxonomy): Bacteria > Cyanobacteriota > Cyanobacteriia > Cyanobacteriales > Nostocaceae > Nostoc. Next base: position 13,449 of record NZ_JBALFF010000003.1, read on the forward strand.
CTTCTTTGCCTATGGCCAAACTCAATTGGTCTTCAGCCACTAGTACGTGAGTTTGCCGGGATTCTGGGTCCATCAGACGGACTTCATCGACTCGGGCTGGACTTAAGGCATTAGCGATATATGTTGCTGGGTCTGGCGACCAGCGAATTACATCTATTTTTTCACCGCGTAATTCGTTGACTACCACTTGAATTCGCGATCCCCTGGCTCCGATACAAGCGCCTACTGGATCTACATCGCGATCGAGGGTATCTACTGCTATTTTAGTCCGGGGTCCGACATAACGGGAGGGGGGGTTTGCCTCCCTCGCTACGGCAACAATCCGTACCACCTCATCTTCAATTTCTGGGACTTCGTTAGCAAATAGATAAACCACTAAACCAGCATCAGCACGAGACACAAGCAACTGTGGCCCTCGTTGCTGACCTTGGGAGACTTTTTTGAGATATACCTTAAAGGTGGCATTTGCTCGATAATTATCGTTGGGCAGCTGTTCCCGCTTCGGTAATTCGGCTTCTACTTCTGGCTGACCAAAGCCACTGCTAACTGCCAAAACCACTGATTGTCGCTCAAACCGCAGGACTCTTGCTTGCAGGACAGTTCCTTCTAAATCTTGGAATTCTTCTTGCACCATTTGGCGCTGTTGATCCCGTAATTTTTGCGCTAGTACCTGCTTGGTTTGCATCGCCGCCATCCGACCAAACTCTCCTTGATCGGGGGTCACATCCAGCACCACAGAGTCCCCTAACTGCGCTTCGGGAGCTACTTGTTGAACTTCATCTAGAGAAATCTGATGGTCTGTATTATTGACTGCTTCGACAATGGTTTTGGTGGAAAGAACGCGAAATCCTTCTTCTTCAATATCGAGTTCTACTTCAAAATTCTCAAAATAATCTTCGTCAAACTGTTTGCGTTCTAAATTTTGGGCGCGACGATAACGTTCGTAGCCTTTTAGTAGTGCTTCTCTAATAGCTGATTGAACTGCAAGACGAGGTAAATTCCGCTCTCGACTGATACTTTCAATTAATTCTTTTAATCCAGGTAAAGTAACCATTGACATAAGCAATCTCCTTTAAAAATTAGGGAATGGGGAGTGGGGAGTAGGGACTGAAAACTACGCATTAGAGCCAGAGATTAGAAAATAGTTTTACACTAACCTCTAATCTCTAGCCCTAGTTCCTAACCTTTAGCCTTGAGCCAAGGTGTTCTAATCTCTAACTCCTAAGCCTTAGCCCTTTGTTTATCGGCGCTCGTCTAGTTGCACCTTAGTAATTAGGGAGCGGGGAATTTCGACTACACGACCTTTTTGGTTTAAGTAAAGTGCTGTCTCATCCCGGCGAATCAACTGACCTGTCCACTCTTGTTGTCCTTCGTAAGGGGGCGTTGTGGAGATAATGACAGGAAATCCTTTAAAGGAAATAAACTCCCTGTCTGTTACCAGTTGCCGCGAAATCCCAGGACTAGAGACTTCCAAGACGTATGCATCTGGAACGATTTGGGCAGCATCTAAGGAGGTTTCTAAAGCACGGCTCATCCTCTCACAATCATTTAACCCGGTGTCTTGCTCAGGATTGCGAATGTCTACCCGCAAAACTGGTGGACTTTGGTTGGTGTGAAAAACCACGCCAACCACTTCCAATCCCAGTTCTTCTGCTACTGGTGTCGCCAAATCAATAATTTGTGGAATTAAAGGATGAGCCATGAGAGAATTCAATAAAAAAAGTGGGCATTGACCCACTTCCTGCGATAGGTATATCTTCCAAGAAGTCTTGTGACGAACCAATTATGATTCGCCTAATTCGAGTTTAGCGCATTTCTTTTATAGTCGTGTATTGGGGATTGGGCATGGGGCATTGGGTATTGGTTATTAATTCTTGTCCCTCACTCCCTCATCTCCCTCATCTTTTCACTACTACTGGAACTGATACTTGTGTTCGTAGCTTTCTGGTTTGCTCGATAATTTGGTCTATGTCTTCTTGAGACAAACGCTGGACGTAGTTGAGTTTGATTTCTTCTAAGAAGTCAAAAAGTAAACTCTGAATTTCTGAAAGTACGTGTTTTTCCTTGATTTGAGATCCTAAGACTTTGCTAAAGGTTTCTACTAGTTGACTGGTGAGTTTTGCGCCCACGGGGTCTTCAACAGCGCTAACTAAAGTTTTGTAAAGATTAGTTGTGATTTGAGTCGCCAGTTGTTCGCTTAACTGGGTTTGGGCTTGTCCCACGCCAGGGAGGTTTTGCAGGTTGCGATAGACGGGGACTTGATGGAAGACGGTTTCGATGTTGTGGCGCAAAATGGCTACGATCGCAGGTTGGATTTCGGGTAAGACTTGGTAGACAATTGTCTTTACTAAAAGACCTGCGATCGCTTCGACTTCATTCACATTATTAATATCTATGTAGGGACGTAAATTTTCTTGTTGTGAAAGCCAGCGCGTTAACTCACCCTTCTGTATTGAACCCTGAACCTGATTAATTACCCTCACCACTACAATTTCTGTAAGTTCTTCGGCAAAGTTAGCGACAATCCCTTGATTAATTTGCTTTCGCACTGGATGCAGATTCAATAACTGCACTTGATCGAGGCGGACTACTACAGGTATGATTCGCAGCCACCGCCAAAATGGCAGTAGTAAAAATAGGTCGTACCAACGCCACAAAACTGCTTCAAACCAGCTAAAACCAGGATGTTGGCGTCTGATTAAGAAAGTGCGCCCCAGCAATTCTACGCCAAATAAAATCAGAAAGGGTAAGTCAATAATCCAGAAATTATCAACAAATTCGCCATTTTCACCGATTTGGCGGAAGTAGTTAGAGGCAATTAAAGGGCGGATGCTCTGGTTGAAAAAATTAATTTCTTTAACCCAGCCATTTTGTGATAGGTATGGCTGACTCCAGAAAGTTGCAAAGGACTGTTTTGCAGATTCATTACCGATGTGCGATCGCATCCGCTTTTTGATTTTTTCCAGAGTCCCACTTTTATTCACTCCCGCAAACGGGTTACTGTCAATCATCTCGCTGCTAAGATGACTTATTTGTATTAGCCTGCTATTTACTTGAGAAGACTCTAACCCTGTTTCCCTGACTTGTTGTTCTAATGCGTCTACCGTTTCTAAATAACTTTTTGTGTCTCGATGGGGTTCAATACCTTTTATTGGGTCATAAATCTGAATAATTTGGGGAAGTTTTCGCAAGTAGAAATCTCGCCAAGGTACGTAACTTAAATTAAACAAAACTAAACCTAAATTTACGGTGGCAGTAATTGCCATAATTCTTTCAAACCAAAGATTCCCTTGCTTAGAAGATTTTATATTCTTCATTTTTTGTCATATATTATACATCTTTTGGGTGTTTGGAATATAAGCTCTTTCATTTATCGAAACAGAATTCAGGAGTCAGTCGCCAGAATACAAGAAGGGGACTTTGAACGAAGGACAAAACCCGCTCCGTTCGCGCAGCATCTCCGATTGCCCTGGCTCTAGCTTGACACAGGTAACAGATGTATGCACTACTGTAATTTAGTATTTAAGGGGTGGATTCAATTAAAATCAGGCTGTATCTCTGCTAATACAAGATACTTCTTTTGATGGATGACAGAAATTAGTTTTTGGATTCAAAGTTAAATTTGACAAAAATAAATCACAAATTATTCAAAAAATATTAAAAAATTGCAAAAAAAGTTATTAAACAAACTTAAAATGCAGCTGTTAACATTTATAATCCTGCTGATTTAACTCAAAGGAGTTTTAAGTATGTGGTGTGGGTTTGGAAAATCAAGCGCAAACTTTGCTGTTACTTGCCTGATAACTGCTAGCGTCGTAATTGCAGACACAGGTTTCGCAGCCTCTCAACGTAGCTATACCCCCCAGCAATTCCGTGCTGTGTTGCGAGGGTTAGGCTATAACGTCAAGGTCACAAATGGTGCTTTGACGGATGACCAAACTAAAAAGGCAATTCGTGAATTTCAGACGGGTTATAGGCTAAAACCAGTTGATGGGATAGCCGGGCCAAGAACCCAAGGTTTTGCTGCTAACATCATCAAAATTCTGCAAACAAATTTGAATGCTGTGCTCAAGCCTAATCCTCCCCTTCCCCGCGATCATTTTTATGGTCCTCAGATGGAAGCGGTGGTGAAGGAGTATCAGAAGAAATATCAGTTGCAAGAAACCGGAATTGCTAATTTAGCACTCCGCCAAAAGCTGAATGAAGAAGCAAAGACAGTCTTCACTCAGCCGACGGCTAAACCAACAACTACGCCAACGGCTAAACCGACGGCTAAACCGACAGCTAAACCGACAGCTAAACCGATGGCTACACCGACAGCTAAACCGATGGCTACACCGACAGCTAAACCGATGGCTACACCAACAGCTACGCCAACAGCTACACCAACAGCTACACCGACAGCTACACCCTAATCGCCACCAAAAACTCCTACCTCAAAACCTCTTAAGTCATTTGATTTGGTTCTTCTAGAGGTCTGCCCTTGGGCATAGGTAGAATTGGACGGCGGTCATTGTAAGGCATAGGAATGTACTGGACGCTGGGTCGGCCTCCTTGTGGCTGTGGGTACAAATCCATGAGATCATAAATAGAATGGGGCAGCCCGACAGTTACGGGCAGCCCCATTTCTGTTGCTTCCTCTATAGTGATGGGATAGTCGTGGGTGACGCGGCCGGTTGTCAAGGCTTCGATAATCGATTCGATATTTTCTGGCAGAACTTTCTGTTTAGGTATACTGTCTTTTAGCAGAGTTCGTACAAACCTCTGTACCTGCTGTATTGCTTTGCGTGAGAGGTCGGCCATAATTAGAGTTTGGTCATCAATCTCACTGATGGGTTTATCTTCAACTACTTTTAAGATACTCGCTGCTGGGTAGTTACCCAATTGGGGATCAACTGGCCCTAAGACAGCGTTAGCATCCATAATAATTTCATCGCTTGCGATCGCAAGCATGGTACCGCCACTCATGGCATAATGGGGTACAAAGACTGTAACTTTTGCCTGGTGGCGAATTAATGCTCTGGCGATTTGTTCTGTAGCTAAAACCAAACCACCAGGAGTATGCAAAATTAAGTCAATCGGTACATCTGGGGGTGTAAGGCGAATTGCTCGCAATATTTGTTCTGAGTCTTCGATAGTAATATAGCGAGATATGGGAATTCCCAGGAAGCTAAGGGACTCTTGGCGGTGAATGAGCAAAATCACCCGACTTTTGCGTTCCTGCTGGAATTCTTGTAAAGCACGCAAGCGCCGATATTCTATTTGACGTTTTTGCCAAAGGGGTTGCAAAGAAGTCAGAAGGAGAAAAATCCAGAATAAATCACCAATACCAAAGCCCATATAATTTCTTGCTCAAAAATAACGGTTGTCGTCATTATTGTGACAATTTATGGGCGATCGCATTTCTATCTGTAGGTTTAAAAATATTGAACCACATTAAGGAACGTAAATTAAATAAAATGCAAAACTTCATCAATTATCTCAATCCCTCTCCAATCTATCGGAGAGGGATTGAGGGTGAGGTAAGCTGTCGGACATAAATTGTATGTTATTTAATTCTTATTCATAAGCAAAAATATAGGAATCCGGTTTGATTCCTGAAATTATTTGCGTAGGCTGGGAGTGGGAGTAGGAAAGAAGACTTTTTGAGTGTACGGAGTTTTTTCACGCAATAAAATCAAAGTCCTATATTACGAATTACGAATTACGAATTACGAATTACGAATTACGAATTACGAATTACGAATTACGAATTACGAATTACGAATTACGAATTACGAATTATCCCCGTCGCCAAATCTTAATAGTATCATCATCACCACCGCTAACTAGGGTTTGACCATCGGGACTGAATGCGACGCATCGAACATAACTGGAATGCCCTATAAGTGTGCTGATTTCTCTGCCAGTGTCTACGTGCCACAGTTTGATAGTATTGTCCCAACTGCCACTAGCGAGAAATTGCCCATCATGGCTAAAGGCAACAGACCAAACTGAATCAGAATGACCAACCAGAGTACGAATTTCTCTACCTGTATTTACATCCCACAGTTTAATTGTGTTGTCACCACTGCCACTGGCGATAATTTCCCCATCCTGGCTGAAGGCGATACCATTGACGAAGAAGGAATGACCTAATAATGTACAAATGTTTTTGCCTGTGTATACTTGCCATAATTTAATGGTGTAATCAGTACTGCCACTAGCTACTAGCTGCCTATCCTTGCTATTCGTTGCAGGCGTTCTTGGAGAGTAGGCAACTGACGAAACTGAGTCAGAATGGCCTATGAGAGTTTGGGTTTCTATGCCTGTGTGGACTTGCCAAAGTTTAATTGTGCAGTCAACACTGCCACTAGCCAGAAATTTGCCATCTGGACTAAAGGTAACGGAATTTACCCAATTAGTATGACCAGTGAGAGTACGAATTTCTTTGCCTGTGTTTACATCCCACAATTTGATGGTGTTATCCCAACTACCGCTAGCTAAGATTCCCCGGTTCAGGTCTGCAACTCCCGCAGATTTGCCAGACTCCCCTTGATAAGAAAGCTTTGAGGAGATTGGGCTAAAAGCGACGGAATGAACCATACTGGAATGACCAGAAGACCAACGACCCAGTTGACGCACTAGCTTGCCAGTACCCAGTTGCCAAAGTTTAATAGTATGGTCATTACTGCCGCTAGCAATAAATTGCCCGTCTGAGCTAATGGCGATCGCATGAACCATACTAGAATGACCTTTGAGGGTCTGTACACATTGCCAGTTATATTGATCTAATACAAGTGGAGATGGTTTAAGTCTAGGCGTTATCACCAAGGTAGATGATATTGGTGCTATCTTATCGCCACCAGAATCAGAACCCAATAAATCCAACCACTCCTGCACAGACTGGGGACGATAAGTAGAATCCAAATCCATGCCGCATATAATAGCCTGATTCACCCTGTCGCTGATTTTAGGATTAAAATATTGTGGTGGTTCTAAATTAACATTGTGACGTCTATCATCTGCATTCGTCGGTATAACTGCGGTAAGCAGATTATACAAAGTAGCAGCTAAGGCGTAGATATCAATATATTCTCCTCGTGGCGCTTCTGATTCATACTGCTCAGGTGGGGCAAAACCAGGAGTACGATACACTGTATGCCTTTGGATCATATTGGGAATAAATTCTCTAGCGATACCAAAATCTATCAGCACTGCTTCTGATTTATCAATGCGGATCATAATATTACGTGGTTTCAGATCCCGATGCAGCAGCCCTTTAGAGTGAATTAGCGTCAAAGCATCCCCAATTTGCCTGATGTAGAGTAGCGCTTCTGCTTCTGATAGCACCCCCATCCGTCTCAAACGCTGTCCTAAGTCTTCACCTTCGATGTAATCCATCACCATGCAGGGCAAATTTCCCTCATCAAAGATGGTTTCTATCTGTACTATATGAGGATGGTGACACACAGCCAGCCGAACTGCTTCATCACGGAAGTCTTGCCGTAACTTGTTTCGGTGGAGTATCCAGGCGGGGTGATTCAGAATTTCTTCTTTGAGAGTTTTAATCACTCGCAGTTGATTTCGTTGATTTCTGGCAAGATAAGTAATGCCAATTCCGCCTTCACCTAGTTGGCTTTCAATAATGTAGCGTCCACCGAATAAAGACTTTCCTGCATTCCACACCATTAGTAATATTTGACAATTCCTGGTATTTATTTTGGCACGGATCATAAAAGCCAACACAAATTTTTGGAAATTCAATTTTAATTAGTGTTGTAGCTTTTTGAATGAGTTACTTAGAGAACATTTTGATTAACCTCAATAATTACTAATATAGAGTTGGGTATACCCTAATAGTTTTAGCTAAACTATACCTTTACACCAAAATTTTATTTGATTGTTCATGCTAAAGTAAACGATGACTTTAGCGATATTTGGTCATAATAATTTGACTCGTAGTTAATGTAAAATTATGCTAAAGAATCTAAAACTGAAACAAAAGTTTACAATTCTGCTCTTGGTAATTCTGACCTTCGGTTTGAGCTTGAGTGGATTTGCTCTTTCTTCTCTGCTTAGAGAGAATGCTAAACAAGATATTAGCTCAACAGGTCTTATACTCATGCAAACCATGAGTTCTATTCGTAAATACACCAATACTCAAGTTAATCCAGAGTTAGCTGATAAATTGCAAACTGAGTTTTTGCCACAAAGTGTGCCTGCATACTCAGCACGCGAGGTATTTGAGATTTTACGGAAAACACCAGATTACCGTGACTTCTTTTATAAAGAAGCAACTCTCAATCCCACAAATCTTCGGGATAAAGCTGACGGTTTTGAAACGGAAATTGTAGAAAGGTTCAGAAATAAATCAGATATTAAAGAAGTGAGTGGATTTCGCTCAATTCCTGGTGGCGATATCTTTTATATTGCTCGTCCGCTACCAATTTCTGAAGAAAGCTGTCTGAAGTGCCATAGTGTACCCGAAGCTGCACCTCCAAGTATGATTAATCTTTATGGTACAGCTAATGGATTTGGGTGGAAGCTGAATGAAATTGTCGGCGCTCAGATTATTACAGTACCAGCAAATAACGTCATCAACAAAGCCCATCAGTCTTCTTTACTAATTATTCTAATTGTATCAACTATTTTTATAGCTACTATCCTGTTAGTAAACTTTTTCTTAAATCAACAAGTTGTTATGCCTCTCAAACGCATGACTCGCATCGCCGAAGAAGTTAGTACTGGACACATGGAAGTTGAATTCGAGCAAATGTCTAATGATGAAATTGGTAATTTAGCTAAAGCCTTTAAACGGATGCAGTTAAGTTTAGAAATGGCAATGAAAAGAATCAAACGCACTCAGGGAGGTATGGGGGACTAAAGTAATTCGTAATTCGTAATTCGTAATTTAGTTGTGCAACGGAAATTGAGGCTCAACTTCAAAACTGGCTGCGCTTAGTCGCTATGCAAATTAAACTGGGAGAATTAGTTAAACAATTCAAAATTATCTCTAAATGAAAGGTGGTTTAAATATTTATGAAAATAAGCTTTTTTTGAATTCAAAAGCTGCTTGAAAGTCAGGAATTTCCCTGGCTATGAGTTCAATAAATTGGTCGGGTGAAATGTAAGCATTTTGCTCTAATATTTCTTCTATAACTAGATTTGCCATTGGGCCGATGTGGTAAGCTAACTCTTGGTGACAATGTTTAATAAATGCTGGTTGGAGCGAAGGTTGCTGTTCTTTGATTCGCCCAATTGGCAAAGTAGCTGGTGAAGTGGGTGTAAAAATTCTTTCTCCAGGTTGGTTGGATGACGGCGATATTGCCGACATAGGCTGAAATTCAGGATTAAATACGGTGGCGGGCAAATCATCAAGTATGATTGCTGGAGACATTACCACTTCTGGTTCTCCAATCCGCTCTAAATCTATAAGAACTTCCCTAGCTGTTTGGTATCGCTTGTTAGGTCTATCTGCCAACATTTGATCGAGTAATTGAGCGAATCCATTAGTAACATAGGTATAATAACGCCAGTTCCATTCTAAGGAATATTGATCCATTAGCAAGGATGGATCTCTACCTGTGAGTAGTACAATAGCTGTTACCCCCAAAGCATAAAGGTCGCTAGAGGGGGAACATAAACCCAAGCTAATCTGTTCGCGGGGAGCATACCCCACTTTGCCGACAAGGGACATTTTGCCAACAAAGGTTACCTGCTGGTTAGAACTTCTCCCTTCATTCATGTCAGCAATTTGTTTGCCGACACCGAAATCAATCAGCACTGGCAGATCCTTGCCATCAGGTAGCATTATGTTATCAGGCGAAATATCTCTATGGATGATGTTGTGCTGGTGAACATATTCTAAAACAGGCAGCAGATTTTTTAGCCACTCTATAACTTCCTCTTGAGAAAAGTTTCTTCCTTGACGTTGAAGTTCTCCCAGCACCCTAGAATATGTTTTACCGTCAACATACTCTTGTACTAGGAATAACCGACCATCTCCTTCAAAGCAAGCTAAAAACTTGGGAATTTGAGGATGTTGCAATTGATGAAGAATTTTTGCCTCTCTTTTAAACAAGTTGCGATATTGTTCCAGTCCACTCTCCCCTGTGCCAATGGGCGCAAACTCCTTGAGAACACAAGCTTCATTAAACCGACGAGTGTCAAAGGCCAAGTAAGTTCGCCCTAATCCTCCTTGTCCGAGAAGTTTTTGGATAATATAGCGGTTATCGATTAGAGTTCCAGCAGCTATTTCTGGTCTTGTGATATGGGACTGTGACATCTCATCGCACTCCTTGCGATTTTATTATTAATAAATTATTCAGTTTGCTGAAAATGAGAAACTCTAGCAGATAAAGCCTTATAACATCCCTAAAATTGAGATTAGCACCACTGTCAAAACAAGGAAATACACTCTTCTACAATCTTTCGACGGTCTTGTGTGACCAAATAGACAATTTTTACCTGAGTAGTTCGATCATACTACTCATACTTACGTATTTTACCAGCCGGAACATAATCAGTCTCTGCGGTAATCTCTGCGACTGCTCTATGTATCGCCTTTTGGATTCGCAGATGAACCACATTTTATCCCTAGCAACTCTATTGGTACTGAGCTTTGGAACACTAAGGATATAGCATGATATCATAGTTTCTCAGAAAAACTGAGGTTGCTATAAACTTGCCGAAGAAATTATTATATGTATTTCAAGTGCTGAATATGCGTTAGCGTAGCTCGTCGTAGACATTGCTCTCAAAAATTAATCTTTATGGGAGCCAATATCGTTATAAAATAAACGCTTCGACACACGGCGATCAAAGTTTTCATTACAAGTAATTCCTCAACAGCAGAAAATTATGCTGCGTATAAGAAAATACTCCTAAAGCTACAATAATTCATCTAGTTCATCAGGATTCACGCCTAACTGACGCAAACGTTCTGCTAATTTTTCTACTTTTCGTTTGGCTTGAGCAGCTTCTTGTTTAGCTTCTGTAGCTTCTTGTTCTGCAATCATCGCTCGTTGGGTTGCAGCAGCAGCTTCCTCTGTGGGTGCGGGAATTAATTCTCCCGCCAAAGTGAACCACCTTAACCACAACCTTTCAATATCTCGAAATGAACCTTGCCATAAGCCTAAACTTAAATCTATCTCTGGCATTAGTAGGTATCCATTAGTCAAGTTCATTGGTTCATAGTGACCGCCGACTAACTGAAAAGCCCGAAGTTCATTAGTGTAGCGACTAAAAACAACATAGTAGGGAATCCGCAAAATTCGTTCATAAACTTCCCATTTGCTAGGAGGTTTATCTGCTGGACTTTCTCTTTTTGTGCCTAAATCTTCGTCTTCTGTACCTGGAGATAATAACTCAATAACCACAAAGGGGTTTGCTGGCTCTTGCCAAGTTACATAACTTAACCGTAAGTCTTGCCCTTTGTATAATTTTCCTACACCTACTACACCAAACCAATCTGGGCGCTTATACCACAAAGGATGCTCTAAATCATAGTAGAGATTAAGGTCAGCCGCACTATAAACTAGTTCGGGATTCCAGTTAATGGGCTGAAAAGTTAAGTATAAAAGTAAGGGTTGCAAAAAGTGAAAATCGTCTGGCAAACCTGGTTCCTCTGGGTTGTCACTTGGTAAATCATACATCGTTGGTAGAGTTTCCCAAGGAGGAAGCGGGGGATCAGATTGAGGAATATAGTGGGGGGGAGAAGAAGTCATAGTAAAAATTATTATTTTTATTGATTACTTTCCAGTTGGATCTTCTTTAGGAGGATGTAAGCCAGCTTGAATCCAAAAACCCCGCGCACTGCGAATGGAGTCATCTTCTGAATAGCGTTCATCATTAATATCAAGTCGCTTGCAGGTTGCTCTACCTGTGGGGGTAACTCCAATAATTGTCCTACCATTTACTGACCAAAGAAAATGGTCTGACCAAATTTGTTGACGAGGATTAAATAGGGGGACTATTGCTTTAGTCTCTGGGTCATATCCAGCGACAAAGTTGTAGCGACGTTCATTACAACGACGACAAGCCAATGCTAAATTATTAAGTTCATCAGAACCACCAATAGACTTTGGTATCAAATGGTCTACTGTAAATCTGGTTGTGGAAATGCGTTCTGGAGAATGGCAATACTCACACAGATAATTTGCTCGTCTTCGGAGAATTTCTTTAGTAGCATCATCAATCATTATTGTTGAGCTACTAACATTGCATTTATATGGGTGAAAATTCTATCTAGTTCTCCAATTTCTTCAAGTTCGATAAATTCTTCTGGAGTTAGTAAATCAGCTTTTTTACGTTCTAAAAGTTCTTCCATCCGTGCTTGCAGTTCATCATTAAATTTGAATAGGTGAAATTTATCCAGCTTTTCTATTCTGATACTGCCGATTAAGGATGAAGGTCTAGCAATTACAGTCATTATACTGAGGGCGATACAATTTATCTTATGTGTTTCTATTGTAGTGTTTTAATAGCTATGAACATTGCCAGAGGTTGCCTTTAGAAGCACGACGATGGGAATACTAAAATTAGTGTAGCGACTGTCTTAAAAGTCAAGCGATCGCAGCAAGGCTGATGATTAGCAAAGTATCACTGATATTTATTTTGGCACACCATAAATATTGGCGTTTGGCAAGGTGGAATGTATAAACGTTCTATGCGACCTTTCTAAATTGGGTTGTTTACAACTCTCTTTTTTGGAGCATCGACAGGAAACTTCGGCATTAAATAGCCACCTCTGCTTCTGTCAAAAAAGCTTCGATTACTGGTGATTCATCTTCGAGCATTTCTTTGCCAAATGTCTCAATATAGCAGCGAATAGCTGACTTGACATCGGTTAAGGCTTCTTCATAGGTGTCACCTTGACCAACTATCGCCCCTTTAATGCCAAGAGGATAGGCAACATAACCGTCAGAATGTTTTTCTACAATAATTTTGATTTGTTTCATTACTAGGGCATTTGGCAAGGTAAATTTTAGGCGATTCTGGTGCAGCCGACAATAGCAGTATATTCAATCGTAATAAACCTGTGGCGACGCCGAATAGCCCGTCGTAGACATCGCAGTTGTTAAACTTTGATCTTTCCTAACAACTGGTATTTAGCCCTACTTAATCATTTGTGAGAAATAAAATCCCCGACTTCTCAAAAAAGGTCGGGGATTCAGTGGCTTTCAATTTTTCCTAAAACATTTCATCACACTTCTGGTTCAATCCCCGCAGCCCGCAATTGTGCTGCTAGTCGTTCAGCACGTTGTTGTTGTTGTTGGGCGCGTTGGCGTTCTTGTTCGGCGCGTTGGCGTTCTTGTTCAGCTAACTCGGAACCCCAAAGCAGAAGGTTTCCTTGTTCATCCCACCACCGTAACCACTTTCCTGTACGGTTTTCACGAGTACCTTGCCACAGCCCAAGGTAAAGATTCATCTGGGCTATCCAGTAGCGTTGATTTTCATCAGGCTCTTGCAAAATGTACTGTTCTGTGCTTTCTAAGCGATACATTTCCACATTGCCGCTATCTGGCTGAAAGATGATGTAGTTTGGCACTTTTAAGATGCGCTCGTAAAAAAACCATTTTCCTGGGGGATATGTCGCTTTGATAGAATACTCCGTCTCCTGTGTATCGGAAATAAATTCGATCACAATTACTGGTATTTCTCCTTGTAGCTCGGGAGTGTAACTGCGTTTTACCTCTTCGCGTTCAACACGAATATTAGGTATGTATGCCCAATCAGGAGCTTTGATGACCATTCTGCCATTCAATGTGGCGCAAATGCCATAATTGGTTGAAGTTAGGGCGTTAACTGAAATTTTTCCAGCTAATTGTAGGCTTTCTGTGAGTGCAGCAGCTAAAGCTGGTTGATTGATGTTGTCCACTGGATCATCTGGGAGTTTGTAATCATCGGGTAGTTTTTCCCAAGTGATTTGGTAGCCTTGGGTGAGGGTTGTGGTCATCGGTTTTCCTTTGAGGTGGTGTTAAAATCTCGGATTTTACCTTGGTGTTGGACTGTTTTAAATCCCCTCAACCCCCGTTAAATTGGGGGGCTATAGTTACTCATCTTCATCAGGTTCTAAATCTTCTTCTGTAAGTTCTTGATGGGGAATGGCGGCGATAATTGCATCTATGACTTTAGATACTGGTAAAATCTCAATATTTAGGTCGGGAAATTTTGTTCCTTTGGGGACGATCGCTCGTTTAAATCCCAATTTAGCAGCTTCTTTTAACCGCAGTTCCATTTGGGAAACCGATCGCACTTGTCCACCTAAGCCAACTTCACCGATTAATACTGTACCGGGATCGACTATGCGATCGCGGAAACTAGCTACAATGGCGATCGCTATTCCTAAATCTACCGCCGGTTCTTCCACATTCAACCCACCCGCTGAAGCAACATAAGAATCTAACTTGGACATCGGAATTCCCACCCGTTTTTCTAAGACGGCGAGAATTTGCACCAAGCGGTTGTAATCTACGCCAGTACCAGCCCGCCGGGGTGAGGGGTAACTGGTAGGACTGACAAGGGCTTGTAATTCTACAACTATCGGGCGGGTGCCTTCGCAAGCCACGACAATGGCCGTACCTGGCGCTGGATCGTCACGGTTGCCTAAAAATAGCTCTGAAGGGTTGGAGACTTCCCTTAGTCCCTCCGCCACCATTTCAAAGATGCCGATTTCATGAGTTGCACCGAAGCGGTTTTTCACTGTGCGTAATAACCGATGGGAGGCAAAGCGATCGCCTTCAAAATACAACACCGTATCAACTAAATGTTCTAAGACTTTTGGCCCAGCGATCGCTCCTTCTTTGGTAACGTGTCCCACAATCAGCATAGTGACATCTTCGTGTTTCGCCACCTTCATCAATGCTGCTGTACATTCCCGTACCTGAGCCACCGAACCTGGTGCAGAAGTCAGCGCCGGAAAAAACACCGTTTGAATACTATCAATCACCGCCACATTTGGCTTGAGAGAGTCTATTTCCCGTAAAATTTCTTCTAAATCTGTTTCTGGCAATACATATAAATCTGCACCTATACTGTCAGGATCTATGGGAAGTGTCGCATCTACTACCACAGTGGTATTCTCATCATTAACCACATTTACGCTTTTTGATACTCCCAAACGAGAAGCGCGTAATTTTACCTGCTGTCCCGATTCTTCACCAGTTACGTAAAGGATGCGATATTTTTGTGCTAATTGATTTGATACTTGCAGTAATAAAGTCGATTTCCCAATACCCGGATCGCCACCAATCAACACCATAGAGCCAGGGACAACCCCACCTCCAAGCACCCGATCCAATTCTCCATAACCAGACTCCCATCGGGCAATTTGGCGATCGGTAATTTGGTCAAATGTCAAGGAGGCTCGCGCTTTAGCTGGTTTAGCGTGAGATTTGCCATTAGTTTGAGTTGATTGCCAACTACTCACTCCCCCCCGACTGGGTACATCTACTGAGGATTGGATAGTAATCTGCTCTTCTAGAGAATTGTAAGTCCCGCAACCTGGACATTTACCAAACCATTGGGGCGATTCTGCTCCACATTCATTACACACAAAAAAGGTTTTTGGCTTTGCCATTCTTAAATCTTATTAAATAATCTTAATATTTACTTAATTCTTGAAAAAAACTAAAAACCAATAATAGTAGTATTTAGAGGTTTTTCCAAATCAATTCATAGAATGATATCTTAATATTATGGTATTAAAAATTAATCATGTAAATTTTTAGTCAAGGAGCGTTGATAAACTTGGAAAGCCATAAAGAAAAAATCTTGGTGGTAGACGACGAAGCCAGCATTCGCCGGATTTTGGAAACGCGCCTTTCGATGATTGGCTACGATGTAGTGACAGCTGGCGACGGCGAAGAAGCATTAGATATTTTTCGCAAAACTGATCCTGACCTGGTAGTTTTGGATGTAATGATGCCAAAGCTAGACGGCTATGGTGTATGTCAAGAATTACGAAAAGAATCAGATGTCCCCATTATTATGCTAACAGCCTTGGGGGACGTGGCCGATCGCATCACTGGTCTAGAATTGGGTGCTGATGACTACGTAGTTAAACCATTTTCCCCCAAAGAACTAGAAGCTCGAATTCGCTCAGTGTTGCGGCGGGTAGACAAAACCGGTGGATCTGGCATTCCTAGTTCTGGGGTAATCCATGTCGCTAACATTAAAATCGATACCAATAAGCGACAAGTCTACAAAGGTGATGAGCGGATTCGATTGACTGGTATGGAGTTCAGCTTGTTAGAGTTGGTAGTTAGTCGCTCTGGAGAACCTTTTTCTCGTTCGGAAATTTTGCAGGAGGTTTGGGGTTATACACCAGAGCGTCATGTTGATACCCGCGTAGTGGATGTGCATATATCCCGTTTGCGGGCAAAGTTAGAAGATGATCCTAGCAACCCAGAATTGATTCTTACAGCCCGAGGTACTGGTTATCTTTTCCAACGAATTATTGAACCAGGGGAGGAGTGAAAATAGTTAGGAGTGAAGAGTTAGAAGTGAGGAGTTAAAAACTTTCTTCAACTCATAACTGATATAACTCATAACTTTTTCCAAGGATGACTAAACCTGATCCTAATCGAGTTTTGCGGCGTCTACCCATTGTCGTGGGTGGGCTAGGCGCTGTACTTTTGCTGATTAACCGTTTATTAACACCGGAACTAACCCAATCTCAATCGCGTGGTGATGTGGTGGGCGTGATTTTGAGTGCGGTGTTAATTTTGACGGGTTTAATTTGGCAGCAAGTTCAGCCGCGATCGCCTGATACTGTAGAACTAATTGGTGAAGTTGGTTTTGTAATAGCAGCAGATTTACCTGAAGCCGTGAAAACAGAGCTAGCCTGGGCATCTCATTTATTGTTGACTAATACAGTCACGCGATCGCTTGTCGTTTATTATCAAGGTAAAGTTTTGTTGCGTCGCGGGATTCTAGCTACTAAATCTGAGGTTGTACCAGGAGTAATCTTAAAACAGGTACTCGAAAAACAAAAGCCGATTTATCTAGTTGCACTAAAAGTATATCCAGGTAGATTTGAATTTGATTATTTACCAGAAAATACTCAAGGTGTAATTTGTCAACCTATTGGTAACCAAGGCGCTCTAATTTTGGGCGCGAATGCTCCTCGCAGCTACACCAAACAAGATGAAAATTGGATTGCCGGAATTGCTGATAAATTAGCCGTTACTCTTAGTTCTTAGGTGATTCGCTAGTTTAAAATCTAAAATCTAAAATTCAATCACCAAGAAGTCAAAAAATTCCACCCTTCTTTTTCTTCGGGTGTTTTTCCTTCATTTTCTTGGGCTTCTTCTGGTGTTTTTAAATTTTTCAGTTGAATTACATTTTCATATTCTCCTGAATCAACCCATTTTAATAACTCGCCAGCCCGCATAACTACCCAAGAAAGCCCAGGTTCTGTATAGCTTAATATTTTGGTAACCTTATCAATACTGTCAAAATTATTCGATGCAAACTCACGGGCTTGGACAAGAAAATCTTCGATTACAGCAGTAGTCAAATACTCATCTGGCAAACCTGCGATTTTCATCAGTGTAGTAGTTGCTACGTCAATATCTTGACAAGCGAGCATTGCAGCGCGATCGGCAGTGAATCTAGCCATCATCCGCCAATTATACAAACCTAGTTCCATACCACTAGCTACCAAGCCACCAACCCCCAGTGTGGTACTGTTCAACAAATTTTTTAAACTTGGCATAACAATTGCCATTTGGTGATAAACCATGTGCTGACTCTTGATGCGAGCGATTTCGTGTCCAAAAACGTAAATCAACTCATCTGCGCCAAGCCACTCCATTGCATCTAAATTTATACCAACAAGGGGTTTTTCTACGCCAACAATGTAGGCTTGAATGTGACCTGTACCTCGAAACAGATACAGTTCAGGAAGTGGAGCAACATCAAGAATTTGGCAGGTTTCTACAAATGCTTCATGCAATTGGGGAAAATTACGGGATGAAATTCTGATTTCACTACCAAGGCTTTGCAGTCTGAGTAAGCGATCAATACCGTATTCGTTAATTTTTTTGAGTAGCAGAGAGACACCAGGCATATTTTGCAAAGAAGCCAAGGCTTTGCGATCAAAAGGGTGTTCGTAGGCTGCTGAACTCAGTCCAGTTAAGATTTTTCTCGTCATAGGTTTTGAGCTTTATCTTGGAGTGTTTGAGAAGTTCAGTTACTCAGTACGAACGGCTTGTGCTATCACTACGCCTGTGGTTATCGGTTTGGGTAGTACAACAAACCGCATTTTTTGAACAGTGTAAATGGCATCTGTCCAACAACTTAATTAGTCCCCACAACCGACAATTACCAAGACGAGCCAAGAACGTAGAGAGAGATTTTACCAGATTGAACTAGAAAATCATATTTGGTTCACGTAGAAAGTCTAAGTATTTATCTCCATCTTACCCAGATACAATATGCACTAGGGGCGCACATCTGTCATTGGTATCAACTTAGAGCCATTCGTATAGAATTCGCAGGCCAGTTGCTCATGGGGAAAACCCCCAAGGCGTTAGCCTCTGGCAATTTGAGAAGACGGCTACACAG
>NZ_JBALFF010000004.1:0-16319 GCF_036916975.1 Nostoc sp.
CCAATGGGTTATCTCTCAAATGTCACTCATCCCTGAATATTTCTATTCATTTCGAGTGAACAAATCGCACAGCCGTCCTGGAAGGACGGGGCTTTAGACCCAAATTTTCGGTAAAATAGTTATTTCTACTATCCATAGAATGATCCGAATATTGATCCATATATGGTATTTTATAAAACTAACCTGGTAGGTTTGATGATATTTCCTATTTATATAGCATTAGACCAAATATTCTATGATCTGATATTAATATAAAGTGAGATTCAGAGATTGCAGACTAACTATTATACTAATTTATTATAAATTTTACTTGCTTGGTCTTACTCATAAAAAAGGCATGGCTAAAAGCCACACCCAATATATACCAGTGTTTTCTATAATTAATTTAGTATTACTTTGATTTCAATTCATCTATCTGTAGTATGTTTAAAAAATAGTTACGCACTTCACTACTTAATAACATAAATTCCCTGATAGGTCGAGGGCTAAAAGTTAGAAAATAATATTAAATTGGTTTAGTTGCTATGGTAGTGTTTGCCTCGCTTGCAAAAACCCTTCAAAAGTTTGAATCTTCTTTAAAGAAGGATTGTGATAACCAACACAAACCAACGCCCCTATAAGGCAGGGCTATTTCATTCTATTTTTACGGCAGTTTTTAGGAATCTTTTTCAGAAAAATAAGAATTTAAACGCGATTTAAGTTGAGAACCGTAGTTTTTGCCCTCACCCTAAATCCCTCTCCCACATCTTTGAGAGGGACTTTGAAAACGTCACATTTTAGAATGAAATAGCCCTGCCCTATAAGGTTTAATCCTTTTCATTATTTAATCCAAAATTTAAAATCTAAAATCTGGTAAAAGAGTTAAATGTTTTTAGGTAGTTGCACAGTGAACAAACTACCTTTACCTAGTTCAGAGGTGACCTTGATAGTTCCTGCGTGCGCTTCTATAATCCGGTGGGATAGATGTAGCCCTAAACCACTACCTGAGCGTTTATTTTTGCCTTGGCGAAATCGCTCGAAAATTGTTGCCTGATCTTCGGGCGCAATCCCATATCCTGTATCTTGGATCTCGATTGTTACCGAATCGGAATTTTCGGAATTAGGTGATTCAAAAATGCGGATTGTGATGCCTCCTGTATCTGTAAATTTGATGGCATTTGCAATCAGGTTGTTTATCACTCGCCGTAGTTCTAAGCGATCGCCCATAATAATAGCTGCGTTTTTACCCAGTGGATCTAATTCACGGGTATCTATTTTCAGAGTCAACCCTTTTTCACTAGTTAGAGGACTTAGTTCGCTCACTACTTCTTGAGATATCTCACGTAAATCGCATTCTTCCCAATTTAACGTTTTTTTACCTGCCTCGAAGCGATAGACTTCTAGGAGGGTATTTACCATGTCCATCAAATTTTGGTTACTGCGAATCATAACTGCGATCGCCTGTTTCATTTCCGGCGAAATTTTGCAGAATGTTTCCATTTCAAACAAACTCAACATGCGATCAGAGGCTACTAAAGGAGTCCGCAAATCATGAGTCAGACGGGAAACAAAGTCTTCCCGTTGGCGGGCCATTTTTTGTTGTTCGTCCAAACTGTGCTTGAGACGTAAGAGCGATCGCACCCTTGCCAATAGTTCATCAGTATCAAATGGTTTCCGAATAAAATCGTCAGCCCCAGCATCCAAACCTTCGACAACACTAGATTCGTGAAAGGCTGTAATCAGCAGAATTGGAATATAACTAATTGCTGGGTTATTCCGAATCCGACGTGTCACTTCATAACCATCTATCCCCGGCATCATCACATCTAACAAAATCAGATCGGGTGGAGATTTTTCAACTTCTCGCAAAGCCTTTATTCCATCTGAAACCAAATCAATTTCATACCCCTCACTTTCTAAAATTGCTTGAACCAAAATAAGATTATCTGGAGTATCGTCAACTGCGAGGATGCGATAAATTCTATTATTATTTTCAACTACAGACATAATTTCTCAACTTTTACCAGTTTTTTTGAAAGTAATTTATAGTTTAAATTTAGGATATCTTATTGATGCTTGCCTAGCTTGACAAGATGAATGATGTGAATTTTTAGTAGAGCTAAAAACCCTTTCGTCATCTACTTGTAGAGATACATCGGCTCCTACAGACGATAATGTGATTTGGCGCGGCAATTCAATTTTAAACATTGAACCGACCCCTAATTTGCTCTCAAGAAAAATTTTGCCGCCCATCATTCGCACCAGTGAATCTATAATTGCCAAACCCAAACCTGTACCTGGATATTTCCGAGTCAGAGTTTGATCGACTTGTCGAAATGCTTCAAAAATGTGTTTAAAATCTCTGGGTGCTATGCCAATACCTGTATCCCGAACAATAATTGCCACTCGATTTGCAGGTAATTCTTTAACTTCAACCCAAATATTACCAGATTCTGTGAACTTAATGGCGTTGGAGAGCAGGTTAATTAAAATCTGTTTGATCCGAACTGGATCATTATATATTAAAGAATTTTGCAAATCGATTTGCACTAATAATGATAAATTTTTGGCGTCAGCTAGAGAACGCATTTCACTTACAGCGAGATTTATTACTTTTGAGACATCAAATCTTTCTGCTTTTAAGTCTAATCGTCCTACTTCCAGCTTGGAAAAGTCGAGAACTTCATTGACTAACATCAGTAAATGCTTACCATTATTCAAGATGCGCTCAATCATATCTGCTTGCTGGTGCGTTAGTTGACTGAGCTTCGGACGCAGCAGTATTTGTGAAAAACCAATAATCGCATTCATCGGTGTTCTAAGTTCGTGAGACATAGTTGCCAAAAAATCTGATTTTAGCACTGATGCCTCCGATAGCTTCAAGTTTTGCATTTGAAGCTGTTGCTGTTGTCTCTCCAATTCTTGGTTCTTACGAATCAGTTGTTCATGACTTTCTCTAAGCTGATCTTTTGCCAAAGCTACTTGCATTTCAGCCCGATAAACCCGAATCGCACTCCGCAAAACTTGTGCCAAATTTTCTGGAGATATCCTAGACTTAGAGAGATAGTCTGTAGCACCAGCTTTCAATAATTTTACAGCAGTTTGTTCATCTTCTTGACCAGTTAGGACTACTAAAGGAACTTTAATTTCTGAAGAACGTAGCTGTTGAATTAAAGTTAGTCCATCCCGATCTAGTAAGCGATAGCCGAAGAAAACACAATCATAGACAGTAGTGCTTAAAATAGAAAACGCATCATTGCCATCGGCTACTTCAGATAGTTCCATTTGAATATCTGCTTTAGCCAGAGCACAACGGACTGCCATCCGGTCTACTTTATCATCATCTACAACCAAAATTTTCAGCGTATCTTCCATCGGTTTTTATTTTTGCTGCTAAACATAGCTTGATGTCTAGCATTCCTCTTTTGAGATTATCTAACTAAAAAATATAAGAGTTTCAAACATCTAAAATCTGTAACTTTCTTGACTAAGGCATTTGGCACAATATCCAATGTTAAGCGTTGCCATCATCTTTATAAAGTTAGGCAAACATTAGTGCTTTTAACTCATTTTTTGCGAAGTAAATCCGATTAATAATATTAACTTTATTCAATGCCTATTTGACATTCATCACATCAACTTCCTTGTCCTCCACTAATAGTCTGTCAATAACTGTTTTGGGCGTTTAATTGGGTTAAAATCAGCCTATTTCATCCTCAATTTGGTTAATTTACTAGACTATTGAAATTAAATTACTAGCAAATGACCAATGATTCTAAAATAATTAGTAATTAACAAACCGAAAATTATTGGCCTGAAGACAGCAAACATAGCTTGATATAAAGTAAAATAAAATACTTTACTAAGCTTAAAACAATTGTAATTGAGTCAGCAAGCGGCTGTCGTCAGCCATTGGTGAGAGTTGCATACCATTAATTATGTACCATAAGCTTGAGTAGTTGTACTCATCAATGTGATAAATCCAAAGGTTTGGTTAAAAATCGCTTGAAACCATCGTTCACTTTCTGGTAAGGTAATTTTTACCTTTTGTAATTTGTCCATTTTTGTTAGCTTTTTCCAAGATAATAGTAATTAAGTAATGGAACATGGTAAATAAAAGCTAAATTTTTAGCACAGCAGGAGCAATTTGGCATTAGCCTCAATCTTTCATCCTTATGGTGCAAGTATCTATATATCTCTAGCTAGATTTATTTTCTATCTAAATGCTAAAAAATGGGAGGTTTATTATTTCTATCGGTGGATGCAGAGTGTTTGAAATATCATCTATCTTTGGTATGGGAAAATAAAAAGATAGCGCTTACAGAAAGTAATACTTTGAAAGATGCAAACAGCGTAAGAGCGAGTGTAGCGATGAATGAAATTAGCATTATTTTAATTGAAGATCATGACTTAACGCGAATGGGACTAAGAGCAGCATTACAGTCTCACAGCGCATTGAAAGTAATTGGTGAAGCAGCAAATGCTACCCAAGGACTAAAACTTTTGGAAACGGCAAAGCCAGATGTAGCGGTTGTAGATATCGGTTTGCCTGACATGGATGGCATTGAACTCACGCGTAAATTTAAACGCCACCAAGCTGAAACTGGGCAAACGACAACGAAGATTCTCATTCTGACAATGGATCACACAGAGGATGCTGTACTTGCAGCCTTTGCGGCGGGTGCTGATTCTTATTACATGAAAGAAACAAGCATCAGTAAATTAACTGAGGCAATCCAAGCGACTCACGGCGGTAACTCTTGGATTGATCCAGCAATTGCCAACGTGGTATTGCGGAAGATGCGACAAGGTATTCCTGGAGAGAGCCAAAGTTCTGAGAAAACGCCGAAGACTGTAAAAATTGAGGCATTGGCATCAGAATACGAGCAAGTTTTGGAAACATACCCCCTGACTCAACGGGAATTGGAAATTTTAGAATTGATTGTAGCTGGGTGTAGCAATGGGCAAATTGCCGAGAAACTATACATTACAGTTGGTACTGTGAAGACCCATGTTCGTAATATTCTAAATAAACTGTGTGCGGATGACCGTACCCAAGCGGCTGTAAGGGCTTTACGTTCTGGGTTAGTGGCATGAGGGAGTGAGGGAGTGAAGGAGTGAGGGAGCAGGGGAGGATGAGGGAGATGAGGGAGATGAGGGAGATGAGGAAGTAAGTTTTTCGCCTCTGTCGAATGTCCAATGCTGAATGCCCAATCAAAATAGTTCTTGTAAACATTCCGCAATGCGTAGCGCTGCTCCGGGTTTACCCATGCGTCGTAGACCATTTTCGGCAATAATTTGCAAAATATCAGGATCTTTGAATAGAGACTGTATAACCTTCGGTACTTGTGCTGGCTGCTCGACTAAAATCAAAGATGAGCCTAGAAGACGACTTTGAGCTTCAGCAAAGGCAGGGTTATATTGAGGTCCATTACCGGGAATAGCGATCGCAGGTTTTCCTAAACCGATAAACTGTTCTGTGGCTGTACCTGCCATAGCGATCGCTATATCTCCCAAATATAAGCAATCATTATAAGCTTTTTGTGTCAGCAATAAATACGCATTTTTTTGTTTAAATGTCAAGACATTTGCATCAGCGATTTGGATAGGACATGCTGATTCAATGCGCCAGCCTTGAGATTGCACACTTTGGGATAAAATATGAGAGTCTAAACCCGGAGCGATCGCACCTAAAAACATCACTCTGTTAGAAGTATAGAAAATCGAATTTCGCTCCTGGAAACTTGCCATCAACGCAGATACAGCAATCATAATTATTTCCCAGTTGGCGTATGCTTCTGGCGGCCGGGAACCAGGAAGAAGAGTCACTACAAAAGGTCGAACTATCTCTTGTTGTTGGCTATCCTGACTATAAAATTGTTGGCGTGAAAAAGTTGGTTGCAGACCATCCATCATGGGATTACCCAAACTTAAAGCTGGAATTGGCCATTGTTTTAATGTTTCCGTCGTCAGTGCATCTCTAGGAAACACCGCCTTACAACGGCGACGACTCATTAACCAGCGTTCCCACGGATGGTAAACTGAACCGGAAAAGTTTTCCCAACGCGCATCTTTAGATTTCCGTGGTAATAATCCAGCTTCATCGCGCACATAATATTCAGATTTCGCTGTACCTACAAAAGCATAATTAGCACCACTGAAAGTTGCAAACAACAACGGGACAATATCTCCTACAGCTAAAATCGCTCTTTTATTACCTAATTTTTTTTGAGAACTCACCCAACGGCGGACAGCTTTTATCTGGGTGAGGGTAAGTTGTAATAAACCACCGCGGACATCCCGCGCTAATTGGCGGCCATCCATATAAATAAAGCCGCCAGAAGGCATAGTGCGGACTGAACCGATGAGGGGAATATCTAACTGTTGGTAAGCACGCCCTTCACCCACCAGAGGTAAAGCAAAGATTTCTGGTGGATTTGATTGTCGTTGGAGTTCTTGTAAAATCCGAACCGCAATCATATCTTCCCCATGACCATTACTTAATACAAGTAAGCGTAAAGGAGAAGTTGCACCTTGAGAGTTAGAGGTTAGGGATAATCGGGATACATTACTCATAGAACCTCGCAGTAAGTATTGTGAGTATCAATGATGCTGATATCATCCCATGAACAGTGCCGAGTTCCCTTAGGGATAGCGGGGCGTTGCGGGGGTTCCCCGGGTGCCGTCGCAAAGAACACAAAGAAAGAAAGAAAGAAAGAAAGAAGAAGTTAAGAGGGTTTGGCGCAGCCTCACAAAGAAATGGTATTAGTTATCAGATAACAGGCGTGGAAGATAAATTGAGCCTGTTTCTTAAACCTTATCTAAGTTGAGAACCGCAGTTTTCTCCCTCTCCCTAAATCCCTCTCCCAAATTTGGGAGAGGGAGTTTGAAATTCTGGCTCCCCGAATCCCAGATTTGGTATTTGGGGTTGGGGGATGAGGGCAAATCCTTTTCATCAAGGAAGAACTATAGGTTTCAAGATAGATGTGGCTTACTTCAGGATTTCTTGACTCTCGCGTTATCCTATAAAGATAAAACTGTTGTGCTTATGGGGAGGTCTTTCTTGCTTGGAGAGTTCCAACAACTAAATCATTCCGTAAAATAGACAGGCAAAAACCCTGTCTTATATATAATATGGGAAAATTTTTTAGGAATCCCTCAAGACTCAAAACTCGCTAGTTATCTGCTCACTCAGGACTCAGGATTTATGTTAGCAGGCACAATTTTGCAGGATGGAAAATATACCCTAATTCAAGAAATAGGGCGGGGTGGCTTTGGCATTACCTTTAAAGCTACGCATCACTACTTGGGTCAAGAGGTGGTGATGAAAACCATCAATGAACGACTGCAACAACATCCTGATTTTGCAAAATTTGAGCGCCAATTCCAAGATGAAGCCAGACGATTAGCTACGTGTATTCATCCAAATATAGTCCGAGTTAGTGATTTTTTTGTCGAAGCTCGACTGCCTTACATGGTGATGGAATACATACGTGGCCAAACCTTGGGAGACGCATTTGTATTACCAGGGATAACGTTACCTGAAGCTAGAGCAATTCATTACATCCGGCAAATTGGGGCAGCCTTGCAGGTAGTGCATAACAACGGTTTGTTACATCGAGATGTCAAACCAGATAATATTATCCTTCGTGAAGGAACCCAGGAAGTAGTACTGATTGATTTTGGCATTGCTAGAGAATTTAATGGCAGTGTCAGACAGACTCATACGGGTCTGGTTTCTGAGGGTTATTCTCCAATTGAGCAGTATTTGACGCAAGCGCCACGCACACCCGCCACCGATGTTTATGGTTTAGCAGCAACCTTGTATGCACTGTTGACAGCCCAGGTTCCTATGCCCGCATTATTGCGCGATCGCGAACAAATGCCTTCCCCCCGCGAACTCCAACCACATTTGAGTGCTGCTGTCAACCAGGCCGTAATGCGCGGTATGGCGGTGGAGTCTCGTTTTCGGCCAGCGACAGTTGCTGAGTGGTTACAACTGCTACCTGGAAATGGGGTGAATATGACATCGCAAGGCTTATCCACTTATGCAGTGCCAACTGTCAATTTATCTGCTCAACAGGCAGTAACTTTACTTGGAAAAACTGCCCAGAATCGCATTCATAAACCATCTGCATTGGCGCAGCCCAACCCAAGCATTGCCAAAGAAAATGTACTGACAAAAAAACTGGGGTCATCTCAAATATTCATAGGTATAAGTGTAGCCCTGGTTGCTGCTACAGCAGGTTTTGGCATCACCAGCATCTTACCCAAACCTCAGCCGCAGCCAACTCCAAAACCCATTTTTGAACAGCCAACTCAAGAACCACCTGCGAAAGTTCCTAATTTAGAGAGGGGTGAAGAGACTAACACCACCTCAAGAACCGAATCAGCACCTGTTTATAATTCCAAGCAGCGTCGGCGTAATCGTCGTTCTTCCCCAGAAGAAATACCCAGCAGCCCTACACAAGAATCACAACGCCGCCGTTTTGAGCAATCCGCACCTTCCCCTAGCGTTTCTCCCACACCCTCGTTAGTCGAAAAACTACGGGCGATTCGTTCATCTCGTAGTGCTTCCCCCACACCACTACCAAAAAATAACTCACCCGCTTCTAATCAGAATTCGTCTTCTCCTCAACCGATAATTCCATCAAATCCTGTGGTTATACCAACAGCGCCACCGACAGAATCCAAACAGCCAGAATCCAAACAGCCAGAATCCAAACAGCCAGAATCCAAACATTCACATCCTTCTGCTGTAGTAGTACCAACACTGGACAAGCAAAATTTACCGATTGATAGTCAACCCCAAAACGATCAGAAATCTCAGGAAAAGCTACAAGATGACAATAATTAGTCAATTTGAAATTTTTTCTTCAATCTAAAATCCAAAATTCACAATCTAATAATTGAACGCCTTTTGCCAATACAAAAGCATCTTTTTCTTTCTTGTTTCATGATTCGCTAAATTTATTATACCATTTTGGATTTTAGATTTTGGATTGGAAATGCTTAGTGGATATGAGTTTTCTTTGTGCATCTGTCGCAATAAATTTTTAAATTGGTATTATTTATTTTGACTTTTCACGTTATTTGGAAAACCTCACTTATATGTTATTAATATTTATCGTTAATTTATCTACTTCAATTTAACTGTACTGTATTGTATTACATTCACTTAATACAGTTAATCCTTTATTATTCTGTATGATGGCTGTAGAAAATTTAGTTGTCTTCTTCTACAAACCCATAGAGTTTACCACTATCTCCATGAGAATTGAATTTCGCTTAATAGTCTGTTTTTTTGTTACGAAAACCTTAAGGTTTTTATTATCATCCGTTAGACGATGATAATCGTGTTTTTATTCACCGGAATGGGTAAACCGTTCGGATATTTTTTGCACACAAAATAAATAACTATTTTTGGTAAGACAATCATTATGGAAGTTGATGGTTATCAGCAGATACAGCAAATACTAAAACTATAAAATGACGAAATAACATGAATATGTAGTAGTTATATTGATTAAAATCACACATAAGCAGTGATTTATGTTATGCCTCCTATTGTAACAATATGATACTTTTTTAAGTAGAAATACTAAATAAAATGTATAGCAAAACAATAGTTATTACTCGTTACATAATCGGCTTAACGAGAAAATCCAAATATTCCTTATTGTTTATAATATTATTTTCTTGTTGTATATCATTACTGCTGGCATTAATTCACAGTAGATTTAATATAAATATTGTTAAAACAATAGTAGGATTAACCTTGTTTTTATCAGGATTTTTATTAGATATATTTTCATATTTGAATAATCAAAAGAAACTTAAACGCCAAGTGAAATTAGTACCATTAAGGCAAACAATACCAGCATCAAAACATCAAATAGTATTTGATACAAAAGGGGGTGATTTAGAGCAAAATATCCGAGGGAACTTCATTGGAAGAGATGCTATAAATAATACTAAAAATATCACTATTAGAGATAGAAAAGTAGAAGTTAACCCTAACAATATTATTAATACCTTTGATGAATTTAGGGATATTTTAGTGCAAAGCATAAATCAAAGCTCTGATGCCTCAGTAGCAATATCTGAGTTTGCAAAAGAATTAACTGATCAATTACGCAATCAACCAGAAGTAAAATCATGTTTTGGTGTAGATGAAAATATCAGTCTACAAGAATTAATAAAAGAAATTTTTATAGATTTATTAACTAAAAGTTATAACCAAATTGGAAAAGAATATTCTAGCAATTTGATTGTTAAACCTGACACTATCGAACCAATAAATATTTCTAATACTTCACAATTTATAGAATATTTTAGAGATTGTGGCAATAATGAATATGATGTTATTTATCAAAGTTATACTATTCATTTATTTCAAGATGAATTGAAATGGTGGCGCTATAAAATTAAAAGAAGTGATTCATCTTTTATAGAAAAAACAAATAGAACAAGAACGCGTAATATATACCTTGCAATTGGAAAAGCTATTATTGAAATAGAGAGAGAAATTACAAAAAATTGGGCTGAAAAGTAATGTTAATTGAAGTAATTTGATTAATTACTAATTAACATATACTACCAGTTGTTCATTAGCTTGTTTATGTCTAAAACGATATTTTATGAAAAATATTTTAATCTCGCTTTTAGGGATATGTTACAAGCTTTAATACCTGCTTTTTAGTATTTATGTTCAAATTTTATATTTGCAATAAAAAAACTTACATCCCAGTAATTACAATGTAGAACATAGTCTTAATTATCAGGAGATAAGACGATGGCAGGCGATTTCATCATCAATACTAGCGGTGGTAAATTTAATCAAAATATTGGGCGTGATTTTATCCAAGGTAATTACTACACCGGAGGACAACCACAAAGCCTCGTTGAGGCTGTTGCTGAGGTTCAAAAAATCCTTGAACAGCTAGAAAAGTCATACCCTACTGAAACGAAACAAGGCAAGGAGGCGATTGCTATAGAAACTATCAGACAAATCGACAGTAACCCTACCTTAGCCGCACGGATATTTAGTGCATTAACAGAAGGTAGTATTTCTGCTTTCGAGCAATTCCTTAACCATCCAGCAGCGAGCTTTGTAATTGCTGCGTTAGGAGATTGGCAAAAGACTAAGGAAGCATAAGCATAATATTGTACTTCTATTGAAGGAATAAGGAAAAACGGAGAGGGGGGGATTCGAACCCCCGTTGGGTTGCCCCAAAACGCATTTCGAGTGCGTCACCATGAACCACTCGGACACCTCTCCAGCTATATCATTCTACGCATTTGAGTATTCAAATGCCGTTAAGTAAGGGAAGTCTTACCATATTCCCTATACTATTATAACATTATCGCTTTATCTGCGTAACTGGATGCTTCGGGAACGCCACCCCCCAAGCCCAAGACATTTACCGCGATCGCGCTTGCCCCAATTACCCGGCGAGTTAGCCCCAACTCTTAAAGATGCTGTGTTTCGACTTCGTTCAACATCAATTCGCGTTCGGGGAAGTCAAAAGTCAATGACCATATGTCCTATTTGTTTAGCGATTTACCGCGACGCGATCTATTCATCAGGTTAACCAAGATGACCCCTAAAACAAACACCCAACCTGATGCAGGTAAGTCTCTTATAGAAATTTTATAACCGTTAGAAAATAATCAATAACTAATGGCTATTAGTCGTTTTGTCGGGTTCAATTTTCACTTTTTAATTGGTTCCACTGCGGGTGCTTTTTTTATGTCGATTGCTATGTATAAATCCTTGCTAGCAAAATTAAAACTGCAATCATAATCTCTTAGTATTTGTATAATTACATAATTAATTGATGTAATACAAACATATTTTTATATTATTACTTATATTTTTTTCAAAATTATTATTTTAAAATATTTCCAAAAATCTCTTATTAATATCTCTTGACATGAGATATTTTAGTGATTATTATGTCAATCAATCCGGATTTGATTAACTTCTTCGGAAAATCTCTGTAAATAAATCCAACACTATCCTCACAGCCCTGCATGAAACTACGCTGGTTCTTACTGAGCCTTACAAGTATTCTTTTACTATCGTCCCCTGTAAAAGCGAATCCCAATACGAATCAAGTTGGCAATGTAAATGACTGGAGTGCAAATCAATCTGATTTACAACTACCAAAACTTAAATTTATTCCTCCGGTTCCTCTAAGCGATCCTGTCAACCCAATAAATACTTCTAAATTTACTGGTATAGTTCCTCTAGGACGCGAGATATCAGAACTAAAAACTCCTATTAAAGCATTAATGGCTCGCTATAGATTCCTTACTCCCGGAATCTTTTTTATGGATTTAGAAACAGGAGATTATTTTAGTTTTAATGGTGACAAAGCTTTTTCTGCTGCTAGCACAATTAAGTATCCGATTTTGATTGCTTTATTTCAAGAAGTAGATGCAGGAAGAATCAAACTAAATGAAACTTTGGTGATGCGGCAAAAACAAGTCGCTAGCGGTTCTGGAGATATGCAGTATCAACGAGTGGGAACTAAGCTTAGTCTGTTGCAAACTGCAACCAAGATGATGACTATTAGCGATAACACTGCTACAAATATGATTATCGATCGGTTAGGTGGTGCATCTAAATTAAATCAAAAGTTTCGCAGATGGGGATTGCAAAGTACTGTAATTCACAACATGTTAGGAGACTTTCAAGGAACTAATAAAACTAGTGCAAAAGATTTGGTACGACTGTCAGCTTTGATTACAAATAATCAGTTAATTTCTGATACAAGTCAATCCCAAGTTTTAGGTATTATGATTCGTTGTCACAATAAAAGTTTGCTTCCATCTGGCTTAGGTTATGGTGCAAATATTGCTCATAAAACAGGGACTCTGCGGTTTGTACTAGGCGATGCGGGTATTATTGAAACGCCATCGGGTAAGCGTTATTTAGCAGGAATTTTCGTGCGAAGACCGAATAATGACATTAGAGCTACGGATTTTATTCGTCAAGTTTCTCGGGTGATGTATGGTTACTTCGATCAGGCAAAAGTCAGTCATCTACCTTCAAGCAATCCTGAATTCTTTTTGTTCAAAGCTGTGATGCCGAATAGCCCATTGTAGACATTGCTTCTCTAACTGCCAAGGTTATCATGTAGTCGAACATTGTGCAGCATAGAGTTTGAGGTTTTGCATGAAAGTAGCAGTCTTCAGTACAAAAGTCTACGATCGGAAATTTTTATCAGCTGCAAATTCTCCCACCGAACATGAGTTAGTGTTTTTTGAACCTCGTTTAAATCGAGATACAGCTATCCTCGCCGCCGGATTTGGGGCGGTTTGCGTATTTGTGCATGATCAGGTTGACGCGCCAACTTTAGAACTTCTCGCCTCACGCGGAACTCGGCTGGTTGTCCTTCGTTGTGCAGGGTTTAATAATGTAGACTTACAAGCCGCAGCAGACTTAGGAATTACCGTTGTGCGGGTTCCCGCCTATTCACCCTATGGGGTAGCAGAACATGCTGTGGGATTGATTTTAAGCTTGAATCGCAAAATTCATCGGGCTTATAACCGTGTCCGAGAAGGCAATTTTTCTCTAGATGGACTGTTGGGATTTAATTTGCATGAGCGCACAGTCGGGATTGTCGGCACGGGCAAAATCGGTCTGATTTTAGCACAGATTATGAAGGGGTTTGGCTGTCACATACTCGCCTATGACGTTTATCGTAATCCCGAATTAGAGGCGATAGGTGGAAAGTATGTAGAGCTACCTGAGCTATTTGCTAACTCCGATATTATCTCTCTACATTGCCCCCTGATTCCCGAAACGCATCACTTGATTAACGCTGAGGCTATAGAACAGATTAAGCCAGGTGTGATGCTAATTAATACTAGCCGAGGAGCGCTGATTGATACCCAAGCAGTGATTGAGGGGTTGAAGTCTGGCAAGATTGGCTATCTAGGTGTGGATGTCTACGAACAAGAATCGGAATTGTTTTTTGAGGATTTGTCTGGCGAAATTATTCAAGATGATATTTTCCAACGTCTGACGACGTTCCCCAATGTACTCATTACCGGACATCAAGCCTTTTTTACAGCAGAAGCTCTCCACAATATTGCAGAAACAACTTTTGCTAATATTGCTGATGTTGAACAAGGTCGTTCTTGTCCAAATGAAATTCGCGCTCAAGTGTCAGCTTAAGTCATGTTGGCGATCGCAAAGCTAAAGATTCAATTGCCTTTTGATGGTGCTTTTTACTCATTACTCCGAACGATAGGCAACGCGGAGACTTTGGACTAAAATCACCAGAGATGCGATCGCCATTAACCCGCCCCAAAACCAGTAAGGTAAAAGCAAATATCGCTGCATTTGCGCTGTATCAGAGATTCCAAGGTAACCAGCAGAACTACTAAATAAATAATCAAGTTGATGGTACGTACTCACACAAGCTTGTACACCCAGAAATTGAATGACAAACCCCTGCGCCCAGCGAGGTGATTTCAGGGCGATACCCAAGATTATTAAACCCAGCAAGGGAATTGCCACCAATCCAAACCAGGAACGTACCCAAATTAATGTGGAAAATAGCAAAAAACTTCCTAATATTTTTAAACACAGGGTTGCTGCTGTAAAACTACGGGAAGCTAGAATCAAACCTGCACCGGCAAGAGGCGGCCCCATTGGGCCTGCGGCTGCGACTATTGCCGGGGCAATTGGCCCCAATGACGACTGGATGCCATAAGTTGCGACACCAGAACCATTGCTAAAAATCTGTAATTTCTGAAACTGTCCCCCTAAGAGGAGTGCCATTAAGCCGTGACCCATTTCATGAAACCAAGTTGCCAGGATCGTAAATGGGTATAAGATATAATCCCCTCCTGGTAGTTGCCATAGTAAAGCAGTTGCGATCGCTGCTGCAATTAGCCAGGTTAGCCCCATGCGTTCAACAACTGGCGGGGCTTCTTTGGTAAGCAAGGGTTCAAAATTTTTACTTGGTTCCCTCATAGGTTGCTTTATTTTAAATTTTAGATTTTAGATTTTAGATTATCCCCGCAATTAATTCGTGGGGCATTCGATTTTGGATTTTAGATTTTAGATTTTAGATTATTTCTTCAACCTAAAATCCAAAATTCAAAATCTAAAATTCGCAAGACTGATGTCACAATTTGATCGAGAATCAGTTAAGCAAGTTGAAAGAGAAATGTCATTAAGTCTCCTTTACCC
The DNA here is from genome assembly GCF_036916975.1 of Nostoc sp. Classification (GTDB taxonomy): domain Bacteria; phylum Cyanobacteriota; class Cyanobacteriia; order Cyanobacteriales; family Nostocaceae; genus Nostoc. The sequence goes on from NZ_JBALFF010000004.1 coordinate 15,191, forward strand.
AAGCTGATGCGATCGCCTGGTCGCAAGCGATGACGATTCCCTGGTAAAAGTGGCAAATTATTAATGTAAGTGCCGTTGGAACTTCCTACATCTTCTACATAGTGAGCGTCTCCCTCAACGCGAATATCTGCATGAATCCGCGAGACAACTTCTGAATTGGGAAATCCTGAAACATCTATATCTGGGGGAATCCGGTCATTGGGCTTGCCGATATGAATCACAGAGAGATTTTGCGGCAATTCAATTAAGCGATCGCTTTGAACGTGGATTAACCGCCCTGTAATCTGCTGCAATTGTGTTCTGGCAACAGTTGCAGTTGGGGCTGGTGCTGCTGGTGGCTCTTGTAGTTCGGCTTGGGGGGCTGGCGCTGGTTCCAACGGTGGTGGAGTAGGAATACTTTGTCCAAAGACGGGTTGAACTGCGATCTCTGGCGCTGGTTCTGGCGGGCTGCTTTCTGCCACAGATACCTCTGGCGGAGCGGCCGGGGGTGCTGCCACCTCTGTGGCTGGTAAAGATGAGACGGGGGGATGAGAGTTAGTAGATTCGCCCATTCCCAAAGCATCTGGTTGTAAAAGTTCTAACAGGGGATCGGGTGGAACTAACGGCGGAACTTCCACAGAAACATCGGGAGTAACTGTTACAACTGCCGGAGGATGAACGTGTGGAACTCCTGCGGAATGAAGGTTATAGCCACACTGACCGCAGAATGCAGCATCTGCCTGCACAGTTGCCCCACAACTGGGGCAGTTAGTAGTTGCGGGTAACGGTGTATAGCAAGCTTCACACTGGACAGCGCCGTTAGGGTTGGGATGATTGCAATTAGGGCAGACGATCATCGATATTTAGCCTTTGTTCAAGATCATCATAAATACAGGTAGGACTGGCAAGCAGAGGGCGGCCCTAGCTTTAGATTCTAGCAATTACTGCTGATGGAACGTTGAATTGGACAAGGGGAAAGAGAGGAGGATGAGGGGGATGAGGGAGCAGGGGGAGCAGGGGGAGCAGGGGAAGCAGGGGAAGCAGGGGAAGAGTAAAAACTCCTAACTCCTAACTCCTAACTCCTAACTCCTAACTCCTAACTCCTAACTCCTAACTCCTAACTCCTAACTCCTAACTCCTAACTCCTAAC
>NZ_JBALFF010000005.1:0-7642 GCF_036916975.1 Nostoc sp.
TTAATTAGCGATCGCCCTGTGCCAATTGGATCATTTTGACAATACAGATGTACTAAAATTTAGCGATCGCTTGTGCCAGTTGCGTAAGTCCTGTATGCAAAAGAAAACTGCTGTATTTATATCCTTACCCTTTTGGTGAATTTCTCCTAGCCTCTACAACAAAATGCTAAAGTTGAAAATGATTGGTGTGAAACACGCCCTAACTGGCTGTTACCATTGCAAATCCCGAAAACAACCGAAAAAATTTGAGTGTAAAAGGTAGTAAATGGGCTAGCTATGTTAGACGTGAATCAACACTCCTGAGAGTGGAAACCAATTCAGTTATACTACCCGAACCACGTTGGCATGGGTTTTTGGAAAACTTGGTTTAGTACTCCTGAATCTGTAGCACCTAGTAGGACAAACCCCTTTGAAGAATATAGAGCCGATACTGCGGGCAACTCCAACCCCAGCAGCATTAGCGAAGCATCTTCAAAGGAGACTCGTATCGTCTTCAGTACGGAGCGAGACATTGACCTTTATGAGCTAGAAGAACTCTGTGATGCAGTTGGTTGGTCGCGCCGTCCTCTAAGAAAAGTTAAAAAAGCTATTGAGCATAGTTTTCTTGTCGCCTCAATGTGGCAGGTGAGAGGAAACCAAAAGCGGCTCATTGGTTTTGCCCGTGCTACCTCAGATCACGCGTTTAATGCCACTATTTGGGATGTCGTGGTTCACCCAGACTTTCAAAGTCAAGGACTGGGCAAGGCACTGATGAAATACGTTCTCAAAAAACTTAGGAGTGAAGAAATTAGTAATGTCACTCTCTTCGCTGACCCCCATGTTGTAGATTTCTACCGAACTATGGGGTTTATGGCTGATCCGGAAGGCATTAAAGGCATGTTCTGGTATCCTCACTAGCGCTTAATCAAAATCAAACCCGATTTACACAATAAAATCAGGTATAATAGCGAAGATCTATGATTTTGATGTGGTTTTGCTTTTTTTGGGCCGACGAAGGCGCAAGTATATATCTTGTAAACTAAGTCGGCAAAAAACCTTTATCAGTGTGAAAATGTAATTTATCTTGTCTTTGGCAAAGGATAAAAAAGATTAGGCATAAGCGGTCTGATGTGATATAGTTACCTTAATGCTTTTGGTAAAGGGCGATCGCTTTGATGGCATAAAACCAAACCACAAAAAGCAAATAAGTCGAAACGGGATGTAGCGCAGCTTGGTAGCGCGCCTGCTTTGGGAGCAGGATGCCGCAGGTTCAAATCCTGTCATCCCGATTTAAGTAATAGATTTAACGGCTAAGGCGATTGACTAGAGTTCTCTTGCTAAGACGTGCAATTAAATTATAAATTTTTTCCGATAAAAACAAATTGCCTGTTATAGTGTTGAGTTAAGTGTTGAAGCCTAACAGGCAAATTTCAGTTTTAAGCAGTAAGATATTCCTGGCACTAAGCCTTGTATAGATTTGAGAAGATATTAAAGCAAGCGCGATGGAACGATTGATTAAGTAATAGCGTCACTCGATATTAGAGAAAGCCAGATAAAATGGCATTTATCAACTCCAAGGTCGAGAAACAGAGAGATTTTTGACTGTCTGAGAAAACATATAATAGGCATCTACAGCATTTCGTGGTGAATAACAAAACGAAATCCATAAAAACACAACCTTAGCACAGTAGATTTTTCAAAACGCTACTATAAGCAACCCTAAATAATTGCGGAATAATTGGATTTTGACCGTTGACCCTCCGGGTATGCCTCCGGCACGCCAAGGGCGAACGGCAGTCCCTCTTTGTTGGAACAACAAAACCGGACTGCCTCACGCTTAACGCTCGACCTCAACGCGCACAATGAATTTTTTACAATTGAAATAGATTGCTATATAACTAAAGCTAGTTGGTGCTGTGCAACATCCAACCATTTGTTTAATTAATTGGACTATTAATGCAAGGAGCAATCATGAAATCATTTATTCGCTTAGGCGCAACATTGGGTATAGCTGGCACTGTATTTTTAACAGGGCTTTCAGGAATAGGCAATCTACCAGGAATAAGCAATCAAGAAGCGATCGCACTGCCACAAGATCAGGTAGTGAAAAAGCTCCAAGAAGTACCTGTATTCACGCTAACTAATCCTAAAGGCGAATTTGTAGTACTTTCGAGGAACAACGCATCCAAGCCAATTTCGCAAGTAGGATTTTTTATTAGCAAGCAAGATGCTCAAAAATTCCTTGACAATCGGCTCAAAAAAGAAAACCCCCAGTTGGCAAGCACCCTAGAGGTTAGACCTTTGTCCTTGGCAGACTACTATAAAATAGTCCAAGAAAGCAAAAAGAAATCAGACTCTGTAATTTATACTTTAGTACCGACGCAAGCACAGGTAGCTTCGGCAACAAGTATGCTGAATCAAAATGGTAAAAAAGGGGAGCAATTTAATGGTATTCCCTTATTTGTACCCAAATTTAAGAAAGATAATAGCTATTTGACGATTCCCCTTCCCAACGGCAAAGAGCGGTATATCCCTTTCTTTTTTGAGAAAGAGCAAGCAACAGCTTTGTTAGACGAATTCAAAAAAGCCGTGCCTAAGGAAGCAGACAACACTGAAATTCAGGTGGTGGATTTGTACGGTGTTTTGGAGGCTCTCAATAGTAGTACCGACCCTAGTATAAATAAAATTGTTCTCTATCCATCGCGGGAGTCGATCAATTTTATTCGCTCGCTTGCACCGAATCAATCTCCTGCTGCCAGAACCACTCCAAAAAAATAACGGTTATGCAATCTAAGGTTGAGGCATGGGGGAGAAACATCTAATATCTGGTTTACAACTTTGGCAGTGGCGTAATACTGCTCAACAAGCAGCACGAGCAACTGATGTCTCAGCAGGCGAGGTAGATTGGCTGCTCTTAGAAGTTGCTGGGTTAGACCGCTTGGCACTGCGTTTGGAGTCCTTTAAAAACTGGCCGCAAATTCAGCTGCAATTGCCTTTAGAAGAGTTAGACCGTTTGTGGCAGAGGCGATTAAATGACCGCTTACCAGTGCAGTATATTGCCGGAGTTACACCTTGGCGTAACTTTCAAATTGCAGTGTCAAGTGCGGTTTTGATTCCCAGACCAGAGACAGAATTTTTAATTGATTTAGCTTTAGCATCTGCCAGTAATGCTTCAGGACACTGGGCTGATTTAGGCACCGGGAGTGGAGCGATCGCACTGGGATTAGCAGATGTCTTGCCAAAAGCAACAATTCATGCTGTTGATTATAGTTGGGCAGCACTGGCGATCGCCCAAACCAACGCCCATAATTTAGGTTTTGCTGACAGAATTAAATTTTATCAAGGTTTCTGGTGGGAGCCACTGGCATTCTTAAAAGGTCAGTTCAGTGGTATGGTGTCAAACCCCCCTTACATCCCCACCAGTACCTTACCTACCCTGCAACCAGAAGTAGTTAACCATGAACCACATCTAGCTTTGGATGGTGGTAGTGATGGCTTAGATTGCATTCGCCATTTAATAGAAATCTCCCCTAGTTATTTGCAACCTGGTGGCGTGTGGCTAATTGAGATGATGGCTGGACAGGCAGATACAGTGCGAGAACTTTTACAAAATCAAGGGAGCTATTACAATATTCAAATTCACGCTGATTTAGCTGGAATTGAACGCTTTGCCCTAGCTTATAGAAGTTAGGGTTTCCCTTACTCAATTTGCCTATCTCTATCTGTTTTAGCCATTCCAATATCACTGGAATATCACAATTGCAAGAGAATTTATTTCTACGGTTTACCCCATAGCCAAACCCGAATCAATCAGTTGCTTCTTAGACTACCTTGATTACTGAAGCGTAATGCAATTGGGTTAGAAAATACCCTTATTCCTTTTCCCTCAAGGCACTAATTTCTCTTGCCATCTTAAAATGAGCGGACGTACGAGTGTTATCACTTGTCAGTTGTTCATGCCCAAAGTTTAAAGTGTTTCGATCCGAAGAATATTATTTATACTCCAACCGGGCGACACTATCAAATATTTGTTCCCTTTATAGATGATGATTTTGTCAAAGATCACCCTGCTTTTTCAGGAGAATCAAGGGGACAATCGTACCAAGGCTTCATCTTTCCCAATTTGATGATTAATACCGCAAGAGACAAAGTTTCAGTTTTTCGGCTGACTCCTTTATCTCCCACAAGAACTAAGTTTGAGGTTTTTATTTATCAAACAAAAGCACAGATTGAAGCATTTCCTTATAAGCAGGATGAATTTCGACCTGCATTTGAGCGGGTGTTAAATGAAGACTTTAGGGTGGTGCGATCGCTACAAGCAAGTGTTCATTCCAAAGCTTATGGTGTACTTCAGCTTGCAGACATTGAATATGGAATTTCTCACTTCCATCAAGTTTTGTCGAAGTACTACCAACCCTAATACACAGCCACGTTCTTAGCGCGACTCGGCTTGCCTGTGGCTAGACAAGGTTTGTCAATTTTGAGACATGGTGGCAAATTGATTTAGGGTAGTGGTTAATCCGCACTCTGGAAGTATTAGGTTTAGCTTGGGATGTTAAAGTTCCCACACTAGGAATGATTGAAGCGAAAAAAACTGCTAGTTGATTTTAGTCTAAATTTTGGAGGATGTCTAAGATTATTTGAGCATCTCTCTCTGAATATTTAATTTAACCGAGTAATTAAATACCGTGCTACTGGTTGATAAATATTAGACATCTTGCATAAATATATTTATGCAAAAATGGGGGAAAGGATTTTGAGTCCTTTTCCTTTTTGGCTAACTTATGCAAGAATTTGATTTAAGCTCAAATCAAAATATATATTAAATTGTTCTCCCCGACTTACTTAGTAAGATGACGCAAGTTTACCTCGCAGACCTAATAGCTGGCGCACGCGCCGGTCTTTTGGTGAGCTTTCCCACTGATACTGTTCCTGCGCTTGCGGCGATACCAGAAAAAGCCGGATTAATTTTTACGGCTAAACAACGCAGTCAGGATAAACCTTTGATTTTGATGGCGGCTAGTGCTGAGGATTTGTGGCTGTATGTCAAAGGTAGTGAGAATGAGTATAAGATTTGGCAAGAATTGGCAGAGAAATATTGGCCAGGAGGGCTGACGTTAGTTTTACCAGCAAGCGAGCGCCTGCCAAAAGTCATGAACCCTATCGATCCAACAACAATTGGTATTCGAGTCCCAAACAGTGCGATCGCTCAATCTATTTTGGCCCAAACGGGTCCTCTTGCCACCACTAGCGCCAATTTTTCTGGTCAGCCGCCTTTGCAAACGATGGCAGAAATTGAGGTTCAGTTTCCTAATGTTTTGACTTTAGAATACCAGGGTGAAATATCAGGGGTGGGTGTACCTTCTACCGTTGCTAAATGGACAGGAACAAATTGGCAGATTTTGCGGCAAGGTGCGATAAAGTTAGATATTTCCACTGATAACCAAATATAGACCGCTATAATGTTGTCTTCCTGGTTTTAATATCAATTCACGAAAATGGTGATATATATAGATTTATCGTAGGGGCATAACCAATGCCCATTGCTGTCAACTTAACGTGAAAGTGTTGTCTTGCAAGGAACTAAAGTTCCTTCTCTTATAGTTAAAGTCATCTCTTGATGACTAAATATCCGCAAAAATTTTTAGTCTACTTCAGTAGACTTGAGCTATGAGCCATGAACTTCAGTTCAGGGCGGGTGAGAAAGCCAACATGATAAGCCATTTCTAGACTTAAGTTGACACCAATGGGCAAAGACAAGCCCCTACGAAGGTATTTGTATCATTATTAAAGTGAAATGGTATAACAACAGAGAAATCTGGAACTTTAGTTTGCGCTGTTGTGGTCAGTTAACAAGTTAATAATTGCCAAATTATGAATTGGAGCAACTGGATATATCTAGGAGCAGGAATAGCACTAGGTATGATTTTCCGTCAGTTATTTGTGCGATCGCCTAATGTTTCATCTAGCTCATCTCCAGTAGGACTATTAGCTGAACAGGATATGCCACCAATATCGCAACAGCTACACCAAACGCAGCTGGCATACCAAATGGCAAGGGAAATGAGCCTGTTTAAAGGTGGTTTTTTGGCGCGGACTACCCATGAATTGCGATCGCCCCTCAGTGGTCTGATCGGCTTGCATCAGTTAATTTTGTCGGATCTGTGTGAAGATCCGGCTGAAGAACGAGAATTTATTGCCCAAGCTTACGAGCGAACCCTGAAGCTACTCAAGCTGATGGATGAAATTCTCAGCGTTGCTAGAACTGAACACGGTACTAATAAATTAGATATTCAGCCTAGATCCTTAGCTGAAGTTTTAGAAGAGGTTCATAAATTAACTTATATGCTGGCGGCCAATCGCAATTTTCCCTTGCAATTGTTACCCGCCGATCCAGAAATTTATGTTTTGGCAGATCACCTCTGGCTCCGCCAAATATTAATAAGTTTAATAGATACTGCTATTACTCAAATGGAGGAAGGCAGCATCTGCATTTCTAGCAGCACAGTGCCTACAAGTAATTTTGTAAACATTTGGTTGGATGTACCAACCCATGCCATACCCTGGAGCGAACCAATTGATTTAATTAAATCTGAAGATCAGCCGATCCAGATTCACCAAAGAAACGCTGCTCTTTCCCCAGGAATGAGGCTATTAATCAATCAGACTCTGGTAGAAGTTATGGGAGGAAAGTTAGAAATCCTGCCCTTGACAATTGCGAAGGAATCACATCAAAAGATTAGCAGACTACAAATCTCTATCCCCCTAGTGATTCCTGAAGCTGAACTTCTGTATCAGGAACGAAACCAAGATTAGGTCGGTTGTGTAACACCATCGTAGTGGTAGTGTTGGGTTGAAAACCAATCTTTTCGTAGAAACCCTGCTGGTGAGTAGTCATCAGGTAAACGCGCTCAACCCGCCTCATGCGGGGATGACTCAAAACGGTTTCTACTAACTTGCTTCCCAACCCATGACTTTGATACTCTGGATGAATCACAACATCCCAAATTGTGGCGCGATATATGCCATCAGATGTTGCTCTAGCAAAGCCAATGAGGCGATCGCCAAGGCAAACGGAAATCACTGGCTCACTGTTGGCAATGGCTATACCTAAATCTTCAATATTGCGACCTTTTGCCCAAAAAGCTGAAACGTTTAACAGTTCTTGCAGTTGATAAAGGTCAATTTCAGACTTGCTCTGGCGTAGCCCGTCGTAGACATCGCCTTTGGCGCAGCGCAGATGTTCGCTAAATTTAATCTGAGAATCGGTCATGTATGGCATCTACCTTTGGATATATCTTTGTATGGTTAAGTCATATTTTGCAAGAAATTGCTGTACGTATATATATTCAACGAGAAAGAAAGTTTAACTGCTGTCCGTGGGTTTAAGTCCCTCGGTTCAATAAAAATTTTGTTTTGTGCTGGGGTTAAATCCCCATTACAAAACATAATTACGAACGCACAAAGCGTGCCGGAGGCTCTAAGCTGTCGCGCATTTAATTTGCACAACTAGGGCGGGCAAATCGCCCTACCCCACAAGAGATTCATTTTTTTGAGGATGCAAATTAAAAGATTTTTAGCTTAAGTAAGTGGGCGCAAATAATCATCACTCGCTCGTAGTTGCGCTTTAGCGCATCCGGATAAAGATGCGCTAAAGCGCAAC
>NZ_JBALFF010000006.1:0-94537 GCF_036916975.1 Nostoc sp.
TATTAGACTTATTCAAATAGCTGCACCAAACCATCCAGTACTGCTAATTGATTTACCAGCTATTCCCAAAAGCGATCGCCAACTGCTCAAAAAACAAACTCCAAATTTATGCCCAAGTAAAATATGGAGTAGCAATGACATTAGAACAAGCAAAAGCTTTCAGTCAACGATTCTTTGAAGCTTATCCTGGAATAGCTAGGTGGCATGAAAACATCAAACGTAAATACATCCAAGGCATTAAGGAAAGTCGTACACTAGCAAATAGACGACGGAGATGGGTAAACAAGCCCCGACTATCAGAGCTATTTAATCATCCAGTACAAGGTTTAAATGCCGACATCAACAAATTAGCTATGGTAAAACTTTCAACGCCATTAGCTAAATTCAGAACAAAACTCATCTGTGTAAGACATGATGAAATTGTACTGGAATGTCCAGAGACTGAAGTTGACCAAGTTAGCCATATATTACACAATTGTATGGTTGCTGCTGCCCAAAAGTTTCTCAGCCCTATTCCAGTTGTTATAGATATTAAAACATCAAATAGCTGGTGAACTATCCCAACTTGCCGAGTCCGACTGAAGTTGGATTTGCAGTCAAGCTATTCTGAGAAGATTTATCAAAAACTCAATTGCTCTCCTCACAGTATAGCTCGTGCAAAAATGTGGTTAGAGGGCATTTCGTTTTTGACTCGAAGCACTATCCCCGCCCTATCCCAATACCGTTTCGTTAAGGACATTTATCTGTTGGGCGGGCTGTTCTTGAGCAGGGGAAGCAGGGGGAGAAAAAGGCTTAACCAAGTGTATTACACCCTATCCACTATTTATGGCTATTCCTGAATGGCTATTCTAGCCATCATAAATAATGGAACTATTTTAACTATATCTGCTTACGCAGATTTAGAGTGAATCCAGAGTTTAAAACCCGCTTAATTGGGTTTGATTTGTGTGTCTATAAACCAATACGGTTCAGTTAAGCAAAGCGCAAAACAAAGCCCCGGAAATGTTGGGTTTCGTTCCTCAACCCAACCTACGCAGCTTAAGGTTTTTGGCGCTAACTGAACCGTATTAGTCTATAAACTCTGTGACTGACAAATACCTGATGTCATAAATGAGTTAAAGCTTTTAACTATTTGAGGTGTATTAATGTCTAATCCCCGGATTTTGGGGGCAAGAGAAATTCATCTAATTTCACTCTACAGTCACTGGGAATTTGGTATGAAACCAGAAGAATTTTATGCCAAATGGGATGTGAGTTATGAACAAATTGCCTTAATATGCTGTCGTTCCGATTCTACGGTCAGAGGTTGGTTTAAGCAAGGTAAATTTAGACGCTATCCTCAGCCTAATGATTTACGACATTTGGCATTCATGGACTTTTTACTGGAACATTTTGAAGAAGTTCCCGAACAACTTTGGCAATTGCTATGTCTGACTCATTCGCCTTGATCTCAATAACATTTCTCTTCTACATATAGCAATCCGGTTTGATTCATGAAAGGTTTTTAAAACAAAAGCTTTGCCCTGCAAGGTTTTCAGATTGAGTACACAATATTCATTCCAGTCTGAACGCTATATATCTGTCCAATAAATCTAATGCACACATAATTCTAATTGTCAATATCAATTTGACCTGTCTTTGAGTATACCTCCTCGTTTAAGGTAAATATTGGCGATTTAAAAGCACATAACATGGTTATTTTACAGCATTTTTAAGGGGTAAAATATGACTTATTCTGAGCAATTAAAACCGTGGTGTATTGTCCATGATATTCCCAATCAAGAAAATATTGTTGTGAAAAGATTCCGCCGACGTGATGATGCTGTTGCTTATCTGCAAGTGTTGAGGCAGTCAGGCAGAGATATTGTTTTTAAAATCATTTTTAAGGCTAAAAACGTCAAGATGCCACGGGGAAATGAAGCTTTGAACGGTTCGTTTTGAGAAGATTTGAAAATAATAAGAATACTAACTTACCGGATAATATAATCCCGTATTTTTGTTAGATTACCACCCCATACCCCACTAAGCCAGTAATATAAATCTTAAAACTGTAGTCTCAACAATTAATGGTTTGTAGCAATTTTTCAAATAAGGGATCGCCAAAATTCATTAAACCTAGTGAAGGCATTTCATCAAAAACATTGGGATAAAAAGTAACAGTATAATTTTGCCCTTTGTAATTCAGTTGCCAAGTACGTTCGCTCCTTCTCTCAAACTGCACACCATTAGCTTTTAAAATTGCTGAGTAGGTGAATAACTGCTCAATAGTTTCTGGCGTAAAGGGAGCTGAAGCAATTGGTTTTTGAATTTCCGCTAAGTCAGCTTCTAAATCCATTGCTACCATTTCTTCAATTGCTAGACGAGGTGGTGGGCTGTTTAACACAGAATCGAATTGAGACATTAAAACATCCTCTTCTTCTGGATCAGCACTCATAACAGCCCTTTCAATAAAGGTAGGAACTTGGGCTAAAATCGGCTGAAGATTACCAACAACAGTGGCAAAGGCATTAATGCGATCGCGCAATTTTCGATAAACTTTCGCCTCGACAGTGCCATCATAGTAAAAATTGTGAATTCGCACAGTTGGATATCTTTGTCCAATGCGGTCAATTCTCCCAATACGCTGTTCGACCCGCATGGGATTCCAAGGCATATCATAATTAATCAACACACCGCAATTTTGTAAATTCAACCCCTCAGAAGCAGATTCAGTACAGAGGAGAATTTTGATTTCATCTTGGCGAAATCGGCGTTTAATTTCTTCCTTGGGAACTAGACACCACTCCCCATTCTGGTACAGTTCCCCACCACGACCTGAGTAACAAGCTACTTGGCTCACTCTAAAGCAGGAATGTAGAAATCACTGATGGTATTATGGGTGTTGCTGGTGTAACTAATTTTCCAAGGATATTCACGTAGGTTTTTCAAGTTTCTAACCAGTTATCTAATTTTAATTATCAATGGAGTCTAAAGTTCTGCCTTGATAAGTATGGCGCTGTTAGTCAATTTATGTAAATATTTCTGTTAATTCCGGTTGGTTCTTCCAAGCTCCAAATAATTGATTTAGTCTAGCTAGTCTCTCCTCGTCTGTTAATGGTGGTTGTGGTTCTGTAATTTGATTGGTAATAAATTCTACGTCTATGATTATTTCTGTCCCATCGGGAATATTATTAAGTTGTTCTATAATTTCAATATTTTGACCACGCTTGATACCTCTAACCTTCATATTTGATTATCTCCTTATTAGTTAAGTGATGACTAATGACTGTTAACCGTCAACAAAATTAAAGTGTATTTGGGTCAATTCCTTGCTGTTGTAATCTGGCTAATAAATTTTGCAATTGTTCTTCTGGGGTTTGGTATCTGTTCCCATTTTCGTCATACCAAAATAGCCATTCTCTTGTTCGTCCTTGATAATTACCCTGTTCCCGTCCAATACCTAAACCAATTTCGGGCATCCAAATTTTATCCCCTGGTTGTAAAATGTATTCACCATTAATTAAGCGATAAACTTCTAAACGTTGACGTTTACGACGTAACCGTGTTGGTGCATAAATAACATAATACAAAATGCCTAATTGTGCATAATCAATTTTTTTCTGTTCATATTCGCCATTGTAAGTTTGAGAAACAACTTCTAAAGCTAAAATTGGTGGAATACCCTCTTCTTCCCACAAAACATAACTAGAACGTCCATTTTCTCCCACAAAACGTTCAACACCCAAACTCAGGAATCCATCCGGGACTATGGCTCCTTTATTGGGTGTATAGTAAACTCCCATGTTAATGCCGAAAAACCAGTCATCGCGGTTTTGCCAAATAGCGGCTAAGATAGCTAACAATAAGTTAGGAATTAATATTTGTAGTTCGTTATCCACAGGGGTATCATCTGAATCTGGTAATTCTGCCGATGAAGGTAGGCATTCTAAAGGATTGTAGTTATACATAACTTTTAAGCGAAGACAGAATACTGTCACTACAGGCTAACGCCTACATCAAATTTTATCAAATAAATACTACTAAATACTACAATGCTTTAAGAAGTAAAAATAGGTGTAATTGTGATGAAATCAATTTTCTGGAGTGTAGAAGAAGTAGCCCTAAGAGCTAAACAGTTTTACGAAAACGATATTCGTCAAAATGTCGAGTCTGGTGACAATATCGGTAAGATGATTGTAATTGATGCAGAAACTGGTGAATATGGGATTGATCCAACTGGTGTAGAGACTGCGTTAAAGTTAAAACAGAAAAACCCTAATGCTAGATTGTTTACTATACGGATTGGTTATGATGTTGCTGTAAGTTTTGGTGGTGCAATGGAGCGTACTGCTGAATGATTTATGGAAAAGTAATCGATGGTAGGGCAATAATTCCAGTGGTTTTTCGTTTACCTTCGCAACCAGATTTTTCTTTAGATTTTGTCATTGATACTGGATTTAATGACCATCTTACTTTACCATCACAGGCAGTCAGTGCGATGAATCTTCCCTTATATTCTAGTACCGAAGCCAGGTTAGCCGACGGTAGTCAAGCTTTATTATCTATACATTTGGCAACAATTGTATGGGACGGTATAGAAAGATTAGTTCCAGTTTTAGCTGCTGGTTATAAACCTTTGCTTGGAACTTCTCTCATGGCAGGATATCATCTAGAAATAGATTTTCAAGATAATGGTTTAGTTTCCTTAGAAAAACTCTAATCTATTAGTTGTTGTTTGGCTGGGTTCTGAATTATCAGAATAATTTCAATTGTCCACCTTCATTAAATGGTATCTCAGGTTGCACATAAGACACTTTCGCTTTGATTTCATCCATAGCCAACCACAAATCTAACAACGCTTTTTCTTCGGGAATACGTTTCTTTTCATCACCAATGCGCGGAATTACTTTCAACGCTACTTCAAATGTCCGCATAAATAAATCGTTGCTAACTAAGCCAGTATTTTTGAGAAATCTACGGACTGGTTCTGTATTGTCTTCCTCTTGGTAAAGGGCAATAATGGCGTGGAGTCCATCAACTAAATATCTGGCAGAAAATTCCGTATCCGTGACGGAGAAGGCGCGTTTTTTCAAGCGTTGTTGCGGGGTGAGTAATTTACAGTAACCGCTTCCAGAATCGAGTATTTTGTGTTTTTTGACTAAATCGGAAACATCAAAACCACCGACTGCTAAAGCCAGTTGTCTAGCTTCATCGAAGGGGAATTCTCGCGCTTCAAAGGTATCCCATGCCAAGATGTACCATTGGGTTAAAGGGTCGATACCGTTGAAGTCTTTACCTTCTAATAGCTTTTGTAGTCGGTATTCGACTACTGCTTGGCGTACTTCTTCAAATGCTGCTTTGGGTTCAACTTGATTCCCGGCGCTGTCGAGAATGGAACTATATTTGGTAAACACACTCAAAGCTGAACCGAAAGCACTTAAGCACAAGTTTATACCAGGGGGTTTAATGCGGCGTTGCGGATCTGCTACTCTATCAGCAGCAGGACGTGAATCTTCAGTTAAGCATTTTTCGAGTTCTGGCGCTTTTTCAAAGACGATATTTCGCACGTCAATTCGCACGTCATCCCACCATGCTTGTTCGGCGTTAGGGTCGCGTTTGCGGCATACTAAAAGCACTGTGCTGGATACTGCGTTTTTCTGTGCTTGGTGTAAGTTTTGCGGGTTTTCGGTACTGACTGCCCAAGATGCGGTAATCTCAAAACCAGCATCGATGAGGGATTTGGCTAAGACATCCCACGCGCCGGAGTCTTTGTGGTTGAATTGTACTGTCATCACGCCGTCGTCGCGTAATACTCGATGGTATTCAGCGAAGGCCATTGCCATTTTTGCTTCATAGTCTTGGTTGGCGAGTTTTTCAGGGTTATCGCCCATATTGCGGAAGCGCGAAGGGTTGGCGACTGCTTCGCGGTCTTTGTCAGTGAGTTCTAGGTAGAATAATTCGGGGAAGATGTCGCCAAGGGTGCGTTTTAGCCAGACGTAGAAAAAGTCTGAGATATCAGCGTAGGGAATTGTGCCATAGTAAGGTGGATCTGTGATAACAGATTTCTGGATTACATTCTCCCTTTTTGACCGCCATTTGAACCAAAAAATCTTCAAAGTCTTTTTCTGGAAACATCAGTTCAGCAGCAAACACCTCTGCGCCAATTTCAATTTTGTCGTTTACATTGTCATCACCACACCACAACGTTTTATAGTCACGGTCAACCAAAAAATGCTTTAGTTCATGACCCATTGTAAAAATTGCAGGTGCGTCAGGAAGAAAGCGGTTAACCATAATAGTTACACCGTGTTCATCGTTAAAGAAAGCCCCCCGCAAACTTTTGAGTTTTACTCTGGGGGGCGCACCTTTTACAGGCCATAAATCAAATTTAATCCCGTATTTCCTATAAATAAGTCGTATATCTGACCGCAGTATCCGTGGAGTATTCAAGCTATACTCTGTCCTAATTTTGCGTGCAAGGGCTTTCATCTCCTCGTAGTACTCATAATCAGTCTGCTTCATCCTGTTTTTTCCTCTTGCGCCCTGGTTTCGACTGCTTCTGAAAACTTCGAGCTTTACGAAATTCTGCGTATTTGCTTAGTTCCTCTATGTCTTCAGGAGACAACTGTTTAGCTGCGCGTAACAATGCAGTGAGTTGGTCGTTAGCTGGAGCTTCTTCTGGCGGGAAAAAAGTCAAAATTGACACTCCAAAGAACCGCGCAAGGCGTTCAAGGTCTTCAATGGTTGGGCGATAAGTGGCAGTTTCCCAGCGAGAAATTGTGTTAGCAGTAGTTCCCAGATCCTTAGCAAGCGCTTCTTGGGACAACCCCTTACCTCCTCCATAACTCACACGTAAATTTCGGATTTGTCCTCCGATATACTCCATTAAACTCATGTGTTTTGTAATTTTTGCGACTATCCTCATCTACTTAACTATCCTTTTATAGGATATTACTTCCTTTTGCTGTTGACGTTTCCTTGTAGTAAAAGTTATCCTCCTGAAATAGGAAGACAATTCAACACCAATAGGATGATAAAGCTGCTTCAGTATTTTTACGGCAAAGTGTCATCCTTAGACAATCAGTACTCAAAAGTTCAATTCAATACATAAGGCGTATTCCCATGCAAATTGATGCTGCAAAAGATACCGAATCCATCTCCAAAAAACCAAAAACAATTACTGTCAACGTCAACGAACGCCCTGTAACCTTCTCAGAGCATAAGGCTACAGGCTTGGAAATTAAGCAAACTGCCATCAAACAGGGCGTAGCGATTCAGGAAGATTTTGTACTGTTTGAGGTCAAAGGCAATTCTCCCCTTAAGCAAATTGGAGACTGCGAAACCATTACCCTGCATGAAGGGCAAAAGTTCCGCGCCACTGCACCCGATGACAACTCATAGGGGATACCGATGACACCTGAAATTGAACAAGCGATCGCAGAAATCAAGCAAGCCTTTCCAGAGCATCCTGTTGATATAGAAGTAGAACCAAATGGAGGCGCATACATCATCGTCAATAATATGCTAATTGGCGAACAGTACGTACCTTCCACTAGCTGGGTAGGCTTCTTGATTACCTTTCAGTATCCCCATGCAGATGTGTACCCACATTTTCTTGATGGGGGGTTGCGACGGGTTGATGGTGGTCTAATCAAAGGCGATGGATTATCTGCTTCTAACTCTTGGCGAGATCGTCCAGCAATCCAAGTATCGAGGCGTTCCAAGCGATTGAACCCAGCTATTGATACGGCTGCAACCAAGTTAACCAAAGTTATTTCGTGGTTGAGAAGCCAATGAACAAACCTATTGAATTCAGAATTGATCAGCCACTTTATCAAAAGCTTCATCAGCATCTTTTTCCTGGCGATGGTGATGAACATGGCGCGGTGATTGCAGCAGGTATTGTAGAAACCTCTCGCGGTATCCGCCTGCTGGCGCGTGAAGTTTTTCTAGCGCCAGACGGGATTGACTATGTACCTGGCACTCGTGGCTACCGTGCTTTGACTGCAAAGTTTGTAGCTGAAATATCAGGTTACTGTGCAGAACACAACCTCTGTTACTTTGCCGTACACTGTCATGGCGGTAGAAACGAAGTTTGTTTCTCAGCTGATGATATCGCATCTCACGAACGAGGTTATCCGGCGCTGCTCGATATTACTCGTGGCGGCCCGGTGGGGGCGCTAGTGTTTGCCAAAAACGCCGTAGCAGGGGATATCTGGACTCCCTCTGGTCGCTTTCAACTCGACCACATGACCGTTATCGGTTCGCATATTCGGCGACTTTATCCTGCGCCCCAACCCCGACTGTGTGCCGCCAATCCCATGTACGACCGCCACGCACGCTTGTTTGGCGATGTCGGACAAGAAATTTTCGCCAATTTAAAGGTGGGAATCATCGGACTTGGCGGCGGAGGCTCGTTGATTAATGAATGGTTATCCCACTTGGGAGTAGGACATATCATCGATGAAGCGATCGCACATTTGCTAGTAGATGCCGATTTCTTGTTCTTGGCAGCGGACTCAATGCAAAGCCGTTTAGTTTTCAACGCGCTGGTGCATCAGTACCTGATTCCAGGGATTCAGATTGGTGCTAAGGTTGCTGTTGATAAGCAAACAAGGCAAGTTGGAGATATTTTTACTGCTACTCGACCCGTACTTCCTTATGCTTATGGTGGTTGCCTGCACTGCCATGAATTGATTCCGGCTGGTAGGTTACAACAAGAAGCATTGAGTGAGGAAGAACGGCGAACTCAGCGGTATGTTGAGGATGAAGATATCGCTCAACCCAGCGTCATTACACTCAATGTTAAATCTGCCGAGCAAGCTGTGAACGATTTTATGATGATGTTCACAGGGCTTTATCAACCAGAAGTCCAACTGTGCCACCAATTAAGGTTTGCACGAGAACGCAGCATTATTAATGTGGAGCGGCGTGCCAACGATGATTGTTTGGATTGTAGCAGCAGTTCTCGCAGTCGTCGCGCCAGGGGCGATCGCTATCGTCTCCCCTGCCGAATGCCAATAGCATAGTGATACTAATCACCAAGCAACACTCGAATAGCCTTTAATGCAGCATTGCGCCGCCCATTACTCACTTTAGAAAACCAGTAATGGGACTCCTCATTACTCATCGCTGTAATCCCAGCAGTAATATTAGCAATGCGTTCTGGTTTAGAGAGGGGCTGCAATACTTGAAACAACAGTGCTAAGTTTACTCCCGACTCTTCATCAAGAACGTAAGGTGACTGGCGACTATGACTTAGGGTTTTTGGGTCGTAATTGTTACCTTTCAAACAATTATATATTGCCTGTTTCGCCTGCACTAAAGCATTGCCCTTTAAACGCCCAATTCTTTTAGCAGAAGGACGCTTTTTTTCACCGGCTTTTTTATAAGCACATTGATACAACTCCAGGGCAAAGTTATTATTATCTGTAGGAACCACTCGCAATTGAAACTCTTGCATCTTTAGTAAGTTACTTTCGCCGTCAAGTTCAGCCTGTCAACCGGATTACGATTCAGGGCAACTTTGATATTACTGATTTCTGCGCCGTTTGGTTGCACTGGAGATGAAAATTCAAATACTAGCTTCAGCGACACGTCAGCTTTTACATCCGGGCTACTTAGCAAAGTGTTAACAGCCCCCTGAAAACTCTGAAATCCTTTAACTGGCCCTTGATACTCTAACCTGATAAACTGTTCATTAACAGTAATAGTTGCCGTTTGATCGATTTGCAAGGGTAGCTTGATCAACATAGGGAAAACCGTCATCAACTTGCGGTAGTCCATCACTTGCCCAACGGAGATTTCCAGCGACTGGATACCCTGAACTTGATGATCTTGGATGCGATCGCTTAATTCATTAAACACCCTATCGAGTGTTCCCTCCAAATCAAATTCTTCCGGTTTAGCTTTAAACAGAGATAAATCATCCCAATCATCGCCAATTTTTTCCCTACCGTTAGGTGTGCGGGGTGTACCAGTACCGTAGGTTAAAATGCTTGCTGGGGTTTCCTTCTGGGCAACTTCGCCATTGCCGTAGTCAGCTACAATTTTGAAAGTTGTGGTTTTAGCGATCGCTGTCTCATGTTCATCACTAGGGCGAAACTCTCCTGTAACCAAATTCCCATCCTGATACAGCTTAATCGTCAAAGCCCCTGATGCTTTCCACCGTATCCGCACAGGTTTTACCGATTCTGTATTGGACAAGACTTGAGCATTCAGTTCAATTTCTCGCGGTTTCGGTGGTTCGAGAATTCCCCGGCGGTAGAGTTCCATCCTCTCAGAAAATTCTATGGATTCGGGTAGGGTAATTTTACCGTCATCAGTTTTTATAAACAGCTTTTCTCCCACCTTCATATCCCAACTACCAGTCTGCAAACCTTGGCGGATGGTATCTCGCAGCTTAGATAATTCGGCATCGACAAATATATTTAAACTCAAATCTTTGGCGAAAGCTTCTTTTAATGCTTTAGTTGTCCAATGGTTTAACCCAGACAGCCACACCTTCTGCAAAATATAAGCAGGGGCATAGGATGGTGCGTCATCAGCACGAATTTTCTGACAATCTTTCAGTGCTTTTAAGATGACATCTTGTTGATTATTTTTACCCTTCACATCGCTAGAATCTTGGGCGGGAAGAGTATAGTGCATCAAACCCTTGGGAGCTTTTACTGGGTCATTAGCAGGGTAAAATAAATGGCGGTAGGCATTTGTTAAAGATACTCTTACCCCTAAATCAAGAGAACCTTTTTTATCTTTGAGTTGTTTTTGCTGATTTTCTGATAAATCTTGCAAGCGATTGGGAGAATTTAGAATATTTTGAATAGCCCGAAACTCCCTAGCATTGTCAATTGCTCGTTCTAATTCTTGCCTGTTGGCAACTAAAAATAACAAACGATTTCTAAAAGTACGGAATTTACCCGACTCACCTGTTTCATTAAAAATTCTCTCCACCATTGGCGGTGAACCTTCGGTAGTTACAGAAATAGTTGCCTCGTTAAAGTCAATTAAACACAGGGCAATACTATCCGATACATCATCCACATCTGCTGGTGATTCTGGTGCAGAAACTAGCTTGAAGAATTTATCAGCAAAAATCGTATCGCGGCGATTTCGCAAATCGTCTTTCGCCTCGGTAATTCCAACTTGGGCTTTTTCTTCGGCAATAATTTTATTGATTGATGGTTCTTCCTTGAAACGAGCCAGAGTCGTCATTGGATCATTTTCCAAGTACCAAGCAACTTCACTCAGTCTTTCTAAGGCAGTATCAACAAAGCCAATTTCTAACCCTGGTGTCAACAAAGATAAATTTAATTCGGCGCGACGAATCCCCGCAGATATACCTTGAGTGATGGAATGCAAAAAAATAGTCCGGGCTACCCAGGTTGAAAAGGGAGGTTTACCAGCAGCAATCCATTCTGCATCTTGTAACTGAGCGTGTGCCTCTCTACCATCTTTGTTGTAAATGTCTGCTTGGATCGTAATCCGCATCAAGGGACGTTCTAAACGGGCAGTTAAATCGCTGGTGATTTCTTCTTCAATACCAACAGGAATGTGGTGAGAATGAATTAGCGGTATCCATACAGTAGTATCGTCCCACAGATAACGTATAACTCTAGCAAATAACCGCAAAGCGCCTCTGGTGCGTTGGAAGTTTGGGATCGAGGCAATCTTTTTAGTCAGCAGAGTAAATAATTCCGGGTGAAAGGGATAACTCTGCTCGATACTGTCGGCATAGCGTGCATCTTTGCAACCATCTGGTAAATTAATCCGACTAGCTTTATAAGTTTGTAAATATTCTCTAGCAGCACTGGTGGCAGCATTGAAGCTAATGCTGCTGAACATCCTTTGTTTAACTATATTGTAAATTTCAATATCAGTGCTGGGTTTAATGATCCGCTCTTGCCTCGCGGTAGCGGAAATGGTTTCCCGGATTTCGGTAGTTTCTTCGCCAAAACTGTCAGTGGAGGAAGCCAGCGTGTAAACAAATACTAAATTATTACAAGATGCTGCTAAATCCATGAGGGCGAATAAAAAAGCAACAACCTGTCCGGCTAAATCGCTATTCCCAACTATAACAGCTTTGGCTTTTCTCAAGTATGTGGCAATTTCATCAAGGATAATAACAGTGGGCTGACCCTGTGTTATCCTTTCTAAAACTACAGTGCCTGGACTAACTCGCTGCTCATCGGAACCTTTAAGCAAGCTATAACCTGCTACACCATTAATTTGATAAGCAATTTCTCCCCAAAGGGTATAAGTGGTAACGCCAGTGTCCGCATGGAAAACACCGTTAACTGGATCGAGGTCTTGACAAGCGATCGCCGCTGCTTGAATCGGTCGGTCTGGAATTAAATTAATGTTATCAGTAAAACGGTCTAGTCCAGAAATCTCTCGTCCATGTTTGGCAATATGCCACAAAGCAATTTCATCGTGAGTTTTACCACCACCAAAGCTGGTTTCCAGTCGGATAATGGGGGAGCCGACAGCAGCACCCACCAACCGCCCGAATACTTCAGAGATTAGGGTTTTTAAACCATCGGTAGCAAATGTATTGGCGAAAAATGCTGTAGGGTCTTGGTAGACTTGGGGCGCTTTCCCTTCCACAACCAGTCGCAGCTTGGCGGCGAATAATTCGGGGGAGAGTTCCCCTGCTAAAATTTCTTCTCTGGGAAGACACGTTTGAAATACTGGCGAAAGCATTGGTATATATCAATAGTTGTTAGTTGACAGTTGCAGCTATTTTCAGGTAAATAGACCACAAGGTGGGGGCAATTCATGAATTGCCCCTACGACAGATGTGGTTCAAATACACGAAAACTGCTGTAACTAACAACCGCCAACAGTAGCTTGTTTTTAAATATACAATAAGTATAAGTGTAAAAAATTCTGATTTCCATAATATTGTAAGCAACAGTATACAAAGTCCCCAAAGCAAAGATTTGCGATCGCCTCCGGCGGGCGGGTACGCCATCGCGCTCATCTGCTTTGCCCCTGCCACTCTCATCAACCACCATGCGATACTCCCGGAGGGAGTCAGCCCTTTGGGCTATCGCAGTCCTGAAACTGACCGACAAGTGTTTGCTCCCGCAACTGCACTCTCATAGCGTGAGTGTGAAAGCGCAGATATTACAAAGGGCAATCGCACTTCATGTAGTGCCAGGGTGCGTTCATCAAGGTTCTGCAATGTTCGTGCATCACTCATTTGAACAATGACAATTGACCAGGAGAAATATTGCCTCGTCGGAATCGATGGTAGTAAAGATGACAACCGCTACATAACGGGGCAAGATTTTCTAAGCGATTGTCAGAAGGATCAAAATTAAAGTGGTGTACCTGAAGTGTATAGACTCGGCGCTGGGATAAAGTTAGCTCTGGTGGCTTTTGTCCAGGACGCAGGCAAACGCGATTACATCTAGTACAGCGCCAATCAAAAGATTCTTTGATAGAGGTGGCGATTTCTTTCCAATTCTGGGGATAGCGGCTGGTACTCATGAAAATACTTGAGAGAGCAACAACATGAGGTAATTCTAATCGATTAAGTACTCTTAAGGTAGTATTTGTGGCACAGAAACGTGTTTAGAGCTTTGATGAGTATAGTACAGACAGCTTTTATACCAACAATAGAATCAGGACTAAAAGTGATTGAGAAGTGGTGAGGCAGAAAGCGATCGCCTAACTATCTCCTAAGTACAAAGGAATATTTATTACGCTTTCAATAATATTAATATTTAAAGCTGCTATTTTTTTGAGCAAAAAAAAATCTAGCACTCGTGAGAGAAATTAAACTGGTGTTATGCCAAAAATCAACAAGTGTGTAGGCGTATTTAAAATTAATAAAAATACTAACTTACCGGATGATATAATCCCGTATTTTCGTTAAATTCCCATCCCATACCCGATTTATCCTTCCCCTTGCACCATGCCACAAAAAGCGGTGGGTGCAGCTTATTTCGCTGCTCGCGTATAGTTTCTACACTTACACCAAGTCTTGAAGCTAAACCTTCTTCCGTCAACGGTTGGATTCGCGGAGTATGCCCAATGAATGATGAATTGTTGTTGTACGATTTATTGCCCCGCTTTTGTTGATTGTTGAGATGATTTTGAATTTTAATAATCGCCTCAGTAAACTGTGTCATTCGGGCTGTTATCCCCTCAATTTTTTCTGATAAATCGGCGAGATTATGGATTGCTCCGGTTTCGTTGCTAGATTCACTTGAAAACTGTGACTCGAGCTTATCAAGTCGTGAGCAAATAGCTAATATCGTTTCATTCGTAAGACTGGGGTGACTATTGTTACCAGCAACCAAGTACTCCTCAACACTTGCCTTAATCTTAGAGTCCAGGCGTTTATCTAAATCATTGCCACCAATTGCATCAAGGTTATCTATATCATCTAGGTAGAGTTCGATAAATTGGATCAGCGTGGCTGTTGCCGTCGTGCCTTTCTCCCGGCAGCGGGCGATAAACTGCTCCCACATCTTTTGGTCACAGTTGAAAGATGCCAGTTTCTTGTTTTTCCCTGTTTGGCTCATGTCTAGGTAATGTCTAGGTAAACCGGGACTGGACGCAACCGAGTGAGCGCGTCATCCATCTTGATAACTACCTTGACACTATCATTTTGGAGCGCATGAGCGCGATGGCGTACCCGCCCCGCCCAGGGCAAACGCATCTTGTCAACAGAAAGAGCTTATTGTCAATAAGCTGAAAAATAGTCGCATTAATAGCTGCTTATTGACATAGATTTAGCGATCGCTTTGAAGCTTAGAAAATAAATCAAACGCGAAATGCTGATTTTTTCGTTGGTTCTTAACCTTGGTTGTGATCAAGAGTAATTTAGATGCGTTTGCCCTGCCGCCCCGCCGGAGGCGATTGCTTTTTTACCGATGTTTGCTTTTTTTACGCAGTGCGTGAGAAGTCCCAACACGCCCGACATGGTGAATGTACTTTGCAGTTGTCGCAGGGGAGGCATGGCCCAAATCTGCCTGCAAGTCAAAATCAGAAGCTCCATTTTTCTTAGCCAGCGTCGCATGAGTGTGGCGCAGAAAATGGGCACTGAACTTAATTCCCGCAAAAGCAGAAATTTCCGCCATCATCAACCGCAATCCGCGATCGCTTAGAGGTTTACCCCTATCCCGCCGACTGGGACTGGGAAACACCGGCTGATCATTGCTGGCATCGCCACGGTAATCTAGTAGCACTGCACTCGTCTCCGGATCGAGACTAATAGTCCTGGTTTTATTTCGTTTCCCCGTCACAGTTAACAATAGACAATCTCCATCCTCCCGAAACTGCCGCCAAAATAACCCCGGCGTAACTATACGCTTACCATAATCAGAAGTTTGCCGCGCAATTTCTCCCGCCCTCACCCCACTGTAAAAGACGAGAGTCAACAGTAGCCAATGCATCTTATTAGTGTTGTGTTGCAAATCTACTTCAATCGCCGCTTTTTCCAACTTAGCAATCTCGCGTTCCGACAGAATGCGCTCTGCGAGCTTATCGTCCCACTGGATACTTAAGTCCTTGCCCAAGTCGATAGCAAAATAACCAATAGAAGCTCTAGTACCCCACTCCCACAAACTTTTAATCGCCGCAGTGTATTTAGCTGCCGTATTTTTACTAAGCCCATAAGTATTTTTCTGTCCCCGTACTGGCTTTTTATCCTTCAGCCAAGCAAGATTTGCGTGTAGATGGAATAACGTTACCATCCTCAAATCAGATATCCCAAACCGCGACTGCATATAATCAGCAAGCTCATAACCAATTTGCCGATATGCCCGTCGCGTTTGGTCGCTTTTAATAGTGACAGAATGTACCCATAGCTCAATTAGCTGCTCCGTCGAATTAATTCTCTGGCGGTTGGGAAAATAATAATCCACAAGCGCAACCCGGGCTTCATCAAGGGGCAGAGTCACCATCTCCACAGCAAGTGATTCTACGCTTAATACAGGTAAATTTTCCATAAGATAAATCCCCAACCCCCACTGATGATTATGATGCCGAGAATAACAATTCTCGGTATCTTTATGATAGTTGTTTCCCAGACACGATCCAATTGCCCATCTAGAATCATCTATATCGTATATACGTGGATATCCTGTATGCGATGATAGTAGTGAGAAGAGTAGGGGAAGTAGGGGGAGATGGGGAAGTAAGTAAATATTAGACAGAGAAGCAAATGGTAAAGAACTGGTTAGAAATCACTTCTCCACAACAAAAGCGCGAGGGACTGGTGGAATATCCGCAGATAAATATAAAACTTCTGTCAGAAGAAGACCGGGAATTGAAGAATGGGGACGGCGTAAAGCCTGCGGCATAGCTACGCTTAACGCGCAGCGTCTCGTAGAGAATAAATTCGCCTGCTTTCTTGCATCATTTACAGCACTTTTAGATCAAACCCGCCACAAAAATGAATCCTAAAACAAAGCTTAGTATTGGTTTTAGTACTTTTATCTGTGGCACGTTTGATTGCAATTCGCTGTAAGAGTTGCTAGGTGGCACGATACTAAGAGCAGTTCACAAAGCAGCAACTCATACACCTATGCAGCAAGCGTCTCATCCCACAGTCATCCTGGGTGGTGGCTTCGCTGGACTGTTTACAGCTTTACACTTAAGCCAGCAAAATTATTTCCATCCGATTATTTTAATTGAACAGCGCGATCGCTGTGCGAAAACACTTGCGCCACTTGTGCTGAACGGATTATTCCCGCCTCATTGAACGGATGACTTAACGTGTATAAAAACAACAAGAATAGTAGATGATAATCATCCCTTGGAACCTAAAGCAATTATCCCAGTAATGCAAATCCAAGGGTCTACTTTTCTCATTTCAGTAAATTCACTGCAACAGTATTTCTCTAGAAAGGTACATAAAAGTATAAGTTAACTTTCAGGAAAATCTGCATCGTGGGCTGATATGCCTGATTGTGCCATTCGTACATACAGCCTATTTTTATTAGAGAATTACTGCATCATTTCTATCAAAATATTTTGAGCGCTACGTTCTGGCTCATTTTTATTAGGGTAACGTTGGATGTAAGAGCCATCTGGCTGCAACTCCCAAGCTTGGCGATTATCTGCTAGCATTATTTTGAGAATTTTTTGTAAATTCTGCACAATATCATCATCTTCAACTGGTACAACTGCTTCCACGCTGATCGCACGAATATTTTCGCTAACTTTTGGAACACCAGGACGCAAACAACAAATACCCCGCACAATTAGGTCAATTTGTACTCCAGCAAGAGATGCTTTGTATAAAGTGGCAATAATTTGGGGGTCAACCAAAGCATTCATCTTAGCGATGATATGACCTTGATTACCGTTTTTGCAGTGTTCGATTTCTCGCTGGATCAGGGCAGTAATGCGAGCGCGCATATTAATAGGTGATACCAGCAACTTGCGGTAAGAATCTTTACAGGAATAACCAGTCAAATAATTAAATAAATCAGTTAAATCTGCCCCTAAGTCTTCTCGACAACTAATTAGTCCTAAATCTGTATATAAATTTGCTGTTTTGGAATTATAATTTCCAGTCCCAATATGGAAATAACGACGAATATTTTCTCCCTCTTGACGCACCACTAGCAAAGTTTTGCTATGAGTCTTTAGTCCCACCAATCCGTATACTACATGAACACCAGACTTTTCTAATTTATTAGCCCAAGTGATGTTATTTTCTTCATCAAAGCGAGCTTTTAATTCTAAAATAACAGCAACTTGTTTGCCATTTTCAGCCGCAGTAATCAAAGAACTGACAATTTCCGAATCTCCCGAAGTCCGATAAAGTGTCATTTTAATTGCCAACACATCAGGGTCATGAGCAGCTTGAGCAATAAATTCCTCTACAGAAGCGCCAAAGGATTCGTAAGGATGATGTACTAGCAAATCTTTTTGCTGAATCACCGAGAAAATACTTTTTTCCTCATCATTGAAGTTGGCAATTTGACTTTGTTGATGAAGATGACGCAGACGAGACGGAATTACTGATGCCCAAGGTGGATCTTTAAATTCAGGTAAAGGTAGCACCATAAACGACATCAAATCTTTTAAATTCAGCAGCCCTTCTATCTCATAAACATCACTCTCAATCAGTTTCATTTCTGTCATCAACATCTGTCGTACTGATTGAGGCATTGATGGTTGAATTTCTAACCGCACCACCGAGCCAATGAATTTGCGCTTATATAACTCTTGTTGAATTGCTAATAGTAAGTCATCGGCTTCTTCTGCTAATTCTAAATCTGTATTGCGGGTTAATCGAAATAGGTGATATTCCTCAATGACCATTCCAAGAAATAAAGCTTCTAAATTGTGAGCAATTACTTGCTCTATCGGCATACCTGTCCAGTGATTTAATTTCCCATTATCTATTTGCAATTCTTGAGGTAAGGGAATAAATCGAGGTAGAATAGTGGGAATTTTGACTCTAGCAAACTTTTTCTCTCCGGTGTTTGGGGCTTTTACTACTACTGCTAAATTTAAACTGAGATTCGCCATTCGTGGAAAGGGATGGCTAGGATCGACGGCTAGAGGAGTGAGAACTGGAAAAATCCTTTCTTGAAATAGTTTTTGAAAGTAACTACGCTGTTCGGGATTAATGTCAACATAATTAAGTAGATGAATGCCTTGCGCTGTCATTTCTGGTCGAAGCGTCTGCTCAAAATAATGATGCTGTTGAGTCACCATTGGATGCAGATATTGATCGATTGCTTCTAATTGTTGTTCTGGGGTGCGACCATCGGGAGTTCGCTGAATTAACTGTGCTTTAACTTGTTCTTTGAGAAGTGCAACACGAACCATGAAAAATTCATCAAGATTAGCACTAAAGATGGCAATAAACTTGAGTTTTTCTAGTAATGGAGTCCGAATATCTAACGCCTCATGTAAAACTCGGCGGTTAAATTCTAACCAGCTTAATTCTCGACTAAAGTAGTACTCCGAGTCATGCACATTAATAGTTTTACTAATATCTTTGACTTTAGACATATTTGGATTTACTAAAAGAATGGTATGACATGACAATTATCAAAAATAATTCAAATCTAACTTACGCACTGTACAAATTAATCATGGTATACATTTACCAATAATATGTAGGTCGTTTTAGGCTTTCATTAATCATTCTTTGATGCTAAATAGATCCACACTGTAGGGGCAATTCATGAATTAACTGTACGACTCTAAGACTTTTTAAATTTTGGATCATGGAATTGAATTATTCAAAATCCAAAATTCGCTTAATTTATCAAAACACTTGCTCTCAAAACCCATATTTAACCAAATCGACCGCTGACGTAATCTTTTGTATCTTTCTGCTTAGGGTTATTGAAAATAACTTGTGTTGAGTCGTATTCTACCAAATAGCCAGTACGATCGCCTGTTTCTGTGGCGCTAACATTGAAAAAAGCTGTTTGATCAGATATTCGTGCCGCTTGTTGCATGTTGTGAGTAACAATGACAATGGTATATTGCTCTTTGAGTTCCTGAATCAGTTCTTCAACCCGCAAAGTGGATAGGGGATCAAGGGCGGAACAAGGTTCATCCATAAGTATAACTTCTGGTTGCCCAGCGATCGCTCGCGCAATACACAACCGTTGTTGTTGACCACCAGATAAGGCTAAACCACTTTGTCGCAGTTTGTCTTTGACTTCATCCCACAAAGCCGATCGGCGTAGACTCCGTTCTACCAATTCATCCATGTTATCTTTGTAGCCGCAGACTCTGGCTCCAAAAGCAACGTTGTCATAAATTGATTTGGGAAACGGGTTTGCTTTTTGAAACACCATCCCAATTCGACGACGCACCTCTACAGCATCAATTTCTGGTGCATACAAATTTTTATCGTAAAAATAAACTTTACCTTCGACTCGAGATGACTCAATGAGGTCGTTAAGACGGTTATAGCATCGCAGTAATGTACTTTTACCACAACCAGAAGGGCCGATAAAAGCTGTAACCTGATTTCTGGGAATATTTAGCCAAATATTCCGCAACGATAGAAACTTCCCGTAATAAACGTTGAGGTTTTCTGTGCGTAAAACGGTGTCAGTATCATTTACTATGCTAGTGTTATTAACTGTCAAATTGTTTAGCATTGATTTTATTGGTCGCTCTATATGGACTAAGTAAAGCTTTGCGTAAAATTGTGGCGAATTGAGGGTTGAAATTTAAACGCTCCAGGTCCGCAAAGGTACGCAGAGAATTCGCGCTCGTATTAATGAAATATTGTACTAAGTGCCTGGTAAATTCCGCAGATGTTCTGGTAGATGGTAGCGATCGCCCAATACTTGCAGTAAAGGGCCATGAATATCAAATTTGAAAATACTGACTGAAGCCACAAATCGTCAGGACATCAGGCTGACATTGTTTGACTAGTGCAACGATATCCCTGGCTTCTTCCTGATATAAGTCTTCAACGTAGCCACTTTTATAAAGTTGTGCCTCTTTTTCACTATCAAAAGGGCCAAAGTAATAAATACAGCGCGGAATATTGGTGTTAATTTCTACCCACCAAGCAAACTCTAACTGATTAGATTGAAATAAATTCATCACAGATACCAATGATAAAAAAAATAACAGCGAGCAAGATGTTTGTCCTTCCGTGCGGGAGGCTGTGCCAACGGACACGCTCTCGCGTTCGCACTACAAATAAATCTGCCAAATCGGGATGCATCCACATAATTTTGTTTGTAGTTGGTGCTTTAGCGCTAAAGCACAACTACAAAACGAACTTGATTGACTCAAACTTAACTAATTCGTAATTACGAATTACGAATTATTTTACCTACACTTTTAAACCAGCCTTGGCTTGAACATATTCTGCTAGTTCAATATTTACTGGTACCGTATTCCAGATTTCTTGACAATATTCTTGGATGGCTCGGTCAGAAGAGAATTTGCCCATCCGTGCTGTATTGAGAATTGACATCCGCGTCCAGTGTTCCGGGTCACGGTAAGCTTGATTAACCTGGTCTTGAGAGTCAAGATAGGACTGGTAATCTGCAAACAGCATATATTGGTCTTGGTGCAATAGCGAGTCTACTAATGGACGGAACAGATTAGTATCACCATGAGAGAAAAATCCGGAATTGATCAGGTCGATCGCTTCTTTCAGTTGAGGATTGTTATTGTAATAATCCCAAGGGTTATAACCTTTGGATTTTAAATCATATACTTCTTCGGTTGTCAATCCAAATAAGAAGAAGTTTTCATTTCCCACTTCTTCGCGGATTTCGATATTAGCACCATCAAGTGTGCCAATAGTCAGCGCCCCATTCATGGCAAATTTCATATTGCCAGTACCAGAAGCTTCTTTACCAGCAGTAGAGATTTGTTCTGAAAGGTCGGCGGCTGGATAAACTCGTTGACCAAGCCTCACATTGTAATCTGGTAAGAATATTACTTTCAAGCGATCGCGCACATCAGGGTCATTATTAACAACATCACCAACGGCGTTGATTAATTTAATAATCAGTTTCGCAATGAAGTAGCCAGGAGCAGCTTTACCACCAAAAATAAATGTGCGAGGTGTAATTTCAATGCTGGGATCGTGCTTGATGCGGTTGTAGAGCGTGATAATGTACAGCACATTCAGATGTTGCCGCTTATACTCATGCAATCGCTTCACCTGAATATCAAACAGCGATTCTGGATTCACTTCAATACAATTGGTTGTCTTAATATATTCTGCCAAATTGCCCTTAATATCCTGCTTAATCTGCCGCCATTCTCGACGAAAATTAGCATCTTCAACAAAGGCTTCGAGTTGCTTAAGATCGTCTAAGTGATTAATCCAATTTGTACCAATTTTGCGACTGATTAAGTTAGTCAGTTGGGGATTACTTACTACTATCCAACGGCGTGGTGTGACACCATTGGTCTTGTTGCTAAACTTCTCAGGGCAAAATTCGTAAAAATCGCGGAGAACATCACGCTTGAGTAACTCTGTATGTAAGGCGGCGACACCATTAATCGCATGAGAGCCAACACTTGCTAGGTTTGCCATGCGGACATACTTTTCACCAGTCTCATCAATCAATGATAGCCGCGCTAGGCGATCGCCATCATCAGGATATTTAGCGCGAACTTGGCCAAGAAAACGCTGATTGATTTCATAAATAATTTGTAAATGCCTGGGCAGTAAACTATTAAATAAGCTTAAAGACCACTTTTCTAAAGCTTCTGGCAACAGAGTATGGTTAGTGTAGCCGAAAGTGTTTTGGGTGATTTGCCAAGCCTGATCCCAATCTAGCTGATGTTCATCTACCAACAACCGCATCAATTCAGCAACACCGATGGATGGGTGGGTGTCATTGAGTTGCACAGCATAAGACTGGTGAAAGTTATTTAAGCTTTCTTCTTTTCGTAAGTGAAGACGGATCATGTCTTGCAGGGAACAAGAAACGAAAAAATATTGTTGTTCTAAGCGCAGTTCCTTACCTTGAATTAACTCATCATTAGGATAGAGAACTTTGGTAATATTTTCTGAAACCACCTTTTTGTTCACTGCACCGTAGTAGTCACCGACATTAAACGCCTGAAATTCAAAGGATTCAGGAGCTTCAGCTTTCCACAGACGTAAGGTATTGGCAGTGTTGACTTTATAACCGAGTATGGGTGTATCGTAGGGAACACCTTTAACAACATTATGGGGAATCCAACGTACCCGATAGTGACCCTTTTCATCGTTATAGGCTTCAGTGTAACCGCCGAACTTGACATCTATGGTTTCCTCTGGACGAGGAATTTCCCAAGGATTGCCGAAACGCAGCCATTTATCAGTGATTTCAACTTGCCAACCATCCCGAATTTCTTGGTCAAAGATCCCAAATTCGTAGCGAATTCCATAGCCAATTGCAGGGATTTCTAAAGTCGAAAGTGAGTCCATATAACAGGCGGCGAGACGACCTAACCCACCATTGCCTAAGCCTGGTTCCTCTTCAAGTTCGCGCAATTGTACAAAGTCTAGCCCAGATTCCTCAACTGCTTGGCGCACTTGGTCGTAAATTCCCAAGTTGATTAAGTTGTTACTCAAGTGCGGCCCCAAGAGGAATTCTGCTGATAGATAACAGACAACTTTGACACCTTTTTTAATGTAAGTTTCTACGGTGTTGAACCAGCGTTGTAAAATGCGATCGCGTACTGTGTAAGCCAAAGCCATGTAATAATCATTGGGCGTGGCCGCAGCCGGAAACTTACCCTGAATGTAAAAAAGATTATCAGCAAGCGCCCGTTTGAGGGTTTCTATACTTAACCCTGTGCGATCGTCTTCAAATTGCAAATTTTGCAGTATTGGAGATTTCTGAAATGTCGTCATAATTATTTCCTGTGGGGAATGGGGAGTAGGGAAGGAGGAAATAACTCCTAACTCAGCACTAAGTAATCACAGTTGGCTGTTCTCGTCCTGTCAGTTCGCGGATCTGGGCTATCTCCTCAACAATGGTGATTAAAGAAACAAGTGCTTGCTGTGGATCGAGATCATGTTTTGCCGGATCTGGCTCGTAGCTTTCTAGATAAACTCTAAGGGTTGCACCTTGAGTACCCGTACCAGAAAGTCGCACCACAATTCGGGAGCCATCGGTAAAGCCAATGCGAACACCTTGTTTTTCGCTCACGCTGCCATCAACAGGGTCGGTATAACTAAAGTTATCACTGTATTCAACTTCATAATTACCGAACTGCTTGCCTTTGAGAGTTGGCAACAAAGAACGCAGTCTTTCTATTAAGTTATTAGCTGGCGCTGTCTCTATCTCTTCATAGTCATGGCGCGAGTAATAATTGCGTCCATAAGTCTGCCAGTGTTCCCGGACAATCTGCTCAACAGATTGTTGTCGTACTGCTAGGATATTCAGCCAGAAGAGAACAGCCCATAGCCCATCTTTTTCGCGGATATGGTTAGAGCCGGTACCAAAGCTTTCTTCACCGCAGAGAGTCGCTTTACCTGCGTCTAAAAGATTGCCGAAGAACTTCCAACCAGTGGGGGTTTCATAGGATTCAATGCCAATTTGAGCGGCGACTCGATCCACTGCTTGACTAGTAGGCATCGATCGCGCTACTCCTGCTAAACCCGAACTATAACCAGGGACTAGCTTGGCGTTGGCGGCTAATACTGCGAGGCTATCGCTAGGAGTGACAAAGAACTTACGCCCTAAGATCATATTGCGATCGCCATCTCCATCAAAAGCTGCCCCAAAATCAGGCGCATCCTCGCCGTACAAAATATCCACCAACTCATGGGCATAAACTAAATTTGGGTCAGGATGTCCGCCGCCAAAGTCTTCTAGGGGTGTACCATTACATACAGTTCCCACTGGTGCGCCCAAACGTTGCTCAAAAATGGCATGGGCATAGGGGCCAGCTACCGCGTGTAAGGCATCGATGCTAATCCGAAAATTTCCTCTGGTTAACAGTTGGTGAATCCCTTCAAAATCAAACAGGGACTCCATTAACTCTTCATAATCGTGTACAGAGTCAATCACCTCAACTACCGTCTCTGCCAAATGTGACTCACCTAAAGTTTCTAAATCTACATCTGGTGCTTCGAGAATTTGGTAGCTATCAATGATTTTACTGCGATCATAGATCGCCTCTGTCACCTTTTCCGGCGCTGGGCCACCATTATTGATGTTATATTTCACGCCAAAGTCACCATTTGGCCCGCCCGGATTATGACTTGCAGACAAGATGATGCCACCAAATGCCTGATACTTGCGAATAATAGCGGAAGTCGCAGGAGTAGATAAAATCCCCCCTTGACCAACTTTAATCCGCCCAATGCCATTAGCCGCAGCCATTTTCAAAATGATTTGAATGGCTTGGCGATTGTAATAACGACCATCACCACCCAGGACTAGAGTTTGCCCCCCCAAGTCCCCTACAGAATCAAAGATAGATTGGATAAAATTTTCCAGGTAGTGGGGCTGCTGAAAAGCTTTAACTGCTTTCCGCAGTCCAGAAGTACCGGGCTTTTGATCGGGGAAGGGAGTCGTAGAGACTTTACGCATATTCATAGATAATCTTTAACAAGGCATTTTCTCTTACAGCTTTGCATAAGTTTGTTACAACAAAAATTGCCACGTATTAAACTTTTAGACATCGACCGAATTTAAATATGCGTTATGCAGAACCCTTGTAGAGACGTAGCACTGATACGTCTCTACATTCTTAGTCCTGACGAGATAATTGTGATTGCGATTGTGAAGCTTTATAGCCAGCCAGTGCTAGCTCTGTACTCTTTTCCATTTCCTGAGTGTACATGCCAAGGCTTGCAGCACCGTTACACTTTGCCCGATAGCGACAAGTTTTGGTGAACTCATTATTTAAAACCTTTTAGCTCTAAAGGGTTGATTTTTTATTTGCAGATGCGATCGATATATAAGAGGATGTTTGAAAAGTCCTTTTCTTAGTAGCAAAATGTTTTAGATCCCCTTAAATCCCCCCTTTTTAAGGGGGGACTTTGATTCCAGTTCCCCCCTTAAAAAGGGGGGTTAGGGGGGATCAACAAGTGCCTAAAATCACAGCTAAATACTTTTCAAACAACCTTTAAGACCAGTGCGCTAAAACGCAACTACAAACCTTAGTGCTACGAATTACGAATTACGAATTATTTTAGTAAGGCCATTTCCAGTTGACGATTTCTGGCTGATCAATACCGTGCTTGTGAGCATAATTCCGGTTGTTAATAATTTCGTTCTTCATGCGTTCTCTAACATAGACAGCAGCAGAACCCAGCTTTGGAACCCGATCAATCACGTCAATCACCAGATTGAACCGATCAACTTGGTTGTTGATCGCTAACTCAAGTGGTGTGTTAATGCTGCCCTTTTCCTTGTAGCCGCGCACATGAATATTTTGATGGTTAGTCCGATGATAAGCAAGTTTGTGAATCAGCCAAGGATAGCCGTGGAAGTTGAAAATTACAGGCTTATCTGTGGTGAAAAGACTATCGAAATCCCAGTCTGATAATCCATGTGGATGTTCTGTATCTGGTTGCAACTTGTACAAGTCAACAACATTAATAAACCGCACCTTGAGGTCGGGGAACTCATCTCTTAAAATGGCAGTTGCAGCTAAGGCTTCCATAGTCACAACATCTCCACAAGATGCCATGACGACATCAGGAAGATCGGGTTCTTGCCCATGATGGTCATTGCTTGCCCAGTCCCAAATACCGATGCCTTTAGTGCAATGTGCGATCGCTTCTTCTATGTTGAGAAACTGGAGGTGTTTTTGCTTATCTGCAACGATGACGTTGACGTAGTTGGTGCTACGTAGGCAATGATCGGCTACAGAAAGTAGACAGTTAGCATCGGGAGGTAGATAAATCCGGGTAACTTCAGCACTCTTATTAGTAACCAAATCTATGAATCCTGGATCTTGGTGGCTAAAACCGTTATTGTCTTGTCGCCAAACAGTAGAGGATAGTAAGATATTCTCAGAAGAAACAGGCGATCGCCAAGCAACTTCATTTTTGCTGATTTCCAGCCATTTGGCGTATTGGTAAAACTGCACCATCCCGAATGGGGTTGATAAATTTATTGGAATGCCAAGCCGTTGCCAGAGGCCCAGTTTCTGCTTCACCATCACCAACAACTGCCGTCACAATCAAATGCGGGTTATCGAAAGCAGCACCGTAGGCGTGGGAGAGGCTGTAACCTAACTCGCCGCCTTCATGAATCGAGCCAGGAGTTTCAGGTGTGCAATGACTACCAATTCCACCAGGAAAGGAGAACTGTTTGAAAAACTTCAGCATACCTTCCTCGTCCTCGCTCTTATCAGGATAAACCTCAGAATAGGTTCCTTCTAAGTATGTCGGCCCAAGGATGCCCGGAGCGCCATGACCGGGGCCTGCGATGTAAATCACGTCCAAATCATATTTCTTGATTAAACGGTTGAGATGAACGTAGATAAAGCTCAAACCGGGACTTGTACCCCAGTGTCCTAACAGGCGATTTTTGATGTGTTCTGGCTTGAGGGGTTCTTTTAGCAGTGGGTTGTCCTGCAAATATATCATGCCTAGAGCTAGATAGTTGCATGCACGCCAGTAAGCATTTATCTGACGCAGTTCTTCAGTACTAAGTGTGGCAGATTTGTCTTGTTTTAAATCTGAAGACTTGGGCTTAGAAGGAGAAATAGTCATAGATTTTGAATCCTACTAATCTATTTTTAGTTAAAGAATCTTTGAACACGCGATGTCTGAAGACAAGCCGCTTGCGATCGCCCTACAGCCCTTCTCAAGACAGGAGACGCTACGCATAGCTTGGCTTTTGAGTCGGGGTACGGGCATCTTACGACGGGTGTCTCCTATTATTCCAAAGAGAGAAGCTAGCGCCTACCGTAGGATGCCCAAAGGGCTGTAGGCAGAAGTCGATCCGCCGACGCTCAGAGTTATCTGAGCGTCTACACAGTTTTAAAACCCGATGTTTCAAGACTAAATATGAATATCAAAGAAGTGATGTAGTACAGTGCATCTACCATTGGGTACTACATTGATCAATCTCAAAATAGTTAAGCGGATATCAATCGATAACTACGGTTTTAGTCGCGGTTTACTTACACAATCAGCTACTTCCAATACAGTTTGCATAAGGTTAGCAATTAACAAGACCCTGAAGTAATTGAGTCAAAAAATCGATCTTTCCCCATTACAAAAATCTCGATTTTTAGCTAACCCAATCCTATTGTCCGCACTTCACTATTCACTACTATCTTGTTTAAAATTACCTGATGTCTGGATTAAAAGGGTGAATATGCAGTACATACGCTATAAGTACCTATATTCTGATATATCTTCTAACTTTAACATCTAACCAAGGGTAGAGAAAATATAGTTTAGAAGTTAAATAAATTACGCTATAAGTTTAGTGTTATATCTAAAAAAATAGATTAGTTATAAATATTTGCATTTTAGTTATAAAAACTGGCATAAACTCAGTTAAATATTAACCAACTATTAACCTATTTATGATTTTTTATGTCCCTTTTTACCAAAATGCTTCTTGATATTTTGCCAGGTCAACCTTTTCCAATTGGCGCTACAGTTACTCCTAATGGTGTCAATTTTTCGGTATTCTCTAAAAGTTGTACTGGACTGGAATTATTGCTCTTTGATGAGCCAAATTCAGCCCAACCCAGCCGTGTAATTCAGCTACACAAAAAGCATAATAAAACCTTCTACTATTGGCATATCTTAGTCTCAAATATTGGTGCTGGGCAAGTTTACGCTTATCGGGCGTATGGACTTTATGCGCCAGATCAAGGACTAAGGTTTGATAGCAGTAAGGTACTACTTGACCCCTATGCGCGAGCGGTAGCAGGTTGGGATAATTATAGTCGTGAAGCTGCTAGCTGTTTTGGCAAGGATAATTGCGCCCAAGCGCTACGGGCGGTGGTAGCACCAGATCCCAAAACCTACGACTGGGAGGGGGATCTTCCCTTACGGATTCCTTATGCAACAACAGTCATTTATGAACTGCACGTAGATGGTTTTACTCGTCATCCATCTTCTGGTGTGTCTTCCGAAAAACGCGGTAAGTATGCAGGACTGATTGAGAAAATTCCTTATTTGCAGGAATTAGGAATAACCGCAGTTGAATTATTACCAATTCATCAGTTTGATCCTGATGATGCACGTCCTAGTCACAAGAACTACTGGGGCTACAGTACGATCAGCTTCTTTGCACCCCACAGCGATTACAGTTCCCGTAGCGATCGCCTAGACCCCATAAATGAATTTCGCGATCTGGTCAAAGCCCTTCACCGCGCCGGGATTGAGGTGATTTTAGATGTTGTCTTTAACCATACGGCAGAAGGTAGCCAGGATGGGCCAACATTGTCATTTAAGGGATTAGACAACCAGGCTTATTATCTTCTGGAAGCAAACCAAGCTGAATATAGTAATTACAGTGGTTGCGGTAATACTTTGAAAGCGAATCATCCGATGGTTACGCGGATGATTTTAGATAGTTTATACTACTGGGTAGCCGAAATGCACGTAGACGGTTTCCGCTTTGATTTAGCATCTGTCTTATCTCGGAGCAAATTAGGTCAACCCTTTGCCGATTCACCTGTTCTCTGGGCGATAGAAACAGACCCAGTTTTAGCGGGAACCAAGGTAATTGCTGAAGCTTGGGACGCGGCTGGACTATACCAAGTAGGAAGCTTTTTAGAAGGTAGCAGCGATCGCTTTGCAGAATGGAATGGACCTTACCGCGATGATGTGCGCCGTTTTGTAAAAAGCGATCGCGGTATAGTAAGTCAGTTAGCGGCTCGCGTCATGGGTAGCCCAGATATCTACTTACGACCAGACTACGAACCGAATCATAGTATTAACTTTATTACCTGTCACGATGGTTTCACCTTAAATGATTTAGTTTCTTACAACTACAAGTACAACGAAGCTAATGGGGAAAATAACAGTGACGGCACAAACAACAACAATAGTTGGAATTGTGGCGTAGAGGGGGTTACGGACGATCCAGAAATCGAAATACTGCGCTTGCGACAAATCAAAAACTTCTTCACCATCCTTTTATGTTCCCAAGGAACGCCGATGTTGCTCATGGGAGATGAGATTAGGCGATCGCAAAAGGGGAATAACAATGGTTACTGCCAAGACAATGAACTGAGTTGGTTTGACTGGAGCAGTATCGAAAAACACCAAGATTTATTGCGCTTCGTTCGAGGACTGATTCACTTTATCCAATCCTTAAAAATCTTTCGACAAAAGAAACTTCTCAGTGTTACTCATGGCTCTCGTAAGCCACACATCATCTGGCATGGTACAAAACTAAAGCAGCCTGATTGGGGGAATGATTCTCGTAGTCTGGCATTCACCCTGCGTCACCCAAAATTTAATGAGCATCTACATATTATCCTCAATCTTTATTGGCAGCCGTTGACATTTGAATTACCACTTTTGGGTAGTGGAGAAGGCTGGCATCAAATTGTAGATACTGCTTTGCCATCTCCTCAAGATTTCTCCAATTTGAAAACTGCACCCTTAATTGCATCTCAAGAATATCAAGCTGAGAGGCGGTCAGTGGTGGTGCTGATGGCACGTTAGCCTACCACCCCCGTTTTCTAAACGGGCATTTCCTGATAGCAGTAACTACAGCGCCAGTAAAGTTCTCCCAAACGCACATGACGGAGTAAAATGTCTGAACAGTTAGGGCAAAAATGCTTACTTATCATCGATTGACTGATTGTTGTAGATATACTCAATTTGCGAGGACTCGTTAATAAAGCTTTATTAAGCATATATTTCACTAAACTTTGTCAATTTGTTGATGAAGGTTAGTATGACACTCTAATGTTAGAAATCATGTTTAACCAAGCGTTTGATTGGTGTATAAGTTGTACAAGTTTTACTAAGATATTTTATTTTTAACCTTTATCTAATAACTTTTGAGCGTTTATCTGTCCTATGGTGTAATTCCATTTAAAAAAATATTTACAACATATAAATTGGCTGTAGTAGAAGTATGCATCTGTATGCCTCTACCCATATATCATTATTCTTGAATAAATTCTGTCTCTTGTTCTTTTTGGGATAATTTATTCTTTGGAGGTCTCTTAACCAGCCGAAGTTTCATCCACTGGAAGGAAACAAGGTTGATTAACAGACCGATGATGAACAAAATCAGCATAAGCACAACCTGATACCAAGCGATCGGTTGCACCATCAAATCTGCAACAAGATGGCAAAAATTTAGTACGGTATATAATACGGTTAAACCAAACTGAATGCTTCAGTAGCGACTCGAATCAGTAAACACAGTAGCAACGATCGCAGCCATCGGGAACACAAAAAAGCCCAACATTGGACTCTAGATGTCACTTTTGCTGAAGATGCTTGTCGCGTCCGTACTGGTCATGCTCCACAGAACTTGGCATTGCTGCGACGGATTGCACTTAATGTTTTGAATTTGGAGCAATCTTTTCAACGTAGTAATCGTCAAAATCGAATCGAGCAGCTATGGATAATAATTATATGCTGATGATTCTTGCTGCTTGTTTATCCCAAAATAATGATGCATCTTTATCCGCTTGTCAATAGGATTTGAGATGCGCTTACCCTGAGTGGGGTAGACGTTGGGCGACAGCGGACGAATCGCGCTTATGTGCAATATCTTTGCCTAAAGAAAGCGGTGAAAGTTCGCCTGCGACGCTTCTCTAGGAAGTTATTGGTAAGAGCAATTATGTTTTAGCAAGCAAATGAAATCGCGTGTGATTTGTATAAGTTCTACTAAAACATTCTACAGGTAGATATTATATTGGGCAAATTTTGTAAACATTCAATTTAGAGCAAAAGAAACCATAGCTCTCGATTCAATCGAAACTTGACTCGGTTCAGACAAAGCTAAAAGCTAAGTTTCTTAAATTCGACGATTAACGGGTCTGGCTCAGAAAACAAGAGCGAAAAATCAAGTTTCTTGACTAGCGATTTTAGATTTTGGATTAAAAGAATTTTTGGTTCATGCCCCGACGCCACTTGCTTTATGCCGGGAAACCCGTCCACCGCAGTGGCTCCCCCTTGTGGGCGGAATAAATCTAAAATCCCATTGCTCCTAAATCTGACGCTCGTTCGCTCTTAGCGTCTCCCCTTGGGAGATGACTCGCTAACGCTTCTCTACGAGAGGCTTCGCCAACGCTATCAAGCCTTCTCCCCTTGTGGGCGAGGTTAATCCAAAAGACGCTCTCTACGAGACGCTAAAAGCGAACGCGGACTCGCTAACGCTCCGCTATCGCAAATCCAAAATCCAAAATTGTTTGACCATCGTGCAGACAAATTGCAATAAAGGAAACAAACTCATGACACCCCCAAACGGAACGGAACACCGGGCAATCGTCGATACCCACCGGCATCCGATCGGACCCAAGCTCGCCGCCAAAATGGCGGAGTCAGGTCTGTACGACCCGAAACAACCATTCCCGCAGGCCAACGATAAGGACTTGATCTGCTATCGCGAGTTTTTCGATTTGGACTACGCCATGCCCAAGCAGCGCGAGGGCGGCGTTACTCTCAGCCTTGCTAGCAATGGTGGCGAGGTGGAATGGTTTGCGCGGGACCTACTTCAAGTCAGCACGGGCGACGCCCTCAAGATCCTGAACGACGAATACCTAGAGATCAGGGATCGCTATCCCGGCGAGTTCGAGCTGATGGCCAACGCACACGCGCTCGAAGAGGACTGTCGGCCGATTGTCGAGGACATGATCCGCCAAGGCGCCGCCTTGGCGATTGCGGTTTCGTCCAGTTACGGCGACGGCGCGCACCGCGCCTTCCTCGACAGCCCCAAGGCGGAATGGCTGTGGGAGTTTGCGGAAGCGAATGACATCGTGGTGCATATCCATCCACCGATGCAGTCAATCGGGCACGAGGCGCTTATGCAATACCGCCTCAACGAGGCGGTTGGCCGACCCTTCGACTCGACCGTGAACGGTGCCCGGATGATCGGCTCCGGCGTGTTCGATCGCCACCCGAAGCTGCAGGTGCTGATCGTCCACATGGGCGGCGGACTCGCCTCGGTCCTTGGACGCCTCGAATTCAATTGGCACCTCAACTACAACGGTATCCGCAACCCGCCGGCCGGCAAGCCATACACGAACAAGCGGTCGCCATTTGACTATTTCAAGACCAACATCCTGGTCGACTGCGTGGGGTTCAACCCAATTGGACTACGCGCCGCGGTTGAGATGTGCGGTGTAGACCGAGTGGTGTTCGGCTCCGATTACGGCCCGATTCCATACGGGATCAAAGAGCATGTGCAGATCGTCGAAGACGTGCTTCCGAGCCCGGCTGAGCGCCAACAGGTGTTCTGGAAGACGAGCAACCGCGTATTCCGCCTGGGCCTATCCGATACCAGTGGTGTGGAGCAGTCGGGTAGCTGTGGTGAAGCAGTTGGGGTGGAGTCAATATAACTCTCTTTGAGGAATTAACCGACAAAGCGATCGCCATTCCCTCTCCTTAAATTCCTTTTGTTGTCCTGACGATTTTTCAGGAGAAAGCAGAAGAGAAAATATTTAGTTCTTGAAGCCTGTTTCGCAGATATAATCCAAGTTGCTAGTTACTCTTATGAGCGATCGCTTTCGGACGATAATTGATAAATATTTACATTAATTAACAAGAAACTCATGGGTTAAATACTGAGCCTCGGCGAGGGGATGGGAGATTGTTCTGGGGTGGATTGGGGTGGGTGCGATTGGCTCTGCCACTGCCCCTTGGGCAATCGCTGTTCTAGCGATCTCCTGATGGTAGAATAAGTCTAAAATTAAGAACATTCATAATGTTACATGAATTTCTCTTAGCAGAACGTGACGAAATTCTCGCCTTGTGTTCAAAAAAGATCGCGCGTCTTGCTGATTCCAGAAGTTCGAGCGACGAAATGGAAAAAGGATTACCTGTGTTCTATGATGAACTCATTGAGGTATTACGTGCTGATATAGATGAATCTGGGGAAGCACATAACAATTCTATAGAAAGTGTTCACAGAGCCTCCGCAGAGCGCCGGGGGAAAGAGTCATTAAAACTTGGCTACAGCATTTCTCAGGTTGTTCATGGCTACGGCGCTCTTTGTCAAGCTATCACTCAGTATATTCAGGAGAATAGTAGTGAAACAGCATCCCCTCGTGAATTCAATCGATTAAATTTCTGCCTCGATATCGCTATCGCTGAAGCGGTTACAGAGTTTAATCGAGGTCAGCGCGAGAATGCAGAGCGGGATGAGGTTCAGCGTCTTGGATTTCTAGCACATGAGTTGCGAAATGCGTTGACCTCCGCTACTTTAGCTTCCCAACTTATAATCACAGGGAAAGTCGGAACCAATGGAAGTACATCTCGTATTCTTGAAAATGCCCATAGGCGTATGAGAGACATTATTGATCGTTCACTTGTTGAGGTGCGACTGTGGAACGAACCAACTGTCCAATATCAGAGATGTCGAGTTATTCACCTAGTCAGTGAAGTTGAGGCTACTGCATGGTTTGAAGCAAGTGCGAAATCAATTGAGGTGCGTGTTGAGGTAGCGCCCGAATTGGAGGTTTTAATAGATCGTCACCTAATAATATCTGCCCTATCGAATCTGGTTCAAAATGCCATTAAGTTCACCAAGCAGGGTGGGATTGTATGGATACGCAGTAAGGCTGTAGGTGGGCGTGTTTTGCTTGAAATAGAGGATCAATGTGGAGGACTCCCGCCTGGTGAGGCGGAAGAACTCTTTAAGCCTTTTTCTCAGATGGGAACAGATAAATCAGGATTGGGGATTGGGCTTACAATTTCACGACGCGCCGTGTCGCTAAACAAGGGTATACTCTCAGTTCGCGATGTCCCCCATCAAGGATGTGTGTTCTCAATTGATTTACCCTTAGCCTCCTCCCCTCTCCCCACTACATAATCTTCTAGCTCCATCTTCGCTGCGCTCACTTATGTAAACTCCAACTATTTTTCTAGTCTTTTTAGCTTTGGATAAAAAGAAATAATTTTAGTTACTAAATCTCTATTATCACTACAGATTTACCACTACCAAAATGTTTAGACTTGCTAAAAATCAACTATATGTTAGTATTTCCAAAGCATAACGGTAACCAAGGTTAGGACTCAACTATTTAACAACGCTATAGATGTTATTAGTTATGAGTTTCATACTCAACCAAAATATCCACTCTATCTTGCATTTCTAGGTCGTATATCTCCAGACAAGGAGCGACATCATTATTAAATGCTGCTATCAGATAGAAAAGACCGCACGCAGCTACTCAACTTAATTGTTGCAGTGATTATTATTTATTTTTTTTAGCCCTGAGCGAAGATATTTAGGTAGGAAAGCCTTTTCGATAATATAACTAGTTGTATAGTTTTGAGGGATGAGATGTAGTGCTTGTGCAGTTAAATCGTTTAAGTCTAGTGGTTGTTCACAGGATACATATTGACCAAGCCATATAAGGGCTATAACTTGTCCTTTTTCTTCTGAAGAAAAATCGTCTAGATATTTATGTAGTACTCTGACTGATGTTCTTCCTGTCATTTCAAAATCTTCTAAATAATTAGACAATTTGTCTAGAAAAGTTTCTGGTATATTTACTTTACTAAACAGTATATCTGATGACTTTGGGCAATAGATTAACTCAGCAAGCTCAATGATTTTATATACTTTACTAATTAATAAAAAATTCATATTTATCTTCAAGCTAAAATCACAGTGAATAAGGACGAATATTGATAAGCCCTTAATCTGTACTTCATAGAGTATGACAGATGGGTGCTTGAGATTAAATATTTATTCAAGTTTGAAATGTATAAAATAAGTTCATAGTGTTTGAGTTTATTACAAAAATTAATATATGTAACAGGATCTCACTATAGCTAGAGTATTTTTTCTTAATTGTGTATATCCTTAACCAAGGAGAGAGTGATCACCACAGAAAAAGCTCTAGGATGAAAGATGTTAATAAAAGTTTGAGTTCTTGATTTTAGGATCAGGTTTTTGTCCTATGGTCAAGCGATCGCTTGAAGCATCACTCACCGGGATTCAAGAGGCTAAAAGAGCGTTTGCTCGCAAGGATTGGACACAAGACAATCTAGCAGCAGAAGTCAACCTCAAGACTAGACAACCAATTTGGAGGTTTTTCAGTGGTCGTCCAGTTGAGCGTCATACTTTTATTGAAATTTGTTTAGTGTTGTCACTGAATTGGCGGGAGATTGCGACTAATCCTCCAGCAGAATTCTTGTCACGAGAAGAATACG
Organism: Nostoc sp.; assembly: GCF_036916975.1. Classification (GTDB taxonomy): domain Bacteria; phylum Cyanobacteriota; class Cyanobacteriia; order Cyanobacteriales; family Nostocaceae; genus Nostoc. The sequence goes on from NZ_JBALFF010000006.1 coordinate 35,720, forward strand.
CCCAGCCTCCTGTACTGGATATTGATAAACTAGTGCAAAAAGTGCGATCGCAACGCTTCGACAAAATTCAAGACCAGTGTGGTATTTTGCAGTTATTGGATATCAGCCGTCCAGTTGCGATCGATGACATATATGATGTGAATATTTTGGAGTCAATTGCCAGTCTTCAGTGGTTAGAAATCACTGATTTGCAAAACCTTGATCCTAAAGAATTTGACCGTTTTGGCTTAGGTGAAGCTGACGAAAAACAAATACCTGGTACACAAGCAGTTGAAACCTACTCCAAGCTCAGGGTGCTGGGCAAACCAGGAGTAGGTAAAACCACCTTTTTGCAATATCTCGCCATTCAGTGTAACCAAAACGCATTTGCGGCAAATCAGGTGCCGGTCTTCATCACACTGAGAAACTTTGCCCAAGAGTCTAAGATTACCAACGAGTTCAGCCTATTAAACTACATCCGCCAGGAATTTATCACATCTGGAATTTCCGATCCCTCAGTCATCGAAACCTTGCTGAATGAAAGTAGGGTATTACTGTTGCTTGATGGCATGGATGAAGTTCTTAACCAACAAAGCAATGCTGTCTTAAACGAAATTCGGAGGTTTTCAGAGAAGTATCACAAAAATCGGTTCGTGGCGACTTGTCGAACAGCAGCTCAAAAACTCAGACTCCGAGGCTTTACCGATGTTGAAATTGCCCCATTTACCTTAGAACAAATCCGAGCCTTCGCTCAAAAATGGTTTGTGGCCTTTACCAAGACCAACCAAAAAGATGGTCAAGCCCACTCCGTTAAGTTTATTCAGAAGTTGGAATTAGATGAAAATTGGCAATTTCGCCAACTCGTCGTCACACCCCTATTTTTGCATCTTGCCTGTTGGGTGTTTCACGGTAAAGAAAAATTTCCGACTAAGCGGACTGACTTTTATAAGGAAGGTTTAGACCTTCTATTAGGCAAATGGGATGAGGCCAGAGGCGTTGAACGGGATGACGTTTACCGAGGGTTTTTATTATCACAAAAACTCAAGTTATTCAGTCAGATTGCAGCCGCGACATTTGAGCAGGGTCAGTACTTTTTTGAGCAACGCATCGTTGAGCAATACATTGGTGACTATATTGACAATCTAAGCAACGTGCCAATGGATGCAGAAGAACTGCAAATAGAAAGCGAAGCAGCGCTGAAGTCAATCGAGGCTCAACATGGGCTACTGGCAGAACGGGCGCGGGGAATTTTTTCCTTTTCCTATCTAGCATTTCAAGAATATTTCACAGCGAGGAAAATCGTTGCCAGCCATAACCTAGAGGCATTTGGGCAAGCGCTATCCGGTCTAGTCAGTCATATCACCGACCCCCACTGGCGCGAAATCTTCTTGTTAACCGTTACCATGCTCAGGAGTGCAGACTCTCTAGTACAGTTGATGAAGCAACAGATTGATACACTCGTTGCCCAAGATGCTTATTTACAAGAGTTTTTGACCTGGGCTAGCCAAAAATCTCGCAGTATTCCTACCGAATCAAAAGATGCGACAGTTCGAGCATTTTACCTAGCCTTGAGTCGGACTCCTCACATAGCTTCGCACTTTGCCCTAGCCAGCAGCCTCGACCAGGGGATGTTTCTGGATGCGGCATTAGATGACCTGCTGGTGGAGTGTGCAATTGATGGAAACCAGGACTTTGCTCACATCCACGCCTGCGGAGAAGCTATGAGCAACATTCTGGGTATTGTTCTGGATGTAGGACTCCATAAATCCCTGCAACAACTCTCTGACGAATTGCCAAATTCTCATCAAAGCCAACAACGGTTTGAGCTATGGTCGCAAACGAACTATTCAGCTTGGGCTGAACAGGTAAAGAAGACGGTCGTTAATTATCGCAATATTAACCACGAGTGGCAGTTTAGCTCTGAGCAACAGCAAGTGCTGCAACGCTACTATGATGCTAATCAGTTACTACTCGATTGCCTGCATAGCAATTGTGAAGTGACGGCTGCTATCAGGCAAGAAATTGAAGCCACTTTATTGTTGCCTCAGAAGGAACTTGAGGATAGGGAATGGCAATAATTCTTTTGGTTAATTCCTGAAAGAGGTTTGGATTGCAAAAATCATCAAGAATTAAGTTTTGTGTCGTAGTTAATCAACTAATTCACAAAATCAAACAACACCAAATCATAGTACAGGAGCAGAATATTTTATCTGAACCATTCAAATGATTCTCTCGTACTTTTGATTCAGACTACCCGGTTATTGAGCCTCCCTTGTAGTTACGGTTTTTTCAATCCCGCTTTGCACTTAAAATCTTAATCGCAGGTTTTGTTATGAATTTAAGTATTGCCTATACAGAATTGGTATTAGGTATACCCATATTTCTTGATAAACCAAGTTTTTACAAATTGAGTCAATACGCAATAGCAAGTTAGGATTAAAGCTAACCAAAGAAAATAAACGGCTGGCAAAGGAACAAACCCCAAACTAGCCCCAATTGGAGAAAATGGCAGATACATTCCGACTCCCATCACAGTAGCGGTGATCAACAGCATGGGCAAAGAAGCCCGACTCTGGAAAAAAGGAATCTTAGGCGTGCGAATCACATGGACAATCAGCGTTTGAGTCATCAGACTTTCGACAAACCAACCTGTTTGGAACAAAGCTTGATTGTCTACAGAAGTCGCCCCAAATACAAACCACATCAGGGCGTAGGTGGAATAGTCAAAAATGGAGCTAACTGGGCCAATGAAGATCATAAAGCGCCGAATATTATCAACTTTCCATTTTGGCGGCTTGATTAGGGCTTCTTGATCCACATCATCGAATGGGATGCCCGTTTGCGAAAAGTCGTAGAGGAGATTATTTATTAATATCTGCACTGGCTGCATCGGTAAAAATGGCAGAATCGCACTCGCACCCAAGACACTAAACATATTGCCAAAGTTAGAGCTAGTGCCCATTCTAATATACTTGATGATGTTGGCAAAAGTCTTGCGACCTTCGATTACCCCAGATTCCAAGATTAACAAGTTTTTTTCTAACAAAATAATGTCTGCGGACTCTTTAGCAATATCGACTGCCGTATCAACTGAGATGCCCACATCTGCCTCCCGCAAAGCGGCTGCATCATTGATGCCATCTCCCATGTATCCGACAACGTTGCCTTTTTTTCGTAGCACCTGTATAATTTTTGCTTTTTGAGTCGGAGAGAATTTAGCAAAAATAGTTGTGTTTGCAGCAGATGAAGCTAATTCATCATCTGATAGAGATTCAATATCGCTACCTAATAAAATGTTTTGGACAGGCAAGCCAACATCTTTGCAGATTTTACGAGTAATGATTTCATTGTCCCCGGTGATAATTTTTATATCAACTCCATGTCCTTTGAGGGCTTTAATCGCTTGGGCTGCGGAATCTTTGGGTGGATCGAGAAACGCAATGTTGCCCAACAGAACCAAATTACTCTCATCGGTAATGGCATAATGCAATTGATCGGTTGGCATCATTTTGTATGCCACCGCAACTACCCGTAACCCTTCAGAGTTTAGTTTTTGTTGTAAATCGGCAACCTTGATATGGACTGACTCATCCATTGGCAAAACCTTCTCATCAACTTTGAGTTGGGTGCAGACTTTTAGGACTTCTTCAACTGCACCTTTGCAAATTAGGATATGCTGTTTTCCCATTTCTTCGACAACGACAGACATCCGACGACGCACAAAGTCAAAGGGAATTTCATCAAATTTCTGGTAGTTTTTCTCAATGTCTAAAGATGCAAGTTCTTGATTGTGAGCGAGAACGGCGACATCTAATAAATTTTTTAAGCCAGTCTGGTAAAAGCTATTGAGATAGGCATATTTGAGAACGTCTGTACTCTCTTTACCGTAGGGATCTAAGTGTCTCTGTAAGACGATTTTATCTTGAGTTAGAGTGCCTGTTTTGTCAGTACAGAGAATATTCATGGAGCCAAAATCTTGAATTGCATCAATATTTTTGACAATCACCTTTTTCTTAGACATGGTAATTGCCCCCTTGGCCAAATTGGCCGTGACAATCACAGGTAACATTTCTGGAGCCAATCCCACAGCCACAGATAAACCAAATGTGAATGCCTCGATCCAATTGCCTTTAACCACCCCATTGATCAAAAAGACTAGTGGAGCCATGACCAGCATAAAGCGCAACAGCAGCATAGTTACGCCATTCACGCCTTTGTCAAAGCTCGTTCGTGGTTTGCGTCCACTAACGGTTTTAGCCAGTGATGCTAGATAAGTATGACTACCCGTTTCGGCGACAACGGCTGTTCCAGAACCACTGACTACGGTAGTACCCATAAAACAGAGATTAACTAACTCTAGTGGGTTTTTCTCCTTGTGATCTGGGAGTTCTGGGTGTTTTTCAGTGGGTAGAGATTCCCCGGTGAGGGTTGACTGACTGAGGAATAAATCTTTGGTAGCAATCAGCCTGACATCGGCTGGAATCATATCTCCGGCTGAAAGAAAGATGACATCACCAGGAACCAGCAACTTTACGGCAATTTCCTTTCCTGCTGTTATTCCCTTCTCTTTTTTCGGTGCGGCACCCAAGCGACTCACCGTTGCCGTTGCGCTCACCATTTCCCGCAGCTTTTCGGCAGCTTTGTTCGACTGAAATTCTTGCGAAAAGCGCAGTAAACCACCGAAAATAACCATCGCAAAAATGATGAGGGCGGCTGTGGGACTCCCAGTTAACAGTGAAATCGTCGCCAGAACAATGAGTAAAAGCGAGAGGGGATTAGTCACCGTTTTCAGCAGTTGGATATACCACGCGATCGCTTTTTCACGGGCGATCTCATTCAACCCAGATTTTCCTAATCTCTGCTTGGCTTCAGTCTCAGTCAGCCCCTCCAAAGAAGTGTCAAATAAGTGCAGAACTCCATCTACATCATGTTGAGCGATATCGATGAGCGCGTTAGATGCATCTCCAGATGAGCTAGATCCCGTTTTAGGCTTTTTGGATGAATTGGGAGACTGGCTTAACGTCTTCATAAGGTAAGCTCCAAAACGTGGAGAGTTGGGGATTCATCGGTTTGATTTTTTGGGTTTAGTCAACTGATTTGCGTTAACTTAGGGACTTCCAAGAAATAAATTATCCAAATAAGTAGAGCGGCGTGAATAATTCAAGGTTTGTAGTGAGGACTTTAGTCCTCATTTAAGAGATCGAGCCACTCACTAGGAACTCATCTCAAAATTTTTTACATTACTTAATCTACTTTGATTTATTCTCGCCTACTTACTTAAACGAACCACAGAGACACAGAGAACACAGACAAAGGAGAAATAGAGAGGGTTTTTGGGTCAGTTTTGGGACATTTTTTATTTGGAAGTCACTAAATCTTTTTGCTGCTTAACGCGACTCGGCAAAGTGGTGTCGAATTTTTGCCGCGATTTGTAGTTTATTGTTAGCTTACCCTTTAAAATTGGTGAAGGTATTGTTCTTGAGGAAGATTTTCTATGAAAGCAAGGTTTTATTTAATTTGCGATGCTTTGGAAGTTATTGGTCTAAATCTTGTCCTGAAGCCGGCTTGAATTTCAGTTCGCAGTGCGGTAATTTCTGCTTGCAGGGCTTGAATTGATTTTGCACCTGCCAGTTCTGCTTGATCATTCTCGGCATCCTGATCAACAAAAAATACTGCTAGGGTTGCTGTTGCATAACCACAGACCGCGATCGCATACAGTGCTAGTAAAAAGCATAATACCCTTCCTTCTGCCGTCTTTGGAAAGTAATCAGATCCCATCGTGGTCATCACCATTGCCGTCCACCACAGTGCAGTGCCATAGTCAGTGATGCCAACAGTACCAACAGAAAGTTTGTGTTCAAACGCATAAATTCCAGTTGCTCCAACCAGGATGACGATCGCGGTTAGTCCCACCACATAGCCCACTCCTCGACGCTGAACACTTGTTGCGAGTAACCGCATTCCTCTATTGGTTCGTGCCATAACTCCCAACAAATGTAACCCACGAATCACATGAACTGATTGCAAAGACTGTATGACTCCCACAATCCGAAAGGTTCGCACAGCCGGGATCAGCAGAGAAAAGACGATTAACCAGTTGTGTTTGAGGTAAGAAATTTTGCGGGGAGCGAGAAGAAATTTGATCCCAAAATCCACGATAAAGGTGATCCAAATCATGATCCCGATCCCTACTAGGAGAGAATTCAATCCCCAAACTAGCTCAACGATAAACAGTCCTAACCAAGCGAAGCCCAGCACCAGCATCGGCATTTCTAGCCAATCTTCCCACTGTTGCAGCACTTCGCTGCGCTCTTGATCTAACGCGGGCTTTGACCGTTGGTTCAGATCGCTCATAACGGGTTCGTTCGCGTAGCGTGTGCAAAGCACTCTGGATGAGACTGATACACCTTTAGCTGTGCCCGTAATTGGGCAATTTCAGTCGTCATATCTAGCACCATTGCCGCTCCGACTAAGTTCAGCCCCAAATCTCGACGTAAGCGTTGAATCTGAGCAATTCGCGCAATTTCGCGGGAATGCAGCAAATCACCGATGGGTTCGATTACGCCTAACTCAACGTAAAACTTCACCAGCGTCATCGAAGTCTTGGTGATTAACGCAGCATATTCAAAGCTGTAGAGTTGCTCACCTTCGGGTGAAACCACGATTTTGGAAAGGCTGAAAGTCATAATTTTATCTCCTCTAACTGGGCGCGTGGATTAAAGCTAGTGTTTGCCTGGATTTTTTCGTAGTATTCTTGCTCGATCGTACTCAGGTCTTTTGGTGTGACAATTTGAAGTTTGGCAAATAAGTCACCTCGTCCCCCTTTGGGCAATGTCCAGCCTTTGCCGCGCAGCCTCAGCGATTGCCCCGAGCGCACCCCTTTAGGAACTTTCATCGTCACGCTACCATCGGGGGTTGGTACGCTGATTTGTGCCCCTAAAACCGCTTCATCGGGGCGAATTGGAATGTCACAAACCAAATCATCGCCCTCAAATCGATAGAAGGGATGGGTTAAAACTTCGATAGTTAAATACAAATCGCCACGCTGTTGAGAGAACGGACTAGGAAGACCTTTACCCTTGAGCCGAATTCGACTGCCTGGTTTTGCACCTGCGGGAATGCGGACGTTGATCGTTTCCTCGTCGAGTTGCAGTCGCTTTTGAACACCGTGAAATGCTTCGGAAAATGTGAGTGCGATCGCAGCTTCAGTATCCGGTGCAGGAGCTTGAGAACGAAATCCACCATTAAAATCATCAAAGCCACCAGTGGAGGTTTGACGTCTCGATCGACCCAGCAGATCGTTAATAAACGAATCAAAATCGCCGTACTGATCGAAGTCGCCCGTCCCAGCATTAGTTCCGCTAGGTGTCGGCGTTTCAGTGTAACCAGGGTGATTCCAGTGCTGACCAAAGCGATCGTACTTCTCCCGCTTCTCTGGATCAGAGAGTACTTCATTCGCTTCGTTCAGTTCTTTGAACTTTGCCTCTGCATCTTTGTCTCCAGGATTGAGGTCAGGATGGTACTTACGGGCAAGTTTGCGGTAAACTCGTTTGATTTCTTCAGGGGTTGCGGTTTTACTCACTCCCAAGATGGCATAGTAGTCTTTAAAGTCTGTTGCAGTTGGCATCACTGACCTCTTGATTGCGGGTTATTCTGCGGTGGGTAGTAAGTTAGTCCCGATTCTCACAATTTTTCATGTCCAGTTCCTCAGCCTGTTGGTGGAGTTTTTGTTGCCTTTACTGACATCTTGCACCTTCTCAATAGGGGTTGGTGGGCAGTGCCACCCTACGAAACTATCTGTGATAAGCGCCACCCTTAGCTACAAGCAGCCGCTTATGCTGTAAAACTCTAAATTTTCTGGCAATTCGCATAGATAAAATAGTTATCTGTCACATTGACTTGGGCTTGAAACCCAATTTTTTCTAGGTGTTCTTGTAATTCATCAGCCTGATAAAAAACTTTAACTATAGCAAATTCCTGCCCATTATTTAATTTGCGAAGTTTATAGATGTTCCGATCATCTTGTAACAGATGATTTTTAGCTGTAGATGTAGGTTCAAAGCGAGAATCAATAATAAATATTTGACCACCAAGACGTACAGATTGATAAACTTTTTGCAAAAAGGAATTGAGTAAGTTCGGTGGTACATGAGAAAGCCAAAAACTAAAAAAAACTAAATCATATTCAGCAAACCATTGTTGATTCAGTTTTTCACCACGCTCATAACGTCCTATTCTATAGAACCATTCATCATACTCTGTAGCTCTATTTCGGTAGTAATCTATTTGTTGTTGAATAATTTCAATTGTCATAATTTTTGTACTTTTTTGATTTTTTGATTTAGGACTATTGAATCTCTAAAATATATTCCTACACTCCATAAATTATTAACACCGAATAATCTCAATATTTTTTGTAATTCTTATTGAAGCACAAACGTATGATATTTTGAAGTGCAGAATGTGGGTTTTACCTAACTGCAACCCATTGTCCTAACTATTCTTCTGGGTTGAGATCATCTGCTGAAGATGGGGGAAAATCATCGGGTGGTTGAGTTCTTGCCATACGTTTCTGCTCCTTCGATACCCATTCCCATGCAATCAAACAACCAATGGTTAAACCTGCCAGCATCAGGGCTAATGTCCATGAAAACTGACCGGGAAATCGGAAATCGAGCCAGATGCCTAGTGCCATCGCTAACAAAGTTGGTGCGACCACTGACCAACCGATCAAGCCTGCAAAACCTAAACCAAACCAAACACCACCATAAGGTTTTGCTTGGCGAGCATAAAGTTTGCGACGTTCTTTATTAGCGATCGCTTTGGCAAAGAGATGCATTTGCGACTTCCGGGAGGGAGTTTTCATACATATTCACCTAACTGAATAAAGTGCCGAATTGTGTTTATCTCTAGCTTTTCTAAAACTGAACGTGCTGTTTTTTCCCGTTCATCGATTAAGTGAAACTGCTGCTCAACCGTTTTTTTCAACATTCCCAAATCACCACCTTGGACGGCATTTTGGGTAGCAACTGTTACCTCATCGTCATGTTTGATCAAAATTCCTTGGTCGATAGCGAAGAATTGTTCTTGTCCTTGCGGTGAGACAAAGGATAGCAAACTCGGTATCAGCGTCGCCACAAAATCTATATGGCGAGGTAGTAAGCAAAATATCCCATTCTCCGCTTCAGCAATCACTTTAATCGCAGCTGTTTCAATCAGGATTTTGGTGGGTAAGACAACTTTGAGCCGCATTTCTGATGGTGGGTCGGTCATGATTTTTTGCTCTCCTCTGGTGCTTTTACGACTTCATTAATTGAGCCGATCATGTAGAGCGATCGCTCTGGTGTATCAGAAAACTCGTCATTGAGAATGCGATCACATCCATCTAGTACATCGTCTAATTCGACTAATTTCCCTGTCAAACCTGTAAACTGGGCAGTGGAAAAAAAAGGTTGAGTCAAAAACCGTTCTAAACGTCGCGCCTGGGATACTACTTTGCGATCGCCAAGGGATAATTCTTCTAAGCCCAACATTGCAATGATATCTTTCAGTTCCTCGTAAGTGGTGATGGTTTTGCGGACTGCTTGGGCAATCTGATAATGGCGATCGCCAACGATATGAGGCATCAGCATTTTGGAATTCGATTGCATCAAATCCACGGCGGGATAAAGCCCTTCACTCGCCCGTTTGCGTGACAATACAATTGCTGCTGATAGATGTGAAAACACAGCAACAGCCGAGGGATCGGTGAAGTCGTCCGCAGGTACATAAACCGCTTGAATAGAAGTAATCGCCCCCGCCGATGTATTGCAAATGCGCTCCTCTAGTTGAGCAAGTTCGGTGGCGAGGGTTGGTTGATAGCCCACCCGCGAAGGTAGTATCCCCATCAGTCCCGATACTTCTGAACCCGCTTGGATAAAGCGAAAGATATTATCGATCAAAAGCAATACATCTTTTTGGGAGCGATCGCGGAAGTATTCTGCCATTGTCAGCGCTGCGTGTCCTGCCCAAAATCTGACTCCCGGCGGTTCATTCATCTGTCCGAAGACCAAGACAGCATTTTGGAGAACGCCCGTTGCTGCCATTTCTTGATATAAATCCAGACCTTCGCGGCAGCGTTCGCCAATGCCACAAAATAAACTTACGCCTTGGTGCTGCTTCACCATGTTATGGATCATTTCCGTAATTAGCACCGTTTTACCAACGCCTGCACCGCCAAGCAAACCTGTTTTACCGCCCCGTTCCAAAGGTGTGAGCAGATCGATCACTTTGATCCCAGTTTTGAGAATTTCGGCTTTGGTAACTCGTTCTGACATGGCGATCGGCGTGGCATGAATCGATCGCCATTCGCCACCTGTGATTGCTTCTTTCTCATCGATCGCTTCGCCAAATAGGTTTAACATTCTCCCTAAGAGGCGATCGCCTACGGGAACTTGTAATGGGTGCTGAGTATCAATGACAATCTCGCCGCGTGTCACCCCGGCGGTTGGGACAAGTGCTACACCCCGCACTACCTGAGCGCTCAGATGTGCAACCACCGCGATCGCAATATTACCTGCTTGTAACTGGGTATGTATATCTGGCAACCGTTTGGGAAAATGGATATCGATGATGCTGCTCCGCACGGAGAGGACGGAACCAAGATTTTGCTCTTGGGAATGATTTGAGGTGGAAGATGTAGAATTTTGCATAAATTCGTGGCGAATTGAGGGTGGAAATTTAAACGCAGAGGAACGCAAAGGTTAACGCAAAGGAACACAAAGGTTTAATTAAGGCAATTCTTTTTGCTAGGAATTTGTGAAATTATGTATTTAGAACATCCCCTTCCAAGTTTTCCCAGTCCCCAGTCCCTAATCCCCAGTCCCTTTTTCAATGGCTTAATTCAAAGGCTGAAGTAATTTCTAGTAATTCATCTGTAATTGCAGTTTGGCGTTGTTGCTGAAATTGACCAGTAAACTCTGTAAGCCGCTCTGCGATGTTTTTCTCGGCAACTTGCATAGAAGCGAGACGGCTAGCATTTTCGCCGGCGAGGGACTCACCAAAAGCACGATAGAGCAAGATAAAGAAATATTGTCGTAATAGAGACGCAACCAAAACATCGCTCGGCATCGTAAAAGTTGGTAGAGTCCGCGATCGCGGTTCGACTGCGCTCACCTCTGGCCATGTTTCGTTTTCGATATGTTGTAGCCATGCGCGATCAAGTGGCAACAGTTGCAGCTTGTACGGTTCGCATAAGGTATTGGAATGTAAGTGGTTGTAGAATAAGAAAATTCGGACAATTTGCTTGCTATCGCGCCATTCGGCAATGTGTAGTAAAATTTCTTGAACCATTGATGTAATCTCAGTTAGCGAACCTGCCATAGGGAAAGTTTGCTCGATCGCATAGCCTGCGGTTTCTAAATGGGAGATAATTCTCGATCCGACGGCAAAAATCGCCAGATGTTCGGGTGAGATATTCAACTTCTCTAATTCCGCGATCGCATAACGGCTAATCTGTTCGTTAAATTGACCGCACATCCCTTGCTCAGAGCCAAAGATAATCACGCCGCAGGAAGCAAAGGGTAGGGGGCAGGGGGCAGGGGTATCAAGCCCCCATATTTGTCTCCCCTGCTCCGTTCTCCCTGCCCCCTGCCTCTCATGTATTGCCTTTAGTACGACATGCAAACCCATTTCGATTGTATGGTTATACTCAGCGAGGGAAGTAACCGCCTGTTCATACTGATGGATATTTAACGCTGCTAATACTTTCATCATTTTCACCACGGCTTGCAGTTCTTGTGCAGTGTTGATTTGGCGTTGGAGAAGCTCAATAGATGACATAGCTACTCCTTTATATCTTTTGTATCAACTGGATCTTTTGAATCCTTTGTATCAGTTGAATCCTTTGTATCAGTTGGCTCTTTTGTATCAGTTGAATCCTTTGTATCAGTTGGCTCTTTTGTATCAGTTGAATCCTTTACAACTGTCGCAATCGCAGTTTTGGCAGTCTTTAGTAAGAGATCGCGATCGCTATCAGTCAATACGGCTCCGCTTTCGATTTGTAGGCAAAGATCGGCTAACTGGGTGGATATGGCTTGGGCGATCGCTTGCTCTGCAATGGCAATTTTAGCGATGGGAACGGAATCGAGCAAGCCTGCTGTCACCGAAAGCATCACGGCTATTTGCACAGCAGCCGGCATTGGCGCATATTGCTTTTGTTTGAGCATCTCCCGCACCCGTTGCCCGCGTTCTAAAGTGAGCCGAGTCGATTCTTCTAGGCGCGTACCAAAGCGAGAGAAAGCCTCTAGTTCTTCAAATTGAGAATAGGAAAGACGTAAATCTCCTGAAACAGCACGATAGGCAGGAAGTTGAGTTTTGCCACCCACCCGCGAAACCGACTTACCGATATCGATCGCTGGCAATACTCCCTTTTGAAAGAGGATTGGTGAAAGATAAATCTGTCCATCGGTAATGGAAATTAGATTAGTCGGGATATATGCAGCAATGTTTTGAGCCTCTGTTTCGACAATTGGCAGCGCAGTTAAGGAACCACCACCTCGTTTGTCGTTGAAATGCGTAGAGCGTTCGAGTAAGCGCGAGTGAATATAAAAAATATCCCCTGGATAAGCTTCGCGTCCAGGTGGGCGGCGCATTAAGAGGGATATTTCTCGATAGGTGCGGGCATGGTTGGTGAGGTCATCGTAAACGATTAGCACATCACGCCCTTGATCTGCAAAATATTCCGCCATCGCAGTAGCGGCATAAGGAGCGACATACTGTAAGCCCGGTGGCTCTTCTCCTGCTGCCATGACAACTGTCGTGTATGGCATTGCGCCCTGTTCTTCGAGGTCAGCAATTAGCTTGGCAACAGCCGCACTACGCTGTCCGATCGCGCAATAGATACAGAGAATATTTTTGCCTTTTTGATTGATAATTGTATCGAGGGCGAGACCGCTTTTACCCGTTTGGCGATCGCCTAAAATTAATTCTCTCTGTCCGCGTCCAATGGGAATCAGGGCATCGATCGCTTTGATTCCCGTTTGCAAAGGCACATTCACGGGCGCACGATCCATGATCGCTGGGGCATTGCGTTCGGAGGCACGGCGTTCTGAAGTTCGCACTATGCCTTTGCCGTCGAGGGGACGACCGAGGGGATCGATCACTCTTCCTAGTAGCGTGTCGCCCACAGGCACATCAAGTACTTTACCAGTGCGTCGCACTTGGGTACCTGACTGGAGTTGATCGCTAGAATCCAGCAAAACTACGCCAACTTCTTCGGGATCGAGGTTAAACACCAATCCCAGACTACCACCAGTAAAACGGACAATTTCTTCTGACTGCACATTGGGCAAACCGATGATTTTGGCAATTCCTTGCCCAATGGATTGGACAATCCCAATCTCCTGCGATCGCAATTTTGCTTCCTGCTGATCAAGAGCTTGAGTATAAAGTGCAAAAGTATTTTGTAAAACTGTCTCTAAACCTTCTTCCTTTTTCACATCATGCGTCCTCTGAGTTCTGATTTGTTCCAGCTTCTTCTGCAAAAACCGTAACCAAATTTTCGGTGATGCTATCTAAGTAAGTATCCATACTCCACGCTAGTTTGTAGCCTGTGCCGCGTAGTTCGATCCCACAAATCAGACTAGATTCAATTTCATAGGTCGGTTCGATTTTGCCTGCAATTTCATAACTCGATTCGATTTTGCCTGAACCCACCGCCTTAAAGTAGTCTTGCAAAACCGTGGCGATCGCTGCACAAATATCCGTCGGTAGGGTGAACGTACTAACCAACGTCAACGGAATGCTATCTTTTGTCGAAGCTGTTAAAGTCGTCACCAATTCGGCACGCTCTGTTTCGGTGAGATCGCGCAACTTCTGCAAAAATACCCTAGCAATCTGTGTTTCTAACTCTGACTCCGCCAAATCTGTCAACACCCGCCGCACGGTTGCTTGTAATTGCTGCATGGTGCGATCGCCCACCTCGTGCAAAAAAGCATCTTTTTGGCGTTGCAGACTGGTTTGCCATTGCGATCGCTCTGTCGCCACTGATTCCTGCATTTCTTTCAACAAGCCTTGGCGGGTTTGCTCTACTTCTGATTTTGCTTGAGTGAGCAATTCTGTCTTTTCGTCTGTGAATTTCTGCTGCATTTCCTCATAATGCTTAACCTCCTGTTGTGCTTCTTCTTTTTGTTGAGATGCGGACGACAAGCGATCGCCAATAGTCTTCTCGCGGCGTGCCATTGCTTTCGTAATCGGTTTATATAGGAAGCGTTGCAGCACAAAGATCAACACAAAAAAGTTGAGGATTTGGGCACAGAAGGTAAACCAGTTAATCTCCACTTGATTAGCCTCCTGCTTTGGCGATCGCACCAATCACATAGTTCCAAAATGGATTGGCAAATAGGAGAATTAGCGCGATCACAAAGCAATAAATAGCGATGGATTCGATAAATGCTAATCCCACAAATAAGGTGCGGGTAATTGTATTTGCTTCGTCAGGTTGTTGGGCGATAGAACTGAGTGCTTGGGAAACAGCTTTACCTTCGCCGAGGGCTGGGGCGATGGAGCCGATGGCCATAGTCAGACCCGCCGTTAAGATTGACGCAGGGCCAATAATTCCTAGTACAATTGAAAGCGATTCATTTTGAGCCATAGTCTTCATCCCTCGCAGAACCAATATAAACAACTGCTAAAATTGCGAAAATATATGCCTGAATTAAGCCTGTCAATAAACCTAAAGCCTGCATAATTGCTGGAAAGAAGAAAGGCGCGATCGAGATTAAAATCGCCGCAATCATCCCGTCACTCATCACATTCCCAAACAAACGCACTGCTAAAGCTAAAGTCCGTGAGAGTTCGCTAATTATATAAAAGGGAAATAAGATAGGATTTGGCTCTAGGTAATGGTGCAGGTATTTCCAGATTCCTTGCTCACTGATATTGAAAACGGGAACGGCAAAGAATACACATATCGCTAGGGCGGCAGTGGTGGAGAGTGAAGCGGTGGGTGGATGATAACCAGGAACAATCACTAATATATTCGAGGTGGCAATAAAAATAAACAGGGTGCCGACAAAGGGCAAATAGCGATCAGGGTTTTGTCCACTGGTTTGCTGAATTTGATCGCGTAAATTGGCAACTAAGACTTCCAGCAGATTTTGCCAGTGGGATAGCTGTGTGTCTGTAGAGAGTTTGCGCGTTACCAACCAAGCACCAACGCCCAGCAGTAGCATGATCATCCATGTAAAGACCAAAGTGGCATTAATCGATACAAATCCCCACTGCCAAAACACGATCTCATCTGGACTAAGACTAATGTGCATGGAGTCTCCTAGGCCATTTCTGCTGCAACTTTTCAATGGTGCGATTGCGTACCCAAATGAACGCACCTAAGCAAACGAGCAGATGCCAAAGTGCGTTTTCTTGGGCGATCGCTAGCACGAAAGCAAATCCGGTGATGGCGATCGCTAGCCGTCCAAAAAAACTGCCTAACGTTAATAAAATTGGGCTTTGGGCTGTAGGTAATTTCTGCACCGTCATCCACAAGCCACGAAAGTAGAGATTTCCCAGCAAAATTCCTAACACTAAAGTAATAGGTAAAAAGAAGAGGCTGTTCATCTTAAATCTCCTAAGAGGCTTTTTCAGACTCTAATATTGGAATGTATTTGATAATGACTATTGGTTACTGAAAGAAACATTTTTTAAACACAAAATAAACATTAACCAATGACTACCGCCTCAATCATCCAGATAATAAGCCCCCAAAAGTGTGAAAGTAACTGCATCACTGGGCTAACCATTTCTTTGGGTAAGTCGTTGTAGCCATCTTGCGATCGCCATTAATTAGTCTGACACACTTCTGTTAGAAATCATGTTTAACCAAGCGTTTGATTAGCGTATAAGTTGTATTGTTTGTACTAAAAACTTTCAAATCGTTACGAGCAAGTAAAATGTTCGTCATGTTTGCTTATAAGCTATATTTACTAATAAAATCAGCTTGATTCTAAATTCTCACTTAAGGGACAGTAGTCAGAGCAATCAAGTGCTTGTTCTGTGAGGACATGTGCAGTATAAATAATGGTTGTTTGTAAAGAAGCGACAGTTCTGACAGGGAAGTTGATGGAAGCAGTTGAGCGCTATAATTTTTGCTCTTGTAACTTTCCAAACATCTAGCAATTTGAAAATGAAAATTCCCAAAAATATCATCGAGCATCAGGGAATGAAAAACAATGCTTCATCAGGTGTAATGGCTTTTTCCAGTCTTAGCAAATCTGGTTTTTTCACAGCCGGTTTGACAATAATCAGCTTGGCTTTACTTAAAGGAACGAGATTTAAATTCCTTTTCTCCAAAATATAAAATTTGATAAGTTTATCAGTAGACATATTATTTACATTCATAGAAACGAGAGTTTTGTGAACAATACAGAATTGGTGAGTTATTCAAGATAAGACGAGAACAGCATTGAAAGTGCAAAACTCCCGATAAACGTCAAGGTAGATAAGTTTGTATCTTGAGTTTGATGCGCTTCGGGAATAATTTCTTCAACGATCGCCACCATCAAAGTACCTGTTGTAAATGCAAGCACAATTAACTTGGGCAGATCAGTTTGTCCGCGCAACCCCCAATAGCCCAGCGTCGCCCCCAGCCAGACAGGAATCAGAAATGCCGCAAGTAACCAAAATCGCTGTGTTCGCGGCATATTTTGACTCTTAAACTCTGCATTGGTGACAAATCCTTCGGGAATGTGAGCCACAACTCTCCCCGATGCTAGCACCACCCCTAAATGAGGCGCGATCGTCAAACTGGTGCCAATCATTAATCCATCGCCAAATAAGTCGATGGCAATGCTCAAAAAGATTACCCAACTAACGGTATTGTGATCAACGCCCCGCAGTCGATTCTTGCTTAAGTTGAGAAACTGATTAATCCACACAAAAAAAGCTCCACCCAAAAACAACGCTAAAATCGTTGCCCAAACAGGTTTAGCGATCGCAACTCTCGGTATCAGTTCCGTGGATGCGATCGCTAGCAGTACGCCAGCAGCAGCGTGCAGTGCAAGTCCTAATGTTTGTTTTGATGACGGTAAGGCTTCAGCAATCATTGCTCCCATAAAGTTGCTGACAACGGGCAAAGCTGATAGTGTTAGAGCAAATAGAAATTCCTGCATGGTCACGCTCCGCTAGTCGTAACAAACTTTTTGATGTTTGATCGGTCTACCGATAGATTGCATCATCGATTGTGGCTCGGAAGAATTCGCCCTCTGACTCAAACCGCTCAGTGCCGAAGTACCATCCAACTCGCAGACGGGTCGGAATGGTGTAGCCACAAAATGTACCTTCTTCATCTACAATTGCACCGAAGTCCACATCATGAAACTCAGCACCTTCTGGATTGCCCCAGCGCGGCAGCTTGAAAGTCTTGAGCCGACCCGTTTGATCAATGGTAAAATCAAGTTCTGCTCTCTCGCCTTGCACTACAAAACTGGAATGTAAATGTGATGAATCTGTTATTGTCCATGACACATCATCACCACAAAATACAGATGGCAAACACACTGACTCAGACTGAAGACGACCAACATTAGATCGCGTAATATCAGCCCCTGAACCTATCATCACCGGAAAAATTCCTAAAAGCTTCCATTGCATAGCACCTACGCCGTCTATGAGGCGATCCGATCCCCAAATTGGTAAGCCGTTCATCCATGCCGTAGCACTCCAAATCAGTCCACTCTTCCAGCAAATGACCTGCTCTGCTTTGAATGGAATCCAATTCTTCAATTTTATTTCGCCGTGCATCTGCAATCTAACCGCAGATGCGATCGCAGTTCCAGGAGCGATCGCGTGTTCGAGATATCGTCTTACTGCTTCTGGTAGATGAGCGAATTCGTCTGAATGAAATACACGATCCTTAGATGTCGCTGAATCCCATAGCGTATTGAGAGAAATCTGTTTAGTCATCATTGCCGCCAGTATTTTTAATTCAGAATTTGATAGATTGTAATGATAAGAATAATTGCGAAAATAGCTGTATAGATCGATTTAGTATATTTGGCTAGCCAATTGGGAAGATAAATAGAAAAATTGCCTTTTGTGGAATTTGAATATTTACGGGCGATTAGAGTTAATGGGCAGGAAAATTTAAAATTCAGTAGGGTTATACCTTCTATAAATACAAATCCATAACCAATCCAGAGCCAGAAATCGAGTTTATTTGCGTAGCTTGCCGCCGTAGGCATCGCGGCATAAAGCATATAGAAAATCACAAAGTTGAAGAATACCTATATCAACGTGTGAATAATTTTAATCAGCGTCAATTTGGTTTCACTTTTCATAAAAGCAACGCAAGAGCCAAAATGTCTTTACTTTATTTCGACTACCTACTTATCGGTATTTTTGACTTAATTAGTATTGACTCATGATAAATTACCCATCATTTCCGTATAAACCAATCAACGGGGCGGCGTAGTGAAACTGGCGAAGGATAATTCTTCAAATAACCCGATCGCAAGATAAATTGAATATTTTCGCTAATCCCAATTGATTGATTTAGAGTTTGTCTCGTTGAGGCTTCTTCCAATATCTGAGTCATCGGATGAATGGCTATACTCTTTTCCCGCACTTTCAGGAAAAGTCTTTGCATTCGTTTGCCAGTTTCCAGCAGTGTTGCCACCGAATTGTCCTTACTGGTAATGAGAAGCCAACCAGCCGATTGCGACACTTCCTGTTTAATTTTATCAAGCCCTGTCTCTCGAAAATCCTTTTTCATTACATTATCTTTGAAGATATTTGATATCTTCTTTTTTCAGCACATTAGTTAAAAAATCGGAACGAACAGTGCGGCGATTTTTTATTTTTGCGATATCAAAAGCATTTTTTAACTCTTTTTTTTTCAATTTTACTTCCATCACTTGTTTGTCCTGATTGGTCTTAGCTAGCAAATTCCAATTGCAGCCGTAGCCAAAATAAGTAGCGGCATATTCCAGATTTTGAATAAAAGTACCGATTGATAAAATCGTTTCTCTCTGAGTTGGGTCAACGGCAGGTAGCCATTTACTTTTATCGTTGCCGATAATCCAGTGATAAGGTTCGAGATATTGAACAAACCACGGCTGCGTGTTGTGTCCACTCGGCGCGAGGGAGGCGAGAAACAGAATTTCTTTTTCATCCAGTTTGAGAGCTTCTTTGTTATCGTTTGCTGGTTTTATATCCGCCCTTAAAAGATTCTTTTTATCACTCAACAAATAAGATGTTGTCACAGTTGCAATTATTGTCCCTCCTGCAATACTGATAAAATTTTTCCTGTTCATAACGCTCGTAATTGAGGGTAAAGAGCAACTAATTTGAATTATGAAAAATTAAAAAATGCGGAGTATCCTTTTATATAAAGATTGGTGGATAAATCCCGCACTGTGGTTTTTAACCTATTTCAAAGTTCAGTCAAAATCAAGTCTTCTAGTTTGAATATGCTCGTGGTGTTGCGGCACTGACAGCATTGCTTCAATGTGAGGATTTGCCCATTCTGCGGCTATTTTCAGAAAATCAGGATCGTCATTGACACAATCAAGTCGTGTGTAAGTCACCGTTGGATATTGACGCTGCAAAAATTGAATCGCATCTTCGACATCGAGAATAGTTTCATAATTATCTGTCACCCAGCCGAGGGGTTTAAATAGAATAGTTTGGGCACCTGCTGTAATCAAGCTTTTGGCAGCTTGTTTCAGATCGGGCTGTGACCAATTGATGAAAGGTGTGTCATGATTCACCCAACCGATGGAGACTAGCGGATATTGATGCTGCAACTGTGCTTGGACGCGATCGTAAAGAGCTTGTCCATCAATTACCCCAGTTAACAATCCTTGCGCTTTTTCTGGGCCACCGTGAACCGTTAATACAATGCCAATCTGAGATTCAAAAAAGCGATCAACAAATAGCTGATTCAGAGTTTCCTTAATCCGTCGCGCCATCAAATCAATGTAGGCAGGTTCAGTCGCAAAGGCTGGAATATATCGAATTGCTTTGAATGGCGAATGTTCAGGCTGATTTACAGATGCAGTTGCAGCAATAACTTCATTGACTTGCTCGACAGCTATTTTGCCCGTGAATGCAGAATCGACCACAAGCATTGGATAAATTAGCAAATTCTGAAAGCCTTGCTCAATAATATCTGTTACAACTTGTTGTACAAAGGGCTTACAGAAATAAAATCCTTTGAACACTTGCACCCGATTTCCCCATTGGTGTTGTAACTGTTCCTCAATACCAAGACGTTGTTTTTCAAAAATCTCATTTTCGGGCGACATGAAATGATCATGCTTTACCCCAAAATTGTACAAATCTTGAAGTGCGAGAAACCAACCAGCAAGAGGGTATAGCCATTCTGGAATCGGCACAAATTGAGATGCAATGTACTTAGTTGCAGCTTGGTTATAAACACTCAGAGCGCGGTAAGATTGCACTTCACCATACCCTGCAAGCAAAACTGCAACGCGTTCGCGCAGCGTCGGCTCTGCCGAATCGCTATTTTGGGTTCCGACGGGTTGCGTCCCTTGAGATTGATGACTAATAATCATTGCTTTAAGCCTAAGTAGATTGTTTTTTAGAAGTACGTCGTAGATGAAGCCACATAGAAATTCCCGTAAAAAGTAATATCAGCAAGCCGAGAGCATTCAGGAAGGGATAAATTACTTCTAGATTAAGTGCCCCAAAGTGTCCCTTGTGCAAATTTAATAACCAGTCAAATGCATCTCCTTTGCCTGCCAAATCAACGATCTGATAAACCGAGCCTGTAATGGCTGTCAGCAATAGAGGCAACAACATAATGGGAGCAAGTATGCGATGAAAACGGCGAATATCTTGAAAATATTTGCTGTTCTTTTTGGAGGTTGTCATAAAATAATTCCTTATTTGTTGCTTCAAAGCTTTAGACAGCTATCGACAGAATAATTTTGTCTAAGTAGAGCGGCCTGAATAATTCAAGGTTTGTAGTGAACGCGAACAGCGTCTCGTAGAGAAGACTTTAGTCCTCTGCTTTTCTACTGTAAAGCGGGGCGCTGTCCTGAATGCAGAGTTAGCATCCAAACTCCATCGAACAAAAGATTGATTCCAATGAAAGTGCCAATCAGCCAAGCTGCGTTAAATGGAAAGTTAGACCAAATGAAAATACCGAAAATAATGCCGATGATTCCGCTCACCAGCATTAATCCCCAGTTAGATGAAATCCGGCGCATTTGAAATGCGATCGCTACTTGAATCATGCCTTGCACAAAAATAGTAATACCCAACACTAAGGTCAGGGCAAGCACCCCATCAAATGGATTTGCCACTACTAAAATTCCAGAAAGGAGATACAAAAGACCTAAAATTAGCTTCCCGACAACTTTACCTGCACCTCTTGATTGAAAGGCATAAACAATTTGAGTAATTCCAGCAAAGATGAATATCCAGCCAAACATTAAGGTTGAAGCAACGCTGGCAAAGAAAGGAAATGCAATCGCTATTATGCCCAACACAATCATGAGAATAGCGATCGCGGTTGTCCATCCAGAACTAACAACTTGCCTATCAATTTCAGGCTCAATAACTCTCATCTTGATCTCCTTTTAAATTTATATAAAAAATTTGATGGATCAATTTTGTACAAATTGTGCTACTAATTTACGATTTGTGATATCAATCGAGCCTTGGCTTAACCCAACTAGTTGAGCGACTCGAAAGGCAGAAGCGATCGCTCCTTCATGCAAGCCATCACCAAGGTAGGCTCCCGCATGGTAAGTGTTGTTCTCGCCATTACTGGCAACTACTTCATCTCGATATTGAAAAGATTCAGTGGTATATAACGGAGTGTGATGTTTTTGAATGTGAATGAGGCGATCGCTAGCAATCAACTCCTCTAGTTGGAACGAGAGAAAATAATTTGGTGGTGATGAGATGTCACAAATCTGATTCAGGCAACTGTTATAACCCCATCGGCTTTCTGTCTGAAAAAAATCAAATTCTGAGGGTTGTTTAACGCCATAGCGGTTGTATATGGAACTATCTGTATGCAGTAAGGTGGTCGCATAATTGGCTTTCCAGGCAGAAAACCGTTTGATTTCAGCATCGGTTGGATCTGCTAACAGCGCCATCACTTGGTCGGGTGGCGTAGCAAACACGACTTTATCAAACTCCTGAATTTCACCCGTCCTTCGCACAATTTTCACAGCATCCGAGCTTCTGAAAATCCGGTCAATCTCTACATTCAGCAAAACCTCACCCTGGAATCGCGCCAGAATTTTTTCAATGTAAGAATACACACCGCCTTTAACCCTGAGCCAGTGGACTGCGACATCCTTGCGTAAGACAGGCATTGCCAATTCTGCCGGAAAATCATCAATCAGTGCCAACGGCATTGAATAGCTATACATAATTAGCAATTTTAGCCAAGTATTACGAATACAGGGCTGTTTCAAGTATTGCGACAAAGGCTGATTGTAGAAATCTTGCAGGTGAGCAAATCGTATTCTTAGCCATAATCCAGCAGAACGGGCATAGAGGGTATCGAGGCGTAGATATTCGAGCAGGCGGCGAATACCTGTGAAGTTCTTCTGGATTGTGACTCCCGATAAAAAGTGGCTGCCATTTTTTAAAAACATCGCTGAACCCATATTCACAGGTTCTAGTTCCACCCCTAACTCTTCCATGAGGGCGATGAAGTGGTGAAACACAGTCGGAAATTCCAGTACTCCATTTTCCAAAATTTCCTGACAATCGGATTGGTTCGGCTGAACGTTCTTGTTCAGTGTCCGAATATGTCCACCTAAAGTAGGTTGCCGTTCAAACACAGTGACATGATGCCCCTGTTTATCGAGCAGATAGGCTGTCACCATGCCACTGGCTCCTCCCCCAACGATAGCAATTCTCATGATTTACCTCTCTCTCAATTAATAAAATAGATAAAGTGCGGCAGCTACGCCCGTCGTAGACATCGCCTGTTTAGCTGTTGCCTAAAATCACGTCACCTGATAACCGTTGATACAGCAGTGCGCCTGTCCAAAAAGTTGCAGCAAAACCCGGATAGCCAGATGAGGCATTGCAGAAATAGAAATGGTTGAGTGAGGTTTCGTGATTCAGTCGTCCCATACCCATATTGCGCGGTGTCAGACTGGAGCCGTAGGAATTACCATTGGGACACCAGCAAAAACGCTCATTGGTAGTAGGGCTACCTGTGATATGGAAGACCATGTATTTTCTAAAGTTCGGTACATAATGTTTTTCCACAACATCAAGGATGGAATCTAAGATTTCTTGTTTTTTCTGGTTGTAAGCTTTGCCATCGCTCTCCCGTAATTCCTGGAAGTAGTTGTAATTGGCAACGGTAAGGAATTCCACAATCTGGCAGTCTTCTGGGCAATCCCGGCTCGCTTTAGTCAATAAAGTAGGCGTTGTGATGGCAAAACTAGGATTAGAAAAGTCATTGCGATCGTACATCTGTGCAAAGGCTTCATTTAGATCGTGATGCCCTGTATGAAAGAGATTCCACTTGCCAAATCCATATTCTCGGAGGTCGATATTTTTGACGACACAATAAGCCATGTAGTTAGATGCCGAATATTCATAGTTGAGTTTTCGACGCACACTTTTAGAGAATTGTGATTCCCCGATCATCTTGGCGGCTTTTTTGGGGTCAATATTGCAAATTACGGTGTCGCTTGTAAATTCATGGGTTTGATGGGTGGTGAGATCCATCGCCTGAACTCCCGTAACCGTTCTGTCTGTGACTCTAAAATTCGTAACTTCATGGTTGAGCAACACCTGTCCCCCATGTGATTCGATGACATTGACCAACGAATTAATCACGTGTTCAAAATGCTGGGTTGGGTAAAATGCGCCCGCTTGATAGCCTCGGAATAATATAACCCAAGCATAGAAGGAGAGTTGATTTGGAGGCAGCAAAAAATCAGGCCATTGCAGGGCTAATAGAGTTTGAGCGGCTTGGGGTAGCTGAAACTTGTCAAATACATCCTGAAGTGTGCTGTTGAGATACTGGATAGTAGAGAATACCTCATTTGGATGTTTTAACAGTTCAATTGGCTTGATCGGTGGAGATAGTCTTTTCAAGCCTGCACTAGTCTTTTCCACTTCGTTGACAAATTGGCGAATCAGATCGCCATGAGCCGGAAACAGATTAGACAATCGCTGGATCAGTTCCTCTGGCTCCGAGGGAATATCCAACCTATGCTCTGGCATTCGCATGTGATCAAAGCCGTCCGAGTCATAACGTTCAAAAGTTACTTCTTGCTCTAACCCTAGTTTTTTGAGTACCCGATTGACGGTTTGCCCTTCACCGCAGTCCCAGACATAGTGAAATTGAGCGTTAAACGTATATTTTTTAGCCATCGTAAACGTATGCCCAAAGCCTCCGGGATGCTCATGGGCTTCGAGAATTTGCACAGTCTTGCCAGAGTTTGCCATCAAAGCGCCAAAGACTAATGCTGATAAACCACTACCGACAATCAGGTAATCCGGTTTCATGAGAGAGTTCCTCGAACAATAAAAATCTGAGTTCTGTCCCGTTGAAACGCCCGTTAGTGAAGGCAAAACTTACCTAAACGCTTTGACTAAAGCCTTAAACTCGACTTGCAGTGACTTGTCATGAGGCGAGATAGGTGGGATCTGGCGATCGATACCGAGGAATTTGTAGACCGCCATCTGAGCAGCTCGCACCGAATACTCAACGGTGAAGACGACATCATCAGGAATTTCCACAAATTGGCTGATGAAAGCGAGGTTCTTCGAGCTATGAGGGATCGGCAATGGTCGATCGCTGCGTAAACGAGGCATAAACATACTGGTGATGTACGGCATTCTGCAAGGAATGCAGTTTGCCGATTCCACAGTGTCCAAATCGAATCGTAAATGACCGCAGAGTTCTCGCAGAATTTCTTCACCGTTGCACTCGCTCATGGGCTTAGGCACGAAGTTACCCACGCGATCGCCAAAAAGGGCATATCCCCAGAAGACTTGTACATCAGCAGGCTGGTTTATAAAGTGGGGTTGATAGGCGAGTACAATGGACATCAGCCAATTTGAGTCTTTGAACGTGATTAGTCCCCCAGTCCCCGCTTGATTGCCGCTAAATTTGGCGATTTTATCGAAGAATGCGGGGTTTTTCAGCGTCACCGTAAAAGACTCCCATAGAGATTCGGCAATGCTGCTATTGAAAACAGCCGGATTACCAAAATCTGGGCTTTCCGCCGCCAGCTTTTCCCACAGAGTCCAACTGGTGCAGTCCTGTTTATTCAGCTTCTTGGGCGCAGTTGTCATCGACCCTAGACTTGAGGCATCGGTCATCGATCCGTTCTGTAAAAAAACCAGGTCGCTATCTTTAACCGCGATGGTTTTGCTTTCACCACTCTGCTGATAATGAATACCTGTCACTACTAGCTTACCCTCTGCGGTGGTGCGCTCCAGATCCGTCACCTTGCAATCGACGAGGAAATGGACATTTTGGGCAGCAAGCCAACTCTGTAAGGGAAGAATCAATGAATCGTACTGATTGTAGATAGTGCGCTTAACCCCTGCGAGGGTTTCAATCCGAGAGAATTCCAGCATGAAGCGATGCAAGTAACGCTTAAATTCAACAGCACTGTGCCACGGCTGGAAAGCAAACGTAGTAACCCACATATACCAAAATTCAGTCTCGAAGAATTCTGGGGAAAGCCAATCTGTGATACAACTAGCACCCAACTCAGTTTCATCAGCTTGGGTAAGCTTCAGCAATTCCCAACGATTTTGCATAGAAAAGCCCATCGAACTTACAGGGACTTTCGCCCGTCGCCTGTCAACCAGACGCGCCATAGAATTTGACTTGTGCTGCTCATTGAACTCCATCGTTTCGTCAAATACCGTTTTACCGGGCGAACTCAGGGAGGGAATCGACTTGAAAAGATCCCAAGTGCATTCGTAATTGTCCGTCGTTAACATCCTTCCCCCCCGCATCGAATAGCCATCTGTAGGGTTTCCGGCTCCATCCATACTCCCGCCCAGGAGGGGTTTTGCTTCTAGGATAAAAATATTTCCGCCAGGGAGTCCGCCGTCTCGAATCATGAAGGCGGCGGCGGCCAAAGAGCCAATACCACCACCTAACAAATAGGCATTAGATTCTTTACCCATATCAACTAAGTCTTTGCAAAGCTTGGTTTAATCGTGTCTTATACCATTTCACACAAACCCTGATACATATAGATTTCTCGTAGGGAACATTGCTGTGCCCCTACCAACGTATTTGTATCATTATTAAAGTCAAAGGGTATTACGTCTTTTTTTAGCCTAAATCTAAAGTTCTTGACGTGTGGGACGGATGATGATTTCATTCACATCAACATCACCGGGTTGCTCAATGGCATAAGCGATCGCCCGCGCAATAGCATCTGCATCAATAGCGATCGCATAAAGTTGATTAATTCCTGCTGCTGTGTCTTTATCGGTAATGGTAGTAGTCAACTCAGTAGCAACCGCTCCTGGTGAGATATTAGTCGAACGGATTTCACCGTTTGACTCTAGTCGCAGCCCTTCAGAGATCGCTCGCACTGCGTATTTAGTAGCACAGTAGACTGCTGATCCCGGAAACACTTTATGTCCGGCCACGGACGATAGGTTAATGATGTGACCAGACTTTTGCTGACGCATAATCGGCAACACAGCAGCAATCCCATAGAGAACGCCCTTAATGTTGACATCGATCATCCGATCCCACTCCTCCACCTTTACTTGGTCGAGGGGAGAGAGGGGCATCAAGCCAGCATTATTAATTAATACGTCGATCCGGCTGTATGTACTCAAAGTTTCCTTCGCCAAGGCTTCCACTTGTGAGCGATCTGTTACATCTGTCACTTGGTAGGTTGCAGTCCCTCCTAATTTAGCGATCGCTGCAACCAAATCTTTGAGCCGATCTTCGCGGCGGGCGGCCAGCATCAGTTTGGCTCCACTAGCAGCAAGTCGCTTCGCGGTCGCCTCACCTAAACCACTGCTGGCTCCGGTGATGATGACCACTTTGTTTTGAATAAGAGACATATTGATTCTTGCGGGTTATTGAGTGTGGGTTATGAAACATTGGGTGGTGTTTCAGCTGAACTCAGCATTATGCAACCATATCAAGTAGCTTGTAGCTGAATCAACGTTTTTCTCCCAGCAGCGTCAGTAATCCAAATCGCTATCATCACACCGTTGGAGTTCTGTCCTGTTAAAACTTCAGTTGGTGAATCGATCGTGTGACCGTATGTCATTTCATCTTTACCGACTTCGATCGCCAAATTATCACCCTTCCCGGGGCGATCGTAAATCATCCCCATTAAAGGTGCGTTCTGAATCAGTTCTTCGTCACCAAGTTCTGAATCGATGATTTCGATTGAAATATGCCGTCCCCGATTACCATTTGAAAACTGATCAAAAAATTCACCCCATCGCTCACGCGGCACAGATTTGTTGATGTCAATTTTACTTACCATGATGATTCCTTTAAATAATTTCCAAAAATTAAATATGCGTTATCTAGAACCCTTGTAGAGACTTAGCAGTGCTACGTCTCTACATTCTTTGTCACCAGATATCTAATGTTGGCAGGTTAAGAGTTCAAAGCCTTAGGCAGGAACTGAAATGCTGATTTCATGACTAATTCTGTCTAGCAACTGCTTCGCCTGACTAACATCATCGTTGCTGCCTGTCACAAGGATTATGAACTCGCCTGCTCGGATTTGAGTTTCGTACTTCAGTATCTCGTGCTTCGGGATTCCTAACCCGGATAAAGCACCCGCCAGTCCTCCTACAGCAGCAGCACCAGCAGCACCAACAAGGGTTCCTTCCAACCAACCCGCCAATATTCCCGCAATGGGGCCAGCAATGATGATCGGAGCTACTCCGGGAATAAACAGCACTCCAGCTCCTGCTAAGATGCCAAATAAACCTCCGACGAAGCTACCCCAATAACCACCTCCTACGGCTCCAGCTTTGGCACTATCTTTCCAGGTGAGAAATCCCCGGACATGTTCAGTAGTTTGGTAGTCTTTACCAATGATTGAGAGCTTTTGCATATCGAAGCCTGATTTTTGCAGATATAATACAACCCTTTCTGCTTCTGCATGGGAGGGGAAATGAGCAACAACCGTATGTGTATATGTCATGAGTTTGTCTCCTTTCTCTATGTCAAGCTAATTCATAATTATTAATTCATAATTCATAATTAAAAAGGGTTTATCCCTAATGCTTATCAAGCATTTGGAGTTTTTTTAGGGTCTGAAACAGTCTTTAATTACGAATTACGAATTATTTTTATCGTGTCTTACTTCTTTGTAGTTACTGTTGCGGCTTCGGCATCTAGTCTGGCGGCGATCGCTTCTAAAGTTGCTTTTTCAGCCTCTTCGAGGGTTGCGATCGCTAAGAACGTCGCCGTAGCTGCATGGTTTTCAGCTCTATCTGCCCGATGTTCGAGTTTCTTTGCTTTGCGACCCGTTTTCCATTCCTCGACATGGGACTTCACTTCAGATTCTTTTTCCTCGAATTGAGCTTTGAGCTTTGCCCGGTACTCATCGAATTCTTGTTTCTTAGCGTCTAGCTTTGCTTTCGCTTCATCAAGTTGAGATTCAATCTCAATTTGAGTTTTTTTCGGTGCAGATTGAATACTTTCTCTCAGCGATTTTACCCGCTCTTCAACCGCTTCTAAATTGTCATGAAGATTTTTGGTGAAGTTATCAATTGCAGTACTCATGATAATTGCTCTAGTATGTTGAATTTCGGAAATATGGCTCTATTATGCTTCAAGTTGAGATTTAATCCCAGATTGAGTTTTTTGGCCGCACACTTAATAGTTACAAATTTTGACAAATTTAACCTCCACCTTTGGAACGTTTTAGTAGAAGTTATACAATTCACACACTATTTAAAACCTTATTAAAACATAATTGCTCTGATAAACGATTCTCCTTTGTTCCTCTCAGCAAGACTTTCGCTGCTATATTTAGACCGAAGGCTTTACACTGCGCTATCCGCCAGTCGTACAGAATTCATTCTGAATTCTGACTCCTGACTCCTGAATTCTATTTCGATAAACAAATACTCTCGAGTTTTTGAACTTTTCTATCGTATTATCTATAGCGATCGCTTGATTACTTTCAATACCCAAGATGAAAATGTGAGATTTTTTAATCAACCAATTTAAGAAAAATTCAGCTATCCTGAATGGGCTAAACGCCTCGCTATCGCTAACAGGAGCGGAGCCGGAGACGTTTCGGTTAGCTCCGGTCAGAATCAAGATGCTCTCTACGTTCGCGCAGCGTGTCGCAGACAGACACTACGCGTAGCTTGCTTCCACGGAGTGGTACGCTATCAGTCCCCATATTTCTCACAATTTTTCATTCTCAATCCTCACTTCAGGGACAGTAGTCAGAGCAATCAAGTGCTTGTTCTGTGAGGACAATAGAGGGGTGTACTGTGCAGTATAAATAATGGTTGTTTGTAAAGAAGCGACAGTTCCGACAGGGAAGTTGATGGAAGCAGTTGAGCGTTGTAATTTTTGCTATTGCAACTTTCCAAATATCTAGCAATTTCAAAATAAAAATTGCCAAAAATATCATCGAGCAGAAGGGGATGAAAAACAATGCTTCATCAGGTGTCATGGCTCCTTGCTGTCTTGTCAAATCTGGTTTTGTCACAGCCGGGTTGACAATAATCAGCTTGGTTTTACTTGAAGGAAGCAGATTTAAATTCTTTTTATCCAAAATATAAAGTTTGATAACTTTATCAGTAGACATATTATTTACGCTCATAGAAACTAGAGTTTTGTGAACAATACAGAATTGGTGAGTTATTCAAGATAAGACGAGAACAGCATTGAAAGTGCAAAACTCCCGATAAACGTCAAGGTAGACCAGTTTGTATCTTGAGTTTGATGCGCTTCGGGAATAATTTCTTCAACGATCGCCACCATCAAAGTGCCTGTTGTAAATGCAAGTACAATTAACTTGGGAAGATCAGCTTGTCCGCGCAACCCCCAATAGCCCAGCGTCGCGCCCAGCCAAACAGGAATCAGAAATGCCGCAACTCACCAAAATCGCTGTGTTCGCGGCATATTTTGACTCTATACTCAAGTGCTTTTTAGAGGACTCCTTTGTTTTGACCGTGGTGGGAGCAAAAGCCGGTAAGCGAGCAGTTTCACGCGGTCATTCACGACGAACCACGCCAGCGCATAGCCCCAAACGAACAGTGCCCAACCCCAGCCGAGAGGTGTCATAAATAGCCCATATACCGCGATTAACGTCGCCACGACTTGTGTACCAAGTACGGCTATCCATAAAATCCGCGCGGGACGAATAGCACCGTGGAGATCCCCAGCACAAGGCGCATATTCCATGCCTCGGGCTTATCTCGGTAATGAACATTGTCATAGGCGATGGACAGGATGGCACCATCGTTGAGCAACGCCAGCATCACAATCATCACCGCCGTCACCGGGTAAAAGTTAAAGAACAGGATCGACAAGGTCATGAACAACAGCACACGCAACGTCTCGGCGATACGGTAGATCGCGTAGCTGTTCATCCGTTGGAAAATGCGGCGGCTTTCCTTAATCGCGTCAATAATCACCGACAGTCCGGGCGTTGTCAGCACAATGGAAGCCGCCGCCCGCGCTGCGTCTGTTGCGCCTGAAACGGCGATGCCGCAGTCGGCTTTCTTCAGCGCGGGGGCATCATTCACCCCGTCACCCGTCATACCGACAATATGTCCGTGTTTTTGCAGGACATCTACAATGTGGAACTTGTGTTCGGGGAATACCTGGGCAAAACCGTCGGCATTCTCAATGGAATCGGACACTTCTGATGTCTCTTGCTTTTCCGAGTCGCCCAAGCTACCAGCATCGAGGATATTTGCGCCCATGTCCAACTTTTTGGCGGTTTCCTGAGCGATCGCTAATGCATCGCCCGTCAGCATCTTGATGTTTACGCCCATCTTTGCTGCGCTTGCAATGGTTGCCTTGGCATCTTCCCGTGGCGGATCGAACAGCGGCAATACACCAAGAAACTGCCATTTTCCATCGCCCTCAGCCCGCGCCACGCCCAACGAACGAAAGCCACGGGTTGCAAATTCGTTGACCGCTTTCTCGACAGCCGACTTCACCTGCCCAGCATTGGTGGATAATGCTAGAATGACTTGCGGCGCACCCTTGGTCACTTTGAAAGTTTTTCCGTCTTTGGCTTTAACGGTGGCTTCGGTGCGTTTATGCACTGGGTCGAATGGCGTGAAGTGAACGACTTCGTAAGCCTTTAACAAATCCTTGTCTTTCAGTCCATCCACAACGGCTAGATCAATCGTGTCGTTGTTTTCCGCGCGCGACGCCAGCGCCCCGTTGAGGATGATTTGATCAGTCGGAACATTATTCACGCTGAACGGATCGCCCAGTGTCAGCTTGTTCTGGGTCAGGGTGCCGGTCTTGTCCGCGCATAACACATCCACGCCGGCCAGTTCCTCAATAGCGACCAATCGGCTGACAATCGCTTTTTTCTTGGAGAGCAGGCGTGCGCCAACCGCCATCGTTACCGATAACACTGTTGGCATCGCCACGGGAATCGCAGCTACGGTCAGCACCAGAGCGAACTGCAACGTAGTGAGGATCGGGTCGCCACGAGAGATCGCGACGGTAATAATCAACGTCACCAGAGCCAGCGCGAGGAGGATTAGGTAGTTGCCGATCTTTAAAACCGCCTTTTGAAAATGGCTGACAGTTTGCGCCTTCTGCACCAGTTGCGCCGTCTTGCCGAAGTAGGTGTTCGCACCCGTGGCATAGACCAGGGCGCTGCTCTCACCCCGGCGAACGATCGAGCCGGAAAACACCGCGTCGCCAGGGTTAAACGTGGCAGGCAGGGATTCGCCCGTCAGCGCGGACTGATCCACCGACATGGGATCGCCGTCCAATAAGCGGGCATCTGCTGGCACGATGTCGCCAAGCCGCAGTTGGATGACATCGCCAGGCACCAACTCACGCGCTGGCGGGGTAATCCACTTCCCATCTCGTTTCACCTGGGTCTTGGTTGCGAGCTTTGCCTTCAGGGCAGTAATGGCGTTGCCCGCAGCACTTTCTTCCCAGAATCCCACCACAGCGTTGGTAACTAGCAGTAGCAGGATGATGAAGAAATCCGGCCAGTGCCGCACCAGGCCCGAAAGAATCACCGCCGCCTCGATCATCCACGGGATCGGTCCCCAGAAATAAGTAAAGAATTTCAGAAATGGATTGGTCTTCTTTTCCTCGATCTCGTTAGGACCATATTCAGTCAGGCGCTTCTTCGCCTGTGCTTGGCTGAGTCCGTCTGGCGACGACTCCAATTTTTTTTCCACCTCCGGCAGTGGCAGAGTTTTCAGATCGTCTTTCGCATCGGGTTTGGATTTGGTAGCTTTGGGCTGATCGGCAACGAGTTTGATCATGGGTATTCCTTTGGTTTATTTTTTCCTTTTTTCAGCCAAATTTAAGGGTGTGGCAGACCAAGCGGGCAATCATCAGTGCTTCATCTGTGTGAATTACGCGGACGGGAACCCTGCTGGTCTGTGCAGAAATCACGTCCTCATTCGCTGCGTTTCGCTTTGCTTCGAGTTCGATGCCAAGGAAACCCAGCCCATCGCAAATCCGGGCGCGGACTGTGGGGGCATTCTCCCCGATGCCCCCTGCGAACACCAATGTGTCCACTCCGCCCAATGCCGCCGCGAATGCGCCGATCCATTTCTTGACCTGGTAGCAAAATAGTGCGATCGCGATCGCCGCCCGCTCGTCCTGCATTTCCCGATCGAGCAAGTCACGCATATCAGAACTGATTTCAGATATTCCCAGCAACCCGGACTGGAAATTAACCATCTCGTTGAATTGCTTCGCGCTCATTTGTTCAGTCCGCGCCAGATACCAAACCAGTCCCGGATCGAGATCGCCAGAACGGGTACTCATCGGCAATCCGGCGGTCGGCGTAAAACTCATGCTAGTGTCCACGGGTTTGCCGTCATGCACCGCCGCCAAGCTTGCGCCATTTCCGAGGTGAGCGAGGATAACCCGACCTTGTGCCACTGCCGTTCCGTCCAGGCGGGCTAGTTCTCCCATCAAGAACGAGTATGACAACCCGTGAAACCCGTAGCGTCGTACACCCTGCGCCTCATAGCGACGGGGGATTGGCAACAGCCGAGCCACAAGCGGCAAATCATGGTGAAAAGCCGTATCGAAACAGGCCACTTGGGGCAGATTTGGAAATCGCTGATGAAACGCCTCGGTCAACAATATCTCTTCCGGCAGATGCTCAGGGTCAAATGGACTGAGCTGATGCAGTTCCTCAATCATTTCCGCAGTAATTCGCTGCGGCTGGCTATACTTCGGCCCCCCATGCACCACGCGATGCCCTACCGCGCTCAAGTTACGCCCACTATGTTTTTCAATCCAATCCATCAGAGCGTCCACTGCCGCCGTGTGATCCGGTGCCGACACTAACCGCGAAAAGTTATCTGCTGGGTTTAAGCCTTTTACCTGCAAACTGGCTGCCGGCAGCCCAATTCGCTCAATCCCGCCCTCCAGAATCCGTTGGAGGGAGTCGCCGGACTCGAACAGCGCAAACTTGATG
The DNA here is from genome assembly GCF_036916975.1 of Nostoc sp. Lineage (GTDB taxonomy): Bacteria > Cyanobacteriota > Cyanobacteriia > Cyanobacteriales > Nostocaceae > Nostoc. The sequence continues at coordinate 69,301 of NZ_JBALFF010000006.1, forward strand.
CTCGACGAGCCGCCATTAATCGTCAGGATGTGCGGGTTAGCTGGTTTCATTTGGCCTCCGTGAACGCTGTCTGCAACCCCTGATCGTGCGTACATCGAGCCAGAAGAATAACGCTCGATCGCGGTTTCAAAGAGTAATTGTCTAGATTTTCCCAATGCGTTTCCTCACCCGCAGCGAACAGGTCTTGTGGCGCAACGCATCCAGTATCGATGGCTAGATGCCACCGAGTCTCTGGCAGTAGAGGGGGCAATCTGAAATCGATCGCATCGACACTGGCATTAAACAACAGACAAAGTGCGTGCTGCTCATCTTCATGGATCAGACAGGCAAACTGCTTTGCTTGGGGGTCAGTCCAATTGGGCAAGCCTCCTTGCGGGCCAAACCACTGGATCTCAGCATCCGTATAGAATTTCTCCTGACTCAGAATGGGATGGGCACACCGAAAGGCGATCGTGCCACAGGTGAAACGAAAAATCTCCTGGTGCTGTTCCAGACAACTCCAGTCATGCCAACTCGTGGCGTTGTCCTGGCAGTAGGCATTGTTATTGCCGCCTTGTATGCGACGAAATTCGTCCCCGCCGAGCAGCATCGGCACACCCCGCGATATCAGCAGGGTCAGCAGAAAATTCTTGATCTGGCGTTTTCTGATGGACGCGATGGCTACGCCCGCCGCAGGCATCGCGGCATCTGTCGTCTCGCCTTCAAAACCGTAGTTCTCGCTAAAGTTGGTATCAGTCCCATCCTGGTTGTTCTCTCCGTTTGCTTCATTATGCTTATGGCCATAGCTCACCAGGTCGTTGAGAGTGAAACCGTCGTGGCAGGTGACGAAATTGATGCTGCCTTCGGGTCCTTTGCCGGACTTGGTATAGATGTCGGCACTGCCACAGATCCGACTGGCAAACAAACCGAGCATCCCCTCATCGCCACGCCAGAAACGCCGAACATCGTCTCGGTACCGCCCGTTCCACTCTGCCCAGCGCCGCTCTGAAAAGCTACCCACTTGATATGCACCACCGGCATCCCACGCCTCGGCAATGATTTTCACATCTCTTAAGATCGGGTCTTCGGCGATCCGTTCGAGCAGAGGGGCATTAGCTAATAACTTGCCGGCACCGTCCCGTCCAAGAACCGATGCCAAGTCAAACCGGAATCCATCCACGTGCATCTCAACCATCCAATAACGAAGCGCGGCCAAGATGTGGTCTCGCACCACGGGATGATTAGCGTTGACGGTGTTGCCTGTGCCTGTGTAGTTCTTATAGTAGCGTTTGTCCTCCGCTAGCGTGTAGGCGATCGCGTTAGCCATTCCGCGAAAACAGAGCGTTGGGCCCAGTTCATTGCCCTCTGCTGTATGATTGAACACTACATCCAGGATCACTTCGATATCGGCCTTGTGCAAAGCCCGAACCATTTCCTTGAACTCTAGTTTCTGCTGGCCTAAACCGCCTGAGCTGCTGTAGGAGGCTTTAGGCGCAAAGAAAACCACCGGATCGTAGCCCCAATAATTCCTGAGCAGTTGATTGGTTTGCGGATTCCGGCGCGGTATAGGAGTATCATTGAACTCCTGGACGGGCATCAGTTCCACAGCCGTCACCCCCAGGGTTTTGAGATAGGGAATCTTTTCCATTAGACCGCGATAGGTGCCCGGATGATCTACGCCCGACGTGGGATGAATGGTAAAGCCACGAATATGCATTTCGTAAATAACGGTCATCGACCACGGATGCCGGGGTGGAGAGTCTCCATCCCACTCAAAGGACTCGTTGAGAAAGACACATTTTGGCATCGACCTGGCATTGTCCACCTTTGAGAAAGACAGGTCTGGCTCTGATGCCAACGGATCATAGCCGCGTGCCGTGGCGAAATCCCACGGAGGCAGTTGCGAAACCGCGATCGCACAGGGATCGAGGAGAAGCTTGTTGAAATTGAAACGATGGCCAAGACTTGGTTCGTAAGGCCCATCCACGCGGTAAGCATAGAATTGACCGGAAAGGATTCCCTCCACCCAAACGTGCCAGACATCACCGGTGCGATTGCACGCGGAATCGAGATCGATTGACCTGGTAGGCACTGCGTCTTCAGGATGGTCAAACAACTCTAGTCGAACGCGGGTGGCATCACGGCTAAAAATGGCGAAATTCACCCCTCCTCCAGTTTCCTGGGTTCCAAAAGGCAAAGGAGATCCCACCCGCACGCCAGCGCGTGCGGATATCTCCGAGATATAATCGTGCAGATCATGTGAAGGATCTTTCATTGGTAGTCTGCCCAGAGATGGGAAATTAGCACCCACGGATTAAACCAATTCGCAATTCGCAATTACGTTTTGTGACTTAAACCCCCAAAGTTCGTTAAGGGTTTGCGATTAATTTAGTGCCATTTGGCTCTACAACATCCCTCATTGATTGAATGCCTTCTTGCTTTCTGATCTCGCTTTTCTCCTGCCCCAATCCCATAGTCAAAGCCGTCATCCCGGCAAGACCCCCTAGTTGCATGGTTTCTACGGCTGTGCTGGGTACAATGACGATCGTGGCATTGTCCTTCAAACCCTCATAAAGCATATTCATCGCCCTCAAATGCAGAGCCACAGGGTTGTTGATATAGGTCTTAGCCGCTTCCCCAAATTTCTCTGCCACCTGTCGCTCAGAATCTCCGAGAATCACACGCGCCTGACGTTCTCTTTCCGCTTGAGCCTGCATCGACATCGCATCCTCCAAAGCCGAGGGAATCAGTACATCCTTAACTTCCACTGAGATAACATTGATACCCCATGACTCAGTGCGCTCGTCAATAATTTTCTGCAAATCCTTACTAATCTTCTCTCTGCCTTCCAGCATATCTGATAGCATGGTCTTGCCGATGACATCCCGCAGAGCCGTTTGGGAGGCCCAACTAATAGCACTTTTATAGTCGGCGACATCCAGAGCTGCTTTCTTAGGATCTACAACCTTCCAAAACAAAACTGCATCTACGTCAACCGGCACCGTATCCTTAGTCAAAGTCTTCTCCGCCTGGAAAGAAGCGGTGATCACGCGAGTGTCAATCCGGTAAGGTATGGTGTCAATGATCGGAATAATGAAAATGAGTCCAGGTCCCTTGAGAGCGAGGAATTTTCCTAACCGCAATACCACCAATCTTTCCCACTCATTCGCCACCTTAATAGCGCTCGAAAGAATTGAAGCTAACACACCTCCAACACCAATAATTACCATTAAAAGAAGTAATGGGTTAGTAGTGTAATACGGGACGGAGTTTTGCATAAATAAGGGCGAATTTCCCGTGCTTTGGGACGTACTCGCTATAAGCTTTCCCGCTTGAAGTTGATAGCCAAATAATGGATAAGAGCTGATTGTTTTCATTTCAATTACCTTGATGAGTTAGACACTTGAATTCGATAACCGTGATTCGTTTTTTCTGAACTAGTAGTCTGTCAATTTTGTTTTGAGGGGTTTTTGGTAGTGCGGGCATCTTGCCCGTGTGAGCGAGACGCTCACACTACTTTTGACTTCCGCCTTGCGGCAATCCTCCATGCAAAAATTAATCATCGCTGCCACAGGATTCGTGTATCTTCCAGTGGAATCGCAACGCCGTCGCAGTATGGTAATATACGCACCGTATATTCTGTGGCTGGGCGTGTTGCAGATACTTGGGTGTTAAAGATGTAACCGTTCCCCGTGGTCAATGGCTGACCGCGCTTCATTTCCTGCCGCGACCTGTTGCCGCCGTTCACTCCGTTGGCATATAGTTCTACCCGCACACTTTTTGGGTCAAGGCTACCGAAAAACACTTCAACTGTGAATGTGTGTCCTTGTGCGTCGCTCACAACCTTGATTTCGCCGAAGCGCAACGAAGCCCAGTTATCTTGCAGAGTGTGCTGCCAATCGACGATTTGCCTGCCGACTTCGCCGTTGTTCGCGGCGCGATCGCGGTAGGCAGTGGCAGCCGGAAGGTAGTGTTGCTCAGTATATTCACGTACCGAATGGGTGGCGGAAAAGCGCGGTGCCAACTGCGCCATACTTTCTCGCATCCGCTTGACCCATGCTGTGGGGATGCCGCTGTCGTTTCGGGTGTAAAACTCTGGGATCACTTCCTGCTCTAGCAGATCATAGAGCGCGTTGGCTTCTACCGCGTCCCAAGCGGGATCTTCGCCATGCTCCTGTCCGTCCCCTAATGCCCAGCCAACTTCAGGATTGTAGGCTTCCGCCCACCAGCCATCCAACTCAGATAAATTGATGCCGCCATTGACAAGTACCTTCATGCCGCTCGTCCCGCAAGCTTCCCAAGGTCGCCGGGGCGTGTTGATCCAGACATCCACCCCTTGTACCAGGTGTTCGGTCAGAAGCATATCATAGTCACTGAGAAAGATCGCATGGGGGCGGATCTCAGGTTGCCGGATGAAACGTACCCATTCTTGAATCAGGGCTTGCCCCCCCTGGTCTGCCGGATGCGCCTTGCCAGCAATGATGAGTTGCACCGGACGCTGCGGATTGGTCAAGATACGAAGCAGGCGATCGCGATCGTGTAGCAGTAAGTTTGGTCTCTTATAGGTAGCGAAGCGACGGGCAAAGCCCAAGGTTAATGCGTTGGGACTAAACAGATGCTTCGCCCCATTAATCGCATCCGGCGTGTCGTTGGAGACGATCAATTGCTGGGACAAGCGTTGGCGGGCGTATTCAACCAGAGACTTGCTGGCGGCTGTCCGAAACTGCCAGAGTGTGGTGTCACAGACGCGGCGAATGTCCTGCCCCAGGTTTTCTGTCGTGCCCAGCCAGCGATCCTTTCCACAGGCTCCCGTCCACAGATCATCGGCGGGAGCCGAGTCCCAGCTTGGCATGTGGACTCCGTTGGTTACGTGTCCGACCGGTACTTCGTCCTCTGGCCAGTGTGGAAAAAGCGGCGTGAAAATGTGCCGACTCACCTGACCGTGTAAGCGACTCACCCCATTAACCGCCCCACTTCCACGGATTGCCAAATAGGCCATATTGAAACTCTCGGACGAGTCATTTGGATTCTGGCGGCCTAGTGCCAGCAAATCATGGACTGTAATACCCAGCTTGTCTTGGGCATACCGACCAAGGTATTGCTCGATGAGAGCCGGAGCAAAACGGTCAAAGCCAGCAGCCACCGCCGTGTGGGTGGTGAAAAGGTTCCCCGATCGCGTGACCGCCAGTGCGACTTCAAAAGGCTGCCCGGTTTCGTTCATAAAAGTTCTGGCTCGTTCTAAAATGGCAAATGCCGCGTGTCCTTCATTGAGATGGCAGACTTCCGGCTGGATGTCGAGGGCATCAAGTAGTCGCCAGCCGCCAATACTGAGTAGCATTTATTGCTTGAGGCGTAACTCTGGTCCACCGCCATACAGTTGGCTGGTAATGCCTCGATGGGCAGGAAAGTTCGCTGCGTCATTGCTGTCTAGCAGGTAAAGCTTCACGCTGCCAACTTGTACCTCCCAGGCGCGTAGCCAAACCGAGTAACCGGGCAAGACAATCTCCAACCGCAACCACTCACCGTTTGGGTGGCGCAAGGGTGCGATCGGTAACTGTCCGGGATCGTTGTAGGGATAAAGGGCTTGCTGTGCGCCGTCCTTGTCAATCACCTGACGAAAATAGCCCTGTTGGTAAAGCAATCCCACAGCAACCACCGGTACACCCAGGTCACTGGCGGCTTTGAGCTGATCTCCGGCGACATTGCCGAGTCCGCCTGAGTAAATGGGCAGCGCTTCACTCAACATGAATTCCATGCTGAAATACGCGACACATTTCAATGGAGACTGCGGATACCGTTGCTGAAACCAGGCTGGTGCAGTTGCCTCCTGACGCCTGATTTGCAACAAGTCATCCACATTCTTACAGAAGGCTGGATTGGCTAGCGCCCTCTGGAGTTTGTCCCTTGAGACAGTCTGTAAGACCACCCAAGGGTTTTGAGTCAACTCCCAAAGCGCAGGATCAAGCTGCCGCCAGACTTCATCGGTAGCATGGTTCCACGACCAACGCAGATCCAAAGCTAGTTCGGCAAGGGAATCGAACCCCTCGACATCTGTCGGTAAAAAACGGTTGTTCCACGTACTGAAAGGTGTTTGTTGGCTCATGGGTTCTCCTTTTGGTTTGCCTTGGACGCAATCCCCAACTTCTGTGGGGATGTCGCCAAAGCAGCGCTGACAATGGTCTGTGCTTCCTCAAGGATGTGGCGTAGATGCTCTGTTCCTTGGAAGCTCTCTGCATAAATCTTGTAGATGTCCTCGGTTCCTGACGGACGTGCCGCGAACCATCCGCTTTCGGTCATCACTTTCAACCCACCAATGGCAGCACCGTTGCCTGGTGCATGAGTGAGTACCTTCTGAATTTTTTCACCCGCCAGTTCGGTGAGCGTCACCTGTTGCGGTGAGAGGTTTGCCAACCGTTCCTTTTGCTCTGGAGTAGCGGGTGTCTGAACGCGGTCATAGACAGGCTCACCGAATTCGTGCGTGAGTTCACGGTAGATTTCGCCGAGATCGTGGTCTGTCCGCGCTGTGATTTCCGCCGCCAGCAAACAGGGAACGAATCCGTCCTTGTCCGTCGTCCAGACGCTGCCATCCAGACGAGCGAACACCGAACCCGCGCTCTCTTCTCCGGCAAATCCCAATGAGCCATCTAGCAATCCTCCCACAAACCACTTGAAACCGACCGGCACCTCGAAAAGCTGCCGGCCAATTTTGGCAGTTATCCGGTCAATCATCTGGCTGCTGACTACCGTTTTGCCGATCGCCGCTTCCTTGTGCCACTTCGGTCTGTTTTGAAAAAGATAGAAAATTGCCGCGCAGAGGTCGTGATTAGGCGGCAGCAATCCTTCGCTTCTGGTGACAATGCCATGTCGGTCGTAGTCGGTGTCACAGGCGAAGGAAAGATCAAAGCGATCCTTCATCTCGATCAGTGGTTGCATCGCATAGGGCGAAGACGGGTCCATGCGAATCTGTCCATCCCAATCCACCGTCATGAAACGAAAGGTGGGATCGACCGTCTCGTTGATAATGGTCAGGTTTAAACCATGTTGCTCCGCAATCCTCGCCCAGTAATGGACACCAGCACCGCCAAGGGGATCAACGCCGAGACATATCTTGGCGCTGCGAATGATATCCAGGTCGATTACATTGCCCAGGTCGTTGACGTAGGCGGTCAGATAGTCGTGCCGATGCGTCGTGGCACTGTGTATAGCCTGTTGGTAGGGAATTCGTTTCACTCCTTGGAGTCGGGCTTCCAGCAGCGCATTCGCCGTTGCCTCAATCCAAGCAGTGATCGTGTTGTCGGCTGGTCCACCCGGCGGCGGGTTATATTTGAAGCCACCGTCATCGGGCGGATTGTGGGAGGGCGTGATCACAATCCCGTCAGCGAGTCCGCTTTTGCGATCGCGATTGTAAGTCAGAATTGCATGAGAAATCACTGGGGTTGGGGTGTATTCGTCCCCAACGGCGATCATCACTTCCACTCCATTTGCTGTCAGCACCTCAAGTGCAGTAGCGCCAGCCGGAACAGAAAGCGCGTGCGTATCCATACCGAGATACAGAGGGCCAGTGATTTTTTGTCGCGTGCGATAGAGGCAAATCGCCTGAGTAATTGCCAGGATATGCCATTCGTTGAAAGCCCGTTTCAAGGACGAGCCGCGATGACCAGATGTGCCAAAGGACACTCGCTGTTCCGGTACTGATGGGTCGGGAACCTCGGTGTAGTAGGCGGTGATCAGCCGTGGCACATCGACTAATATTTCCAGTGGTGCCGGCTTTCCAGCCAGGGGACTGATTTTCATGACGCTTTCCTCAAAGTCCGTGATGGAGTTAGTCTCCGTTAAAGGATTGTGGTCTTTATTTCTGACTCTCAAGCATTTCCTTTGCTTGCAAAAGTTCCTGGTGTTTTGCTTCGCTGACCTTGGGATAGTTGAGATTGAGTGCCTTCAATTGGGCATAAATGATGCCTGCTACCACTAGGCGAGTAAACCATTTGTGATCTGCTGGGATCACATACCAGGGTGCCCATTCTGTGCTAGTGTGATTAAACATTTCTTCATAGGCAACCATATAGTCGGGCCAAAACGTGCGCTCTCTCGCATCATTAACAGAGAACTTCCAGTTTTTCTCAGGAAGTTCAATCCGTTCTAGAAAGCGTTTTTTTTGCTCTTCTTTAGACACATTCAGGAAAAACTTGAGGATAATAGTCCCGTTGCTACTCAGATATTTCTCAAAGTTGTTGATTTCCTCATAGCGACGTTGCCAAATATGCTTATCGATCAAGTTAGGCGGAATTTGTCGCTGCTCCAGAATTTCTGGATGAACTCGTGTTACTAAGATTTCTTCATAATTAGAGCGATTAAAAATGCCAATTTCTCCTCGTTCTGGTAAAGCTCTGGAACATCGCCATAAATAGTCATGATCCAACTCTTCCCCAGCAGGAACTTTGAAACTATGCACCTGACAGCCTTGAGGATTGATACCCGACATCACATGTTTGATGGTACTGTCTTTACCAGCAGCATCCATTGCCTGGAAAATAATGAGCAAGGCATAAGTATCTTGGGCATAAAGCATATCCTGATATTTTGCTAAAGCTTCAATACCTTCTTGTAGTTCACTTTCAGCTTCAGACTTCTTTAGATAATGGGCTTTGTAAGCTGGGTCATGGTCTTTGGCAAGGGAAATTTTCTGCCCTGGTGGAACAATAAAGGGACGAATCAAATCGTCAAGTTTTTTGATCGGAAATGGGTTTAATGATGAATCATTGTGGCTATGTTTATCGGTCATAGGTTTAACGCTCAACTGTCTAAGGTCAATAGCACTAAAATCTGGCTTTCCTGTAGTGCCGAATCAGGGTATTGGTTGAACTATCGTGCTTGAGTGGGTTCCTATCCTCAGTCTCAAGTTCAGGAATGATGCGCGCAGCAAGGGCTTTCCCCAATTCGACTCCCCATTGGTCAAAGGAGTCAATGTCCCAAATAGCACCTTGAGTGAAGACACTGTGTTCATACAGTGCGACGAGCTTCCCCAATGCCGCCGGAGTCAGCCGTTCCAGGAGGATCGTGCTGGATGGACGGTTGCCCTCGAAGGTTTGGTGCGGTACTAGCCATGCTGGTATGCTCTCAGCTTGTACCTCTTGGGGCGTTTTGCCAAAAGCTAGCGCCTCTGCCTGGGCAAACATGTTGGCCAAGAGTAAATCATGGTGGTGCCCAAGAGGGTTAAGCGGCTGAGTAAACCCGATAAAGTCGCAGGGGATGAGCTTGGTTCCCTGATGAATCAGTTGGTAGAAGGAATGCTGCCCATTAGTACCCGGCTCCCCCCAATAGATTGGCCCAGTTTGGTAGACGACCTCAGTCCCATCCTGCGTGACGTGCTTACCATTACTCTCCATCGTCAACTGCTGGAGATAAGCGCTTAAGCGCTTCAAGTAATGCTCATAGGGAAGAACCGCCATTGTTTGTACATCAAAGAAATTGTTGTACCAGAGAACCAGCAGACCCATGAGTACTGGTAAGTTGCGATGGAAAGGAGCTGTGCGGAAATGCTCATCCATCTGATGAAAACCGTCCAGCATGGCGCGAAAAGCTTCGGAACCAATGGCGATCATTGTCGAGAGACCAATGGCCGAGTCCATTGAGTACCGCCCGCCAACCCAATCCCAAAACTCGAACATATTGGCGGTGTCGATCCCAAACTGAGCCACCTTTTCGACGTTGGTCGAGACCGCCACGAAATGTCTGGCAACCGCATCGGGATGGTTCAATGTCTTGAGGAGCCAGTCGCGGGCTGTATGGGCGTTGGTCATCGTCTCCAGGGTCGTAAACGTCTTTGACGCGATGATGAACAGCGTCTCCTCAGCATCGAGGTCGCGGGTGGCTTCGATAAAATCGGTGCCGTCGATGTTGGAGATGAAGCGGAAGGTTAGGTCGCGCTGGCTGTAATGGCGCAATGCCTCATAGGCCATTACCGGTCCCAGGTCAGATCCACCGATGCCAATATTGACGATGTTGCGGATACGCTTGCCCGTGTAGCCCTTCCACTCTCCACTGCGTACCTGAGTGGAACAGTCAGCCATCTTATCCAGCACGGCGTGAACCCCAGGCACAACGTCCTCGCCGTCCACGACGATGGCTTGCCCTTTGGGGGCACGCAGGGCGATGTGCAGAACTGCCCGCTTTTCTGTGACGTTAATTTTGTCCCCGCGAAACATGGCATCAATGCGCGATCGCAGACCGGACTCGGCCGCCAATTGCAACAAGAGCGTCAGCGTCTCATCCGTGATCCGGTGCTTTGAATAGTCGAAGTAGATGCCGATCGCCTCAGTTGTCATGCGCTCCCCGCGCGTTGGATCGTCTGCAAATAACTGCCGCAGATGCAACTCCTGGACTTTCCGGTAATGGGCTTCGAGGGCTTGCCATGCCACACGCTGGGTAAGGGGGATGATTGTTGTCATGCTACCTCCACTTGGCTTTGCGTCTGACTGATCCCAGCCTGAACAATGGCTAAAAACTGCTCGGCATTCAGGCTGTCGCCGCCAATCAGGACACCGTCCACACCAGGTCGCTTCAGGAACGTGTCGGCGTTCTTCGGATTGACGCTGCCGCCGTAGTGGATGACAAGGGTCTGAGCCGATCGCTCCCCGAACATCTGACCGAAGCAATGCCGAATGAGGGCGTGCGTTTCCTGAGCCTGCTGAGGTGTGGCGTGATGTCCGCTACTGCCGATCGCCCAGACTGGTTCGTAGGCGATGCTCAGGTGGGTTAAGGTAGCTGCCGACAGTCCGTCCAAGCCCTGAAACAGTTGCCGTTCGAGTACTGTTTTGGTCTGGTTTGCCTGGCGTTGTTCTAGAGTTTCGCCGATGCAGAAGATTGCATCGAGTCCGGCGGACAGGGCAACCCTTACCTTGTGGTTGATAAACGCATCGGATTCGCCCAGTTTGTGGCGGCGCTCGCTGTGTCCGAGGATCACGTACTGGCAGCCGAGATCGAGGAGCATCGTCGGGCTAACCTCGCCGGTGAATGCGCCTTCTTTGGCGGGATAGAGGTTCTGTGCGCCGAGCGCAATCCGGCTGCCCTTGAGGATTTCCCCGACTAGGGACAGATAAGGAAAAGGTGGACAGACCGCAACAGTAACACTATCATCAGTGCCCATACCAGCCGCGATCGCCTGGGACAGATGTCTGGCTTCAGCTGCGGTGGTATACATCTTCCAGTTACCAATAACAAATTTCTGAGCCATGGCCGGTTTCCCTTGGTTGTTTACAGAAGCTTTTGGCAGTTGAGTATTTCATGAGAAGCATTCCACAAAGCGATAACTGGCACTGTGGAGTGGTGGGGGTCGAAGGCGAAAATACTGATCGATGCGGTGCCAAGGGGGAAATGTTGGGCTTCATCCACCGTTAATCCGATCCAGCGTGCAGCCAGAATGCCGCCGAACTGACCGTGGGAAAACAGGGCGATATTGCCATCCAGGGAACGCAGACGAGCGATGAGTCGATCAGCACGATCGGAAATTTGGGTGGGCATGTCACCGTGGGGACAACCGTCCCGAAAAATAGTCCAGTCCGGGCGCTCCTTGCGAATATCCACGGATTTCCTTCGTAATCACCATAGTCCCATTCGACCAGATCCGGTTCAATTTCCGGGACTTGATCTAGCCCGACCAACGCACAGGTTTGTTGGGCGCGTTTGAGTGGGCTGGTCAGCACATGGGAAAACTGGATATCCCGGAGGTGCTTGCCAAGTTCCCGTGCCTCGGACTCGCCGTTTGCAGTCAACGGAATATCCGTGCGACCTGTGTGTTTACGGTTGAGCGACCACTCGGTTTCGCCGTGCCGAATCAGGTAAAGGCGTAGGGGGGTAGGTATACTTGTTTTCATGCTCCCGTCCCTTCCATCGCGGCATTATATTCGCCCCGACGCGCCGCCCAATTGCACTTAGCTCGATGCAACAAAGCCTGCTGTGCCTTTGACACATTCGCCTCTTTGCCTTGCCAAATCTCCAAAGCTGGTTGCTGGATGGCGCGGGCGAAGGAAAACGCCAATGCCCAAGGCGATGGGCTTTGCCCCACCGTAGGTGAACGCAATTTGAATCTAAGATTCATGGCATTCAAACGAGCCGAAGCCAGTTCACTGGATTGTCCCCCCGACAAGAACGCAATCCCCGGAACAGCAGCAGGGACTGCCCGCAAGAGACAGTTCACCGTGGCATCAGCCACCTCGTCCACCGATTCTTGTTGAGAACAAGTCAATCCCGGAAGCACCATATTGGGCTTCAGGATCATGCCCTCCAACATCACCCTTTGCCTGTAGAGTTGGTTGAAAACACTTCGCAGAACTTCCTCCGTTACCTCGCCGCACCGTGACAGGCTATGCACTCCGTCCATCAGCACTTCCGGCTCGACAATGGGAACTAGTCCGGCTTCTTGGCACAACGCCGCATAGCGAGCCAACGCTTGGGCGTTGGCCTCGATGCAACCCCGGCTGGGAATACCATCGGCGATGGTAATCACCGCGCGCCACTTGGCAAAACGAGCGCCTATTTGAACATATTCCTTGAGGCGATCGCGCAAGCCATCCAGACCTTCGGTGATCTTCTCTCCAGGATGACCTGCCATATCCTTAGCACCGATGTCAACTTTGATGCCGGGAATGATTCCCGCATTGATGATAACTTGAACAAAGGGAGTGCCATCTGGTGTTTGCTGGCGGATCGTCTCGTCGTAGAGGATCGCGCCACTAATGTATTCACCAAGACCGGGCGTGGTGATAATCAACTCTCGATAGGCGCGTCGGGCTTCCTCAGTCTGCGGAATGCCTAGCTTTGCGAATCGTTTGTTACAGGTTGGATTACTTTCATCCATTGCCAGCAGACCCTTATTGTCAGCAACAAGCATCTTCGCGGTTTCTATCAGCTTTTGGCCATTCATTTCGGGTTGCTCCACTTTGGAAGGTGCATCTTTTGGATGCAAAGAAATGAATCAGGTGAAGAGGCAAGGAGCGAAGGTGCAATCATCATTTCGGCAACCTTTGATTTCATATTTTTTGCTGGCGTACAGTCAGAATGTATGTTTACCCTGAAAGTTTCTCTCTGTTGCCCGTTAAGAGTTCCTTTTCACCTCAATTCCAATGCCGCTACTTTCTGAAGACGTCGCTGGAAACGTTCATCTTGCTGGAAATGAGCAGCCAGAAATGTCTGAATCAATTCCCAGGATTCGGCATATCCGGTGACTTGTCCGCCCAGACACATCACATTCATGTCGTCATCTTCCACCCCCTGATGAGCGGAGAATGAATCTGCGATTAATGCCGCCCGCACGCCTGCTACCTTGTTGGCAGCAACACAAGCTCCTACCCCGCTACCGCAAATGGCTAAACCGCGAAGGATTGTGCCCTTCGCCACCGCCTGGGCTAGTGGTACAACAAAATCCGGGTAGTCATCTCCTTTAACCAACTCATAAGCACCAAAATCCTCAACCTCGTGGCCAGCCTCCTTTAGAGCCGCCGTCAGTTGCGCTTTCAACTCAAACCCACCATGATCTGCCGCGATCCCAATGTGCATTATTTCCCCCCCAAGCCGATGAGCGGTTTCTCTATTGATGTTGCACCTAATGGGGCGCAGGGCTGCGAAGCTGGAAATGATGCCTTTTCACTCACCGCTCCACCTCGGCGAATGTTCCATCCGAATACAGCTCATAGCGCTTGCCATCCAAAACTGCGATCAACGGAAAATCACTCTCCTGTGGCTTCTCCAAAGACTGCCAGCGCCGCTCTTCCCAATCCAGTGTGAACGGAGTGTTCCGACCTTTAACTTCAATCTGGGTGGTCATGTTCGATCTCCTTGAAAAATTCCAAAAATGTAGAAACAGCACACGAAAGCACGTGCCTTCATTTGGGGTTGCCCCACTTCCAATTGCGGATTTCCGGCAAGTCTTCGCCGTGCTTGTCGATGTAATGCTTATGTTCGATCAACTTGTCCTGCATCATCTGCTTGAGATAGGCTCCTTTACTGCCCAAATGCAGCAGACGATCCACCACGTCTTGCACCAGATGAAAGCGATCCAGGTCGTTTTGCACCCTCATGTCAAAAGCCGTTGTGATCGTGCCTTCTTCCTTGTAGCCCCGGACGTGGAGATTGCGATTGGTACGGCGGTAAGTCAGCCGATGCACCAGCCAGGGGTATCCATGAAAGCCAAAGATGATATGCTTGTTTTTGGTAAAGAGCGAATCGTAATCCGTTTCGCTCAGTCCGTGCGGGTGTTCGCTCTCGGACTGCAACTTCATCAGATCGACAACATTAATTACCCGAATTTTTAGATCGGGCAGATGTTCTCGCAGGATGGAAACGGCAGCCAAAATCTCTAGCGTCGGCGTATCTCCACAGCAAGCCATCACCACATCCGGCTCGGTATCCTGGTCGTTGCTAGCCCATTGCCAGATGCCAATGCCTTCAGTGCAATGCAATATCGCCGCGTCCATACTCAGCCATTGCGGAAGCGCGTGTTTGCCAGCAACCACCACATTCACATAGTGTCGGCTGCGTAAGCAGTGATCAAAAACCGATAGCAGACAGTTCGCGTCGGGTGGCAGGTACACACGCACAATATCGGCTTTCTTGTTAATTACGTGGTCGAGGAAACCTGGGTCTTGGTGCGTGAAGCCGTTATGATCCTGCTGCCAGACGTGGGAGGCAAGCAGATAGTTCAGCGATGCAATCTTCCGTCGCCAGGGCAGTTCCGATGTTACCTTTAGCCACTTGGCGTGCTGGCTGAACATCGAATCAACAATGCGAATAAACGCCTCATAGCTGTTGAATAGCCCGTGCCGCCCAGTTAGCAAATAGCCTTCCAACCAACCTTGGCACTGGTGTTCACTGAGCATCGAGTCCAGTACTTGTCCGGCTGGCGCGAGGAATTCATCATTTTTTTCTTCCCGCGCTTCCCACTGACGATTAGTGACTTCAAACACCGCGCCCAAAAGATTCGAGAGTGTCTCATCGGGACCGAAGATGCGGAAATTCCGCTGATTCAGCTTGACTACATTACGCAGGAATTGGCCCAGTACGAGGGTATCTTGACCGTCAACGGCACCAGGTGAAGGCACATACACCGCGTGGTCGCGGAAGTCTGGCATTTGCAGGTCGTGCAGTAGTATGCCGCCGTTGGCGTGGGGGTTCGCACCCATGCGGCGATCGCCCTTCGGGGCTAGTTCAGCTAATTCTGGCAGGAGACATCCGTTTTCATCGAACAGTTCTTCTGCCTTGTAGCTTTTCATCCAACTTTCCAACTGCTGGACATGATCGGGATGCTCGGAGTTCACCAGTAGCGGCACCTGGTGCGATCGCGATGTGCCTTCGATTTGCAGACCATCCACGACTTTCGGTCCCGTCCAGCCCTTGGGTGATTTCAGGACGATCGCCGGCCAGCGCGGGCGAGTAGTATCCTTCTGGTTCCGCGCATTGCTTTGGATTTGCCGAATGTCTGCGATCGCCTTGTCCAGGGTGCTGGCCATAAGTTCGTGCATTCTTTCCGGCTCGTCGCCTTCCACAAAGTAAGGTGTCCAGCCGCAACCTCTAAGAAATTGCTCTAACTCCTCATGCTCGATGCGAGCTAAGACGGTTGGGTTGTTGATTTTGTAGCCATTCAGGTGCAGGATTGGCAGCACGGCACCGTCGGTAATTGGGTTGAGTAACTTGTTAGACTGCCATGCAGTCGCTAAGGGACCCGTCTCCGCTTCCCCGTCGCCGATGACGCAGGCGACGATCAGTGAGGGATTGTCAAAGGCAGCGCCGAAAGCATGACTGAGCGAGTATCCCAACTCACCCCCTTCATGAATTGACCCCGGCGTTGTCGGCGCAACGTGGCTGGAAATCCCACCAGGAAATGAGAATTGCGTGAACAGCTTTTTCAACCCAGCTTCGTCCTGAGTAACGTTCGGATAAACTTCGCTCCAAGTGCCTTCGAGGTAAACGTTGCCCACAATTGCTGGCCCCCCGTGACCAGGGCTAGCGATGTAGAGCATATCTAGGTCATATTTCTTGATTACCCGATTCAAGTGTACATAGATAAAGTTCTGTCCCGGTGTCGTACCCCAGTGTCCAACCACCAGTGGTTTGACGTGGGAAAGTTTCAGAGGCTCCTTCAGCAATGGATTGTCGTAGAGATAAATTTGCCCAACTGACAGATAGTTGGCGGCACGCCAGTAGGCATCTATCTTATGGAGTAGTTCTGGTGAAAGGGTCTTTGTTTTTATGGTTGATTGCCCAATTTCTAAGCTCAATACGCTAGTCCGATCAATTGCTTTCACGGTTCTTCCCTCTTTATTTATCTTTATCAGGATTTGTATCTTTTATGACTAAAACAGAACAATTCGCATGGTCAACGACATGATTGCTGACACTACCTACGAAAAATTCTGCGATCGCTTCCAGCGGGGCGTAGCCCATCGCTGAGTGGTCATGCCGACCTAGTACGATCAGATCGGCATTCCACTCTTGAGCAACACTAGAAATCGTTGCCCCTGGCTCACCAAAATTGTGTTGGTATTCAGCAGAAATATTTCGGGCAGTTGCCTGATGACAGTATTCTTGTAACCAAACTTTTGCCTGCTCAATCTCTAGCTGAAGTGTTTCCTCGCGAAATGATTGAGAAAGCCCAGTGTTGATCGGATAGAGTCCAAACGTCCCACCTGACTCGAATCCTGGATTGATCGCAGTAAAATCTACGAGGCAATGAAGGATCATCAAATTAGCTTGCTCTTGCTGCGCTAAATTGACTGCCCAATCAAACACAATGGATGTTAAAGGAGAATGATTAATGGCAACCAGAATGCGTTTAAAGTTCATTATTTCGAGCCTTCAGGTTCATCTCACTTATCTAATGGTGTTCTACACGACTTGCAAGCCAAAATGCAATTCCAATTCCCACAAATTGAGCCACAATCATACTGATATTTGCTTGTACGACAAAAATATCAATCGGCTCAATCAGTTGTCCTGTCCGATAGACAGCGGCTCCTGGTGGAACTGATAGTGTTTTGAGAAGCAAGCCTCCAACAATTGTTTCGATACTGACTAACGTCAGTAACATTGCTGCCAAGTTGACTAGAACTCCTAGTTGTAAAACTTGAATTATTTTCTTGCGGCTAGGATGTAAAGCTGGTTCCGGGGCTGACAATTGTTGCCCAAGATGAACGTAACGAAAGAACCAGTAAATGCTTAAGCCTAAAGCCGCAATTCCACCAATCACGGACAGTAAACCGATCCCTGATTTGAGATTGAGGTTGAGAGTCGGTGAAAGAATCGCGAACCCTAAAATCAGTCCAGAAACAATGCTTAAAACAAACTGTATCCAAAATCCAGTCCACCCCAATGATTGCAGTAAACTAGCAGCTTGCTGCCTCTCTGAAGGATGAGATTTTGATTCTAGGTAGCTAGACATAAGGTATTGCTATAGAGTTAAAATAATGTCATTAACTTTTGCTTATTGCGAAAATATTAAGCGTTGGCGTAGCCCCCCGCAGGCATCGCTTTGGGGCTTAAAAAATAATCAAACGCGAAAGGAAAGATTTTTTCGTTGGTTCTTAACCTTCGTTGTGATCAAGAGTAATTTAGATGCGTTTGCCCTGCATTTTGATGAACTTTTTACTCATAAATAAGACTCCTTTGATTCACTGTTGATACTTGATTTAGACCAGATGCTGCAAGCGACTCAGACGCTTTGAGTAACTTTTCATCACCTCTACAGCAAACATGGGTGTTTCCTGAACAGCAAAGAGAAACTCTTCCTCATTAAGGAAAACCAGTTTGCTATCTACCTTGGCGATCGCTGTATAAGTTCTCTTTTTAACTCCTACAAGTACCCCGACATCAAAAACTTCACCCGTCTCAATGGTTTCTACAATTTTGCTATTGACTAATATATCTACCTCTCCTTCAATAATCCCATACATTTCACCACCAGGCTGTCCTTCTTCAAAGATGACTTGGCCTGCTGAAAATACTTTAGGGTCGGATTGTTTTTGAAAGATACTGACTGTTAACACAGGACTTAGCATTAGAGCAACCCCAAATTCTTTGTTTTTAAACGAAACCTTTATATAGCTTTAGGCGAACCCAGAAAAGTACACTACTTTCTGTCGATTAACTATCGAACTTCGCAAATTTCCTGATTAGCTGCCTGACATATCATTAAATCAGAAAGCATCAAATACTTCTTGTATCTTGCTAGGTAAATAATTTAAATTTTATCTACTACTTTTGAATATTTTATGAGGATTTGTATAACTTATACATCAACTAAAACATTTACTCAAACACGATCTTTGACAGCAAAACGTTATACTTTTTCTTGTGAAAATAAGGGGATATCAATCACTAGTACAGCTTGGCGCAAGTAAACCCACCATTAAAGTTGATGAAAAAGCGGTGATTTGAAACCCTTGTGAAAGCTAGGCGTATTTACGTCGAGAGGTACTAGGGTAAAACAATTGCAATTCGCGGCATCGATCTTCAAATTTTGACGAACTTGATAACGCGCTACCCAAGCCCCAGATGCAGCCATATCTCCCTGCTTTAATATTAGTGCTATCCGCGCTTTCGCTCAACTAGAATTAATGCGAACTCAAGAGTTAATTGAAAACTGGTATGAAGTCCAGAGAAATTTATCTCTTCAGGTGGCTCGTGACTTCATTCTGGAAAATCTTGAACAAAAGGTGGGTTTGAACTCACATAGTCAGACTCCTGTCAATGCCTAAGTTCTGTGATTAGCCCTTTCAAGGTGGTGAAATTCCGAACGAAGATTGGTTATTTCAACCTTCAAAAAGCCCAAAATCTGAGCGGATCACTCAGGATGATCACACTGAAACAACATATCTTCGTTAGTCACCTTGAAAGGGCTAGTTCTGTGATAAAGAAAAATCAGTGAAAACAAATTAAGTGTTATTTACGATTTGTGCGCCTTTTCTGAGGTTTTTCTATAATTTTACCCGCAATACTGACAAAATCTCTTTGACTGGGGCTTTATCTGCTTCTAGCTTCTCTATTCTGCTTAATAGTCGTTTTGAAATATACTTGCACTTTTTAACAAGGCGATCGCCATCCTTCCAAAACTCATAGTGATACCAAGCTTGGGGATAATCTTTGCCGTGAAGGGTGATGGTTTTCCACTGAATGGAGCCACTACCTAATCCTTTGTGTCGTCTAGTTTTACTAGGGCTATTTTTACTGGGGGGTATCTCTGACTGTTCGACATCGTTACTAGGGCTGTTTTCGATATCCCCCAGTAATGTGTTTTTACTAGGGCTAGGCAAAACACCCAGTAATACCAAAATTTCTCTAATTGGGCGCTTCTTGAACTCTGCTTCTTGAATATCCCCAAGTAAATGCTTAGGAATGTACTTGGTCTTCTTTCTCCCTTTTTCTTGCCAATGATAATAAGCCTGGGGATAGTCCTTTCCACCCCTAGTAATGGTGCGCCAATGAATAGTGCCATTACCCTCACCCCAATTTCTGCGCTTTTTACTAGGGTTATCTTTACTGGGGGGTATCTCTATTTGTTCAGAGTTTTTACTAGGGCTATTATCAATACCCCCCAGTAAAAGTTCCGATACAGGAGGCGGATGGTTTCGACAGCAGTTTGAAGACTCAGATATTTCCGGAGCGCAAATTCTGGATAATTCCATAGGACTTGTCAAAAAATACCGTTGCTGTGCCTGTTTCACCGTGTCGTGCCTTAGCCATGATGAGTTCTAATATTCCTTGATCTGTAGTATCTGAGTTGTAGTACTCATCTCGGTAAGCGAGAATAATATTGTCTGCAACCATCTCTAGAATTCCTGACTGGCTGAGGTCGCTCATCATTGGGCGCTTATTCTGTCTGCCCTCAACTCCCCTAGAGATTTGCGACAGTGCTAACACGGGTACATCCAGTTCCCCTGCCATTTTGTAAAGTCCCCTGGCCACATCTCCTAGTTCATAGCTACGGTTCCCTCCAGAGTCCTCTGCCATCATTTGCAGGTAATCAACTACAACTAACCCCAGTTTTCCCTCTTTGGCCTTAATTTGACGGCATTCTGACGCAATTTGTGAAACGGTGATGCCCCTTGAGTCATTCATGTACAGGGGTAATTCTGAAGCAACACCGACGATTTTGGCAATGCTTGTAAATTCCCAGTCTGCTAGGGGTTTATTACCTGAGCGATGTCTGCGGATGCGATCGCTTTTTAATGGTGTTAACTCTAAATGCTTGTAAGCGTTGCTAACACTAATTAAACTCCACAGCCTGTACTCCAATTGTTTCTTTGTCATCTCCAAGGAGAAGATGACCACAGGTAGATTGTGGAGTAGTATCATTTGGAAAGCCAAAAACAAGGCGATCTGGGACTTTCCCATTGATGGCCTACCAGCAACTATGGTAAGTGTGCCGCTTTCAAATCCCACCATCAAATTATCGAGTTCATGAAGTCCTGTAGGGTAAATGGGGTTTCCTGAATTTAAATCCTCGTAAGCAGCAACGTTAATCGTGCTGTTGTGTTCAGTGTCTGAAGATAGGGTTTGATTAGATAATTGGAAAATTTTCTGTTCTGATTGGTCAAGGATTTGTGGTAACTCAGTTTCTGTCTCGTAACCCAGATGTACAATTTCATTTCCAGCCTTGATTAACTGTCTACGCGCGAATTTGTCCATTACCAACTCGGCTAAAGCGTCAATGTTGACAGCTGACACTGTGCGGTCTACCAGAGTTGCTAATTTATTTCTCCCGCCGATACGGATAAGCATTTCGTGGTCAGTAAGCCAAGCTGTAACTGTGAGTAAATCAGTGGGTTTACCAGAGCAATGAAGGCGCTGGACGGCTTGATAGATATCTTTATGGGCACTAATGTAAAAGGCTTCGGGAATAAGGCGATCGCTCACCCTACCGATTGCTTCTGGATCAAGCATGATACCGCCTAAAATCGCCTCTTCCGCTTCGATGTTTTGGGGTGGCAATTTATCAATCACGTCGCACCTCCAGTATCAAGAGCGAGATTTTGCCTTTGCGACTCTTCCCAAGCTCTTTGAGCCTGTCGCTGCCGTTCTTCAAGTTCTCGACGGAACTCATCTCGAGCATTTTTTGTTTCAGTTTTTTTGGCTTGTACCTGTTTTGAAGCCAGATATTTTTCGTAATAAACTTCCCAGCGATTCCTTCCGGCTTTGTTCTTGTGAGCTAACCAAGCCTCAATGTCATTCACTGGCTGGCTAAGATTTTTGGTTTTTTCCTCACAAAATTCCAAAAAATTCGCTCGCTCGTCTTCTGAGAGAGTCTTTATAAAGTCTAAATAGTTCTTATTGATCTTAGGGTTTTGTAATCCCCTTTCCACAAGGCTTTCAGGCTCCGCATGGTGCGTGGCGATCGCGCATGGTGCGTCATGATCCATCGTGGTGTGTGGTGATCCAGCGTGGTGCGTGGCGATCGCGCTCGGTGCGTCATCACACCTTGGGTGCGTCATCACACCATCGGTGTCTTCACACACCTTGGGTGCGTCATCACACCTTGGGTGCGTCATTACACCATCGGTGTCTTCAAGAAATTCGGGTGTGTCATTGCACCATAATCCCTTTGGCTTCACCTTGGTTCTGACTTGCAATAGCTCTAGATCAATGAATCCCTTTGTGTCCAATTCCTTGAGAGCGCGGCTTACAGTTTGCCTGTGGACTATCCGCTCTGGTGCTGACAGCTTACGAGCTACCTCGGCGGCATTGATGTCAATCCCTTGGTTATAAGGATCAATGGTTCGGATGTAGTAGAGGATATCCCTCTGTGCTGGTGTGAGTTCACGGCAGGCTTTCAGCCATTCTTCATGCTGAAGTGGATAGAAACGTCCCTGAATTTTTGAATTTGGTTGTGTCACAATTTTGCTAATACAAATGAAAAGACAAAATTTCACCTCGATCCGTTGGGATAGAGACTAATTTTTTAGGTGTCCATCATTAACACTTAGTCAACGAACTTTTATATTCAATCGTGACAAGGTATTTATTTGATGGCTATGCTAGTAATCTGAAGATTAAAGATATGTCTGGAAAAAAGCACTCCTAGCAAGAGTTTGGTAAGATTAGGGTATACATCATCGTTGTTGTTTCATCAAACATCAAATAGTATAACCGTTAAACTTAAGTATAATTAGCAAAGCAATGCAAAGTTTTGTATCAGAAAAAACTCAAAGTTATCAGCAGTTATTCGATGAGATGATGAATCGCTTCAATTTGGAAGCGAAGAAAACTGCTGAACAGGCTAAAGTGTCGGAAGTAATGTTATCACGCTTTCGTCGCGGGAAGGCGGATCTAGGAGCATCAAAACTAATATCGCTACTTTTGGCTATTCCGGTAGAAGCTAGGGTATGGTATTTATCTGAGTTATTTGGTCAGAGGCCAGGAATTAGCCTGCGATCGCTGATTGCTGAAGCACCTCCAGAAGAACAAGCTGAAGTTTTACGACTAATTGCTGATATTTTTGTGAATAACAGCCGTGAGGCTACAGATCCAGTGCAGTTCCTTACTTAAAGCTTTATAGCTCACCGTTCGCAATAGGATTATAGGATTTAACGCATTGCGGAAGTCCCCACCCTCAACGTACACGCACAAGTGGGGATAGGGAGCGGGGGATGAGGATTGCATCTGATATTTGTTTTTGCACAGCAAAAACAAATATCAGATAGATGACGAATCGTACTTGTTTTTCTGGTAAGATATTAAGTGTCTTGACCACCAATGCCGTAAGCGAAAACCAAGCTAATAGGTAAGTGTCGCAAGAAAAAGATTTGGGTCTTGGGAACCAGGACTCCTGCCCTTGGAGGGAATGTCAGACTTTCTAGTACTACGGAGTTCTGGAGGCTATTCCCGATGAATTGGGAAGCTCCGTCCGTCTTACGGCAGGGTAGTTGACCTAAGAGGAATTATCCACCAAGTTGCAAATATCCCAGATATTGGGGCAGATATAGCATAACTGACACCAGGGGCAAGATAGTACAATTTTATCTAAAACAAAGGTTTGTAGTATGCTAATGACAGGACTAAAACCCTTATTCTTTCGTTATAGTCTTGTCTAACAAGAAGCAAATAACTCTTGGTTGATTTATCTAAAAGCAATATTCAAAAGCTTATACAGTAATACTTTTAGCCTATCTTGCCCCTAGTGTCAGCTACGCTATATTTACCCCATATTAGTGCAATTACCTTAACCTCTCACAAATGGATTAGGGTTAACTTAATCGTTAACGTTAATTTTCTTAGCCAATGTCTGAAATTTGCGTTGTTCACCAGCTTGTTTACGCTGTTGATAACGTTTTCTAGCTTGGTTTAGTACCTCTTGCAATAATTCCTCATTTTCTGAGCAGACGATAAATGCAGCTTCTAGGAAAGTATCTCTAGTAATTTTATTTACATTGCAAAACGTATCTAGCTTGGTATCAATATCCTGTTCTAACCTGATTGTTCGCCTGATGATCTGGGTTAACTCTAACTGCTGTTCTTGATTAGAAGTGCTTACCTTATCGTTTATTACTTCCTCACTATCTAAATCTGGTTTTGGTTTTTCAGGTAAATGACTAAATTCAGTAATTTTGTCATTTAGTAAGTTATCATATTGTACTTTTACAAGTGTTGTATCCCGTGCTGGAACACTTGGACGTGTCTTTTTCTTAAGGCGCTCAAAAACATCAGACATTCTTTTGTAACCTCTCGATAATTTGTTGGAAAGGAGTTTCGAGTTGTTCAAAGCCTAGAGAGGACAAACTTACACCTTTATCTATAGCCTTTTTAAATTGTTCAGATTCTAAAATTGAAGGTAAAACGACTATTTCTTCGGCAATTATTCGCATTGCACTGATACTCGCCTTACTTTGTGCGACTTGGTTATTACCTACCCATTTATCTCTGAATGGCAAGATGCCAAGCACTATCCCTGAAAAAGCATCAATTTCTTGAAGCTCCTCAACTAAACTCAGAGTTCGGATGAGAGAATTTACACCTTTGGATGATGCTTCTACAGGAATGATAATATGGTCAGCTGCCCCCAACGATGTAAGGCAGATTTGCGATCGCTGAGGTGGCGCATCGACAATGCAATATTGGAATAAATCTGATATCTCTTTTAAGCGTTTGCTCAGAACAATAGCTCCCATACCGCTCCCAGACAAAAATTATTGAGCATTATCTAATCCATCATCAGCAGGAATTAACCATAGGTTTTCTCCGATTTCGTAAATACCATCTTCAGTATTGATCTGTTTTTTGAGAACTTCTAGAAGCGTGGGTTGATTCTGCTGAACTTCGTGCCCCAGGTAAAAAGTTAGGTTCGCTTGGGGATCGGCATCAATCATCAGTACACGCTGTCCTGTTTGAGCAAGCATTCTACCCAACAAGATTGCAACAGTTGTTTTTCCCTGGCCACCGGACAAGGATGCACAAGTAAGAGTTAACATTTTACTGACTACCAGCAGCATAGTGTAAATTAGTCAATATCATAATGCATAATGTTGTTTTTAAGTTGTTTAGTCATTATATAATTTAGTCATTTATAAATGACTAAATTGTGCTTAACGCTATTTAGTCATTACTTTAGCTCTCAAAAAGTCCTACTCTTCGAGAAGATAGCTGTAAAGATAGGTTTTTGTCCCGTTTAGTTGTTGCTGATTTTAGTCAAGACATAATTTAGTCATTCAAAAAAGACTAAATTGTATAATGACGTAATCTAGTAAAACAGTTTTATTTTATGAATAAAATAAAACTTGAAAAAATGCTGTTGGGGGCTATGTAGGGGCTATATGTACCCCAAAATGGTTTGGGACTTTGATGAATACTTAACACCTACATAGGGTATATATAGGGGTCTTATGGGGTATATTTGACTGTTTGACACTTTATACCCCACTTAGCCCCCAAGGGGGTATGATAAGCTCTTGAGGCTGGAGAAAAAAGAGGTAGTCATTTTATTCTTCTATCCTCTGCTCCCCCATATCTCCTCAACTGCTAACTTTTACAAATTGAACCGTATTACCTTTCCCCCAATGTCGAACATTCATACCTTACAAAAAATTTTTCCTGCTGGCTTTGATAACGGTTATGGAAGCCTCAAACTTTTTGTCGATGGCTTTGAAGTAGTTCGTGTGCCGAGTTATATTTCCACATCTGAGATGGAAGACGTACCCGGACGGGTAGTTTTTAACGGTACTGCTTACACAGTTGGAGAATCAGCTTTCCGCACAGGTTATCATTTTGACCGGAATAC
>NZ_JBALFF010000007.1:0-48840 GCF_036916975.1 Nostoc sp.
AGGAGTTAGGAGTTTGGAGTTTGGAATTTGGAGTTAGGAGTTAGGAGTTAGGAGTTAGGAGTTAGGAGTTAGGAGTTAGGAGTTTGGAGTTTGGAGTTTGGAGTTTGGAATTTGGAGTTAGGAGTTAGGAGTTAGGAGTTTGGAGTTTGGAGTTTGGAGTTTGGAGTTTGGAGTTTGGAGTTTGGAGTTTGGAGTTAAACTGGGATGTGAGAATTATCATCTCTGAGTCTTTGTATTTCTCCTAACTAAATAGGGCAACGGAGAGCAAAAAAATGCAGATATCCTTTGAACGCACGGGCGGCTTTGCTGGGATTACCAAGAAAACAACCATTGATACAGACACTCTCTCGCCAAACGAAGCCAGCACACTTGCCCAACTGGTAGAAGTTGCTGATTTATTTAGGCTACCTGAACACATTACTTCACCAAATCAAGAGAGCGATCGCTTTCAGTATAAGTTAATAGTAGAAGATAACGGTAAGCAGCATACGGTGACTGTTAGTGAAGCATCATTGCCAGAAACCTTAAAACCCCTGGTTGAATGGTTACAAACCCTTGGCACAAAAAAGGTGAAGAATAAAAAAAAGAAATAATCTTATCTCTACTTTAAATCGGTCAATATTTTATTTAGAGGGAGTAATTCAATAACGTGAGCGTTTCAAATAACGTCCAGTGGGTGAAGCTAAAACCTGTCCGTTATTAAAAATCAAATTTCCACGTAAAAAGGTACTTTTTACCCTTCCAGTTAACTCCACTCCTTCAAAAGGTGTATAACCTTGCTGTGACTCCGACTCAGCCGCACTAACCACAAAAGTTTCATTTGGATTTACCAGCACCAAGTCAGCATCATAGCCAATAGCAATATCGCCTTTTTCTAACAAACCAAAGCGCCGCGATGGGTTCCAACACAACAAATTAGCGATATGGTTGTAAGACATCCCCCGCTTGCTACCTTCACTAAATAGACCAGAAAGTAAATATTCTGTACCGCCAAAACCAGACTTTGCTAACCAAATATTATCCGAGTCTTTAGCACTTCTTTTTTGTTCAGCAGAACAGCAAGCGTGGTCGCTAACTATCCAATCTACTTGATTATTGAGTACTGCTTGCCACAAGTATTCCACATCAGCACGGGGACGAATAGGAGGGTTGACTTTTGCCCAAATTGTACTAGGAGTATCGACATCTAATAACAAATGTCCGATAGTAACTTCTCGCCGAAAATTGATATGAGGAAAAGCAGTTTGCATAGTCAAAGCTGCTTCCATTGCTTTACGCGAACTCAGGTGCAACAAATTAATATTTGCACAGTTAGTCTCATGCGCCAAATAAGCAGCAATGCAAATTGCTAAACCTTCAGAATGAGGAGGACGTGCTGCACTATAGGCGTGTAATCCGCTAAGACTAGAATCGTTTTCAACTATTTTGGTATAAGCGTTGAGAATTTCTGCAACTTCGCAGTGCAAACTCAAGCTGATAGTATCTCGCGCTTCTGGATGTTTTTCCATCAAGCGAGTTAGACCACGCATAATAAATTCAAAATGGGCAAAGTCATACCGTTCTTCTTTATTAATCATCAAGAAGAGGTTTTGCTGGTCTGACAAACCATGCAACCCATATCCGCCAGAAAACATGAAGATTTTAAACGAAGAGACACCGTATTCTTCAAACAATAAAGGTATTTCGTCGATATGCTGGCAATCCTCAAGCCGTTTCACGAAGGCTCTGTTCCCTTTAAGCCCTTCCCAAAAAGTCTCGGCACTCATTGCCATGATCAAGTAGTCGATACCAGCTGTGATCACGCGATCGACCGCGAAGAGAATTTCGTCGTCGATCTGCTCCAGAATCCGCACCATCTTTTCGTCACTACTCAAGTCTTGATCGCGAATATGAATCCGGGATATGTGGGATGTAACACCCCGTACCGCCATCGCGTGAAAATCTGGTTCGACGATCGTGTTTGTGCTGGGCGCAAGCACGCCAAATTTTTTGCGCCACCCTAACGCATCTGTCATTGTGGAGTACCCGTGGATATCGCTTATGTCAAGGTATACCGACTATACATGAACTTGTCCCCAGATCATGAAAAATTCTGATGGAATCGTAGTAAATTCTTTGTTGTCTAAAGGTTGTTTTGCTTGTGGGATGAGTATATTGCGATCGCCTAATTACCCTGCTTGCTGGTTGTATTTTCAAGAGTGGGATTTGTTGCGATCGAGTGCAGCCTCAAGACGTGCCTGGTCTTGTTGAGTAATATCTGGGTTATGCAGTATCCAATAACAGTCTAGGCGGTCATTAGTGCGAAACAAAAGTAATGCTCCACTTTCTGTCCAGAATGGGCCGTGTGGAATGTGTGCAGGTCGCCAGTAATAGCCATCTTTGCACATTGCTGTATAGCGTCTATTAAAAGGATCATCGCTCATAGACCAGTGTCCAAGCACATCTCCACAGATGACATAAGCCTCCTCAGTAGTAGGATGACCAGCATAGAAATTACCTTCAGTCCACATAGGTACTAAGCCTAAAATCCATGTGGCGCGTCCGGTTTTTTTATTGGTATACAGGCTTTTACGTGCTGAACCAGGAGGTAAAAAGGTTGTGCTTTCCCATTTCATAGCGTGGAGTTCTTGCAAAGGAACATACTCAGTCATCCGTTCATGGGTCTGCATATTCAGATGATATACAGAAGTTTCGGGGATTTGCTCAAGGCTTGCATAGTCTTCTGTGATGTAAGTGGGGGTAGCATTTGGCATCCACAAGATAATCGTGTCTTCTTCCGTTTTCCAAGGGCCAGTAGGTATGCCAGCTGGGATGAAAGAGTAACTGAGATTGCGTAGTCTAAACCCACCCTGGCAAAGTGTGCCAGTTAATACAAAAATTTCTACATCAGTAGTGAAATGACCGATCGCTGCATTCCAACCCTTTTTCAGGACGATTCGCTGTGTAGACTCACCTTTACTTTCGTTGACAGATAGAACCTGGGCAGTACCGTGTTGACTAATAAAAAAGTTTTCTACATTCAAAGGCACTTGTGGAAAATTAAGAACTGAGTTCAGTGATTCTTCAGTTTCTACATGTTTGCGCCCTGTATAGATGTTATTGTTCATTTTAATACTTATGCCTATGTGCGTAACTCCTATTAAGATTATTATCGAGTAAATATGAGATTTTATGAATATATAGCAG
This sequence comes from Nostoc sp., assembly GCF_036916975.1. GTDB lineage: Bacteria > Cyanobacteriota > Cyanobacteriia > Cyanobacteriales > Nostocaceae > Nostoc. The sequence continues at coordinate 3,187 of NZ_JBALFF010000007.1, forward strand.
CAGGCGATCGCCTTTTAAACCTGTTCTACACAGATAAACTTAAAGTTGCCGTTGACCCAACACAGTTTCAAGGCATAGAATCTATACCCGACGCTGTAGAATATCTCCTCAGTGGCCAGAATTGTGGCAAAGTGGTGGTGAGGTTTTAAGTAACACGGTATTAATTTATGTCCGGTAGGGGGTGAAAATGACGCAAGATTCAGAAAATACTTTAAAAGTTGCTCAACAGGCATTTAATAATCTGACGCATGGGATGGCAATAGGAGAGTGGGAACCGTTCTTAGATATGCTCACAGAAGATTTTACCTTTTGGTTTCCAATGGGAAAATTCCACGGTTTGAATGTGGGAAAAGAACGAGCTAGAGAATTTTTCGAGTACGTTTCTGAATCCTTCAGTCCTGGTTTGAACCTAACTAGTCTAGACCGTGTTACGAGCAATGAAACGACGGCTGTTTTTGAGTTTCGGGATGAGGGGCTTTTGTTCGGACAGCCTTACAAAAATCGGGTAGCAGTTTCTTTTGATGTGCGTGGAGACAAAATTTGTAGCTATAGGGAATACTTTGGCAGTGATGGTAAATCATATTAAATAATTCGTAATTCGTAATTCGTAATTCGTAATTCGTAATTCCGAATTATTTAATACACTCTTCTTAGTTACTCTCAGGGTTGAGTTCGCTGATTTCTCTGCACTTAGCCTCTGCGGCTTGATATGCTGCTAAGTAGTCTTGACCACCTAACATAACATCACCGTAATATTCATAAGGTGGATCGCCATAGATTGGTAATGGATCATCTTCTGGATAATCTTCTTTCGATTCTTCAATGATGGCTTTCAGTTTTTTAACGGTCAGCCTTTGTGCTGCAAAATACCAGAGTTCTTGGGGATTTTTGTTTAGGTGCGGTAATGTGGGATCGATAATGCGGACATCGGAAGCGTCGCCTATCTCAATCCAACCGTGTTCAACCGGTCTGTATGGTTTCCCCGCAAAAGTTAAAAATCCCTGAATATATTTTGCTCCCTCAGTGGATAATGCTGCTTTGTAAGCATTATCAAACGGAGTGCTAGCTCTGCTGTTTATCTGTTCAGCAATTTTGATTGACAGCGTTTCATCCAATAGTTTGTTCATCAATAGCAAGGATTAGAGCAGCCGTAAAAATATACTATCATTGCTGCTTACCGTCTTGCTTGAGGAAACTTTGATTTTATGTTTATCTATAAAATTACGGGTTTTTCGGGGAATCAAGTTTTATCGGAGTCATCTTTAGACGACAGGGACTTCCCCAACAAACCTGGCCAGAAAGCATATTAGTAAAAACAGTACTGCGATCGCCAAAATGACGCTTTAGAGTTCCGCCATTTTTATTAAAAGGGATCTAGGTTTTCAGGCTTGAGTGCATAAGTCCTATTTACAGCGCTTTTCAAGTAATTGAACTACACCACTTCCTACTCCCCGTCTCATCTGTAGTCTAAATACCTGAAAAAATCCTGTAAATTCAGCAACGCCGCCGATAGCTGTTAAAGTCTGCAAACAGAATTAACAGCTATTGTCCGACAGGCTGCTAGGTCAATTTCTAACCTAATTGCAAGGAGAAGGGCCTAAAACAGTATTTACGCAAGTATTCACAACACCTTTAGACACAGTTTTAATGGAAGCGGGAAGAGGAGCATATCCAAGAGATCCAATGAAAGTATCCGCAAGTGGTAATCCCAAAACCAAGGTACTGAAGGTTTTAATACCATTTATTATCGTAGCATCTGAGTATATGTCATAAAACAGGAAATAAGTTGCTGTGGAAATGGGATAAGCATTTGGACGGGTTGGATCGCTCAAATTATCGATTCTAATCAGCCTGTTAGCGGGACTAGTACCATATTTTACGAGAGTCCCACCTAAAACAGCGTCTGTAATTGAAGCTGATGTGGGAGCAGTGTAATTACCTGCCTTATTACGTAAAAGTGCCGCAGGTAGCTTGTTAGCTAAACGGGTAGAACTATCTACATAACCAATTGCACCAGGAGTAGTGGCGATCGCCTTGGCTACACCACTACCACCAGTAGCGCCAATGAAAGTGCTTGGCCAGGTAACAGTTGTACCGGCTCCTTTATTCCATACATTAGCTGCTGGAATACCTGGAGTTACAGCAGGCTTACATGCAGTATTGAGATGACTGCTTACAACAAAAGTGCTACCACTTGAGTCACTACGACCAATGTGAAGCCGGGAGCAACTGTTTTTAGACTTGTAAACAAAGCATTTACACTACTTGCACCTACACCATTAACTACTGTTTGAGCTAAAGATTTCTGAGTAGCCGATTGACCTACTATTAAACCCATTGTAATGGCAAGTACAGAAATTGAACTTGTCAAATTATTCAAGCGAACGGGATATAAACCCATGTCTTGCTCCTTAAAATTAATCTTCGGTTCAACACCATATCAAATCCAAATCAAGTGTCAAACTGGTGATTATAAATAACCTTCTTTAAGCTCAAGAAACTGGCATGAATAAAGGTTATTGATAAATCAAAAGTTTGCACAAAACGCTGAAGAATGTAGAGTTATAGCAAATTTAAGGCAAAACTTTAAACATCTAAAAAGGCGTCAAGAGCGGTAAAGAGTCATGATAATTCTCTGCTTATTAAAACTTCTAAAGCTCTTAAAACATTCCCTATATATAAACTGCCCTAAAAATGCCACTATTAGCATCAGTTGCTATAACAGGAAACTACAGTATTCTTGGTAAGAAATTTAAAACTGCAATTCTACCTACGCTCTACAGTTCATCATAAAATTCAACAACTGTGAGTTATATTATTATTAAATTTTGGTTATGAATTAATTAAATTTATCTAGAGTTATTTCAACCCATAAATAAGCATTTATTGTGTCTTAAAAAATTAATTATTATTTAGTTTAGTAAAGTTTTCAGCCAAGCGCGGAACTTTATGTACGATCGCTCATTTACGCACTCAAATCAGGGTTTGTGGGGGAATCAAATTTTATCCTAACCGTCTTGGGACGACAGGGGCTTCCCCAACAAACTTGCCCAGAAGGCATATTAGTAAAAACACTACTACGAGCGCCAATCACAGCATTAGCGCCGATTTGCACTCCTGGGCCAATGAAACAATCTGCTGCTACCCATGCACCATTGTCAACGGTGATACTCGCTGTTTTCAACCCAAAGGCAGGGTCTTGGATATCATGACTACCAGTACATAGGTAGCTTTTTTGCGAAATTACGCAGTGTTCACCGATGTGGATCTGATCGAGGCTATATAAAACTACGTTATCTCCAATCCAACTGTAGTTGCCAATGGTAACTTTCCAAGGGTAGGTAAAGCGGGCGGTGGGTCGAATTAATACGCCTTCGCCGATACGAGCGCCAAATAGTCGTAGCAAAGCACAACGCAGAATATTTAACGGTTGAGGAGTCAGGGGAAAGGCGATCGCTTGTACAAGCCACCATAATAAAATATACCAAGCTGGACGCCCCCGATCAAACCAAGATTGGTCGTATTTGCGTAAATCTACGAAAGGTTGCTCATTACTCATTTAGTTAGGAGTTAGGAGTTTGGAGTTAGGAGTTTGGAGTTTGGAGTTAGGAGTTAAGAGTTAGGAGTTTGGAGTTTGGAGTTTGGAGTTAGGAGTTTGGAGTTTGGAGTTTGGAGTTTGGAGTTTGGAGTTTGGAGTTAGGAGTCAATGGTCAATAGCTCTCCCTCTGCTCCCCTAGTTCCCTGCTCAAGAGTTCCTTCTTTCGGGGTAGTTGCAGTATTTAAGTGACCACCACAGTTGCGTAATTCGTAGAGTTTAACGCCAATTTGATATTCATATTGACTCAGCAAGCGTGCATAGATATATCCGGCTTTGCCATCCAAAAAACCGCGTTGAATAATATAAAATAAAACAAACCGTAAAATCGGTTTAAATGGCAGGCGTACCCACACTTTTTTCAAAAAGCGCTTGCGTTGGACTGCATCACCAAATAAATTCGCCCCGATAGTGCCGCTATCATCTTTACCTGTGAGAATATTAAAATAAACGCTGGCTTCCCAGTTGGAATAACGGTTGTGTCGTTCTAACCAGTGATAAAGGTCGCGGAAGTCCTCGTGGAGCATATCATTTTTGAGATACCCAACTTTGCCCTCCAAAATCACATGTTCGTGAACTTCGTTATCACCAGTATTGGGAATATCTTCTGTATTTAGATTTTCGTAACGACCTTTTTTATGTTGAAATAAACGTAGATTCCAATCAGGATATTTGCCACCATAACGAATCCATTTTCCTAAGAAAAATACGCGGCGATTGAGATAATAACCTGTATATTCATTGTTTTGAATTGCTTGCTGAATTTCTTCCCAAAGTTCGGGGGGAATGCGCTCATCGCAATCTACAATTAATACCCATTCGTTACGAAAAGGGAGATTATCTAAAGACCAATTTTTCTTTTTGGGCCAGCGACCATTGAAGTTGAATTGTACAACATTTACACCGTGACTGTTAGCAATTTCAATGCTATTATCAGTACTTTGAGAATCTACTACAAATATTTCATCTGCTCTGCTGAGGCTAGCAAGGCAAGCAGGCAAGTTTGCTTGTTCGTTTTTTGCCGGAATTAATACAGAAACTGGGATTTTAGATGACATATATTTAGGAGTTAGGAGTTAGGAGTTAAGAGTTAGAATGGACTTGAATATGATTGCGGATTGTAGATTTAAGAGAAAAGCATTGGGAATTTTCCATGCTTCTTTATTTATTATTTGATCTGAATAAAAGACCTTGAATAGCAGCATTTAAGTAACCAATCTGACCGTAAGCATATACAAGTTTGTCAAACCGTTCTGCTGGATCAGAAAAATATTGGAATGCCTTATATAAGCCGCGCAGAAACCGTTCGCTACCTCGCTGTAATTGAGCGATTCCAGCTTTACCAGCGAGTTGTTCTCGATAGCATTCACTGATACCTTGCCACCAGCCCCGGTTTAAAAACCAAGAGCGTTGGAGGCGTTCTGGAGCAATATTGTGAGCAACCAACGCTTTGGGAAGATAAGCGACTTGCCAATTACGCTGTAGGGCAAATTCGGTCATTTGCAGTTCTTCGTTTGATAGTAGGTTTTTTCCCACTCGACCGAGATGAGGATCAAAACCGCCTATTTCTTCTAGGAAACTGCGGCGGATGGAGTAATTTAAGCCTCTGGGTGTTAACCCAGGTTGCTCGATATAGATGATATTGTCACCCAAATCGTATGCACCCAGATTTGCAGCTAGCCCTGGAGATAGCCACCGTGGTTGTTGAATTCCTGGAGGCCAGATGAGAGTGACTTTGCCACCTGCGATCGCAAGTTTAGAATTATTGTAATAGGCAAAATATAAAACTTGTAGCCAGCCAGGGCTAGCAACGGCATCGTCATCTAAATAAGCAAGAATATCACCACTAGCTACTTTTGCACCCGTGTTGCGGGCGACAGATAAACCAATGGTGGGTTCAAATACATACTTCAGGCGCGGATTGTGGACTCTTTGTTCTACAACCTCACGGGTGCGATCGCTAGATCCATTATCAACTACTACAATTTCAAAGTCAGCAGCAAAATCCTGCCCTAAAAGACTATCAATTGCAGGTCCTAAATAGGTATCTCGATTGTGGGTACAGATAATGGCAGAGATTTGGGTGTCTGGCATAGATTTTATTTTGGATTTTAGATTTGGGACTTTCCTGCGCGAACGGCTACGCTCAGTCGAACGATTTTAGATTAAAATCTTAAATCCAACGCACACCTGCTGAGAGTTAATCTAAACTAAAAATTACCGACCCACCAACCGAGTTTCTTCGGAAATAATTTTTAAAACTTTACGTTTGTTGAATATGACCGTGTAAAACTACAAGTGTTTGAGCCAGTTGACTCAGGCGGGTTTCCAAAGATTGCTTGCGTCCTAAGAGTTGACGTAACTTTTGGTAACGTGCGATCGCCATGCTAACATTCGGAATCTGATCTGCTGGACATGGGCGCGACCAGACTTTACCAGTATCGTCTATACCACACAGCCGATAGCCAGTAATAGATGATTGATAAGATACTTTCCCACCAGTGGCACAAATTTCTTCTACGTAGTTCATCAGGCGGTCAACTTCTGCATGGCGCAGTGTTGCAGTTCCTCCTGCTTCTGGTTCCTTGGGATTGGATTCTAACCAGCCATTGACAATTGGCCCTTCTAAGTAAATATCCTGAATTTGCTTTAAAATATTTTGCAGTTCTATTTGCCAACCTGCGACGGTTTCCTGAATTTCTTGCAATAGATTCATCGCCAATCCTGGATTTGCTCCGTGGCGATGGCTACTAAAGGTCGGAGTTTTCAACTTGGGTAGGCTGGGTGTTTTGCTACCATCCTCTTCTGCTTGAAAGGTCTGCACAGAGTCATGGTGAGGAAAGAAATTTTGTTCAGTTGGATAATCACTCTCAGTATCAACTGTTTGTTCTTCCTGAGAGGATGGAGTTTGTGTACTTTCTGTGGGTTCGTTGGCTCCGACACTGATTCTAAAAGAAAAAGGCCGTTTTGTCGTCGAATCACCAGCTTCGGCGGCAGAGGCAGTGCCGCGCCCTAAATCATGTAGAGTTGCTTCTATGCGTTTTAAGCCTGCGTTCATAAAGACATCCTAAAGTTTGCTGTCCCCGATGGTGTTGAATAATTAAGAATGGGGTTGTTGGGATTTTCGGCTTTTGCCTGTTGTGACATCAATGATGCTGGTGCTAATTTTATCCCTTAAAAGTTATTTAAAACTAAAAATTTTGCTGATAAAGTAAAAAACTGCGGTTGGTCACTGCGGCCTGGGTGGTTGAGCGCACTTACGAGAAAGCTGATGGGGTGTCGGCGCTTGCTCAACAGACGTTGAGTTATTGCCAGAAACATCGGAGACATTTATCTATCTTGCTATGATCCGGATCATGGTGAGGCGACTGGCATAAAATTTCACCTTTCAAAACTTTTCAAACATCCTGATTAAACAAAAATTAAGTTTAAGTCCCACTAATTCGCTTGAATAAATTTATTCCCATCAAACCAATATAAAAAAAGAGGGCTTATGTCCTCCAAAGAAAGTTTTGCTGTCATAGCCACAAGTAAGGAGTTTCTCAGATGTTTAAATTCAGCAAGTACATTTGTATTGTTTCACTAATCGCTACACCAATCCTTTTCAAACAAAATATAGCGTTAGCAGGTGGTGGATTTACAGGATCATGTCATAACATTCAGTTGAATTTTTTTACTGGCAATGGGGGTTTTTCTCCTTTAACAGCAGACTGCTATACCACCACAGGACAGATTCACAACGGTTCGACAAATTTCGTAGATTTAAATGCTCATATAACCAATAACCATGGAACTTTAGCATGGCAACAAAACGGTGGTTTTGCAAATTCTGTTAGAAATTGTGGTATAAATGTTACAAATGTTACGGTTTTGCATTGCGAGGCAGGAGATGGCGCAGGTTCTTGGCCATATTCTTCTATAACATTGGATGACGAAATAGCAAATTACGACGGTAATTTAACAGTAATTGACGGCTTCTAAGAGGATGTTTAAAAAGGTATTTTGCTCTCATATTTAGCACACTGAACCATCTCAGTACATGGCTAAAACCTTAATTTTCCCTTGCACTTAACCCAGTGCAGAACAGCAAATTATACCTTATATAACTTTTAAAACATCCTCTTAAACCACAAGCTCACTTGCAATAATAGTCGCAGGAGGGAAAAGGCAATATTCCTCCTGCCTCTCTTGTTAAAATATTCATAAAACAACTTTGGGTAAAATCATTTTAGTAACAGGTCCAGCACGATCTGGTAAAAGTGAATGGGCGGAAACTCTGGCCATGCAGTCAAAAAAAGCAGTTGTTTACGTAGCAACAGCCACCGATAACCCAGATGACCAAGAATGGCATCAACGCATTTTAGAACATCAACAACGTCGTCCCCAAGACTGGGTAACTTTATCTGTACCTGTGGAACTGTCGGCTACCCTCGCCGATGCTAAACCCTATACCTGTCTTTTAGTTGATTCTTTAGGAACTTGGGTTGCTAATCTCTTAGAAGAGGACGAATCTACCTGGGAAAATATCGTTGCAGAGTTATTAGAGACGGTGGATCTGGTGGCTGCTGATATGCTGTTTGTAGCAGAAGAGGTGGGTTGGGGTGTGATACCAGCTTATCCCGTTGGGAGGGCATTCCGCGATCGCCTGGGTTCATTAGTGCGTCGGCTAGGTGTACTCAGCAATACTGTTTATTTAGTTACTGGTGGTCATGTTCTCAATCTCAGCATCCTTGGTTACCCATTGCCAAATAGAGGGGCTGGAACATTCAGGAGTCAAGATTCTTAACTATTGATTCAAATTAATCCAAAATCTAAAATCTAAAATCTAAAATTGTAATATGGCAACCAAACAAGAAGTTAGAGGGTACCTTGCCTACTGGTTTCAGTTGGGTAAGAAAGTGATTACGAGCAACGGTAAGGCAAGCTTTTTGCCCCAATCGGTGATAAAAGGCGATCGCTATAGTGAAGAATTTGAAGAGTGCTGGCAAAAAATTCTCTCACCGGAATCGGGTGATTGTTACCTAGAGGGTACACACGAAACCATTGCTGAACTTTTGACACCAGCCTGGGAGATGCTACCTTGCAGCCGTTGCAGTATGCCAGTAGCAGCGCGAAACGTGGGGATGCCGGCGTTGTTATGCCCCTGCAATGATTTACCTAACTGGCCTAATACTGAATTACCAGCACCGCGAGAGCCAATTAAGACTTTAGATCAACTCAAAAGAATTTGCGATCGCTTGTAGATAATCTTGCATTATTCGCTTTGCAAACGCGTCTACGTTCCTCAAACCAACCTACATTGGAGTTATTTTTTAGGCTTAAGGGACTTCCAAGAAATAAATTATCCAATCTTGTGGGGTGGGTTAAGCAAAGCAATTTTTCACAAAGCCAAGCGTATTAGTCCATAACCTTTTCTCAGTCGTCTTTAGACGACTTTCGCTATTAGACTCAGAATTAATTCTGAGGCGGGCTAGATGAAAATGAAATAGCCCTGCTATAACAGGACTTACGCAAAATACCTCTCAAACTCTTATTTCTCCGTGTTCTCTGCGTCCTCTGTGGTTCGATTTTCCGTTATCTGTGCGGTAAGTCCTATATAAACCAATACGCTTGGGTTAAGCCCCAAATTCAACGCAAGAGAGGTTGCAATTGCTAGTCTCTACAAACCTAAAATCAATACCAAAAATCCTTAACCCAAGCTTATTACGCTATAAACTGCTAGATAACTTATTATTAGGTGGGATATTACGTCGGTGCAACTTAGGAGATTTAGCCAATTTCCAGACCGAATAATATTGATCGCTGTAAACAATATCTGTCTTTACTTTATACTTTTTTTCGATTGTTTCGCGCCAAGTGTCTGAAGGATTGAGTAAAAATACATCAGCAAACCCATCAGGGATATTGGGAATTTTTTGGTTATTCACCAACAAAAATCGCACTTTTGGTTTCAAAACATAGCTTAGAGAAAAAACATTCCCATAATTATTGCCCAAAGCATCACTAACCAAAAGTGGACTACTCGTCTGATTGATGATTTGGGCAACTTGGGGATTGCCATAACTCATACCCTTATTCCACCAAGTTTCTGCCTGGGAACTCACCTTAGAAGAAATCAGTCCACAAATAATCACTAATGCTATAATTATCTGCCAAATGCTCCGGCGCGATCCGCTCCCATTATATATTTGCGTAGCTAGTAGGTAAGCAACAGTTATTTGGATTCCTAAATAAGATGGTATGAAATATGGTTCGGTAGATAATTGTATGCTACTAGCACTTGATAGTATTATAGGTAGGGCTGGGACTACAATCAATGCAATCAGAAAAAACCAGACTTTATAGTTAGTTGTTAGACAAAGAAAACAAATTGAATATCCTACGACAATTAAAAATATGGGTGTAATTAAAGAGTTGAGAGGATTATCTTGGCTAAGGTTTATATCAAAAAAAATCCGGCTTAAGTGCATCAGCAAAAACGGAAATATAGGCATCGGAAATGCCTGGACTTTAGTTTTATCTGCTGAAATCAAAAATTGAAAAAAGTCACCTATCACAATTGTTATCCAAGGCATGAAAGCTAAAAAACCTACCAGTGATACTAATAGATAAGTTCTGACAGTTTCATTCAACTTAAATTTGGCAGCGCTCGTTACATAAATTCCGTGAGCAAGTGCTACAAATGCACTCCAAAGACATGTATAAAGGCTGATAGTTAAAGTTATTGCATAAATGCTCCAAATAGCAAATAAATCTGGTCGTTGTCGTTCTTCTACTGGCTCATCTTTATCTTGTGATTCTAGCCGTATTGCTCGTAATAGAGACGCACTAGATAGTAATATGGTGACTAACCAGAGAATATATTCTTGTGCTTCTTGGGCATAAACTAGTTGAATTGGAGAAATTGCCATAAGTGCGATCGCTACACCAGGAACTGATAATGGTACATTAAATAATTCTCGGCATAGCCAATAAACACAAGGAAAAACTAGCAAACTGATGCAAGCAGATAAACTTCTAATTGCCGTCACCGAATTACCAAAGACTTGCATCCACAATCTGGCTATTATGTAATAAAGCGGTGGATGGTAAGGATCTTCTTTTGCCAAATTCATGATTGTGTCATTTAAGCTTTTTTGTTGATTTGCACCTTTAAACTGGGCAAAGCTTTCGTAAGCAATGACACGATTATTAAAAATTTGTTGTTTTACTTCAGTTGTTCTGTAACCAGAAATCCGCAATGAAGTATAAGTTTCATCATGCGAGTAAATTTTACTATCAAGGTTAAAAAAGCGAAACAATACACCCATCGATAATAAGAAAATAATTAAAAATCGCAACCAACTCGGAGCAAATTTGAGATGGCGCATAAGCAATTTTCCCAATAATTTGTCTAAAATAATTCAGTTAGTCAGGCGCACTGGATGAAGTGCCACAGCTACGCCTGTTGTAAACATAGCTAAGTAGGTAGACAAGATAAAACCAAACTATGTAACGAAAAGTAAAATCTCTGTATTTGGTTCGTAGTTGCGCTTTAGCGCTAAAGTGCAACTACGAACCAGTGATGATTATTTGCACCCGCTTACTTAGTTATTATAAGTAGGTAGGCGTAATTAAACATAAGGCATCATGTAAAAATAAGTTGTACAAAATTTATTTGGAATAGCTTACTAAATCTAGCTTTCACACAAAAATTGTTCAGGTTATTTTTACACAAATCATAAGATAAGACCTCACCCTCAATCCCTCTCCGATACTTTGGAGAGGGAAGCCGGAGGCAGGGTGAGGTTTTATATTTAATTTGACCCACTTATTTATCTGAACCTGCTCATCTTTCTGGTCAACATACTTTGAGCGATCGTGTGATTTGAAATATTCACAATAAATATCTCTCTTCTATTAACTCTGAAAACAATAGCACAAGGTTGTATCCAATACGGCAAAACTGACTTTCGTTTTACAGCCGAGATGCAGATGAGAAATAAAATATCATAAATATTCCTATTTTTACAGCCCGTGTGGTGCGCTATAAATAGCGCAATAGACTAGTTTTATCGCTGTAGTTGCGACTGAGTGTCGTTAAGACAAAAGAAAATTTTTACAACATTTCCTAACGCCATCTACCAAAGTCGTTGGTATTAGATATAGTTAAAAAATCAATAGTCTTAAAGTGTCGGTCAATAGCTGGAATACTGCATATTTTAGCTCCAATATTTAAATATGCTTGCACAATTTTAGGTATTTCAACCTTGGATGAATCTAGGCATCTATGAGGCGTTTTTAGACAAAATTGTGAATTTGGATAAACCAAAATACTTGGATGCATCAAGCCATTCTGCTGAAAATAATCATAAGTACAAGTAGCTTTTGAAGGGCATTGTGTTAGTAATGATGCACAGCCAAAGAAATATTGATTTTTACTCCAGATGAGATAATTTGCTAGTCCTTTCCATAATAGTAAAAGTGCTTGAATATTGCGGTATTCTTTAGCTATACATGCACGTCCAACTTCAACTGATGCCTGAAGCACAGAATTGGGAATTGCATTAAGATTAAATATATCGGCAGCATCAAAGCCTAATTTTTGAGAAGCCATTGCATAGGTTTGCATCCGATAAGTTCCAATAGTTTTACCCGTTTTTTTGGAGAGCATGATTAAATGATGGCAAACCGGATCAAACTTATCTATATCCATCTGGGTAAAGTTAGAAGCAGAAAATCCCAAGCCTAGTTCAAGATTAAAAACTTCAAAGCGCAACCGAAAAATTGATTCTAATTCTTCTTCAGTTGACGCTAGCCGTAGGGTATATTTTTCAGTTTGAAGGACGGGAAAATCTTCAATATGGGGAGGAGGATTCAGTGGGTAATTGATGTTGCGTCCAGAAACTTCCATCTATCTTCCTACTTAGATTTGCGAAAACATACTACTACGATTTTGCACTATACAAATAGCTCATATTATGCATTATTAAAGTGAAATGGTATTAGTCTCTTAGATTAGAGGTAGAGTGCTTTTATTATGGAGATTAATTCCTAAAAAATCTGGTAATAAGATACAAAATTTTCCTTTGGTATAGGCTATAAATCAATACGGTTCAGTAATGTATCGAACTTACGTTAAATTAAAATGAAACAGGATCAGTAAAAGTCAAAATCAAGGCAGAAAGCCCCCGGATGAATCCAGGGGCTTGGTTAATTCTGGTTGCGATGTCTACGACGGGCTATTCGGCGTCGCAATCTGCGGTAAATGCACTCTAAAATACTTAATTACGGTGATTATTGCTGTAGTGAACCCTTGTACCAGCCCAAAGCAACTTCTCCCGCAGCGTTTGATAGTAGGAATTGTTCTCGCGCAAAATAATAAATTTAGCCCGACAATCTGCCATCCGCACATCAACGCGGTTTCCCGGCCAAATTGAAGTCCCCAAAACCCCATCTGTCCACAACTTGGTACTCAAATCGTAATCCCCCAAAGGCCAAATACTCACCACAGAACCAGGCGGTAAAACCAGGGGGCGACTAGAAAGGCTCATTGCACAAATAGGAGTGATGGTAATCGCCTCCATACCATCATGCATAATTGGCCCATTAGCAGAAACAGTATAACCAGTGGAACCTGTGGGGGTGGAAATAATCAACCCGTCCCCGACATACTGATCGACTACCTCACCGTCAATTTCCATTTCCAGAATTGAGGTAATCATTCGATCAGCAGAGGCGGGTTTGACACAAAACTCATTCAAAGCCAGGTAACGTTCACTCACTGGTTCTAAATTAGATCCATGACCCTCATACACCGCAGCTTGTAACATCATCCGTCGTTGGATAGCATAGCGATCCTCAAACAGCCGATCCCAAACTTTCTCAGTATCCTGAAACTCTTCCACCGACTCAGTTAAAAACCCCAGATGGCCTCCCACATTCACTCCCAGAATTGGGATGCCAGCTGGGGCTAAATGTCTGGCACCAGTTAAAACAGTACCATCGCCACCGAGTACCAAGGCGAGATCGATTGGTTGAGCCGCCGAAGCCAAAAAGACAGGATAGGGGTTGTCTTTCGGCCCGCTTGGCCCCATCAACACTTGGCACTGGCGACTTTCTAGTTGTTTAGCACAGATTTCTGCCCATTCTTTACTCCGGGCATCCCGCGCTTTATAAGCAATGATTACCTGCTTGAGTTGCACGCACAATTACCACTTCAGGAGATTAAACTGCTCCATATCGACGGTATCACGGTTGCGATAAATGGCCAGCACGATCGCTAAACCCACCGCCGCCTCGGCTGCGGCCACGGTAATCACAAATACTGTGAAAACCTGACCCTTAATTAATGTTGAGTCGAGGAAGTTAGAAAATGCCATTAAATTCAGATTAACAGCATTGAGCAGTAACTCAATTGACATTAGCACCCGTACAGCGTTGCGGCTGGTAATTAAACCGTAGATGCCGATGCAAAATAAAGCTGCTGCTAGTAATAAAAAGTACTGGAGTTGCATGAATCTGAGTATCCCTCCTGAAAAAATCTGGCTATTTATCTGCGAATGAAGTCACAAATATTACTCTTTTGTTTCGCTGGTTGTTGATACTAATTCTCTGGGGCGTTCTTGCAAAGTAAAAACAGTTTGCCCCAGTTTGGATGGTGTCAATAGGTCTGGCAAATACTCGCGGCGGGCCAAAATAATTGCTCCTACCATTGCTATCAGCAGCAAAATCGAAGCCAGTTCAAAAGGCAGTAAAAAGTCAGTGAAGAAATGTTCTCCAATTAAAACTATAGAACTTTCACCACCCGCCACAGGAGCAGCTGAGTAAGCCCAAGGAGTAGCCAGCACCATCGTACTTAAAAGACCGAACAATCCTACACTGACTATACCTGTTAGTACTTTCCGCACCCAAGAGTTGGGAAATGCGACAAAATCCTCGCGCTTGTTCACCAACATAATGGCAAACAAAATCAACACGTTAACCGCCCCAACGTAAATCAGTATTTGTGCAGCTGCAACAAAATCAGCATTTAGCAACAGGTAGATTCCCGCTATGCTGATGAACACACCCCCCAGCAAAAAGGCAGAATAGACGATGTTGGAGAACAGCACTACACCAATGGCCGCCCCAATCATCATCACGCCTAGTATGCCAAGCGATACAAACTGTACTCCTTCTGCTAGATTCACTGTTTTTTGTCCTTAGTCATTGGTCATTGGTCATTGGTCATTGGTCATTGGTCATTGGTCATTGGTCATTGGTCAAATAACAAAGGACAAATGACTAATGACAATGGACAAATGACATTTATTTTTCTGTTTGTTCAACGAGGTCTTCTGGACGCGCACCAGGACGCGGTGCATCTGCGGGCAGTCCATGCGGTTCGAGAACGCCTTTGGGTAGGTAAACTAGTTCGCGTAGTGGTGTAACCATTGGGTCATCTGTTACCTTGTAGGGCAGACGACCTAGTGCTACGCTGTCATAGTTCAATTCATGGCGATCGTAAGTGGAAAGCTCATACTCTTCTGTCATAGATAGACAGTTAGTGGGGCAAAATTCCACACAATTACCGCAAAAGATACAAACTCCAAAGTCAATGCTGTAGTGGTTGAGTTTTTTCTTTTTGCTGGCTTTGTCGTATTCCCAATCTACTACAGGCAGGTTAATTGGACAAACGCGAACACAGACTTCGCAAGCGATACACTTATCAAATTCAAAGTGAATTCTACCGCGAAACCGTTCGCCAGGAATCAGTTTTTCGTAAGGGTACTGTACGGTAATCGGACGCCGCCGCATGTGGTCGAAGGTGACAGAAAGCCCCTGACCAATGTAACGCGCAGCTTGTACTGTTTCTTTGGCGTAATCACCAACTTGTTTCAGGAACTTTAGCATTGTGTGTGTCTCTTTTAAGGGGATAAAAGTTAAGAGTGAGAAGTTAGGAGTGAGGAGTTAATTAAAAACTCATAACTCATAACTCATAACTCCTAACTCTTTCATTACCCGCCGAAGGCGAAGGGAAAGGCTAGTTTGAGGGCGGCGGTTAATAGGAGATTAACCAAGCCAACTGGCAACAAAAACTTCCATCCTAAATCTAACAGTTGGTCAATCCGTACCCGTGGCACTGTCCAGCGCAACAGGATGGCGACAAATACTAGTAAATAGGCTTTGAACACGGTCATCGTAATCCCCAAAGCAGCAGTTACTATCTGGAACACAGGATTTAGTTCACTGACTCCCAGCCAACCAGCGATGAGGTTGAGGGGAATGGGAAAATCCCAACCGCCCAGGTAGAGAATTGCTACTAGTAAGGAAGAAAGGATCAAGTTAACGTAAGAACCCAGGTAGAAAAGACCGAATTTCATACCTGAGTATTCAGTCTGATAGCCTGCGACGATTTCTTCTTCCGCTTCGGGTAAGTCAAAGGGTAATCGTTCGCATTCAGCTAGGGCGGCTATCCAAAAGATTAAAAAACCGATTGGTTGTCGCCAAATGTTCCAGCCCAGAATGCCGTAGCCAGACTGTTGATTGACAATATCAACGGTGTCGAGGCTATTAGACATCATAGCGATCGCTAACACCGCCAGCGACAAAGGAATTTCATAACTAATAGATTGCGCTGCTGCCCGCAACCCCCCTAAGAGGGAGTATTTATTATTAGATGCGTAGCCAGCCATTAACAAACCAATGGGTTGAATGCTTGACAAGGCAATCCACAAGAATACGCCCATGCCGACATTGCTAATTACGATGTTCTGCCCAAAGGGGACAATCAGGAATGACAGAAACACCGGAATCACAACAATAATTGGGCCAAGGGTAAACAGCCAAGGGTCAGATTTGGCTGGTACTATATCTTCTTTAAATACCAACTTCAAACCATCCGCTACAGGTACCAGTAACCCAAAAGGCCCCTGGAATTCTGGCCCAATTCGCTGCTGTGCGGCGGCGGAAATTTTTCGTTCTAGCCAAGTAGCAACTAATACCCCCACTGTTGCCCCAATCAGCATCAGTATCATTGGCAGTGGCATCCAAATCGCTTTGGCTGTTCCTGCTGGTAAACCTAAATCCCGGAGGGATTCAATAAAAGTTCCTTGGAGGTCAATTCCTGAGTTCATGTTTCCACTCTTTAAGACATCGAGTCATAGTGAATTACAACTATTAGTTGAATTAATACCTGTAAATTCACGCATTTTTAATTTTTGCCCAGATGACGCTTGATTGAAGATTTGTTGCTAATTCCCATGCCTAGTATATCCTTGGATGGTTTTAGCCCTCTGAAGCGAGATGAGAACTTCTACTTATGGTTGGCATTGAGATTGCTATTGAGGGGATGAGGGGGATGAGGGAGATGAGGGGGATGAGGGAAGCACCGGAAGATAAGGGAGAAGAGTTTTCCCCCTGCCCCCTGCCCCCTGCCCATTTACCGATGCTCAATGGGGGTATAAGTAACTTCGTGCCTACCGTTGTAAACCTGGGTAGGTCGGAAAATCCGGTTTTCTGCTAGCTGTTCTTTCCAGTGGGCTAACCAACCGGCAACGCGGGCGATCGCAAATATTGGCGTAAACAAGTCTGTGGGAATCCCCATCTTTCTATACACCAAACCGGAGTAAAAGTCAATATTGGGATAAATCCCTTTGGTACCGAGTTTTTCCTCTACCACGCGTTCCATCTCTAGGGCAATGTCATAGAACTTGTCATGGCCAAACTTTTCAAACAGCTGTTCTGCTAGACCTTGTAAAATTATGGCTCGTGGGTCTTTCACTTTGTAGACACGATGTCCAAAGCCCATAATCTTAGATTTAGTTTCCAGACAATGCTCTATGTAGGGACGGACATTTTCCACAGAGCCAATTTTTTCCAACATCTGAATTACTTCTTCATTGGCTCCACCATGCAGAGGCCCTCCCAAAGTTCCCACAGCACTAGCAACCACCGCGTAAGGATCAGTCAAGGTGGAAGCTGTCACCCTAGCACTGAAAGTGGAAGCATTCATTGTATGCTCGACTTGAAGTATCAAGCAGATATCAAAAACTCGCGCCATCAGAGGATCGGGTTCTTTCTCATCGAGCATGTATAGAAAGTTGGCAGAGTAGTCTAAGTCATCACGGGGACGTATCGGGTCATTGCCTTTTCGCATCAGTTGGAATGCTGCTACCATCGTGGGAATCGTAGCTATCAGGCGCACCACTGAATCCCGAATGTAGGCAGGATTATGTAAATCCCGGAGCGAATAAAACAAGCCTAAAGCAGCAGCTGAGGCTTGCAGCGCATCCATTGGGTGACCGCTTTCTGGAAAGCATTTCATCATGTCCCGAATGCGGTATTTTATCCGCCGGTGGTAACGAACTTCATGCTCAAATGCTTTCAATTCTTCGTTGCTTGGCAGTTCGCCCCAGATTAAGAGATAAGCAGTTTCTATGAATGTACTTTTTTCTGCTAATTCTTCAATCCGAATGCCACGATATTCTAATATTCCCTTTTGCCCATCAACATAGCTGATACTTGATTGAGCGGCGGGAATGCCTTCTAAACCAGGCTTGTATTCGCACACCATCATGGCACCACCATTCGCTTTGTGAAATATCTGATCAAGCTAACTTACCAGAAATTATTGTCGCTATAACAGTAGCCCTTCTAACAACAATTGGGAATGTTGAAAAACTGTTATAGCAGGTACTTGGGTGGTGTCAACCAAAACATCTGACTCCGACCCAGAGGAGAACCTGTTTCTGGTAGTTTTATCCCAATCATACCTGCTTTTTTCAAGACTAAGCTTCCTTTGACTTCCCCCCATAGAAGAATTTCTGCCCAATTGGTCAAATCAGGTTCGTGTCCAACCACCGCCAGTTGGGTATTTTGGGAATAATTTCTTGGCTCTAACCAGTCTTTTAACCAACTAGAAATTTGACCATCGTGGGCGAGGTAGCTAGATTCCTCTAATTTGGAGCTTAGTTTTTCTGCTATCAGAATATCAGCTGTTTGCCGGGCCCGCACTAAGGGGCTGGTGAGAATCAAATCAAAGTTTAATCCCAATTTAACAAGTTTCTGGGCAACTTTCTCAGTTTTTTGCCGTCCTTCTTTGGTAAGGCTGCGCTCCTCATCCTTGATGCCTAATCCCTTGTCTTCGGCGATGCCATGACGAATTAAATATAGTTCCATACTTTGAGTTCTGTTAGCATAGCGGGGCGTAGCCCGTGCTTAGTTAGGATTTACGTTTGGTGTGAATTAACTTATCCTAATCTTAATCAATATTACGTATTCGTTGATTTGCCATCTGTTCGGTGCAACGCGTGGAACGTGTTATGGATATGGCAATAGGTTTAAACCTTGAATAAATCTGTAATCCCGTTGGTTGATTCAGAAATCAGGAATCCTCATCTGCAAGTTTTAAGACAAATCGCTGTGTTTCAGAATCTATCTATACGAAAACCAAGAGAGTTTAACTGGTTAAGCAAAGGGGAGAGCATATTCAGATATCCTGCTTGTTTTGCTTTGAGAAAAATACCCAGAGTACCTGTGAATGCAACATTTAATTCCTTCGCATAAGCCCTAGCTAGTCCATCGTCTAAAACTTCCTCAACAGAAAACGGACAAGCGATCGCAAACTTCTCTTCTGATAAACCCCTTTCCACCATCGCCTCTCGCCGCGCTCTTTGATAAGTACTATTAATCCACTCGGCATCATTTAAAAAACGCCGTAAGCTAGGACTTTCTTGCAGCAATTCGTCTATATTCAGTCGCTCACGGGTAATGGTCACTTGCCAACTGTGACTGCGATGTTCTGGTTGATACTTGCACTTGAGCAAATGCGATAAGACTGACCGTAACGCACTTTGCAACGCTCGCTGTAGACCCTTACCCAAGTCCACTACTTCCTCAATTAAGTGTTCTAAATCCAGCGTGTCCCAGTGGTGCGTAGGCGAAGCCCGTCGTAGACATCGCAAAATCTCTGCTGTCTGCTCTACCCAAGCATAAAAATCTTGCTCATACAGAGTTTGTAAGATTTGGAGTTTTATCGACTTCATGGCGCTCCTTTTGGCAACAAAATAGGTAGGCGCAAGTTAACTTTGATTTAGTTCAGCCTTCGTCATAAAACCCAAATTCCCGACTTTGATAAAAGTCGGGAAGGGATGCTATTTGACCAAACACTTTGACTGCTGCATGAGTTAGGAGTTCTCTCCATCTCCTTTTCCCTCTACTCTGACTGAATCGGGTTGTCTCTGGGATTAACTAACCTCAGCAGTTTTTGCTTAATTTGAGCCTCGAATACTTCCCATTTCATTTTCGCATAGGCGGAATTTTCGTTACTGCCAGATAAGAAGCCCATTGGGATTTCAAAGCCGCCTGCGCTTGTCCTTCCACCACCAAAAAAGCGCCCTGCACTATCTTGTCCAAAGGCTTCTTTGATGAATTCATCGGGGTCAAGGGTAAGTTTGCTGGTTCTCAGGGAACCGATGACTATTTCTAGTTCTTCGTCTTCATCGTGAACAATGCCATAAACTACGGCGGTGTGGACGTTTTCTTCAGTAACGAGAAAATCAGCCGCTTGGGGGATGGCGTCACGGTCTTCGTAGCGTAAGTAACCAACACCAGCGATGGAAAAGTTATTTTGGACGATGCGATTTTTTAGCGATCGCTCGATCACATCCATTACCCGTTTGGAACGGTTCGCCTGTAAAATGGCGTTTAGCAGTTGTGCGTCATAAAATCGGCTTAAATACGCAGCTGCCATAAAGTCTTCTTCTTGGGCTTGCATTAACCGATTTGTATCCGATCGCAAGCCGTGCATCAAGGCAGTAGCGCATTTTACGTGTTGATTTATGCTGCTATCTAATGCCAATAATCCCGTTTGGAGGTATTGGGTAAAAATTGTTGCCGTCGCTCTTACATACGGACGGATATCCTCAAACTCTGATTGCAGATCGCCTTGGATACTGTGATGGTCGATCAAGACTACTAGGGGAATTCTAGCCTGCTGCACTGCTGACAGTAGCTGTGAAGTGGTTCCCTGGTTATCAATTAATACAAAACCTTGATAACATGACAAATCCTTGCTTTTCAAGGTTTGCGGCGTCCATCGTTGGATAGGTAAATTAGTCAACCTTACTAAAGCAATATTTTCTTGATGGCTTAATGCACCAGCATAAATGATTTCACATTTGATATCATATTGCTGGGCAATTAACTGATAAGCCCAGGCACAGGAAAGGGCATCAGGATCGGGAAAATCTTGTAGAATTACGAGTTGGCGATCGTGTCGGTGTGCCAGAAGGCTTCTTTGCAGTTCTTCTGACTTTTGTTGTGCCAGGGAATTACCACGCTGATTAAGATATATAGCTCCTTCACCTACCGATGGCGGTAATGACGAACTTTTAAATGAAACTTCCACTGGCGTTTTCTCTATTTCAGGTTCCTCTGGGTTTGGCTCTGCGGTCAATGACAAACTCTCAAACTGAGTAACGGGAGAATTCAAGTACATAGGGAACTTTTTTTTAAGTGTGAGGCTCCTTTAATTCAGAAATACTATAATCAGAAATTCACTGAATTTAGCCACATTATTTTGATCTTCGCAAAAATATCAGCACATTGCACTATACATCTGAGTATATTTTTGTCAGTCACAGCAGGACTCAGCAGCACTCAACAATGGTCAACAATTAACTAAATTCCACTAAACCGCGTATAAGTGCTGGAAGCAAGAAAGTGTAGTATGCAGGGCTGTATCTGACAGCATAAATCTGTTTGATGAGCTTTTTTTGTCTGTCCTAAATTCAATTAGGGGGATTTTAATCTGACTTAGGGTACACTTTCTATCTTATACTTTAGGGTTAGTCCTTGATATTTGAAATATTCTTATGCTTAATAATCTCATTATTGGGACTATTGAGCAATTAACAATTATTTTTTTTGAACAATGCGGGTTTTTTGTCCCCTTTGAAAATTATCATAATTTAGAGTGAAGCCTAGTACCGCAAGGCACAAGTCACGCATTCACGCATTCAAAAGTATTATGGAATAAGCTCTTTAGGGCTTTTCAATGGTCTGCTTATTTACACCGTGCTGTACTAGTGCAATTCGGCAAATCGCTTTTAGCGTCTCCCAAGCAAAGAAGCCAGGGAGCAAAGGGCAAGCCCCATACACAAATGTAGAGGCTTGAGCTTTGAGGCATTGCGCCTGTTTCCGAGAGGCGATCGCATTTGTTCTAACCAATATAGCCACCAATTTTTCAACAATTGATAACTTTAGTTATTGGCACTGTTTTAAAGCAAAAATGTATTTTTTTCCTTTGCTCCTTTGCTCAAAGACCTATAACATACTTTTGCCACTCTGTATGCAGTCCACTCTTAAGATGTTTGCTGACCTCAAAATATAGGCTGCTATAAGGTTGGCGAGGAGGATGACGTAAAGGCATGTGAGCTTCATGGGGAGTGCGACTGCCTTTTTTTACATTGCAACGCACACAAGCGGTCACAATGTTCTCCCAGCTATCGCCTCCGCCGCGCG
This sequence comes from Nostoc sp., assembly GCF_036916975.1. Lineage (GTDB taxonomy): Bacteria > Cyanobacteriota > Cyanobacteriia > Cyanobacteriales > Nostocaceae > Nostoc. Next base: position 25,268 of record NZ_JBALFF010000007.1, read on the forward strand.
ATCGCGGTATTACATGGTCTAAGGTCAACTCATCCCCTGTATAATTACAGTATTGACACGCATGACCGTCACGATGCAAGATATTTCGGCGAGTCAGAGGAATTTCTTTATAAGGAACACGCACGTAATGACGCAACCGGATCACGGTCGGCAACGGAAAATCCGAGTATAGGAATTTACCGTTGTGTTCCACGCGTTCTGCTTTGCCTTTGATTAACAGAACGACAGCGCGACGCCAACTCGTTATATTGAGAGGTTCGTAAGAGGCGTTTAAGACTAAAACCTTCCCCATTTATCTTGCGCTCAGGGTATTAGCTTTACATAAATGTTAACACAAATACACCCGGCTAAGAGATGAGAATAAATTATACTTTCAAGAGAATTCGGCAATTAAGTTATGATTTAGAACTTTAAAAGTGAGAAGTGCCTCTGGTGCTGCCAACTCATAATTCTTAACTTTTAGTTTACTACCGTAATATCTTGTATCAATTCTAAGATGAAGGTTACACTTTCTATTTAACAAACTTTGGGGGTTTAAGTCCCCAGCAAGACAGGCAGCGCGTTTTGTGACGGGGATTTAGATTTAGGCATTCAATTCGTAATTGCGAATTGATTTAATCTGATCTGGCTTTAGTAAGCGTGGATAGATAACTTGGAATTTTAGCCGTGGTGGGATAGGAGTCAGTACAAATGTTAAGTCGCAAACAAACCCCTGGTGTAGTTTCTAATCAGCAGTGCGACACCTATGAGTGGTTTTCGCAACGAGCTTGGGTAGAAATTGACTTAGGGGCGTTGTCGGACAATGTACAACAATTGGTGGAGTTTTTATCGCCGCATACTGAGTTGATGGCAGTAGTAAAAGCTGATGCCTATGGACATGGAGCGGTAACAGTCGCCGAAACTGCAATCGAATCGGGAGCTAGTTGGCTGGGAGTCGCTACAGTTCCAGAAGCGATTCAATTGCGAGAAGGGGGGATTGAAGCGCCCATTTTGATTTTAGGAGCAACTCATACACCAGAGCAGATTCATGCGATCGCACATTGGAAACTTCAGCCCACACTCTGTAGCCCTAAACAAGCTTTAGTATTTTCCGACACTCTAGAATCGATGAATTATGGTTCTCCAATCCCCGTACACATCAAATTAGACACGGGAATGTCTAGGCTGGGTACTAATTGGCAGCAAGCTGGTGAATTTGTGCAATTAGTGCAGCGCTTACCACATCTATCTATTGCCAGTATTTATTCTCATTTGGCAACCGCAGATGATCCTGATACTACGGCAATGGAAGAACAGCATAGACGATTTGAAGAAGCGATCGCTCAAATAAAAGCAATGGGAATTGAGCCACCCTGCTTACATTTGGCAAACTCAGCTGCTGCACTGACAAATCCGGCATTGCACTACGACATTGTGCGAGTAGGTTTAGCAGTTTACGGACTCTACCCAGCAACCCATTTACAAAATGCGATCGATCTCAAGCCGGTTTTGCAACTTAAAGCAAGAGTCACCCAAGTTAAAACAATTGCCGCAGGAACAGCTGTTAGTTACGGGCATAAATTTATTGCCCCGCGTGAACTTTGCCTCGCCGTCGTCGGAATTGGCTATGCTGACGGTGTGCCTCGTAATCTTTCCAACAAAATGCAAGTGTTAATTCGCGGTCAGCGAGTTTCGCAAATCGGGACAATTACAATGGATCAATTGATGCTGGATGTAAGTGCTATACCCAATATCCAAGAAGGGGAAGTAGTCACCTTACTAGGGGAACAGGGAAAAGAAAAAATTTCAGCAGACGATTGGGCAGAACAACTAAACACTATTTCCTGGGAAATTCTCTGTGGGTTTAAGCATCGTCTGCCTCGTGTTGCAGTTATGTAATTGGGCATTGGACATTGAAAAGAGGCAGAGGGGAAAACTTTTCTTTCTTGCTCCCCATTCCCTGTTCCCAAAAAATAATTTCTTATGGTATGATAGTAAACTGATGCGGATGTGGCGGAATTGGCAGACGCGCTAGATTTAGGTTCTAGTTCCGAAAGGAGTGAAGGTTCAAGTCCTTTCATCCGCACTTTTTATAAATTGAATTGCCTTATCTAGGCTGGTAGTGATACTTGAGTTAAAAGTTCAGGTATCCCTACCAGCCTATTTAAATATTGCCTAAATAGGACTTACGCATAAGAGATCCTGCCAATATCTTGATAAATCTTGGCTTCGTTTCTATCCCGCCTTGGAATTTATTCCAAGGCTTATAGCTAAAGTCGTCTCAAGAGGACTAAATATAAGATTTTAAGCGATGTAAATAGCTATACTCAATAACAGTGAAAATTTTAGTCCACTTGAGTGGACTTTAGCTATTAGCCCAGAACTTCAGTTCTGGGCGGGATGGCGATAAAAATATCTTCAGCCAGCATCCGTTTCAAATATAAAAAACGTGGATTTAATAACCTACTACTTTCTTTCGTAGGTAGAGTGCGTTACGTTCTTAACGCACCGCACCATTCCGAGTAGTTTCGGTGCGTTACGCTGTCGCTACAAAAGATAAGTTTTGTATTCTGTTTTATCTAGGTTTTTAAGTATAAATATTAAAAAATAAATTTATTATTATCAATAAATCAGTATTATTACTGTGGTCAAGTTGAAATTACTCCAAGCAAAGTGGCTTCATATAGCCTTTACTTGCTTAAAAACTAGATTTAACTTCAGTGTAAATACATAAATCCAAATATATCACTATCTACAAAATCAGTATTATTCCTGTGGTCAGATTGGGGTTACTCAATGGAAAGTGGCTTCATCTAGTCTTGACATTTTTATGTCTTATTCTCCAAAAATGCCTGTAAATCTCAGTAACAGAAAGTAAATTAATCATAATTTACCGATTTACTGAGATTTGATCGTTTAAAAATAACGCTGTTTTCGTTGAGTTTCACCACAAAGTCGAGAATTAAGCTGATGTACTTAAAAATACAAAACCTTGATGTTTTTTACTCAATGTCAATTGTGGAATAACTCTATACGAATTTAGTTTACACGTATCGAATTTAGCTGAAGTAAAAGCAAAATGAGTACAACTCCTATAGGTAGCTACAAGTTGTTCCAGAAACTACATCCGCTATCTCTGTTGGCACAATTAACCAGTCGGCGTGCTACAGGGTGCTTAAATATATTTACTGGAATAGTTTCTTGGTCAATTTATCTAGAGGACGGCAAACTTACTTATGCCTCCTATTCAGATAAACTGTTTGAGCGGCTTGACAGTCACTTGCGACGCTTGAGCCAGCAAATTCCTGCTCTCAACAGCGCCACTCGTGTGCAGATGCGGCTGATGTTTGAGACGAAGAATGAACAGCAATCAATACCCAATGCAGATTACCAAGCTATTTGTTGGTTGGTAAATCAGGATTATATTACTTCTGTGCAAGCAGCAAGCTTGATAGACGAATTAGCAAAAGAAGTACTGGAATCATTTCTGTGTTTAAAAGAAGGTAGCTATGAATTCAGCCCAGAAAGCTCTTTAGATGAACTACCAAAGTTCTGTCGCCTAGATTTGCGGTTACTTGTTGAACACTGTCAAAAGCAGTTACGAAATCGGCAAAATATCCAGTCATCAATTCCGGCTGGTGGGGGTTCCCAAGTTTTGTCTAGAGTACAACCGTCTCAAACTCAGCCACAACTGCAAATAAAACTTGGGCAGAAGTTATCGATTCCAATCAATTTTGATATTGCTGAAAATAATAAAACTACTCAGCTACCTGTTGGCAAAAAACTATATACAATTGCCTGCATTGATGACAGCCAAACAGTTTTGAATTCCATCAAACAGTTTTTGGATGAAAACACATTTTCAGTTGTGATGGTCAACGATCCTGTGAAGGCTTTAATGCAAATTATTCGGAGTAAACCCGATCTGATTTTGCTAGATGTTGAAATGCCAAGTCTAGATGGCTATGAGCTATGTTCTTTATTACGAAAACATTCAAGTTTTAAACATACACCTATTATTATGGTGACTGGTAGAACAGGATTTATCGACAGGGCTAAGGCGAAGCTGGTTAGGTCATCAGGATATTTGACTAAGCCTTTTACACAATCAGAATTGCTAAAAATGGTTTTTAAACATCTTGGTTAATTTAGGAGTTATGAATTAGGAAGCTATTAAGAAGCTATGCTAATTAAATTTTTAATTCTGACTCCTGACTCCTGAATTCTATCTAATAAAAAATGCTAACATCTTTAATTTATTTTTTTAGGAGATTTAATAGTGAGTCTGACTTTACTTGGCACAATTCTGATTGTAGAAGATTCTCCCAGTGAATTGGAATTGATGAGCCATTATCTGAAAGAAAGTGGTTACAACGTAATTAAAGCAAGTGGTGCAAAAGAAGGTTTAGAAAAAGCTGTGTTAGAAAAACCAGATGCGATCGTTACTGATGTAGTAATGCCAGAAATGAGCGGATTTGAATTGTGTCGTTATCTCAGAAGAAATCCGATTACTGCAAAAGTGCCAATTGTAGTTTGTAGTTCCAAAAATCAAGAAATTGACCGTTTATGGGCGATGAGACAAGGTGCAGATGCCTACATAACTAAGCCTTACACCCGCGAACATCTGCTACGTACTATTAAATCAGTGGTAATTTGAATCAATGACTAGTATAAACATTACACTTCCTTCAAAAGAAACCCAAAATAATTTAGCAGACGGTTATCTGAAGTTTCAGCTAAATCAACAGACTGCTGCTGTTTTATCAATGAAACATACGCAAGAAGCAATTCTTGTACCGATTGAATCTGTAACCTCAATACCTAATATGCCCTCCTGTATATTAGGATTAATGAATTGGCGGAGTCGAATAATTTGGGTTGTTGATTTGCCAAGAATGCTCAATTTAGAATCCTTAGATTATCGACTGCGACAATATAGTGCGATCGTTATCCAAGCGGAATCATTGGTGTTAAGTTTAGTTGTGCAAGAAATAAAAGGTACGATTAAGTTTATCTCTGATGATATTCATTCTCCTATAGGACAAGTGGCATCTAGTTTAGTTCCTTATTTATCTGGGTGCGTTGTGCAACAAGAAGAAATCTTACTAGTATTAGATGCTCAGGCAATTGTGCAGTCTTCTATTCTCCGCAGTGATTAGGGTGTATTACTAAAAAAGATTTTTAGTGTTCTTATTCACATAGTTAGGAGAATTACTTTTATGTTTAATAAAACCAATGCGAATCAAGGTAGTGGCGCTCAAAATAGAGGATCACTGATTTCATCCCAAAAAATAAGTGGTAGTGCCATAAAGCTACCAGCTAAGACTACTAGTGAAACGGCTAATAATTCTTTGCAAAATCAGGCTATTACCTCTTTTACAAAACTCGGATTGGCTAAAAAAGCGACTATTTTAGCGATCGCAATCGGTATAATACCAGTATTGGGCATCGGCGCGCTCGCTTTTAGCTTTGCCAACAAATCGATTACTAAGCAAATTACCCAATCTCAACAAGCTGAAGCCATTGGCTTAAGTGATAAAGTTAACCGTTTTATGTTGGGGCGATACGGGGATATTCAGATCATATCAAGTTTACTTTTTTTGACAAGTCCCCAAGCTAGTGTAAGTATTACTACTCAAGATAAACAAGCAGTCCTAGATCGAGTTGTCGAAGCCTACAAAGTTTACGACAGCGTTGCTGTTTTTAATCGCCAAGGTAACTTGATTGTCCAATCCACAGGCGAACCCCTAGAGAACCAAAAAGACCGCACTTACTTTCAAGAGGCTTTACAAAAAGATACTCCTGTCATCAGTAAACCTGAAGCAGCAAAGAATACTGGTGTAGTAAGTATTTATATAGCTGCACCTGTGAAAGAGACAAGTACAGGCCAAACCATTGGTGTGGTAAGGGCGCGGATGCCCGTAAAATCTTTAGAGGAAGTCATCAAAAACTACGGAGCAAATGGACAACAATACCATTTGCTCGATGCTTCAGGAAAAGTTTTCTTGAGTCCAGAAAAGGAATTATTAGGGAAAGAGGCAAAGGGAGAGTATTCTAGTTTACCTAAACTGGTAGCAGCCAATAAGGTAGATAGTTTTATAGAAGTTCCTAAAACTGACAAAAAAGAAGAACTAGTCAGCTACGTACCAGCCAGTAAGTTAGATGGCTTATCAGATTTAAACTGGCAAGTACTTTTATCTACAGACACAGCAATTGTATTTGAGCCGCAAAGACAATTGTTGTGGATTATAACTATTGGCACAGCAGTTACAGCATTAATTGTAGGTGCGATCGCATCTCGGTTAGCTAAACTTACTACACAGCCAATTTTAAATGCGACTACGGCCTTAGCAAAGCTTGGTCAAGGTAAATTTAATACCCGTCTGGAAATCGAAAGAGAAGACGAATTAGGGCTATTGAGTGCAAATATCAACCAGATGGCCGAACAATTGCAGGTCTTAGTTAAGGAACAAGAACTGGACGTTGAAGGGGCAAAATTACTAACAGATATTACCCTACGAATTCGGAGAAGCCTCAAAACTGAAGATATTTATCACGTAGCAGTAAAAGAAGTTCAGCGATCGCTAAAAACAGACAGGGTAATCATTTATAGTCTAAATCAAAATACTGGCAATGGCGTTGTCGTTGCTGAATCGGTAACTGATAATTGGCCGGAAATGCTCGGAGTGAAAATTGACAATCCCTATTTTCGGGAACGTTATCTAGAAACCGATCAGTATGGACAGGTGCAAGCAATTGCAAACATTCATCAAGACCAAAGCTTGAAAAATGCCACCAGTTACATGCAACTTTTAGAAAAATTTGCTGTCAAAGGTAATTTAATCGTACCAATTCTTGCCCAAGGCCAGCTTTTATCATTATTAATTGCTCATCAGTGCGAAACTCCTCGTGTTTGGCAACAGCCGGAAATTGACTTGTTTCAACAGATAGCAACTCAAATCGGCTATGCCTTAGAACAAGCCAAGTTATTAGAAGAGATACAATCTAGGAATGTTATAGTAATCGGTTCTGACGAAGAACGGCATCAAAAAGAAACACTGCAACAGCAACTTTTAGAACTACTCAACAACGTAGAAGGTGCAGCCAGAGGCGACTTGACAGTACGTGCAGACGTAACGGCTGGGGAAATAGGCACTGTTGCCGACTTTTTCAACTCCATTGTAGAAAGCCTCCGGGATATTGTTACCCAAGTTCAAGAAGCTGCCACCCACGTTAATACTGCCATTGGCTCTAACGAAGGAGCCATCCGCCACCTAGCAGAAGAAGCACTCACCCAAGCTGCCGAAATCAACCACACCCTCGATGCTGTTGACCAAATGACCCACTCTATGCAAGCGGTAGCCGAAAGCGCCGAAAAAGCTGCTTTCGTTGCCAATCATGCGGCTCACACTGCTACTAAGAGTGGACACGCGATGGATTTAACAGTACAAAACATCCTGTCTTTGCGGAAAACTGTGGGTGAAACTGCTAAGAAAGTGAAACGTTTGGGAGAATCTTCGCAACAAATTTCTCGCGTGGTTTCCTTAATTAACCAAATCGCTATTCAAACTAACTTACTAGCCATTAACGCAGGTATTGAAGCAGCGCGTGCGGGTGAAGAAGGTCAAGGTTTTGCCGTAGTGGCTGAAGAAGTCGGCGAACTAGCAGTTAGAAGTGCCGCAGCAACCCAAGAAATTGAACAAATTGTTGAAAATATTCAACGAGAAACCAGTGAAGTGGTACAAGCGATGGAAATAGGCACTACTCAAGTGGTAGAAGGAACTCGAATTGTGGAGGAGGCTAAACAAAGTCTGAGTGAAATTTTGGATGTATCGCGTGAAATTGACTCCTTAGTGCAGTCGATTTCCACTGCAACTGCATCTCAGGTTGAAACATCGCAAAGTGTTAGCCAATTGATGAAAAATATCGCTGCTGTATCACAACGCACTAGCGATTCTTCTCGCCAAGTTTCCGAATCTCTGCAACAAACTGTGGAGATTTCCCATCAGTTACAAGAGACTGTCGAGGCTTTCAAAGTTAGTTAATGTCATTTGTCATTTGTCATTTGTCCTCTGTTCGTTGCTATTTGTTAGTGACCAATGACTTTTATTATTTGTCCGTTGTCATTTCTCCTTTGTCCTTTTACTAATGACCAATGACTAATGACTAATAACCAATGACCAATGACCAATGACTAATGACCAAAGACCAATGACTAAGGACAAAAATCATGTTACAAGACAAAGAATTAGAAATCCAGATGCAGTTTCTGGAAGAAGCAACTGATTACTTGAATACTTTAGAAGGGGTATTACTGGAAATCGATACTAGTAACCGCATCGATTTGGATAAAATTAATGCTGCACTCCGAGCCGCTCATTCTATCAAAGGTGGCGCGGGGATGATGGGATTTAAATCGCTAAGTCATTTAGCTCATCGTCTAGAAGATTCTTTTAAAGTTTTAAAAACTAAAAAAAATTCTCTGGAAATTGATACTCAGTTGCAAAGTTTATTGCTATCTGGAGTTGACTGGTTGCGTCAGATTGTAGAATTGCTTGCAGAAGGAAACGTTGTCGAAGATCAATGGTTAGCAACCTTTTGTTACCCAATTTTTGATGAGTTGCACGATCGCTTGGGCGACCCCACCCCTGAGGATGCCTCAACCATGCTATCTCCAGAAGATGGCCAAGATGTTATCCCTTTGCTATTTGGCACAGAAGTAGAAGAGTGTTTACAGCGTCTAGAATCTATATTGGCAGATAGCGAACAGCCCGGATTGCATGAAGAAGTTGTGATTATGGCGGCTGAATTGGGCGGTTTGGGTGAAATGCTCCAGTTGGCTGATTTTACCAAGCTTTGTGAGTCAGTAACGCAGCAATTGGAAAGTGTTAGTAGTTCGCGGATTCCTGAAATTGCCCGGTTAGCATTGCTTGCATGGCGGCGATCGCAAGCTTTGGTGCTGACAAATCAACTAGATAACTTGCCTACAGAACTTGACTTAAATAGTAGTTATACGCAATCTCAGCCACTATTACCAGCAGAAATAATACAACATATTGCCACAAACACAGAAGTAGTCTCAACATCTGTTTGGCAACCAGAAAACATTAGAGAAAATTGGACTAATGATGAAGCGTTGGCGCAGCCTGGCGCAGGTATAGCTGCTAATTTTACATTTGTAGATCCAGAATTTGCCGATGATATTAATGCTGTCAATGTCACTGAGCATAATACAATATTTTCTCGAGAAAATAATTCTCCAGATGCTAAATTTGGCGAAGGTAAAGGGGAGCATGGCGTTGCTAAAGAGCGGGATCATGAAAATAGCGTCCGAGTTCCCAGCAAACAACTAGAGCAAATTAATGATTTATTTGGGGAACTGATTGTCCAGCGAAATGGGTTAAACTCGCAATTAGAAAGATTACGCAAACTCGTTCGCAACTTAAACCAGCGAGTCCAAACTCTCGACCGAGAAAACCAGGAATTACGTATAGTCTATGACAAAATTTCTACTCAACCTGGGGTGCAAGTTGAAAATAGCCAAGAAACACAAGGTATAGAGAGAGAATTTGATACTTTAGAAATGGATCGCTATAACGATTTAAACTTGCGATCGCAGGAAGTTATGGAAACCATTGTTCAAGTACAGGAAGTTACAACTGATGTGCAACTCAGTGTAGATGATACAGACCAAATTGCTCGGAAACTAAACAAAACATCCAAACAGTTACAAACAAAGCTAAATCACATCCGAATGCGGCGTCTGTCCGATTTAATTGAACGTTTTCCTAGAGCCTTGCGCGATTTAAATGTAGAATATGGGAAAAATGTCCAGTTAAAAATTGAAGGTGGAAATACTTTAATCGAACGCAGCATTTTAGAAGCATTAAACGAACCTTTAATGCATCTGGTAAGAAACGCTTTCGATCATGGTATTGAAGACTCTAACACCCGCCGCCTTCTGGGGAAACCAGAACAAGGATTGATTGAAATTACAGCTACTCACCGCAGCAATCGCACCCTGATTACTATCCGAGACGATGGTTGGGGCATTTCTCTGGAGAAAATTCGCATCCGCGCCTTAGCTATGGGATTGGATGCTTCTCTACTCGCTAATGCTAGTGATGAAGAACTATTATCACTAATTTTTGAACCAGGTTTTACCACCTCCGAACAAGTCACAGCGTTATCTGGTCGCGGTGTCGGTATGGATGTGGTTCGGAACAACCTTAAACTGATTCGAGGAGATGTGAAAGTTGATACGGAACCAGGAGTTGGTACTACCTTCACCTTATCAGTACCATTTACCCTTTCCGTGGCGCGAGTTCTGCTGGTAGAAATTAACAAAATGCTATTAGCATTTCCCACAGATGTCATTTCAGAAATATCCTTACTCCAAGACGAGCGAGTTTTCCAAATGGCAGGTAGCGAAGTTCTAAATTGGCAAGGAAACATGTTACCACTGATTCGCTTGACTCAATATTTAGAGTTTAATTGCCTGCGCTACGATCGCTCCGAATTAGAAGCTCCAGCAGCAATTAATGCTAACAGCGTCTTAGTAGTTAAAGGTAATAATCAGCCAGTAGCAATCCAAATAGACCGTTGCTGGGGTGAACAGGAAGTTGCTATTCGCCAAGTTGAGGGAAATATACCTTTACCTGAAGGCTTTAGCAACTGCACAATTCTCGGTGATGGTCGAGTAGTGCCACTAGTTAATATTAATGAGTTGCTGTATTGGATTGCTACAAATCGCCAGACTCCTAAAGGTACTCAATTACCATCAGCAAGGTTAAAAACACCGTTCCTAATATTTGATGAAGACAAAATATCAGCAGCTTCTGTTAAACATAAAGGCACAATTTTGATTGTAGATGATTCGATTAATGTTCGTCGCTTTTTAGCGCTGACCCTGGAAAAAGGAGGGTATCAAGTAGAGCAAGCTAAAGACGGTCAAGATGCCTTAGAAAAACTTTATAGTGGATTGAAAGTTGAGGCAGTAATTTGTGATATTGAAATGCCTCGCCTTGATGGTTATGGCTTTTTAGGTAAGATAAATTCAGATGTTGATACAAAAAATATTCCTGTTGCGATGCTGACTTCTCGTAGTAGCAATAAACATCGGCAATTGGCAATGCAATTAGGGGCGCGGGCTTACTTTTCTAAACCTTATAACGAGCAAGAATTACTCCAAACGCTGGAGGAAATAATTCGTAGTGTAGCAGAAAAGGGCGCGTCTAATTAATAATTCATAATTCATAATTCATAATTCATAATTAGGTTTGAGATATTTTCTTACGTTGCGTAACGCCAAAGGGTAACGCACCGCTTCTAGTTGCCTTGGCGATTAGAAATCGCGGCTACACAAACAAAATCCACCTCCGTGGATTAAAATACAAGAATAATTTGAGTACTTTTGCAGCAGCGATGTTAGAAATAAAGTCGCGGTAGTAACCACAGCTTGTCCATTCGTTACAAAAATAGAAGCCGTTGTTACAAATGCTTGAACCTTAGTAACAATTGTTTGTTTATTTCTAGCAAATGATTATACCTTTGTTGCAAATGCTTAAGCAAAGCTTATCAATACAGAAGTTATCGTCACAAATGGCTCTCTAATTATAAAGTTATATGAGTGGCAGTAAACCGTACACCAAGCGATAAATCCCAGGACAGAAAATGCCAGGGCTATTTCATTCTAAAATGTGACGTTTTCAAAGTCCCTCTCCCAGACTTGGGAGAGGGATTTAGGGTGAGGGCAAAAACTACGGTTCTCAACTTAAATCGCGTTTAAATTCTTATTTTTCTGAAAAAGATTCTTAAAAACTGCCGTAAAAATAGAATGAAATAGCCCTGAGAAAATGCTAAGATTCCAATCAAATATGGCATTTGCACAGCTATGACACACACGCTGCACAAATCAATTTCCTTAGCAGAGTTCCTCAAATTGCCAGAAACCGAGCCTGCTAGTGAATTTATAGATGGTCGCCTGTAACTGAATTTTTGCAACTTAATTTAACAGTTGCACAGGTTTTTGCATGGCTAAAACCAACTAAAATTAATTCATAAAGATGATTAATATTCAGTTAAAAGATGTAGAAATAATATCCCAGAGTTTTGGAATTTTTCTAAATTAATACAAGGAGTTTTAGATGACAAAAAACAATATAAAAAAGGCTGTCGTTCAAGCTATTTCCACAGGCGTTGCTTTGAGTTGGGTAATAATGCAAGTGGAATCAGCACAAGCTGCTACCTTAACGGTTAACAATCTTAATGACAGTGGCGTTGGCTCGTTGCGAGACACTATTAACATAGCAACTAGCAATGACGTGGTAGAGTTCTTATTGGGAAGTCATCCCAGTACAATTAACTTGACAAGTGGCGCACTTGCGATACCTGCGACGGGCTACGCCTACGCTAAGAATCTGACTATTAATGGCCCAGGTGCTAATTTACTTACCATCAGCAGCAATAATCACTTCCCAGTGTTTGACATTAGCGCCGCCAATGTTACATTTTCTGGGCTAGCGATCGCTGGTAATTTCAATGCTTACAATTCTAGTAACCTAGCCTTTGTCAATAGTACTGTTAGCGGCGACAATTTTAAGATAGATAGTAACTTAAGACTTATCAATAGCACTATCAGCAGCAACAATATTAAGATTAATGCTAATGATGTGACGCTCACTGATCGTAGTCAACTAGTTAGCAGCAATAATACTGAGATTAATGCTAGTCTAGTAAGTATTGAAGGCGATAGTAACATCGGGACTTCCAATTACACCATCAACAGCAGCCCTGTAAATATCTCTACTGGTACGCTGGATATTAACGGTGGTAGCAATAATTCAGGATCAGCAGGCAATCTAATAGTTACAGCTAGTGACGCTATAACTATTAAAAGTGATGTTTTACCGACAAAAGTAGCCGAACCAAGCGCGAGTTCTGCTGGTAGCAATCATTCAGGAGCAGGAGGCGAAATAAGTATTACAGCCACTACTCTTATATTGAACCCCGGTGCTTTTATATCGAAACCAATACCCGAACCAGGCGCAATCGCATCTGATAGCAATCATTCAGGAAGAGGAGGTAACATAACTCTTATAACCCCTGACCTTGTTATATTGAAACCAGTCCGCAAACCAAGCGCGAGTTCTGCTGGTAGCAATCATTCAGGACTAGGAGGTAATATAACTCTTACAATCCCTAATGGTTTTATTATATCCAAACCAGTACCCGAACCTAGCGCGTTAGCGAAGCTCGCCGTAGGCATCGCTGGTAGTATCCTTGCTTGTAGTCTGGCTTGGCTGGCGAAGAGAAATTTTGCAGCATTTCACAAGGCGAAGGCATAAATCAGCAAATACTTTAAAACTGTGGAGGCTGACACAAGCCAACCCCCACAAAATTTAGTCTGATGATTGGTGGAAATTCTGAATCAATTTTCTAGAAATAAAATATTTCTGGAACCTTTATTAAGCCTCAACTTTTACACCTTTCCAAAAAGCCACATAACCCTCAATATTTTTAGCCTTCTCCTTGGCGCTGGGATAGTACCAAGCAGCATCTTTATTAATTTGTCCATCAACGTCGATACTGTAGTAGCTAGCGACACCTTTCCAAGGACAAGTACTGTGGGTATTACTGTCTGTGAAGTATTGCTTGTTAATGGTGTCAGCAGGGAAATAATGGTTGTTTTCCACAACTACGGTGCGATCGCTCTCGGCTAAAACTGCGCCATTCCAAATTGCTTTCGGCATAAGTGTGTTTGCAAATAAACTATACACTTAACATTTTGACACTATCAGCTTACCTTAAGCTGATAACAGTGAAATAGGCGATCGCCTGACCCTTTGGGAGCATCACAATTTTGGCTTTCCCTCACCCCCAGCCCCTCTCCCGATTCCGGGAGAGGGGAGACATAATTCTAGTTCCCCTTCTCCCATCCCTCACGCCCAGCCCCTCTCCCGATTCCGGGAGAGGGGAGACATAATTCTAGTTCCCTCTTCTCCCTTCATATGGGAGAGGAGAGACATAATTCTAGTTCCCCTTCTCCCTTCATATGGGAGAAGGGGTTAGGGGATGAGGGCTATCAACCTGACGGGATGCTCCCGACCCTCTCAACAGAAACAACAGCGTAGCCATCGCCTCAGTTAACTATCGGTAAAATTTTGCATTTGAGCCACAGATGAGGCAATACGGTTCGGATAAGATGATTTGTCTATCGATAAAGCTTGTAGAGACGAAGAAAAGCAACGTCTCTACACACCATAACAATCTGATTGGGCAAAATCACTGCGTCGGCAATTTTGGGTGTGTAGTTGAGTACTTTGCTACGACTCCAGAAATTTCCGGGTTGTAAAGTCTCAAATAATTCCAGTAGTTGCCAAATACTTGCCGCACATAATTTTTGGTTTCATCAAAGGGAATTTGTTCAACAAACTCATCTGGATCTTTTGTAGTTTGAGTTTGCAACCATTTGGAGACATTACCCGGGCCAGCATTGTAACTGGCGATCGCTAACAGCGAGTTATTGTTATATTGATCGTGGGTATGACCCAAATACCATGTACCCAACATGATGTTATCGTTGCGATTTTCTAGATTTATGGTTTTGAAATCCACCTTGATTTGTGGTGCGATCCATTTAGCTGTACTCGGCAACACCTGCATTAAACCAGTAGCATCAGCGACGGATTTGATTTTTGGTTCAAACCGTGACTCTTGACGCATCAGAGCAGTTACTAGCAGAGGATTAAGTTTACGTTCAATAGACCATTTTTGAATTTCTCGCAGATAGGGAAATGGATAACGGGCTTGCCAATAGCTGATTTGTTTACTCAGAGCCTGATATTGGGCAACTTCTGCTGGTATTTCCCGGTCTTCCAATTTAGAAATTTTATCAATTCCTATCATATTTTCTCCCTTTGCCAGTCGCATTAACCCTTCAGTAAATTGCTCTGCTACAGTTGGCTGAATTTTATTTTGAAATTCTGTCTGCCATTGTAACCAGGCATCGCGGTCAAGACCTAGCAGATACAATTCTTTGAAAGTCTCAGAACCAGCAGGCGGTACTGGACGCTCTTGTGTGATTATTTCCGGGTTCATCACGCGCACGTTGTCAAAGTTGCCAACATTCAACCCCAGCATCGTTGCGGCTCTCCATGCATAGTATGAGTATGGAAACTGGCTAATCACATACTTATAAGCAGTTTGAGATTCCTGCTGTTTGCCTAGTGAAGCTGCCCATTTCCCTACCCAAAAACCTGCTCTCGGAGCCAAAATACTGTTAGGGTTGTTGTTGACAATTGGTTCTGCCCATTGCCAAGCACCGACGTAATCTTTGGCATTGGCTTTACCTTGGGCAATTTTCCAACGATACTCTGCCGCTTCGTCAGAATTGCCGTATTTGGCTAGGAGTAATTGCCACGTCTGGCTAACTGACTTTTGATCGTTGAGGGATTGTAGAATTTTAGCTTTTTGTACCAGTGCAGTACCAGCTTGTTTGGGAAATTTACTAATTACCTGCTCAAGATAAGGTAAGCCCTCTTTAGCTGTTTTTGCGGTTTCTGCTAATCGTAGTAGTGCAGTTCCAGCTTCTTCGGTATTAGGAAATTGCTGTACTAGTTGTTTATAGGTGGCGACCGCAATTCCATTATCTTTGCCCCCTACCTGTAACCCCCGTGCGGTACGGTAGAGGTTACGCGATGTTTTGGGTGCATTGGCATAAGCATTCGCGGCTTTGAGAAATTGACTATTTTCCCAATAGCTTGTACCAATGAGTTCCCAGTCTTCGGGTTTTAGGGTAGGCTGTTTTACTAGCTGATCCAAAACGCCGACTATGCCAGGTTGGTCATAGGCATATTTAGCCAAAATTAATTGTAATTGTGGCTGATTGGGATTTTCTTGTAAGCGTTTACGAATAATTTCCCAAGTTAGAGGGTTGGAAGGAAATTGAGCGATCGCTATTTCTTGTTGCTTCGGTTGGGCAATCAGATATAGGGCTTTGACTGTGGCCGCTTCTTTGGGATACAGTTTCAGCACACTTTGCCTCAGATCCGAGGCTTTGCCGTCTTTGCCCAGCATATCTTGTGCCTGCGCCTGTTTCAGTAAAATATAGGGCGCGAGGAGCGGATAGTCTTTATCTAGCCCATCTAGTAAAACCAGCGCTTTTTGCGCTTGGGTTCTTTCAACGTAATCACTCGCCAAAAGATAACGAGCGCGATTTCGGTCTCTCGATGGTGACTGTCCGGCAATTTCTGCTAGTTTTGCCGCCCGTTCTGGCAGAGATTGTGATACCAGTGGAAAGACGGCTGATTGAGCAATGCTACCCTCTGATGTTTGCTCTGTTTGATTCTGACTCAGTTTGAGCCATTTACCCAGAGACTTGCCAATTTGAGGTGCTGATACCATTGCCCCAGCTAAAAAGGCAAACAGTGCCGCACCCGCAATTATCGAAATTTGCTTTTTCTGTAGTTTCTTCAGCATGAATACCCGCTGAAAAGTCCCGATGAATTTCTTGAAACTTTAACACTCTTAACCATCAGTGTTACCAATTTTTTATTTTAGATTTTTAATTTTATGTAGAAAAATACTAATTTTCAATCCTATGGTTGCTAGTAATGAGTAGCTAACACATATTAGATACTATTACATCTATCTTGGGTATATAATGAATAGTTTTTTAGACGAGCAGAGAAGTCATTCAGGAATCTCCTTCGCTTGAGTACTATCTGGCTGGGGAAGTTTTGGATTTACCGGCGCGATCGCACTCAATTTTTGAGCCAAATGAGCAATTAGTTTTAATTGTTCCTCTGCTGAAAGATTTTCTGCTTGTTGAATTAGTTGAGCTAACTTGGGAGACATTGTTTTTTCCTCTGTCTTTCAATTTCACTATTCGTTCTCAATACCCTGAGAGCTTCTAGCAAATCAAAGATTATATTGAATAAAATTTGACCGAATAACTAGCGTAGGCGTAGCCCGCACAACGGCCGCGCTCAGTGACCACCGTAGGCATCGCTTCCAAAATACTACTATGCGATCGCTCCGAAATAACAAATGCGTAGGCATCACCGAAATAGCAAATGCGGCGATCCCAATATAAGTACGTCGGCGAGAAAAAACCAAACTATGTAACGAAAACTAAAATCTCTGTATTTGGCTCGTAGTTGCGCCCTCTTGCGCTTTAGCGCAACTACGAGCCAATGATGATTGTTTAGGCCGACTTACTTAAGCGCGTTTTTAACCGTGGTGAAAAAGCTGTCCGCAGTCGCCTAAATTAGAGATAATATTTCCAAACCAATAACTCTCAAAAGTCATGACTCAAGCTATACCCAAGCTAGTAACCTTTGAGGAATTTGTCGATTGGCTACCCGAAAATCGACGAATACGCTACGAACTACATAAAGGAGAAATTGTTGAAATGGCGCAACCAGTAGGGGAACATGAGGAAGTAAAGGGTTTTTTAGCAAGAAAAGTAACAGTTGAATTTGACCGATTAGACCTCCCCTACTTCATGCCTAACCAAGTTATAGTTAGACCTCCTGAAAAAGATTCTGGTTACATCCCAGATGTGTTGGTGCTAAACCGTGCAAATCTGGAAAACGAAAAATTATGGAAAAAAGAATCTACTGTTAGTTTGGGCGCATCGATACCTTTGGCAATTGAGGTTGTATCAACCAACTGGCGGGACGATTACTATTTAAAATATGCTGAGTATGAAGAGATGGGTATCCCAGAATACTGGATTGTTGATTATGCTGCCTTGGGTGGACGTAATTTTATCGGTAATCCCAAACAACCGACAATCTCCGTCTGTAACTTAGTTGATGGGGAATATCAAATAAGTAAGTTTCGAGATAATGATCGCCTTGTTTCCCAAACTTTTCCCGAATTGAATCTTACCCCAAACCAGATTTTTCAAGCTGCTGTGGTATAGCCTTTAAGCCTGATAGTTTTGCTAATTCTGGAGTCCGCCCCTTCAAACCGATCATCAACTTCAGCATAAACACTTTTAATATAGGGACTCGCTGCAAAAACCATAAACCCAGGCGACGCACCACTACCACAGGTAAAAAGTTATTAGAAAACATCCGATCTAATAAATCGGTGAAACCTAAAATCGTCAGGTTTTCCAGCTTGCGCCAACGTTCATAACCTTTGAGAATCTGAATGTCGCCAATATCTTTACCCGCTTGGTGCGCTGTTTGGATTACTTGCGCCAAAGCTGCTGCATCCCGAATCCCCAGATTTAAACCTTGTCCGCCCACAGGATGGCAATTGTGCGCCGCATCACCAATTAATGCTAGTCGGGGGAGAACATAGCGATCGCTTTGCATAAGTTGCACCTGGAATACAAAGCGATCGCCTAGTAATTCCAATTTCCCCATCTGATCGCCATAGCGACGGGTAAGTTCTCTTAAAAATTGCTCATCATCTAAGGCACATAAAGCTTTTGCTTCTTCGTGGGGGGCTGTCCAGACAATGCGGCAACGGTTCCCCGGTAAAGGTAAAATTGCAAAGGGGCCGCTAGACCAAAATCTTTCGTAAGCGGTGTTATTGTGCGGTTTCTCTGGTTTGACAAATGCTACGATGCAAGACTGCCAATATTTCCAGCCAGAGGTTTTGATACCAGCAGCTTGACGAATTGGCGATCGCGCCCCATCTGCTGCTATCACTAATTTGCTGCAAACTGAGTATAACTGATCGGCAACTTTAATATCTATCGCTACTATATCTTTCTGGTATTGTGTATTTACTACTTCAGCCGGACACAAATAAGTCACATTTGCACAATCTTGGACAAACTCTTGCAAAGGCTGCAATAGCGCTTGGTGTTCCGCCACATAACCCAATGCTGTATTTTTATCATCTGTGATAAATTCCACCACATTCGGATAATCGGCATCAGAAAGACGAATTCGGTAATATTTGGCTATTTGAGGCAACATTTTGTCCCAAACTCCAATTCCTTGGTAAATTAGCGACGAAAGCTGATGAACTGCATAGGCTTGTCCTTTAGCTACAGCTGCTGATGCCACTTTCGCTTCAATTAGCAAGACACTCAAGCCAGAATCTTTTAAAGCAGAGGCTAGAGTTAACCCAATAATCCCACCGCCGACAATTACCAAATCATATTCATATCCCCGCAAGTCTGGCGGCGTTGGTTGAGGGGAAATTTGCTCAAGCTGCGTTAAGGTCATTGTTAAGTTAGGTTACAGCGTCTTAACTTTATTTTGACGCGATCGCGCCCTCATGAGCAAGTTAATAAAAAAACCCTGCTGATTGGTAGGGATTCCAGCAGGGTAAAATAATACAATTATACTTTCAAAGAAACCAACACTAAACTTTATTAGAAAGCTAGTAGAAACTTTTACAACTAATAATAATTATTTATTAGTTTTAGGAACTACATTTGTATGATGATGCCTGTGATGTCTATAGTGATGTTTAGCACCTTTTACGCTAGTTTTATGGACAGCTGCTTGAGCTTGAGATGCAAAAACGGTTACAGGTGCAGCAAAGACTAGAGCCAAAAGTAAAGCGTTAGCGAACTTATTCACTTGAAAATCCTCATCAGGTAATCAACAATCCAACTATCCAACAGGCGTATGTCATCAGTTTGTAATTGATATGAATCTTTCATGTCTATTTTTATATCCGCAAAATATAAGACTTACGTGGAATACTTGCTGCATTTCCAATTACAATGTAATATTTTGGACATTATCCAAAGAAGTGTTATTTGGCTATGATGTCTGTGAAAATTTTAATTAAGAAATGCTCAGAGCCATTAATTCTTCTGCTACATCAAAGTTAGCTGTGACATTTTGCACGTCATCCAAGCCTTCTAGAGTATCAATTAACTTGAAAAGCGATCGCGCCTGATCTGGATCGGTAACTTCTACACTATTACTGGGAATCCAGCGCAATTCCGCATCAGTTACCTTAAAGCCTCGATCCTTGAGTGTGTGGCTAAGGGTTTCTAAATTGCCAATGTCAGTAAATACTTCAGCCATCTCATCTTCAGTCATCTCATAAGACTCGGCACCGCCTTCTAGGGATGCTTCTAAAAGCTGTTCTTCGTCAACCACACCCAAAACTACACAAACGCCTTTTTGGTCAAACATCCAGCTAACGCAACCTACTTCCCCAAGATTGCCACCATTTTTACTAAAGGCTACACGCAAGTCAGCAGCAGTACGATTGCGATTATCTGTGAGGGCTTCGATTAAAATCGCTACACCACAAGGCCCATAACCTTCGTAGCGAATCGCTTCAAAAGTAGCATTATCCCCGCCCAAAGTACCTGCACCTTTAGCGATCGCTCGTTCAATATTATCATTGGGAATACTGGCAGCCTTTGCCTTGTCAATTGCCGTGCGAAGTTGAAAATTCAGCGCCGCATCTGGTACGCCACTTCTAGCAGCAACGATAATCGCCCGCGATAACTGAGTAAAGGTTTTTCCCCTTTTTGCATCTACTACCGCTTTTTGGCGCTTAATATTTGCCCATTTACTGTGTCCTGCCATAATCTGAAATTATCAAAACTCTATTCCAGATTAAAATATAAACGCTTGCAATAACCATAACTTTAGATAATTGTGCAAAGCTAGATCGGGCGTGTCTCTAAAACTTGGTAAAGGTATTTTTACAAGCTCAATATGGGCGATCGCGTCCGATATTTCATGGTTACAATCGGATTTCTAACATGAATCTGTATTGTCTACACTGTACACACAAGCGATCCGATTACCCAAAATCCTTGAAAAACCTCACCCTGTCCTGGCGGACATCCCTCTCCGATGCTTTGGAGAGGGACAGATTTTGCGTAGCATAATCAGGGTGAGGTTTTTTGTTTAAATCCCAAAAGGTTCAAGTTCGCGGTTATTCCACCGATCATCAACTCGTTCAGTAATCAGAGGTCTGATGATAAACTTGGGTGGGCTACCATCCAAAACATCAATCCGCACACATGAGTAAGGTAGGCGGTTCTGGAAATTGTAATCATGACGGCCCACAAAAAGCGTTGAATCGGCAACTTTTCGAGTCGGTTTACCTGCAATTTCCGTAAAAGTCTCCATCAATTCAGTCCCCTCTCGCCGTTGATAGCGGGGACGATGACCACTACCACCAGAGATAATGCAGTTAATGTGAGAGTCAGCAAATCCGGTATCAGTTGTGCAAAGATGCTCCAAACAGTGAGCATGACCATTTAAAATCAAATCGACTATGGGACGTTCTTTAATTAAAGAACCAAGAGTTTCTGCGACTTGTTCAAATACCCAGCGCAAGCGATGGCGAACCGCCAGGGTTTGGGCTTGATTCCATTTAGTAGCTTCTGTGACATAGGGTGGATGGTGGAAAAAAATTACACGTCCGCGCACTTCAGAGGTATTCCAAGATTCGATTAGCCTGCTACGCAACCATTCAAGTTGTTCAAAGTCGATCGCAGGCATTTTATCAGATGCCAATTGTTTTTCAATATCGATTTTGATCTCGTCTATTTGATCTAATTTGGCGCTAAGTTCATCAAGTTGTTCAGCTTCAGTGGGTTTATCGGGGTTGAGACTATCGCATATTCCCAATATCTGCAATTCTTCTCGATCAATTTCCTGACGACGCTTTTCCAATTCCCGGCGGTAAATTTCTCCTTCTTTAGTTACAGGTAAGGGTGATGGTGTATTAAAGGTATTGGAATCTAAAGCGAAAAAATCAATCCCGCCGTAACGAAAGGTATAATAACGATTGGGTAAGCGGGTAAATTGTCCAGGTTCGTAACGCAAACAGCGCCCTGTATCGGTTTTAGCAGTATAGTGTCGATCTAAATGCCGTTCTAATTCTGCGGAAGACATCGCCCCTGTATAGTCCATAAATGCTCGTGCATAAGCATTACCTTGATACGATCCATGCCAGCCAATCTCAATATCTTTGTAGCGGAACAGGCGACGTAATGAAGATGTTGTTCCAGTCAATAAACGGTACATCAACGGAACATCGTAGTAATCATGATTACCTGGTACTGGCAAGAATGGCAGATTAAACACCATGCGATCGTAAGGAATGTCTTTTGGGTTATCGCCACCAACAATAAATTCCCGGTAAGGCTCAATAAAGTTTGTTGAATAATACTCTTGGGAACCCACCACATATATTACATCGCCTGTGTGCAATACAAAACTGCAATCATCGCGGTGAGTCAGCATTAGTTCGGCAACTTTTCGTTGGGGGTGGTATGGAGAATGGGATTTGGTGCCGGAATCACCGATAACCATAAAAGAAAATTCTGGACTATCTTCTGTGCGATCGTCAATAACTATGCTGGTTTGGTCAATTCCCCGTTGCACAAAACTTGGATGCATCCACCGCACCCGTTCCTTCATCTTTTGAATTTTTACAGGAATCGGTGGATCGGAAATCAATTTCATGGCTGATAACTCTTGAATGCCTAATGCATAAGCCAATTGTAACGAAATATTTACTTGTCATTTGTCATTTGTCATTTGTAGAATAACCGATACCAATGCCCAATTCCCAATATTTAAGGCAAATTTTCTCGCAGTAATGCTCGAAAACCTGCTTGTTGAAAATGCTCATCGGCAGTCAGGGCTTCAGTGATTCCGCTATATTGCATTACTATAAAAGATACGCAATCCCCAAATCCCCATTCTTGCTCTGTTTGTTCCCGATATAACTCGAAAGCACGTTCGTAGAGTTCTTGGGAAAGGGGGACAATTTCTACTTTTGAGTCTGCTACTAGAGAATTTAATAATATGATTGCCGCCTGACGATAAGGTTGTTGGGATAAGGCATTGCCAATTTCCAACATCACCGCCTGTGTTGTCACCAAACGAGTTTCTGCTGCTTGTAACATTTTAGCCAGATGTAAGGCTCGGTCATGCAAGCGATCGCTCGGTGCAGATAAGGCAATGGCAAATGATGTATCAAGAAAGACTTCAGAATGCATAGAAAGTTTACTTACCGGATAAATACTTATCTATATTGGTACACCAGTCAGGTGGGCCATCTAAGTTGAGCGATCGCGCCGTTTGCAGAAATGATCCGGTTTCATGTTCACCTGGCGCTAATATTTCAATACTAATTCGCACGCGGGTATTGATTGGCAGTGCGATCGGTTCAGCCGGATAGAACACTTTGCCATTAAAGACAGCTGTGATTTTTTCTACCATTGTTTGCAAAAAGTGCTTTTAGTATATCCTAAGCTGGTTGTAGCAATACGAGTAGAGTAGACGAGGTAATAACTAGTGAAGATACTTATACCTGTCTTACGAATTATATCGATTTTTCAAAATTGCCTAAGCCACCAATTGAAATAATGCTAGGTAATTTCGATAAACCTCTCCCTTTTTGACTCGGTTACCGTGTACACACAAGTCATCCAATTACCCAAAACAACAGAAAAACCTCACCCTTTCCTATGGGACATCCCTCTCCTTAATAAGGAGAGGGACATTGAATTACCCAAAACAACAGAAAAACCTCACCCTGTCCTATGGGACATCCCTCTCCTTAATAAGGAGAGGGACATTGAATTACCCAAAACAACAGAAAAACCTCACCCTGTCCTATGGGACATCCCTCTC
>NZ_JBALFF010000008.1:0-96572 GCF_036916975.1 Nostoc sp.
AAGCTATAAAGCTCTTTGCTTCAGGCACTTATTCAATATAACCAACCTACCTTAATCTGTCAACTATTTTTCCCAAATATTTTGGGACTGTTTCTCAGTACTTATGAAAATGCCTACAGTGCCGGGTTCTAGGCAACAATAGTTTATCCACTATCAGTAAACCAAAAAGTTTTTCCCAAGAGCGATGCCTGCGGCGGGCTACGCCTACGCCAAGAAATAACCCCGTAGTCTCAAGTGCTTCATAATACCATTAATATAATTTATACTTATCAGATTCTGGGATGTCCCCAAAAATGAAATGATGGAAGTAGTATTTGCGCCTGCTTTGGCTAAAAAAAAATGACTATTTCATCAGAACAATTGGTTCTAACAGACTCGGAAACTTTGGATGAAGTTCTTAAATGAAAAGCCAGAAAATTTCTCCATTAAAACTCAAGGTGCTTATGACCAACAGAGTTTGTTTGAAATTTTAGTCAAAGCTGCAAGTAGTGGAGATAGTATTGAAAACACAGCAAAAATATTAAAGAATATTCCAACCGCGAATGATATTAGATATCATCTTGATAAAATAAATAATTTTGAGCTATTAGAATCACAGATTAATCAGGCTTTGAAAAGTAGAATGACTGCGAGAATTCAAAAAGGCTAAATTCGATAATCGCTCTTTTAGGAAAAACTTTTTGGTTTACTGACTGTGCCAACTAATTGGACTTTGGACAAAAAGAAGCTGGTTTGCGATATTTTTAAAGGGGAGCGGTCGAGCAAAAAGGTGCGATCGCTAAAAATTATTATATTTAAGTTTAAGTACAACAAAAATATTTATACATTTTAATCAGTATTAACATTGCTAAAAATTAGAGAAATCAATGCAGCAGACACGGGGATGATGGCATAAGACAACGCAAAAGCATGGTTATAAAAAGCGACAAATATGGTTCTGTTGGGAATGTGGAAGTAACTTTAAAACTACCGTATGTAGTTGAATGTCTTTTTGCCAAGCTTACTTCTTTGGGACGTATTCATGCCGTTTCTACAGGCTTTAAAGTCTCGTATATTGGGAACGGTATTGACTAATTTAATGGTATTTATACTTTGATAATATTTTATCAATCCTAAAACAGTTGGATAAAATTTATACTTACACTTACTACAAACAATTCAAAAGTTTGCAATGAGGATTAAAGTTCTCCGATTCTGTAATTAAAAATTTAAGCACTTCAGTGCTTACTACAAACTTCTTTATAAAAGGCTTCTAAACCTTGGACACAAGCTTTATCATCAAAAAGACGATCATGATTTTGGCTCATTCTTTCTGCAATAGTACCTCGCCAAGCCGGATCTAGTCCTAACTTGACAGCAATTTCAATATATTCAGTTTTGTTTTCAGCAATAGTATCTGTCACCCCTAGCATTTTTAAAAAGCTGTCAGAGTGACGACCCCGCATAAATTCTCCTGGACAGGTAACAATAGGGAGATTACAAGCGATCGCTTCTAGAGTAGTATTACCACCAGACCAAGTGAATGTATCTAGATAAACATCTGAAAGTAAGTTAATCATTAGATAGTCTAGCCGCTCTGGAATATTGAGGAATACACAATAATCCTCACTGTTAAGTCCAACAGCAGCAAAAGCAAGCTTTAGGCGTGGCTCAAGTAAACTACCACGCAAAAATACAAATTTAGCTTGAGGAAGACGACGAGCAATTTCCGCAAAAATAAAATCATATTGCGGTAGGTATTTAAAAGGAGCTTGACAGCACAAGTAGATGACTGCATCATCTCCTAAGCCAAAATATAAACGGGTTTTGATAACTGGTGGAATATATGGCTTAGGGTAAGAAACTCCAATGTTTGGTAAACGAATTAATTTTTCTGAATAATGTTCTTGGGCATTTTCGGGTTCCATTAACTCGCTAGATAAAAAGTAATCAATTGTAGGTAAGCCAGTTGTTACCGGATGTCCCCAAGCTGTACATTGTACAGGGGCAAGCCGCAGACCGGCCATTTGCATGGTTTGCGGGTTCATACCTATTTCAGGAAAGACTAAAATATGCAATTTATCAGCAATTATCTGTTCACAAACTGCTGAGAAGTTATAAGGAATATGATGAAAAACATCGCTGTAATTTTGGAACTGTTGGGTAACAGGATCTGGCTCGTTTCCTGTGTAGTAACAGTAAATTTCAAAGTTTTGGCGATCGCAGTAATGTAACCAGCCAGTTAACCAAAGTGTGCCACTATAAGAATGCAGGTAATGTGAAGCGTAACCAATACGAATTTTGTTATTAGGCTGAAGCTTAGGCATAGATAAAGGAACTACCCATTGTGGATAGTTAGCTGCCATAATTTCATGTACTAACTTTCCATACTGGCGTTGCAAATCTATATCATTTTGTGCCTGATATGATAAGTAAAAATTTGTGAGGCGACCTATACCTGCTAAAGCACTTTGTTGAGCTTCTGTAGTTTTTAGATATGTTTGCTGAATTAAATCTTGCAGTCCTTGACTAAAGCGCTGGCGATAGAAATTAATTTCCTCTGGACTTTGGTATATTGATGGAACTGTTAAATATTTTAGAATTTGAAAAGTGTAATCATTCGGTAAGCATTTAGCCGCATTTTCTGCACTTAATATTGCTTCTTGAATCCGTCCATTGCGCCGTAAGTCGATGATTAATGAAAAATGTAATCTTCCTTCTTGAGGGTAAAGTTTAATTCCTTGCTGGAGAGTCTGAAAATATTCGTCTAGCAGGTTTAATTGTCTATAGCAATAACTTAAATTACAATAAACATCTGCATCACCCGATTGAATTTCTAAAAGTTTTTGATATTGAGCGATCGCTTCTGTCCATCTGCCCTCACAGAATAATTTATTGCTCAAGCAAAAAAAAACTGTTCAGCTTGTGCTTCGCTAAAAAATTCTATATCGTAAGATGTGATAGTTTCTGCTTTTACTTGACTCACCGCGTTTGTATCTTCATATTCCAAAATAATTCTTGCCTGGATGCGAGATAGTAAAGCTTCCCATTGAATATCAGCCAAGTTTGCGACTAGAGAAATTTCTAACCCTTCAGTAATATCTAAATCTTCTTCCACCAAAAGATTCATAACCACACTAGATAAAAACAGTTCAGCGTCCTCAACAGCAATATTAGCAGTATTAATAAGTAGGGTACTTTTTTGACTATCAATATGAGTTGCTACCGCCTTCATTACTGCTTGTAATTCTAAACCAATTAACTCTTCTGGTTGCGACCAATCTGGGAAAATAATGAAATTTACTTCCTTAAGCTTTAAAGATAAGAGAGTAGCATCGATCAATGCAGAACTTACGGTTTGCGCCATTTTTGTCCATGAGAACTTTTTCGCTTGTGCCAAACCCGCAGTAATTAAAGATTGACGGATACCAGGCTTTTGCACCTCACAAAGCGCATTTGCCAGATCATCCACATCATTATCATTGACATATATTGCTGCATCTCCTGCTACTTCGGGGATTGAAGAATTAGGGCAGGTAATAACAGGACAGCCACAAGCCATAGCTTCTAATATAGGCATTCCAAAACCTTCATATTTAGAAGGATAAACTAACGCCACAGCACTAGAATAAGCTAAAGCTAATTCTTCATCACTTAGTTGGATAAGATGTATAGTACTACCTAATGTATATGCTCTTAATTCTGTTGCTAACACTCCGCCAATGCCTGTACAAATAATATCAAACCCAGAGCTACTAGCTATTTTTGAGAAAGCTTGGAAGAACAAAATGCCATTTTTGTAACCCGTTCCACTACCAACTAACAAAAAGTATGGTTTATCAATACCATATTTATATTTAAAATCTTTAATTTCATCTACAGAAGCGGAAGAGAAGAGAGAATCTACTCCACAATGAGCCACCGTAATTGATTCTAAGGGTATCTCAGGGAAACAATTATTTAAGTCTTTAGCTGTATTTTCAGAAATTGTAATAAAAGCAGAGGCGTGTTTAATGCCGTTGTGTTTTTCTTGCCACATAGGTTCATTTAAGTTTCCTCCTAATACTTCAGGAATCATGTCATAGGCCATAAATACGGAAAGGGTATTAATGGGGGTAGTGTAGTAAGAAGATATAAATAATTCCGCTTCTTCCTCATCACAAATTTCTTGAAGCATCTGTTTATCAGCTTCGGTATTGTTATAGTCATAGGCGGGAATTGTGCGATAACGAATCCCATTAACTTTAGGTGCAGTATTGGCTCTATCTAAGACTAAGATATGATTAGCAAAATCACTGTTTGACCATTGTTCTAACAGACTTCGCCAAACTCTAGCAATTCCTGTTTTATAGAGTTGGAAAAAGACACCATCAATTAAAATGTTACGACGAGGTAAAGTTTTTGCTTTTTCTTTAGCTAACTCGTAAATTTTGATAGTTTCTTCAATATATTTATCCCAACTAAATTTTTGAGCCTGTTGAAGAGATTTGTTAGCTAACATTTCTCGATATTCGGGTTCACAATATAGCTTAAATATGGCATTACAAAGCCCTATTGCATCATTAGGATCAAGCATAATTCCGGCATCTCCAACAACTTCAGGTAAGGAAGAAGTATTAGACGTTATGACTGGAGTTCCACATTGCATGGCTTCTAATGGTGGTAAGCCAAAACCTTCATATAAAGATACATAAATAAAAGCTAATGCCCCTGAATACAAAGGAGCTAAATCATCATCGGGAAGATAACCAGTAATAATAATTCTGTTTTCTAATTCTTTAACTTTATCTATTTCTGCAAAAATTTCTTCATACTGCCATCCTTTTGTACCTATCAATACCAGATTAAGATCATCAATCTGTTGGTTTTTAATTAATGTCAAAAAAGAACGGATAACATGAGCTATATTTTTTCTTGGCTCCAGGGTTGATAGAGTTAAGATATAAGGTTGCTCTGGTATTTTATATTTTTGTTTCGTTTTGATAATTAATTCTTGATTATCGCAAGGATAAAATTTTTCTTTATCAGCAGCTAAATGTGTAACAAATACTTGCTTTTCATTAAGATTTTGTTGATACTTACAAATATCTTGTTTTGTTGATTCGGAAATACAGCACACAAAATCATTCTGATCTATTTTATCTATAGTATTTTTAACCATATGTTCTGAATTATGATTAAAATAGTGTGGAAAAAGAATAGGAATTAAATCATAAACTGTTATAATTCTTGTAGCAAAGTAAATATTATTTGGCAAAGGATAATAAGTAGAGTGATAAATATCTATATTTTGATATTTTAGTTCTGATAACTGAAATAAATGAAAATTATTATATTCAAAGTTTTCATTTATATAAATTTGACAAGCATCAAATAACTCAGGATTACTCGTACATAAATAAATATCACACTGAGGATATTTTATTAGTCCTTTTAAAAGATAATCTGTTACTCTATAAACTCCTGTTTTGGCAGTTTCAAGGATAGTACCTAAACCTAATACAGCAATGTCTAAGGCTATTTGTAGTTTCCGTATATTATTTAAAGCTGATAAATTGTCTTCTTGATTTAAAGATTCATATATTGTTGTTCTTTTTTCAGTATGAGGCGTAATTAATCTTCCAAATTGTGTATTTATCTGATCTTGATTTTGTATTATTTTTTCTGCTCTTTGTTTTTCGAGCAACCTGTAATTTATATAATTATCTAAAACATTAATAGGAAAAGAGAAGTATTTGGCTAAATCGGCTGACTCTTCAGATATATAATAATCATTAATTCCATCAAAGAAAACTTGTTGATAACGTTTTTCCCTTAAAAAAACGGGAATATTATTTTCACAGCGAACGTTAGTACCTGGTAAAGTAGTTTCTATTACTAATATTGTTGGTCTAAATTGCTCCCAATCACCACCCAAAAGAACTTCCTCTTCTACTCCTTCAACATCAATTTTAATAAAATCAATTTTCTGATTGACATATTTTTTGCAGACTTCCGCTAAAGTCTTAACATAAACAGTATATCGAGAAAGTTCTAAACCTTTCTCTTGGGCAATTTTTTCAGCTATTTCTTTATTTAAAGTAGAGTTTCCAGGTTGTCCTACTACTTGAAAAAACTCTAGGTAGCCTTCTGAATTATTTAGAGCAATATTCAGATTAATATCTCTCGGACGCTCTTGCTCAAATAATTTATAGCATTCTTTTATTGGTTCTATATTTATTCCTGACCATCCAATATCATAAAAAGCTTTGGTTACTGAATCAACAGTTGGATGTAAGGCTCCTACATCAATATAATGCCCTTTGGTTTTATTTTTAAATACTCGATTAAGTAAAACATCTTCAAAATTCTGGGCATATGAAATAAATGTCATTTTTACTAACTTCGCTCCTATAAGTGTTAACAATTTAATCTAGTGAAGATAATTTTGGCTAGATTGTCTAATTAGACATACCAATTAAGTTCTTTTGGGTTATTTGTTTAGCGATCGCCCCTTCCCTGTTGCTTCTTAATCTGCTCTAATACAACTTTGTAATCTTGCCGATCGGGGTGCAACTTCACCAACTTCTCCAAAGGTTCCATCGCACCCTTAGCATTCTTCAAGTGCAACCGCACTATAGATAGTTTCTCTAAAGCAAGCTGGTTTTCTGGTTCCCGTTGTAAAACCAACTCGTAACCCTGTGCTTGTTGCTGTAATAATGACTCAGGAGAAGCAGATGCAATTGCTGGCTTAGGTTGACTAGCCTGTTGGATTGCTGGAATTACTGCAAACACCGTAGAACCAACAAAGGATACTAATGACACTATCGTGACAATCTTTTGTCGCCGTTCAATCTGCTTTTTACGGGTAATTACGTATTCTTGCCCCGAACCAGCCATGCCTTATATACTTGCTGTGTTAAATACTTAGGTAGTAGCAAGCCTCCCGTTCTGAGGATACCCACCTGCTCAATAGAAACTAACATCTTCGCTAGAAATTTTTTACACAAAATTTAAATGCTGACTCTAAAGACAAAGAAGCTTTATGGTGAGCCTATGCTGTAGCGACAATTTTGCTATGCGTAGTTTACCGCCGTAGGCATCGCTCTCCAAATCTTATTCACTGGGCGAAAAATTAAGATTATATAAAGATTTGCGATGATTCAGCCTAAAGTTAGATGTTTGCGATATTGTAAATAACGTTTAAATAAAGAAAAAATAGTAGATATTTCTACTCAATTGCAAATTTACCTGTCAGTCAACAACTTTCAAACTAGCCCGTGTCCTATAGTTCTTCAACAAGCACACATATTTTTCGTGATTCAAACAAATAAAATTTTGCCAGTCTTCCTCAGTCACACTACATAGTGTAACTTTCCAGAAGACTAATTATTTTGCTCGGTGTCCACAATAGATATTTTACAAAAGGTACTGTTGCACCCTAGTGCTTAAAGGTTACAAGGAAAAAAAAGACGGCGAAAGGTTAAAGGAAAATGGGGAAACAAAAGCATCCTTTACCCCTTTATCCTTTAACTTTTCCCTCTGTACTTTTGCCTAGCTTCTGCAAAAAGTTTAAGGACTGCTTGGTGAATTTAGACTTTTGTGGTGGTAATTACCGTACAAAAGCGAATTTACTAGTAATTTAGTAGAGTTTGTTATGGTATAGTTAAAAAGTTAAGACTAGCTTTACCAAAAATTACACCACTCTACGATCCGGCAACAATTCCAGAATGGGAAGCAGTTTTAATTAAGTATTTACCAACAAAATCTGAATTCAATCGAGGTTATGACTCAGCAAGTGATTCACCCAATGGTGAAATTGCAGCGCAACGTGCAATCACTCATAGAATCGAACATTATCAAGCCAAGCGATAGCATCTGGAAAATTGCTTTGCTTTACGGTAATGAATGGCAGCACTGGAAACAGGAACTGCTTGACTTTGGCTTTAGTATGCAAGACCCAGTTAGTGAATTGCTAGCTGTAGAGACTTGGGATGAGGAATAGAACGTAGGGGGGATGAGGAAGCAGGGGGAGCAGGGAAAGAATTCTAACTTCTAACTCCTAACTCCTAACTCGCTAATCCCCACTCTCTAAAGTTGGCAACCAGCTAAGGCCGCAGCTAATTCTTTTGCAGTTTGGTAGCGATCGCGTGGCAATGGTTCTGTAACGCGATCGATCACATCTCTTAATTGGGAACTAATGGTGGGAACTTTTGCCACATCAAACCTGAAGTTTCGCCCTCGTTGGCGGTAATACTTGAAAGGGTTTTCGCCTGTGAGCAGAAAAATTACCGTTGGTCCAATTGCATACAAATCAGATTGAGTCAAAGGTTGTCCTCGTTCTTGTTCAGGAGCGCAGTAACCTTCTGCACCAATACGAGTACCGGGCGCTGTGCCAATTTCCTTAACAGCGCCAAAATCTAGCACCACTATGCGATTTAGGGAACTTCGCACCATCAGGTTAGCGGGTTTAATGTCGCGGTGAATCAGTGGCGGCTCTTGGCTATGAAGATAGTCTAAAATATCGCAGGTTTGAATCATCCAAGCGATCGCTTGGTTGGGGGTAACTGGCCCAGTAGTATAGACACGTCTCTCTAAATCTTGTCCGTGGATTAATTCCATTGCCAAGTATTTTTTTCCACCTTCTACAAAGAAGTCGTAATATTTGGGGATTCCCGGATGATTAAGGGATTTAAGAGTATACGCCTCTCGCTCAAATAATTCTTGAGCTTTGGCAATTTTTACCATATCAGCATTCATTTGCTTCAACACCAGCAGTTGTGGCATACCCGCAATCTGACCAGCCGCATCCCAAGCGAGATAAGTAGTACCCATACCTCCTTGTCCGAGAGTTCGCAACACCTGATAATGGCGAATTTTCTGTTGTACTGAGAGAGGTTGGCCGCAGTGGATGCAAAACAGATTGTTTGGGGAGTTGCCTTCATGGGTGCAAGTATATCTACCTTGGGCTGAGTAGAGTCCTGCAACGGCGTTCTCTTCTGTTTCTTGCATTTGTTGCGATCGCACACCAGTTTCCACTACTGTTACATCCTGAATTTGGAATTTCAGTATTGGGCCTCCCTGTGCCAGTTGCAACAGGGAATTATCTGGTAACGGACTCTGAATCACAAGGACACCGTTGAGGAAAGTCCCATTAGTCCCCTGACTAATCAGCCGCCAACCACCGCCATTGTCGGCATCTACTTGTCTCAGTTCTAGATGATGGCGCGAAACTAAAGTATCACTTAAAACAACATGATTATCTGCCGCTCGACCAATCCGAATTATGGAAGAGTTCTCAAAGCACCACTGCTGGAGGGGCGTTTTATGTTGCGGTTCTAACAGAGTCAGACTAACCACAATACAACCTACAAGTTAAGAGGGAGTGGGGGATGGCGAGTAGGAAAGACAAGAGGACAAGGGGACAAGAGGTGAGAACTTGTAACAAGTCTTTCCCCTTGTCCCTAATTCTCAAGAGTCCCCAAGTCTTCTTCACCATGCCCCATTCCCGATTCCCCATTCCCCACTCCCCATTTTTTTTCAACTTTCCAAATTTGGGCGTACTTTTGCCCGGACAATTATACCAGTAATATTGTCGTGACCATTGTGTTGGTTCGCCAACTCAATTAAGTCTGTAACGCCCCGTTCTAAGTTAACGCCAGAACTAAGTAACGGTTCTAAGTGAGTCTGCCAATGGGTTTCTATTAAATCATTATCTGATAGACCGTCCGATGCTAACAGCAGAAGAGTATCTTCATTGATCTCGAAAAAGCCCACATCGGGATTAATCGAGTTTTCATCACGAGGCCCTAAGGCTTGGGTGAGTTGGTAGGCATCTGGGCGGGCGTAAGCGATGCTTGCTTCCACTCCGCGGATAATTTCTCGTTGCCCAACTTCGTGATCTACTGTGACTTGTTCTAGTCCCTGCTTGCGCGTTAAGCGATAGAGACGGCTATCTCCCACATGAGCAACTGCTGCTTGAGTGTCTTTAATTAACAGCATGACCAGAGTTGTACCCATGCGCCCAACTCCAGAACGGGCATCTTGTTGATTGAGCTTGTAAATCGCCTCATTAGCTAAAAACACTGCCTCACGAATGCTATCTTCCGTTGGCAGTTGGTTGGTAATCCAGTGTTCTTGAAAGTATTGCCGTAGGGTGTTGACTCCTAACTC
The DNA here is from genome assembly GCF_036916975.1 of Nostoc sp. Classification (GTDB taxonomy): domain Bacteria; phylum Cyanobacteriota; class Cyanobacteriia; order Cyanobacteriales; family Nostocaceae; genus Nostoc. The sequence continues at coordinate 10,132 of NZ_JBALFF010000008.1, forward strand.
ACTGGCTATTTCGCCGCCAGCGTGTCCACCCATACCATCACAGAGAATATACAAACCATGCGCTTGCAGAACTCGACTTTTGGGGAACTCCAGCTTGTGAATTTTGGTTTCAATGCCAAAGTAGTCTTCGTTATGATGACGTTGACGCCCTACATCTGTGCGTCCTGCATCTTCTAAGCTACTTAACTGCATCGCCAGCACAACAGTTGGCATATCATCAATTTTGCTTTCTGATTTTTCTGCCTCATCTGATTCTGGGTTAGTGAACACAGCAGTATTTGTCTCCTTTATTGGGGGTATTGCGGTTCCTAGTGCTTCCAGTTCAATAGAGATTTCCTCCAAACGCGATCGCAATTGTGCGATCGTCTGAATCTTACCTACCTCTAAATCCCCCAACATCTGGACTACAGAGCCAAATTGAGTGCGTTGAGACTGCCTAAATAGCGCTTGCCAAACCCGCCCCAAAGCTTGAATAGTTAACGGTTGCTCTGGAATAGCAGATGTTTCGGCTTCGGCATCTTCTGGCGACTCCGTGACGGGCAAAGAATTGGATGATTCTACATACAACCTTTGTAGCGCCAGCGTTTGGTCTTCATCCAATCGTAAATTCGACAAATTTAAAAGGCTTTGACGACAACCTACTGGTTCCAATAATGCCCAAAGTTGGGTCATTTCATAACACCAGTGTAAAATTTTGAACGAACTCGTTGTTTCTTCTTGCCACAAATCGAGTAGAGCCTGCCAATGTGAGCGGTCTTCGATTATGACTACCTGCATATTTCCCTGCTGCCATGCATCATGAATCGGCGGTATCCCCGGCTGACCTTGGCATTGTAAGGCAATATAAAGTTTAGCAAGGTGAGGAATTCCACTTGCTTCCAGTGATGGCTTTAGCAAATCTGATTGCTGACTTGCTAGTATTGCCTCAATTGGTGATATTTGATACGGCTGGCAGTCTAGAACTCTCGCGCCTACATCAGTAATGCTGGCAGTTTCCGTTTCCGCAGGTAGCGGATCTAACAATTGATAGCGCTCTTGAGAGTCTAAATAGGAGCCTAATGCAATCTGAGAACTAGCGGATAGAGGAGATGAAGATATTGCTCCCTCATCTGCCTCATCTCCATCTACTCCCAAAACTTTCGCAGTCGTTTCCTTAGCAATAATTGCCCAAAACACTGTTCCACATTCCGTGCCACAGTTATGACAACGTAGTGCATTCACAGGTACATCTTCGGTACTGCATTTAGGACAAACCTTGTGAGTCAGGGATGTGCCACAGCTTTGACAGAATTTATTGCTATTGGGGTTTTCAAATTTACACTGAGGGCAAATCAGCATAGTGGAAGTTCCTTTATTCCCGTTCCAAGGTGCTTCTAGCCACTAAGATCCAAGGTGCCACAATTGGCTGTCCCTGACTACAGTAGACCTATAAGAGATTGTAGTTTATCAATGAATTTTGGTGACAGTATTAATTGTGACGCATATTAGATAAATATTTAATATATTGGCATATTGGCAGCCAATTGGTTAGAAATGGGGAATGGAGAGTGGGGAGTGGAGAGCAGGAAAGACAAGGGGACAAGGTGACTTGAGGTGAGAACTTGCAATAAGTCTTTCTCCTTATCCCTAATTCTCAAGAGTCCCCAAGTTCTCTTCACCATGCCCTATTCCCTATTGTCAAGAATCTGGCAATTGTTGGGGATGGTTTTGGCAAAATATGTCCCAGTAGAACCAATTTGTACAGCGATTTTTTTACCTTTGAGACTATTGAAATCTTTAATATTTTGATTGTCTTCGCGGACACGACTAATGAAAGTTTAATACCCCCACTTTATTGAAAAGTGATGCTCATGCGGATGCTCGTTCCGATGCTACGCTAACAGATTGAAGGCTTCCTCCGATCTGACTTTTCGCTAATTGCCTTCTTTGTGTGTTCTGTATTCTGACTTCCAATTTTGAACTTCTTATGGCTGCCACTACCCCTGCTTACCGAATTGCTGATTTGTTCGCCGAACGAGCTAGAAACATTGCACCACCAACCTATAGTACAGAGTTAACCAAAATTGCCACTGTCAGCTTTACCTACGGTCTAGCTGATCCAATTCTCTTTCCTCACGCTCACTTAGCTGCTGCAAGTGCTACTGTACTGGCAGAAGAGGCTCCGATCGCTCTTAATTATGGTCCACCTTCAGCTCAACTATACGAGCAAATTATCCTCCGCTTGCAGGCTAAAGGAATCACTACCGATCGCGATCGCCTAATCATTGGCTATGGTTCTGGTCAGATTTTGGGCTTGTTACCAGATGTGTTTGTCGAACCTGGTGATGTGGTAATTGTGGAAGGCCCAACCTTCCTGGGAGTAGTTGTTAGATTTGTCCAAGCTGGCGCACGCATAATTACCATTCCTGTGGATGAGTTGGGGATGGATGTAGATGCCTTAGAAGTAACATTGAGCGACTTGAAAAAGCAGGGTATCCGACCCCGGTTTATTTACACCATCCCCACCTTTCACAATCCCACAGGCACTACTATGCCGTTATTTCGCCGTCAAAAACTGGTAGCATTAGCGGCTGAATATGGCGTGCTGGTGGTGGAAGACGATGCTTATAGCGATTTGCGCTTCCAAGGAGAAACTGTGCCTCCCCTGGCAACCCTGGGCAAGGAGGGGTGGGTATTATATGTAAGTACCTTCTCGAAAATTATTGCGCCTGGTATCCGCCTCGGATGGGCTTGTGGCGATCCAGCGATTATTGAGCGGCTGGCAATGTTCAAAAGTGAGGGACCTGTAGGGCCATTTGTTAGCCATGTGGTCGCCCGCTATTGTGCCACAGGCAAATTAGATAATCACATTCAGGAGTTAATTGCCTGCTACAAACATAAGTGCAATTTGTTGTTAGAAGCGATCGCTCAAGAGTTCCCCACTGATATAGTTGCAAAGCGTCCCGATGGCGGCTTCTTCGTTTGGTGTAAATTGCCCTCAGATATTAGCGCCAAAGCACTGCTGATGGCTGCGAGTGAACACGGTGTCAGTTTTCTACCAGGGACTCGCTGCTACACCAATGGACAGGGAGATGATGCCATCAGGTTAGCTTTTAGCTTTCAGCCAACACAGAAGATTGTTGAGGGAATCGCTAAATTAGGAGCAGTGTTGCGCGGATGGCGGCACTAATTTTGGATTTTAGATTTTGGATTTTGGATTTTGGATTTTGGATTGAGGATAATCTAAGTAAGTGGGTCAAATTCAGTATGAAACCTCACCCTATATCCCTCTCCTTAGTAAGGAGAGGGAAGCCGGAGGCAGGGTGAGGTTTGATCTTATGTTGTTTAATTAGGCTTTACAAAATTTGTTCTAATTGTTGGAAATCGCGCTGCACTTCATACCAGAGACTTTTATTATGGGGGTCTGTCTTCAGAGCTTTTTTGAGATAAATTCTGGCTTTGAGCAGCTGGTTTTGGGAAATTAGCGCCCGTCCCCAAATCTGATAGGCGATCGCTAACCATTGGCGAACTTCTGCATCTGTTGACAAACGATCTGCTAAAGCTTCCGCCAGGGCGATCGCTTGCGGAAATCGTCTTTCTTGCAAAAATCGCTGCAATTGCTCATAAGTCTTCCACTTCAGCCGTTCTTCTATTTCCAACACATTCGGCGGCTTTGGTTTCCCTGGTTCTTGGCTTGTCACCGTTGTTACTGGTGTTTTCTGCCTATGCGTTGCTTTAGGGTCATCACGCCTACCAGATGTTGACACCTGAGTTGAATGTGCCACAGTTTCCTCTGGCAATACCACCGTCAGCAGGAGTTTGTACGCCTCTGTCAACGCAATAAACTTATCTTTGGCTTTGTTGTCATCTGGGTTGATATCGGGATGATATTGCTGCGCCAATCGTCGGTAAGACGCTTTGATGTCAACAAAAGAAGCTCCCGCTCTCAAACCTAGTAAACGGTAGCAATCTCCAAGATCCATCTTGAGCTATGAGCTATCGAATATCCAGCAAGAGGCTATCAGCTATCTGCTTCACGCCTAAACTATTAATAATAAGGGGTAATTTGCTATTTTTAAGTTCAATGTTGACAATTTGTTTGGGAGTTAGGAGTTAGGAGTTAGGAGTTAGGAGTTAGAATTCTTTCCCTGCTCCCTCATCTCCCTCATCTCCCTCATCTCCCTGCCTCCCTATTCCCCTGTTACTATCGAGGTTCGGTCTTCAATCACACGGTCAATTAAACCGTATTGTTTTGCTTCTTCGGCAGACATGAAAAAGTCGCGATCCATATCTTTTTCAATCTTTTCTATAGTCTGACCGGTTTTATCGGCATAAATGCCATTGAGCTGGTGACGAATCCGCAGAATCTCTCTAGCTTCAATTTCGATATCGCTTGCTTGTCCACGGGTGCCACCTGAAGGCTGGTGAATCATAATCCGTGAGTGAGGCAATGCTAGCCGTTTGCCTTTGGCTCCACCTGCTAAGAGAAAAGACCCCATAGAGGCAGCTAAACCCATGCATATCGTTACCACATCTGATTTGATATGTTGCATGGTGTCATAAATAGCCATGCCAGAGGTGACCATCCCACCTGGGGAATTGATGTATATGTAAATGTCTTTACCTGGATCTTCTGAATCCAGATATAGCAAGAAGGCTATAATCTCATTGGCAATTTTATCATCAATTTCTTCTCCCAGGAAAATAATCCGTTCTAGGGAAAGACGAGTGTAAATGTGAACCCACTCTTCTACCTGTCCCCCTGGCAATCGATAGGGAACGCTAGGATAACCAATAGGCATAATTTGCTCCGTTATTACAATGATTAATAGCAAGGATAAAGCCTACTTAGCCTAAGCTAGAGGCGCTCCTATGGGGTAGCGTGAGTTGAAGTCCCAAGAAATCAATCGTACTCACTTGATCTTTTAAAGAACGCTAGCAGGTAGTGGGGGATTGGCCACTTCTTCTTTTTCAAAAACTCGGTCAATCAAACCGTACTCCTTAGCTTGATAAGGAGTCATGTATAGTAGACGATCCATATCTTTGCTAATCTTTTCTAGCGGCTGTTCAGTGTTGCGAGACAGAATATTAATCATTGATGCCTTGTTTACTAAAACTTCCTTTGCCCGAATTTGAATATCCGTTGCTTGACCTTGGGCGTAACTCTTGGGTTGGTGCAGAATAATGGAAGCATGGGGTAAACTGGCACGGCAACCTCTTGAACCAGCGCTGAGGAGCATCGCTGCCATACCCATCGCGGAACCGACGCAGATGGTGTGGATAGGAGGCTTGATATATTTCATGGTGTCATAGATGGCGAAGGCTTCGGTTTCAAAGCCAATGGGTTCGCCACTGTAACCGGAGGTGCCGGTTGAGTTGATGTAAATTTTAATTGGTTTATCTGGGTCATCGGACTGCAAATACAGTAGTTCGGCGATGATCAGTTTTGTGACCTCTGGAACTAGAGGAGTTCCCAAGTAGACAATTCGCTCCTTTAACAATAGAGATTGTAAATCTGGCGGCGGTCTCCGGTAAAATCTATCGCCGGAATAGGGGGATTGAACAGCCTTGATGGCGGAAATGTCCATAACAAGTGATCGCCTGAAACTATGCCGTTAACTGTAATACATCCTAGCGCGATGCTCACTTTCCTCAAGGTGCGGATTTCTCCCTAATGCTCAAGGTGGCTTCGCATCTGCCAATGTTTGGCTTCTAAGATATTCTGATTATATTAGTGTATTTGTGTTGGATAAGTTTTCCGTAGAGTTAAAGTAGCGCTTTGAAGTTATTTTTTTATATGTATATCCTGAATAGGGACTTTGAGTTATGAAGGTTAATTTGCAGCCTGCCTTGAATGATGGTAATTTGGACGCAAATCAACTGAACAGTCAACGTCAGTTGGGAATTTCGATTTCGGCGAAGGCAGAAAATGAAGACCGGAATGTGCCTCTGAATTTATGCCTAATTCTCGATCATAGTGGTTCTATGAACGGGCGATCGCTAGAAACGGTCAAAAAAGCAGCAAATCGTCTGGTAGATAGACTCAACCCTGGCGATCGCCTCAGTGTTGTAGTTTTCGATCACCGAGCTAAAGTCTTAGTACCTAGTCAAAGTGTCGAAGATCCTGAGAAAATCAAACAGCAAATTAATCGCCTCGCCGCCGATGGTGGAACTGCGATTGACGAAGGACTGCGCTTAGGCATTGAAGAGTTGGCAAAGGGCAAAAAAGATACTGTTTCTCAAGCTTTTTTATTAACCGACGGTGAAAATGAACACGGTGATAATAATCGCTGTTTAAAATTTGCTCAATTGGCTGCTAGCTATAATTTGACTTTAAACACTTTGGGATTTGGTGACAATTGGAACCAAGATGTTTTAGAAAAAATTGCTGATGCTGGTTTAGGTACTTTATCTTATATTCAAAAACCCGAACAGGCAGTGGAAGAGTTTAATCGCCTGTTTAGCCGGATTCAAACGGTGGGATTGACTAACGCTTATCTGTTATTCTCGCTGATGCCCAATGTCCGGCTAGCAGAACTTAAACCTGTAGCCCAAGTTTCCCCAGACACAATTGAGTTACCACTGCAACAAGAAGCTGATGGACGTTTCGCTGTGCGGTTGGGAGATTTAATGAAAGATGCGGAACGGGTAATTTTAGCTAATATTTATTTGGGACAATTGCCAACAGGTGAACAAGCGATCGCTAATGTCCAAGTCCGCTACGATGATCCAGCCGCTAACAAGGTAGGTTTAGTTACACCAAATGTCCCAGTTTATGCCCATGTAGTCAAAAATTACCAAGCAGACCCGAATCCCCAGGTGCAACACTCTATTTTAGCATTAGCTAAGTATCGCCAAACCCAGCTAGCGGAGACGAAATTGCAACAAGGCGATCGCTCTGGTGCGGCGACAATGTTACAAACGGCTGCGAAAACTGCACTGCAAATGGGAGATACTGGCGCGGCGACGGTGTTGCAAACTTCTGCTACCCAGCTGCAATCTGGTGGAGATTTATCTGAAAGCGATCGCAAGAAAACCCGGATTGTCTCTAAAACAGTTTTGCAAGATAATCCTCCTCAATGAAAGTTAAATTGCTCTCGGCGTTAAATGACAATAATGTTGATCTGGCTCAAACAATTAGCCAACGTCAACTAGCAATAACGATTTTTGCAATCGCTGGTGAGTTTGACCAAAATCTGCCCCTTAATCTCTGCTTGATTCTGGATAGAAGTGGTTCCATGCATGGACAACCAATTAAAACGGTAATTCAAGCAGTGGAAGGATTAATAGATCGGTTGAAAGTAGGCGATCGCATCTCAGTTGTCGCTTTTTCTGGTACTGCGTCAGTCATTATCCCCAACCAAGCGATCGAAGACCCCGAAAGCATCAAATCTCAAATTAAAAGCAAACTCACTGCTAGCGGCGGTACTGCGATCGCTGAGGGTTTGGAACTGGGAATTACAGAACTGATGAAGGGGACAAGAGGCGCTGTTTCCCAGGCGTTTCTGCTGACAGATGGGCATGGTGAAAGCGGTTTACGAATTTGGAAGTGGGATATTGGGCGAGATGACAACAAACGCTGTGTTCAACTGGCTCAAAAAGCTGCCAAGCTGAACCTAACTATCAACACTTTCGGATTTGGCAATAGCTGGAATCAGGATTTGCTAGAAAAAATTGCCGATGTCGGTGGTGGAACTTTAGCCTATATTGAACATCCTGAACAAGCTGTGGAGCAGTTTAGCCGACTGTTTGGGCGGATTGAATCTATTGGGTTAACTAATGCCTACTTACTGTTATCTCTAGTGCCTAATGTCCGATTAGCAGAATTAAAACCCATTGCCCAAGTTGCGCCAGACACAATTGAGTTACCAGTGGAACCCGAAGCTGATGGTAGCTTTGCTGTGCGTTTGGGAGATTTGATGCAGGATGTAGAACGGGTAGTTTTGGCTAACATTTATCTGGGACAATTGCCAGAGGGTAAACAAGCGATCGCTCATCTGCAAATCCGTTATGATGACCCGTTGGTTAACGAACAAGGCTTACTTTCGCCCCTCGTGCCAGTGTATGCAGATGTGGTGCGATCGTATCAACCAGATGCTAATCCGCAGGTGCAGCAGTCTATTTTAGCATTAGCGAAATATCGCCAAACCCAGTTAGCTGAGGCGAAATTGCAACAAGGCGATCGCACTGGTGCCGCAACGATGCTGCAAACGGCTGCTAAAACCGCTTTACAAATAGGAGATAAAGGGGCGGCGACAGTGTTGCAAACCTCCGCCACTCGCTTGCAAGCTGGAGAAGAACTTTCCGAAGCAGACCTCAAGAAAACTAGGATTGTATCAAAAACTGTTTTACAAGAATAGTAAAAATTCAACGTTGCTGATTAACGGTATAGAGTTTGACTTATGCTGATCCAAAAGATTGTCCAAGAATTGCAAGACATCCCTGAAGATAAACTAGCAGAACTTTATAACCTAATTCACCACTTTCGACTAGGTTTAAGTCAAGAACGTACACAACCCCGCACCCCTGGTTTATTGAAAGGACAACTCGGCGATGCTTTCTTTGAACCACTCCCAGAAGACGAACTCCAGCAATGGGAATGAGCTACCTCATCGACACCCATATCCTCTTGTAGTGGCTCTTTGACGATCCAAAACTCCACACTGACTTTTGACTTTTGACTTCGAGCGAAGCGAGTCACTGCCGAGACATCATTCGGAACCCAGATTATCGCATTGATTATTGTCAATAGTTAAGTTATTTAATTGTTAAGTTATTTAATTCTCTAATAAAAGAATTATAAAACGTTCTACTATCAATTTATCAAATCTTTTAACAAATGGTGGAAGTTTAAGTCCCCATACATCTGGCAGCAGGTTTTATGTCGAGGCTTAAATCCCGGTTATAAAACGTAATTGCGAATTTGTTTAATAGCTAATTAGCTATACCATCTCCTAAAAGATTCGGAAAGTCCTTAATTTCTTGACTTTGCGCGAGCTTGAGATAAGCGGTTTAGCATCGAAATTAACTCGTTAGCATTAAGAAGGTAGATATTATCAACTGTTGCATAAATAGTGTTGTAGTTCGTACTAGTATCTGCATTCCTTAGCTCAACTTGACCCATATTTTGTGACGTAAATCGTAATATTACTCAAGGGTTTTGTACTTATTTCTTAACTAACTTGGGTGTTTTTATATGCTATTAAGACTCCTTTTAAATTATTGTACAAAAACTGCAACTCTTGCAGGTTTATTTGTTGGTATGACATTTGTAGTCCTACCAAATGAAAAAGCTTCTGCCGATCCATCACCTGGTTTCTATGTTTGCAACGAATCCGGCGAAAATCTTAATGTCATAGTCAGCTACTACAACAATGGTACTTGGACTACCCAAGGTAGATTCCCGTTATCTCAAACACCTGGCTCATGCATACAAACTCTTTACTCACTCAATAACACTCGCTACTACCTTTATGCCACTAGTGATTCAGGTAACGAGTGGCAAGGAAACCATCCTTTTTGTATTGGAAATACCCCAAACTTTACAATCCCCGACGCTGAACAAACTCAATATTGCGGCAGTTTTGTAAAAAACTTTTTCTCGGTTTGGGTTCCTAATGCAGTAACAGGAATCACTCCTGGGTTCTACGCTTACACCTTTGCACCCAATAATTATTCTATCAACTGGAACTCTCCGCGTGCCGAACGATAACTGACTACATTGTTCTCAATACTGCGTAGGTTTTGCAAATTCGTCAACCGAAAATCCTTGTGGAGACGTTATATATAACGTCTCCACATTTAAATTAAATATGCGAAAGGTCAGGCATTCAAACATTAGCTTCAGACATCCCAATTTCACTCACATGGATGGTGTCGATACCTGCATCACGTAGCAATCCTGGCGCAGAGAGTGGTAATTCCTGACGGGGCAACAGTTTCATAGCGGTTAGGTAGTTCAATGATGCGATCGCTCACAACTAAAAGCTCCGCCACAGCAATCATTCAGGCATCATAGCGGTTCACACATGGGTAAGGTAGACAAAAAAATAATTTCTCAGTTCAGCATACTTACATACTGAAGTGGATCAGGGCTGCGCGGATAGCGATGAACCACACTGCAAGTGTGGCAAATAGGTAGAGGTAAAATCGAAGCATGATGAGATTAAATGTGCAATGGACAGCGCTATGCAATGCGCGAAATACAACGAAAACCCATGCAGCATTCACATACACTGAATCCACCTGATTCGTGATAAAAAGATATAGCACAAGCGCATAGAAAAGTACCGGAACCTCGAACAGATTCTTTAGGTTATCTGACGGATTGGATACGTTTGGTGGCGAGAGTTGTGCCAGTGTGCCAGGTACAGCAAGGTCTTTCGGGCTGATCTTTCTACTTATGATGAAACTGATACGACGGATGTACATATACACCCAGACTAGGAGTGTTAGAAACACTGTCGCAAAGAAGGGGCTGAAGATTGCATCTTGCGTCATTTCTACCTCTCAAACTTGATTATTAGTGATGAATCTTGCTAGATGTAGGTCAGCGCCTTTTAGCATTTTATTTTACACTAACGCGATCGCAAGCTTTTGACTCAATAATACACCCAGGGCGAACGCACGCAATTTGTGAAACCCTTGCTGCGTAAGGATATTGATGAAAAAATAGTCTCAACGCTCAAACGCTCAAACCCTTCCTATTAAAGGATTCTTATACTTTAGATGCGTTTGCCCTGGGAGGGAACCGGGCTTTTCTTGGCTTGGCTGAAGCGTAACGGCTGCTCCTGAGCATTTTGCCTACTCTAACAGCTTTTAGCGTAGGCATAGCCCGTCGTAGACATCGCTATCAACCCAACTCAATATCAATTTTTTCCTTTAATCTTCTGCGCTACAAAACCCGGCAAATCACTACTGTCAACCCCAAAAACGAAAAACTTGTTTGGGTTGTCAACACTTGTCGAATGGTAGGTGTCCGGCCCTACAGTACCAAGAAAATCGTTGTCATTGGCGATGAACAATGTATGCTTTTCGACTCCGTTGATCTTCACATCTTTTCCGAAAGCTAAACCTTCAAGCTTGGCTGGAATGTCTTCTTGTTTGATGCCGTATTGAGTCAGCGCAGCCACCACATCAAGGAACAGCGTCTTACTAACCCCCTTGCCAACAAGGTTGCTTTCTCCGGTTATATTGCTTACTTCTTGAGCATTTGTCAGATTGATATAGTAAATTTTCTTAAAGGCTGCTTTAGAGCCGTCGCCTAACCCCTTGCCATCGCGTTCATCTACTAGGAATTCGCTATCGTTGATGGCCAAAATCTCGCTGACGGTAGGATATTTCGGTTTAGCCGCCGTACCAATATTATCTAGCTGATAGGCGTATTCCTGGGTGGCACCTGTGGCGATGTCAATCTTGACGATTCTGGTATAAGCCCCATTAGTACCACCGTCCTGAAGCAGTGGACTCTGCAAAATGCCAAACAGGGTTTTACCGTTGGGAGAAATCGCCAGTCCTTCCATGCCTTTGTTCGCAACCCGACCGGAAGTGTTACCACTAATCTCTGTATCACTAACGGGACTCAAGTTGCTAACTGCGAACTTGTTAGGTAGGTTAAAGACCCTCATCCGCTTACCTGTATTGCGGTTAAATTCATATATATAGGGGCCGTATTCATCCGAGATAAATATCTGCTCTCCACTATTAGATACACGCACCCCTTCAGGATCGAAACGCGCATTGTTGGCATAAGTTGAGATTTGGCTGGGGTCGAAGTTGTCTGAGCGTCCAGTGAAATAGTTTTTATTCTTGCTATTCAAGGCTGGGACACCGCTAGGTACACCCAATCCCGCACCACTTCCGTAGTAAAGAGGCTGATTGCTTAATAACAGAGTTGTGTCAATTAAGGAAGGGGTAAGGGTGAAAGGCAATGCTGATAAATCAATGCTTGGTACAAGTTCCAGTTGGATAGTTTGGAAGCGGTTGATATAGGATGCTGTATCACTCACAGCGCTGTTGTATGATACCGCATTTGGCCCCCGGTCTGGGATAGCGATAAAGGTATTATTGCCGGCGTAGGCTAGTCCCGACCCTAGACCACCCAAGAGATTTCCCGCAACGCCGTTTTCCAAAGGAGCAGATGTTTCGGTGGAGCGATCGCCTATCTTACCATCTAGGCTCCCAATTGCAATCAATTTAACCTCTGCATGGGCCGCAGGAGCGATTACAAATAACGCCAACAAGGACAAAATAATACTTTTGTTGAACATATCACTTCCATTGCTAAAAGACAGTATTTATTGAATAATATTGTCAAGTTTTTACTTTTTTATTATCTAGGATTAATTATTAAGTAAAAATTAAGCTTAGATTAATCAAAGATTATTAAATTTTCTCTGAAAACCATAATTACTAGCATTCTCAATCTACTAGCAAGAGACAAAAAAACCACGTTATATATAAAATTGGATAAAAATAAAGCCTAAAACCTAAAAATTAAATAATCGGAATTTATCAGCCAAATTAAACATTAAAAAAATTGCAAGTAATTTAAGATATAAAACCTGATTACATTTACACTCAGCAACGTCGAAAAGTAAATAAGGTATTAAAAAAACTTAACTAGATAAAATCCGCCACAACCAAAACATAACCAAAAATTACTGATAGCTTAACCATTAACCATAAATATCTGTACTTGAATAGTTATGGTTATCCCTATTAGAGAAAAATTGCATGAAAACTAGTAGAAACCAAGGGTATCTATTAAGTCTTTTGCTGTTAAGTAGCTTGAGTGCAAGTATACAACCAGCTAGTGCTGGAACTACCAAACCCGTTGGTAACTTAGAAAGTGGAGCAGCTTTGCTACCCACAGGTCAAATCATCACGCCCGCAGCAGCACCAGGCTCGACGTTTGCACCTTTATCAACTGGTTTGCGTACAGATAATAATGCTGATGCTGCTGAAGCCGTAAGCACAGCCCTCAGCCCAGATGGAAAAACTTTACTGGTGCTTACCAGTGGCTATAACCAAAACTTCAAAGATGAAAATACAGGTAGTACTTTTACTTATCCTGTATTAGACCCGCTAACTGGCAAGCCAAGTGGTACAACAACCCCCAAAGCAGAATGGGTTTTTGTCTATGATGTCAGTAGCGGTAAGTTAGTTAAAAAACAACAAATTAATATTCCTAATACCTATAACGGTTTGGCTTGGGCTAAAGATGGCTCGCGCTTCTTTGTATCAGGCGGAATTGACGATCGCGTGTATGTTTATGCATCTAATGGTAGCCAATATTTACCAGATGCCCCCTTTATTTTACTAGGTCACAATTCTAATCAAACTGCCCCCTTCCCTAAATATGATGGTGGTTTGTTGAAGGATACACCAGCTAAGGCTGTGAGTACAGGAGCAGTTGTAGCGGGTATTGCAGTTAGTAAAGATGGCAAAACCTTAGTGGCTGCAAACTTTGAGAATGACTCTATATCAATCGTTGACACTCCTACCCGTAAGGTAACTAAAGAAATTAAGTTCTTTAGGGCAGGCGATAAAATAGCAACCGGTGAATTTCCTTTTGATGTCGCCATCAAAAATGCAGAAAACGGTCAAGCAGCGAAAGTTTTTATTAGTAGCCAGCGCGATAACGAAGTAGTTGCTGTTAGCATTACTTCTGGACAAATCACCCGGATACCAACAGGTAGCCAGCCAAACAAAGTACTGCTTTCGGCCGATCAAAATCGACTATACGTAGCTAATGGTAATGATGACTCGATTTCAGTCATTGATACAAATAACAATAGAGTTGTCCAAACCATCTCTCTGTCTCGGCCAGGTGATAAATACAAAGGTGCTAATCCCAACTCTTTAACTCTGGGTCCAGATGGAAGAACACTTTATGTTACTCTAGGCGGCGAGAATGCGATCGCTGTTGTAGACTTGCAAGGTGGTCGGGTGAATGGACGCATCCCCACTGGCTGGTATCCTAATTCTGTAAGTGTCAGTTCTGATGGTCTAAGACTTTACGTTGTCAATGCCAAGAGCAATTCTGGCCCCAACCCGTCAAACAATCGCACAACTCCAGCCGGACTTGCACGTAATACCAATTTTAAAAACGATTACACCTGGGCTTTAGAAAAAGCTGGAATCTCAATTATTCCAGTGCCAAGTAGCAGTACTTTGGCTACACTTTCAACGCAGGTAGACAAAAACAACGGTTTTTATAGTCGTCGTCCTGACCGGATAATGAGGTATTTACAAGGCAAAATTAAGCACGTTATCTATATAGTTAAAGAAAACCGTACCTACGACCAGGTACTCGGTGACTTACCTATTGGTAATGGCGACCCAGCACTTACCTTGTTTCCCTACAAGATTTCACCCAACCATCACAAGTTGTCCCTTGCCTTTGCAACTTTTGATAACTTCTACGACAGTGGCGAATCCAGTGGAGTAGGTTGGAACTGGTCTACTTACGGTCGGACTACAGACTACACCGAAAAAAGTCAATCAGTTCTTTACGGTAACGCGGGCTTTAACGGCTTAACCTACGATTACGAAGGTACAAATCGGAATATCAGTCTTGCACTACCGCAAACTTCCTCGAATAACTCGCCAATCAAGACCCGTATAACAGGAGTTTTAGATCCTTCTGGGCAGTCTTCCATATTACCTGGAGACAGGGATGTTGATGCTCCCGAAGGAGATGGTAATCTCCAGCCAAATGCCATTGGTGGTTATCTGTGGGATACGGCGCTACGTGCTGGCAAAACTGTACGCAATTACGGCTTCTTCGTTGATAATGGCGCTCCCTACGTTACTAGCCAAACCGATCCTACCAAACCCGATCCGAAAAACCCGGCTTATATCCCCATTTCCACAACCCCTTACGCTGATAAGATTCCTCAAGCTCCCGTTACAAAAACTGCATTGTTGAATAAAACCGATCTTTATTTCCGATCATTCGATCAAAATAATGCCGATATTTATTTGTACAACGAATGGGAAAGGGATCTTAAGCAAAATGGACTACCCAATTTAATGCTTGTGCGTTTATCTCACGATCATTTTGGTTCTTTTGGCACTGCTTTATTTGGACTAAATACTCCTGAATTGCAAATGGCAGATAATGACTATGCTATTGGCAAGCTGGTAGAGAAAATTTCTCATCTGCCGGAGTGGAAGGAAACAGCAATTTTTATCATTGAAGATGATTCCCAAAATGGCCCAGATCACGTTGATTCCCACCGTTCGTTAGCCTACGTTATTTCGCCCTATACAAAACGGGGTGCGCTCGTTAGCACTAACTACAACACCATTAATATATTGCGGACAATGGAGGATTTGTTAAACATTAAGTATTTGGCAATTACTGATGCTAATGCTCAACCAATGTCAGATGCCTTCACAAGAGAACCGAACTTTGAGCCTTACAAAGCTATTGTGCCAGGTAACTTGTGTGCTAAACCTGTAGATCCGAAACTAGTACCAGCTTGCCAAGACCCCAATGTTGAAAATACAGCAGCTATGCCCATTCTAAATTCTAAAGAATGGTGGGCTGCTATGACCAAGGGTTTCGATTTTATCGGTGAAGATAAGGTTGATCCAGAAGAATTCAACGAAATTATTTGGACAGGAATTAAGGGCAATAATATTCCTTATCCTGAAAAACGTGACGGTAAAGACTTACGACAAAACCGCGATCAACTTCTAAAGCATTGGCAATTGAGTGATGTGAATAACTCGACTGGAGTTAAGAAGTAAGTATTAGACATTGGAGTGAAAAAGTAGAGCTGTAGCAGTGCTACGTCTCTACAAGGGTTTAAATAGGTTATTTATCTAATGCAACAGGAAAAGTGATATGAAATTGTTTCAAAAATTAGCGATCGCTACTAGTCTAGTTATTGGTTTAGCTACTTTAACCACTAAATCTGCATCGGCTGCAATTATTAATTATGCTTTCACTGTTAATAGTTCTACAGCTAAGGGTAACGGTCTATTTAGCTTTGATGACTCAACTTTCAGTAATGATAATATCCCGGTAGCGCCAGTTCAATCGCTAACTTTTCAATTCGATAATAACCCCAATATTTACACCGCAAAGGATGATGTTGAATATCCAGATTATCCCCTTGCATTTCCAACTGTATCCTTAGCAGATAACGCACCGATTGGATTGCTATACAGCTTCCAGGACAAAGCTAATTCTGACAAAAATTACGAAATTGCTGGAACATTATTTTCTGTTTCCTCTGAAACTTCCGATTCCGGTACAGTTTCTTATCGACAAGTACCTGAACCTAGTACTTTAGGTAGCACATTTCTTGTTGGCAGCATTGGCTTGTTCTTGAAAAGAAAGGTAAGATCAATTAAAAAGATTAAAGCTTAATTTATAGCGATTCTCCTGAAGGGTGCAACACAGTTATAACCTCACCCCGCATTTGATATTGCAAACACTCCCCTCTCCTTGATAAGGAGAGGGGTTGGGGGTGAGGTTTAAAAATATACTTCATGCAAACAAGAACCGCTATATACTTGAGAGGGTGTAATGTGGTTGTGTTATAACCTACGTCCACTCTCTTAATAATTGTACTAAAAAAGCAAAATATCAATGAAAACTACTGGTATTCATCATGTAGCTATTATTTGTTCTGACTACGATCGCTCCAAAAAATTTTATGTAGAAGTTTTAGGATTTCCGATTATTCAAGAGACATTCCGCGCCGCCAGAAATTCTTATAAATTAGATTTACGAGTTGGAGAAAATGCTCAAATAGAGCTATTTTCTTTCCCAAATCCTCCAGAACGGCCTAGTAAACCAGAGTCTTGTGGTTTAAGGCATCTTGCTTTTAAAGTTGATGATGTTGAGGAAACTGTTTTTTATTTAAAATCAAAAGGAGTGGAGGTAGAAAATATCAGAGTTGATGAAATTACAAATAAAAAATTTACTTTCTTTAAAGACCCAGATAATTTGCCATTAGAGATTTATGAGTTTTAAAATTATTTGAAACCCACGGAGGTGGGTAAAGTCTCGCATAGCTGCGAATTGCATTCGCCAGGTTAGGCGTGTTTTTACAAAAGTGATATAAGCTAAAAAACAAATAAGCTTGCATAACCCTTATTAAATATAACTCTTGTGGGGTGGGGAGGAAAGCCCACCCAGTATATGCAAGTTTATTTGTGCAACAGCTTACTTGCAGCTGTTTTGATTCTAAATCTACTTTACGGCATAAAATTTATCTCGTTATTTGGCGGACAGTAAATACTTCTACCAAAAGAATCGCCAGTTTCTGCATCCATTATTTCCACAAGTTTGGCGTTATCAGTGCAAATACTTCTACCTCTAGACATACTCAACTCACCTTGAACATAACCAGTCACTATCCACACCATTCGGTTGTTAGAAATAGATGATTTATAGTCTCCTGTATTGGCTGCAAATTCCTCGTATGTTGTAAGTTTTGCTTCTGTTATTTGCATCTTACTAGACTTTTTGATAACACGTTCAATCGTAATCAAGCGACTTGCTGGTAGGCCATTATTTGCAGGGTATATTCGTACTTTTGAGTTAAATGGTATTGGTTGATTGACTTGCTTTTTTGTCTGTACTGGTTTAGCTGTGACTGTCTGCACAAGCAATAAACTAGTGGCATCAGCAAATACAAAAGCAGATAATGAAGTTATTATAAAAATATTAACTATAGTGCAAATTTGCTTCATAATACCCAGAATACTAATAGCTTATAATACCATTTTAATTAATTCCTAATTACGCTTACAATTAAAAAAATTACTTTCTTTAAAGACCCAGATAATTTACTATTAACTATTTATGAAACGTAGAATCTATAGATTTTTTAATTAAATAATTTCACATAAATAGCAAATGAGTAAGCTATTTGGTAAAATTTTAAAATGTTTGACAATATCTGTAAATTTTTAGCTGAAAATTTCTCCAGCGACTTTGCCACTTGGTTATTAGGCGAACCTATTACTTTAACCGAACTCAGTCCAAAAGAATTATCTCTCGAACCGATTCGTGCTGATGCCCTAATTCTGCTACAGTCAGAGCAAAACATCTTACATTTGGAATTTCAAACCCAAGCTGATCCTGAAATTCCTTTTCGGATGATTGACTATCGGTTGCGAGTGTATCGCCGCTTTCCAGACAAAGCAATGCATCAAGTTGTAATTTATCTCAAGCAGACAAATTCAGAGTTGGTGCAACAAAATACATTTACAATTGCTGGGACACGCCATGAATTTTCAGTTATCAGACTTTGGGAACAACCAACCGAAGTATTTCTGAGAACGGCTGGACTGTTACCCTTTGCGGTTTTGAGTAGTACAATTGATCCAGAAGCTGTGCTTAACCAAGTTGCACGGGAAATTAATAGTATGACAGAATCAAGAAATCAAAGTAATATTGCTGCTTCCACAGCGATTTTAGCTGGTTTAGTATTAGACAAAGAGGTTACCCTTCGAGTTTTGAGGTCAGATATTATGCGCGAGTCAGTGATTTATCAAGATATTTTAGACGAAGGCAAGGCTGAAGGCAAGGTTGAAGGCAAGGCTGAAGCTTTACTTGAAGTTGCAAGAAATCTATTTAATACTGGTATGCCATTAGAAGAGATTGGCAGAGTCACAGGGTTATCAATTGAACAGTTACAGTATTTGCAGGTAAATGAGTCTGGTGAGTCTAATCAATAAATAATCGGTGCAGTCAACCTGCACCGATTAGTAAGTGTGACTCGAATGAAACATCCCATCGTTTCACGCTAATGCTGAAGCTTGGGGTTTAGCAAAAATCATTCTTCCTGCGGTGGTTTGCAAAGCACTGGTAACTACTACTCGCAGTTCACCACCCACATAATTACTGCCTTCTTCAACAACTACCATTGTGCCGTCATCTAGGTAGCCAATACCTTGACTCGGTTCTTTGCCTTCCTTGAGAATTTTCAAATCAAGGTTGTCGCCTGGTAAATAACTAGGACGGACGGCGTTTACTAAATCATTCACATTCAAAACAGGGACTTTCTGAACACTGGCGACTTTAGACAAGTTGTAGTCGTTGGTTAGCAATGTACCGCTAATTTCTTGGGCAAAGCGGACTAACTTGGCATCGACTGTGGGAATATCTTCGTAGTCAACTGCATTAATCAGGATGCGATCGGGATATTGTTCTTTAATGCGGTTGAGAATTTCTAGTCCTCGTCTTCCCCGCACGCGCTTTTGGTCTTTGCTAGCATCGGCTACTTGTTGGAGTTCTTGCAAGACAAACTGTGGTACAAGGATTTGCCCTTCCAAAAACCCTGTTTCTAGTAACGCTTCAATGCGACCATCGATAATACAGCTGGTATCCAAAACTTTGGTATTGGCGGGTTTTAGCGTTCCTTCCACTACCATTGATTCGACAGTGTTGGGATTAATGAACCGCAATAAGCCTCGCCCGTGGGTATCTGCCAAATTCATGCCAGTGACGGAGAGGATAATACTACCGACAACTGCTACCAATGGCTTAATAAATCCAAAATCTGCCGGGATGGGTAGCAAAAATAGTGGGGCTAGCATCAGGTTAGCTAGTAATAGCCCAATCACTAAGCCGATCGCCCGAGTTAAGATCACTTCCAGAGGCATTTCTTTGATTTGTGATTCTAGGCGACGATATGTCGTCTGGAAACTCAGCCCGATCGCACCACCAATAATAGCAGCAAAGACGGCAACAACTAAGCGTAAAGCTTCAAGATTTGTTACCTGATCTAGTGTGCCATTGGGCAGTAGTTCAATGCTGTAGAACCCTATTCCCGACGCTGCCAGAATAAATGAGAAAATAATAATGGCGTCAAGCATGGTTGTCTTGTTTCCTGCAATTGTGGTAACCGATAAAATTAAGTATTTTTTATTTCATCGGTAAGATAAACTAATCAATATTGACTTACACTAAGGGTTTAGTAGGGCAATATCTGCAATTATTATAACTAAAGGCTTTTATCTTCATATTTTTCATTGTTTCGTTGTAAAACGACAAAAACTTGTAAAGGAACTACTTATTTTCATTGTCTCTAATTTGCAGCTGGCTTAAGTTAATCTTTTCGCAAAATGAGTCAAAAATTTAGTCTTTCTGAAATTGCCAGTTCTGCGTATGTGCATATTCCCTTTTGCAGACGGCGGTGTTTTTATTGTGATTTCCCGGTGTCTGTTGTGGGCGATCGCTTGCGGGGCGAAACATCTGGTACTATCTCCCAATATGTTGAGGTGCTATGTCAAGAAATTGCCATTACACCAGCATTTGGTCAACCCTTGAAGACAATTTTCTTCGGTGGTGGTACTCCTTCGCTGCTATCAATAGAGCAGTTACAACGGATAGTAACAGAGCTAGAGAAGCATTTTGGTATTGCCTCTGGGGCAGAAATTTCTATGGAAATTGACCCAGCCACCTTTGATTTAGCCCATATAGCAGGCTATCGCAATGTCGGCGTGAACCGGGTAAGTTTAGGTGTACAAGCCTTTCAAGCAGAATTATTGCAAAGGGCGGGGCGATCGCACTCAGTTGAAGATATTTTTGCAGCCGTGGAACTAATCCACCAAGTCCAGATTCCCAAATTTAGCTTAGACTTAATTTCTGGGTTGCCGCATCAGTCTTTGGATCAATGGCAAGATTCTCTCGCTAAAGCGATCGCTATCGTACCCACTCACATTTCCATCTACGATCTTACCATCGAACCAGGTACAGCCTTTGGTCGTTACTACAAACCTGGTGATACTCCTTTGCCTACGGATGAAGCCACAGTCAAAATGTACCAGATGGGGCAGCAGGTTTTGACTAGTGCAGGTTATGAGCATTATGAAATTTCTAATTATGCTCAACCCGATCATCAGTGTCGGCATAATCGAGTCTATTGGGAAAACCGCCCTTACTATGGCTTTGGTATGGGTGCGGCGAGTTATGTTGAAGGGAAACGCTTCACTCGTCCCCGTAAAACTAGGGAATATTACCAGTGGGTAGAAGCTGGCGGTGTGATTGATTGTGATGTGACTCCCCCAAAGGAAGTATTGTTAGAAACGTTAATGTTGGGGTTACGTTTGGCGGAGGGTTTGAGTTTAGCGGCGTTGGCGGAGGCGTTTGGCGAAGAGAAGGTGGAGGAGATTTGCAGGTGTTTGCAACGGTATTGTGATAAAGGTTGGGTGGAAGTTGCAGAGGGAAGGTTGCGTTTAATTGATCCCCAAGGGTTTTTGTTTTCTAATGTGGTGTTAGCGGAGTTGTTTGAGAAGTTGGGGTGACCAAGAGGCAGGGGGCAGGGGAGATTTTAAGCTGATGAGGATTTATGCAGAAAAATAAAGTTAGAAAAGCTGTGATTCCGGTAGCTGGTTTTGGGACTCGGTTGTTTCCAGCTACTAAAGTTGTGAAAAAAGAACTTTTTCCGATTATTGATCGAGATGGTAGGGCAAAACCTGTGATTATCGCAATTATTGAAGAGGCAATTAGTGCTGGAATTACAGAAGTGGGGATTGTGGTACAGCCGGATGATCAAGAAATATTTGAAGATTTGTTGAAAAACCCACCCAAAAAAGAACTTTTAAATAAACTCTCACCACAAAATCAAGAATATAGCCGATATCTCGAAGATTTAGGTAGCAAAATTACCATTTTATTGCAAGAGGAGCAATTAGGCTATGGTCATGCTGTATTTTGTGCCAAAGATTGGGTGCAAGATGAGCCGTTTTTGCTAATGTTGGGCGACCATATTTATGCATCTGATATTGACAAATCTTGTGCTAGTCAACTTTTAAATGTTTATGAACAAGTTAATCAAAGCGTTGTTAGCTTAACTACAACTCCAGCAGAAATTCTTCATATATCTGGGTGTGTAACAGGAGTTTGGCAAGAGTTAAACTCGATTCTGGAAGTTACACAACTCTATGAAAAACCTACCATTGAGTATGCACAACAGTATTTGCGTGTAGAGGGTATGGCAGAAAATGAGTTTTTATGTATATTTGGTTTATATTTACTTACGCCGAAAATTTTTGACTTTTTAGCAGAACAGATCAACCAAAATTTACGAGAACGAGGCGAATTTCAGTTAACATCTTCTCTTGATAGATTGTGTCAGGAAGAGGGAATGATCGGATATGTTGTTAAAGGCAAGTGTTTTGATACAGGTTTGCCGGATACTTATCGCCAGACAATGATTGATTTTAGAAAAATATAGATTATAGGACTAGCCCTTTCAAGGTGACTCGTAAAATAAGATTGTTTTTTCTCAGCGCCGCGCCAGTTGCTTCAAGTCTCTTAACCGCAAGGGCGCAGTTCTCTGTGCTTCTGGGGTTTAAAAGTAATTTATTTCACCTTATTAGGCGCAAAAAACACACAGATAAGAGGTTAGAGAGGTATTTATTTTCGAGAATTTTTACCCACCTTGAAAGGGCTAATTATAGGACTTACGCATTGACAGAAAAATCAAAATAGGGAGTATGGTTTTCAGGGCTTAGAGCTTGGTTTTTTGTTCCCCGTCAAGCGATCGCACAACCAAGAAATGATGATTTATAAAAGCCTGAAACTACCTATTTGCGTTCATGCACAACATAGTCTTTTTGTACAGTGAGTAAGTCCTAGATTAATCTCAGTTCAATTTGTTTGTCTAGCAGCATCTCATTTTTACTGAGTACTTTATTCCTTAGAAGTCTCTTATGTGAAGTTAAAAATTAAGCTAAATCAATCACAAAACTACCTCAAAACTAGCGGTACTTAGAGCAGGAAAGCAGCTAGCACCCAATTGTGCAAATTTACCTCCCCCAGAATTTATATCAGCAAAATCAGCCGCCGAACCATTGGGGTTATAAAAGAGACTACCATTTACGCTATTATAAACAATCACCGCATTACTACTTGCTGCTAAAGTATCGTTCGTCACTGTGGCAAAGTCTGCGGAATTTAATTGAGTTGGAAAGACTGAGTTACTTAGAGCGGTAAAGGTAGATTTAGATAGTAGGATTTTGTCTTCATTAGGAGTGAAATCACTAATAATATCAACTCCGAGTTCTTTAATATCAAACTTTGATCCTGTTGCAAATGCAAATTTATCTGAACCAGCGCCTCCTTTTAAGAAGTCGTCCCCACTATCTCCCTGTAGGTAATCGTTGCCTTGATTGCCGATCAGAATATCTTTTCCACTACTGCCAAAAAGAATATCATCACCCTTGCCCCCCACAAGCTTGTCGTTACCACTACCCCCATCTATTCTGTCTCCACCATCTCCACCAATAAGGGTGTCAGAACCTGCTCCCCCATCAATGTAATGATTACCAGTAACACCAGAAAGCGAAATTTTGTCATTACCATCCCCAGCAAAAATAACCTTATCGCCAGCCGAAAAATTCCCCGAACTAAAGGTATCGTCTCCATTTGTCGTAACAACATCAGTACTTATCACATTTCTGGCTTGGGCAACTGCCTCTTTTATGGCATCAGCAAAATTCTCACTTTTAGGACTAAGAGTCAGGACACTACCTCGACCAAGCTGGGTAACTAGTGTCTCGTAATCGGCTGCAACATTACTCGTAGTTAGAAAAATTGGAATAATGTTATTTGCTTCTAGCGCAGTTTTTACTTGGCCAATCTCTGGATAATCTTCATTACGATCAATTACACCATCTCCATTATTGGCAATAGTATCACTTGGACTAACTGCTGCCCGATCGCCAGCAACGTGATAAGTACTATCGGTAGCTATTATAACAACCCGAAATGAATTGGCTCTGTAACCGAGACTGCCACCGCTATCTAAAGCTGTGTACAAGAGTGCGTCTAATTGTGATTCGGGCGCATCATTGCCACCAAAGGCTTCAAGGTTAAAGATTTGGTCTTTAATTGTTGTTACATTATTTGTCAAAGCGACTTCTGGTTTATATACGTAGTCAGCGTAACCCCCAAGAGGCGCTATTGGCTTATCCTTGAAGGAAGCAATACCAAATTTCAGGTCATTACCAAAGATACTTGCTAACATCGGGTTGGTTAACCGATTTACCGTCGCCGGAAGTACGGCTTTTTCCTGGGCTAAATCGTTATCTGATGACGATGTTAAGTCTTTTAGCAGAACAATATCAGATACTAAAGTCATTCGTTTATCCCTCTGACTATTTTAATTAATGGGTTATATTGCAAAGTGCCTGAACACTATTTCAGCTTGATATTATCAGGGTTAATTGGATTTAAGATAGTACTGAAAATGAAGAAATAATAATCTCTTTCCAAAAATATTTGCTGTATCCTTACTTTGGCTTGATTTTGTTTGTCAGGTGCTTGTTATACTGAGTTACTTAAAAGGTTATAATCGCAGACTTAACGAGAGAGAATGTCGCAAGATATGAGTTAAGCTAAAGTGCGTCAATGGGTCAGCAGTGAAGACAATGCTTTGGATTAGAGGATGAATCAGTATTTTGCAACGGTTGCTCGTGGACTAGAAACCCTCGCGGCTCAGGAGTTAGAGCAGTTAGGCGCTCATTCAGTGGAGCCTGGGTTTTGCGGTGTAGCCTTTGAGGGCGATCGCACCCTACTTTATCGCGTTAATATCTGGGCTAGGCTACCGTTCCGAATCTTGGTAAACATCCATGAGTTTCCTTGCCTTGATGCTAAGGATCTCTATCGCGGCATCCAAACTATCGATTGGCAAAAGTATTTAACGCCAGACATGACGCTGGCGGTGACTACCACGGGTAAAAACGATCGCCTCAACCACAGCCACTTTACATCTCTCCAGATCAAAAATGCGATCGTTGACCAGCAGCAGCAAAATCTCGGTGAACGTTCAAATGTAGAGCTTCATGAACCAGATGTGCGGATCAATGTTCATATTGAACGTGACTTTTGTACCGTTAAACTCGACAGTTCTGGAAAAAGTCTGCACCGCCGAGGCTACCGTCCTGCGGTTGGAGTAGCCCCTCTAAAGGAATCTCTGGCTGCGGCCCTGATTCAACTTTCAAGTTGGCAGCCAAACCAAATGTTTTATGATCCTCTGTGTGGATCTGGCACTTTACCTCTAGAAGCTAGCTTAAAGGCACTGAATATAGCACCAGGGCTGTTTCGTGAATCCTTTGGATTTGAAAATTGGCTCGATTTTGATTTATCCCTTTTAGAAAAGCTGCTGCAAGAAGCGAAAGATAGCCAACTGGATACTTTGCCTGCACCTATTTGGGGAAGCGATCGCGATGAAAATATAATCGAGCAAGCGATTAATAATGCTCAAAACTGCGGCGTTGATAACCATGTATGGTTTTCTCAAATGGAGCTTGCCGATGTTGTCGCCCCCGCAGACAGTGGGGTTTTATTCTGCAATCCCCCTTATGGCGAACGGCTGGGGCGAGATAGTGATTTAGGGGCATTTTACAAACTTTTGGGCGATGTGCTAAAACAACGCTTCAAAGGCTGGACTGCATTTGTGCTGAGTGGCAACAAGGAATTGTCTCAATCGATTGGATTAAAATCATCCCAGCGAATTGCAGTGTATAACGGAACGTTGCCCTGTCAGTTAATGAAATATGAGTTGTACTAAGACAGAATCGGTCATATTTTGCGATTTACATGAAGGCGATCGCTCTTAACTGCTTGTACTTCGCACTCTTGCCAGCTTACCGTAGGTATCACTGATCCCTTTTCTGAAATTGACAATGTAGCTACTTGAGTAAACGAATAAAGCTTGCTTGCTCAAAATGTTGGTCGGTTGTTAAAGCCTCCTGGATGCCTAATTGTTGCATTACAACGAAAGATGTGCAGTCAACTAGTGACCAAGCTTTGTCTAGTCTACTTTTGCAAAGTTCCCAAGCTAAGGTATCAGTTACTTCATCAACGTGAATAACCTCAACATAAGCCACAATCTTAATAGCATCGACAATTTCAAAGATGCGTAAACGAGGAATCCGAAGCGGACTGTGTAATAGTGCTACTAATTCAGCAACTACATAATTTGTCGTAAAAATTCTTTTCTGTTGTTGGAGAGCTAAACGAAAGCAGCGATCTGCTTGTGGATAATAAGTTTGGGTACTAACAAAGAGACTTGCCCAACCAGATGTATCCACAAACAAACTATTCAACACCTCTTAACTCTTGATAAAGGGCTTGTCCAATATAGTAGTCATGGTTCTCTGCCAAATCAGGAATATCTACACTGAGGGAACCAATTAGTCCTAGAAGCGGGTCTGTGTCTGTTTGCTGTATAAAATTAGTCTGAGATGAAGTTGTTAATTGTTGTGATAATACTTGCAATACAACTTCCTCTGGAGACTTATTCAAACGTTCTGCTTGGGCATTCAGTGCTTGCTCTAAGTCATCTGGAAGAGTAATCAAGAATGTTTGAGCCATAGATTTTCCTTCAGGCTAGATTATAACTATTTTAGTCGATCGCAATTCCTCAAAATACTTAAAGCCACCGCCTCCGCCACCTTAATACCATCGATACCAGCCGAGAGAATGCCCCCTGCGTATCCCGCGCCTTCACCACCCGGATAAAGACCGACTGTATTTAAACTTTGATAATCTTCTTTGCGTTTAATCCGAATTGGTGATGATGTGCGGGTTTCTACCCCAGTCAACATGGCATCATCCATTGCAAATCCTTTAATTTGTTTGTCAAAAGCAGGAAGTGCTTCACGGATGGCTGCGATCGCATAATCTGGTAAACTCTGACTCAAATCACCCAAATGTACCCCAGGTGTGTAAGACGGTTTAACTGTACCAAATGCTGTAGAAGGGCGATGGTTGAGAAAGTCTCCCACCAACTGCCCTGGAGCTTCATAAGTTCCACCGCCCAACTCAAAAGCCCGTTCTTCCAAGCGCCGTTGCAAGTCAATTCCCGCCAAAGCATTGCCCGGATAATCTTCGGGGGTGATACCCACAACGATCGCACTATTGGCATTACGCTCATTGCGAGAGTATTGGCTCATCCCATTGGTGACGACTCGCCCCGGTTCTGATGCGGCTGCAACCACCAAGCCCCCCGGACACATACAAAAACTATAGACGGAACGGCCATTTTGGCAGTGGTGAACCAGTTTGTAATCCGCAGCACCTAAAAGCTTATGACCAGCTTGAGTGCCGAAACGGCATTGGTCGATGAGAGTCTGGGGATGTTCGATGCGAAAGCCGATGGAAAATGGTTTCGGCTCTATGTAAACTCCACGTTCAAATAGCATTTGGAAGGTATCGCGGGCGCTATGACCAACTGCAAGAACTACATAATCGCTGGCGATATATTCCCCACTGGCGAGGGTGACTCCCCGCACCTGTCCATTTTCGATGTTGATATCTTCCACCCGGCTTTGAAAGCGAATTTCACCGCCGAGGGATTCGATTTTGGCACGCATACTTTGGACGATTCCCACCAGTTTGAATGTGCCGATGTGCGGTTTGTTGATATAAAGAATTTCTGGTGAGGCTCCGGCATTCACGAGTTCGGTTAGTACTTTGCGTCCATAATGCTGAGGATCTTTAACCTGACTGTAGAGTTTGCCATCGGAGAATGTACCCGCCCCACCTTCACCAAACTGGGCATTAGATTCTGGGTTGAAGTCTGATTTTTTCTTCCAAAAGCCAAAAGTATCGACGGTGCGATCGCGGACTTGTTTGCCACGTTCTAAAATGATCGGACAAAAGCCCATTTGCGCCAGCATCAAACCCGCAAATAATCCACAAGGCCCAGTACCAATAATGATGGGGCGAATCGCCAAATTGCTCGGTGCTTGTGCCACTGGGCGATAACTCATGTCTGGCGTGACCATCACATGAGGATCTTTTTTCAGGCGCTTAAGTAGATGAGTTTCCTGAGTCGTTTCTACATCCAGAATATAAACAAGGGTGATCTCTCCTTTCTTACGGGCATCATAGCTACGCTTGAAGATGGAATAGCTGATCAAATCTTCGTCCGTGATTTGCAGCTTTTTGAGGATGGCAGTCTTTATCTCATCTTCAGGATGATCAAGCGGGAGCTTTACTTCAGTTAGTCGTAACATAGCGAGGAGAAATTCATACTGTCTATCAAAATATTAACAACAGAGGCAGAAGGCAGGACGAATACTGCCTTCTGCCGACACTGAGAGGCATAGACTGTATGCTTGCTACAGTGTCGGAGTATGTTACTTGAAATCAATACCTGTTAAGATGCAGTTCCAGTGTATTGAGCAACTTGGGCAAGTCCTTTTGAGAAATCTGACGTGTACCCGTCTCGACTGCATCAACCCAGGAAACGCTTTTCCCCATCGTTGTAGCGAAAAATGCTCTAGACCAGCCTTTTGCTTTTCTCGCTTCTCTAATGACATTACCTGATAAAGGCTGGATATTGTTTGCACTTAGGTGATTCGAGTCCAGGGTCAAGCGTTCCTGTACTTCTGCTGGTAGATGAAAACGCCATCTAGAATTAAGTATTTGATTCCAGTAACCTATAGGTCTTTTAGCACTTGTGCTGCTTGTTAACCAAGCTGGGCCTGTTTCCAGTTCTGCTTGCCATCCGGCTTCTTTGACAACTTTCAAGTCAGTTTCGAAATCATCAGCCATTTGCCGTCTAAGCTGTCTGTCTTGCTCTGCTGTTGCCACTTTCTCTGCACCGTAAGCAATCTCCATCAGAGTCTTGCCTATTACACAATCCTGGAATTCCGGTTGGATTTGGAAGGTTAGCCAAACTAGCATTCTAGCCGCGCCAGCATTTTGTTTACCAATACTAAATAGTTTCTGTACGGTTTTCTTGGTAATAATTCCAGTGTGGTAGTCGTATTTAGATTTGTTGAGGAAGTATTTTGTCCATACTCCAGCTTGACCTATCACTTTTAAACCCACTAGCTTGTTATTGCCAGCTTTATCTGTTTCAAAATCTCGTATTATGCTGATGTCCCAAATCTTTAAATCAGCAACAGTAAAAGCTCCTGCTTTACCCTGTTTAGGCGATGCAATACAAGCTAGTACCTGAGCAGGTTGCCGTAATAACTGGTACAAAATACTCAATTTTTCATGCTTGCATAAGTCCCTGCGTTTAACAAGCCCTGTGTATTCAAGTAGTTGCTTATCATCAATTACAAAATTGCCTGACCAAGGTTTATCTAGGCTAGCTACTAAGGCACAGTAAATTAGGTGAATAGCACAAGCCCTTGGATCAAATTGGTCTATAACAACTAAAGCTGCCTCTTCTGCAAGAGTTTCTGGTTGTGGAGTTTCGGGATTATCTGTTACATAATAAAAGATTTTTCCTTTTCCAGTTTCAGCTTCTTTTGCGTAACTAAAAGTATTATTTACTTGACTTTTCCATGACAAATTCATTTTTTGAGATAAGACTTCAGCAACTCCATGCAAAAGTAGCGATAAGGCAGCAACATTAGTTTTACTATCAGGAAATAAAGAAGCTTTTTGGAATTGCTGATCTTTTACTGGATACTGGTAATTTAATAGTAAGTTTTGCTTATTTATATTACCTCTGTCTTGAAGAATAATTTGCTTTGATAATTGAGTATTTGGGTCTTCCAGAGATTCTTCACCAACAGCAACATTAGTTTCGTTTTGATTTGGATTATGGGAAATGGTAATTCCCATTACCTGGTGAAATAGATGCAGAAGTTTACTATATAATGTTTTTGCTAATTGTTTCATTTTTCTACAAATCCGCTGCTCACGTAGGTAATTTACAATGATGAAATAAAGCTGAGTTTCTTCTACTTGACCTTGCTAGAATATAACTCTTAGCCGCTTTGAGTCGCTTTAAACAACCATCAACAATGCAAGATATTTGACACTAGGTTATACCAATCTAATAAAAATTGGTCAAGTAAAAAAACTGATTTTTTACTTGACCATAATTATCAGTGATGAGTGCAAGCTTTCACTGATTGTAATTACGAATTGCAGCTTTGCTGCTTGACGTTACTAGCGGTACTGTTGGTCACAGGGATCTCCATAGGGGCCTTCGCTAGCTTCTTGTCTTGACATCCGACTAAAGGCTTCTTGTGCAGATTCCTGATATATGGAAAAAAGTTTCTATTAAAAAATAGAATGACGAAACGCCATCTATTTATAATATGTACAAAAATTAATTTGTTGGAACAGTACCTTCACCCAAACCCCTTAAGTCTCGCCCTGTAGGACTGTTATTATATCCTTGAAAGTCCCGGTATTGTTGTGCCTGCTCCTGTGGAACACGAATGCCCTCTTGTGGCGGTGTTACCCAGACAGGGCGACGTTGAGCATCTCGATAGTAAACACGCCCATTCTTAGAAAGGTAGTATTTCCCCTGCGCTCCCGTTCCTTGGGCATTCTTTCGCTGATTGTAGAGGTAGAAAAGTCCAGCAGCTCCTGCTAAGATTGCCACTTTCTGCCCTGTACTTAACCCCCTCTTAGCTTGGGGTTGATTTACGGGGGCGCTATTATTTAAATTTCTACCAACACTATCGTCAATTGGAGGTGGCGCAGCATTTTTGGAACCTCCGCCGCAGCTATTAAGCAGCGGGACTGTTAGCAATGTTGAAAGAAATACTGTTGTTGTCAGCGAAGCTAATCTATTTGTCTTGATCATACATTTTCTTTTCCTGCTAATTTAGCTGACATGGTATAAAAGTCTACAGTTCTATACAATGGTCAAGTAAAAAGCCGAGTTTTACTTGACCGAAAGTTCAAATACACTGTATTCGCCACTATACTTTAGTTAGCTTAAAGTCTCTGATTCTTCTCTGCCTAGAATTTGTTTTTTAAGCAAGCGAGTTTCTGCTGTAAATTCTTGCCGAGTGGAATCTTTGAGCAAATAGCGGAAAGTAAACCAAATTGTGTAACCAAGTCCAATTAATTGGAGAAATGGAGAAACTAGGGGAATATCATTTATTGCGTTGAGTACCGCTAGAAAAATTCTCAGTGCCGTAACTGCTATGACAAGCAACCCAAAGCTGATAATTGGTAGTTTGTATTCTTGGTAGAAACTACCTATGTACTCAGGTAGTTTTGCCAAAAATATAGAAATCTCTCTACCAATTTTTTGCCATTGTTCTTCATTTTCCGAGGCGGGTGGTAACATTGCTAGGTTTCCAGACTCTGAACCTTTAAGTGCTTCTATCTGGTTTTGGGAGGCAGCATCGACATACTGCTGTTGCTGTAATTCTGTATCCATAATTATCTCCTGATTTTCTGCAATGAGAGCAGTTCTAAAGTTTACACTTAGCCACAATTTATCAAATTATACAGCGCTTATTCCGCATCTCGATGATGAGTAAATACGCCTATAGCACCCTGATATCCACTTAAGTCAATTATTTTTCCTTATTGCTCCTTAGCAGCACAGGTAAATATTTGTTTGCGAATTTATTAGGACTTTAATAATATTTAGGCATTTTTAGATTTACTTATCATCAATCTTTTGGAATAAGTTCGTTTTCAACAAGAGTGATAAAGCAAGCATTACAACTGAAGGCAATAAATCTTTAAAAATGTGAGAATATGTGATTTAAGTGTAAGGTATTAATAAACATATTAAACTAGCTAGGTTTGATGGTATGTATCGATCTAGCTAAATTTAGACTTGATTTGTATTGCTAGTAAGTAGTCACACAAATGCTAGAAACTAGTCACAAAAGTTATAAAAATTTAGTTATAATCAATTTCATTCAGAGTAATACATTGATACTAAAAGCCTTGTCCTCTCTCATACTTTTGGGTTATAAAACTATATTTAATTACTTCGATTGATGAAATATCAATATGATTGAAGTCAATCCTCGGACAGAAGATTTATATAAACTAAATTGTGTAATTTATAAGAGACACACAGGAAAATTTTAAGGAATAAAATAATGCCCCTCCAGAAAATAAGTGAATTTGATGCAGACTACCATAATACTATTGAAGGCAATGACATCAAAGGAATGGCTGTGTATGTTCAGGGAACTGATGAGAAGATTGGCACAGTAAGTGATGCTGTAGTAGACGACCAAGGAGCATTCCGGTATTTAATTGTTGACATCGGCTTTTGGATTTTTGGCAAAAAAGTCTTACTACCAGTAGGTAAATCGCGTATTGACTCTACAGCAAACCGTGTATATGTCGTTGGTATAACAAGAGAGCAAGCGGAAAATTTACCCGAATATCAAGAGCATACAACACTTGACTACGACTATGAAGAACAGGTGCGTGGAGGATATCGTACACCGTCTGTAGAAAGTTCAGCTGCGCTAGGCTCGACGGTTGGCCGCACTACTCCAAGTCCTGACAGCTACACCTACGCACACGACGCGGATCTGTATGATGTCAGCGCTCACGAAGATCAAACCTTCAAACTTTACCAAGAAAGGCTAGTTGCTAATAAACAGCGCCGAAAAAGCGGAGAAGTAGCGATTAGTAAGCGTGTTGAAACCGAAACTGCAAGAGTTGCTGTTCCGGTGGAAAAAGAGCGAGTCGTGATTGAGCGAGTGACTTCTCAAGACACAGGGAAAGTTGTGTCTGGTGCGACTGACTTTGCCGAGGGCGAGGTAGCGCATATAGACCTCTATGAAGAAGTTGCAGACATCCATAAGGAAGCTTTTTTGCGAGAAGAAGTCAAAGTGCAGAAAGTTGTAGACAAAGAAACCGTTGAAGGTCAAGAAACGATTCGACGCGAAGAATTAGATGTTAACACTGATGGAACTCGAATAGAGAATAAAACTGACCGGGGTTAACCTACTTAAACTACAAAGGTCATTGCTTTTGAGTTAGTAGGAGTGGGTTTTCTAGCTACTTAGGACTTACGCAAATGTACACGCCGTAGGGGCAATTCATGAATTGCCCCTACGCGAAAATAAGGGTTTCGGCTATTGTTTGCGTAAGTCCTGCTATTCTACTCAAAATACTTTCAATAGATTGATATTGCAAAAGAGTCATTAGTTTAGATGAGGTGGTTAAATTGAAAATAATTCAACAGTTTCGTCGGGTTTTAACAGCTTTAGTATTGGTATTAGTATTAACAACGACTGCCGCTTGTAGTGGTACTGTTCAAGCTAAACAACCAACTCAATTCCCGCCTGGAATCAGTCATAGTGATGACTATGACTTGTTGTCACGCGGTAACAGTGTACAGGGTAAAGATTTTGGGAACTGGGTTGTCGCTACAGCCAAGGGAATTGTCCAAGATGCTTATGTACGTGACAACAATAAGTTAGGTGTCGTGATTGCGCCTCAAGTTCGTCCGACCGAAGTGCGACCATTAGCAAAATCCTTGCTCCAAGGTTTTCACCAAAATTTCCCGAATCAAGACTTAAAAGTTTTGATGTATGCACCAGACAAAAAACTGATTTTGACGGCTCAGTATGATGTGCAATCTAAGCAGATTCAGTATAAATAATGACTCAAAATTTGGGAAAAACCGGAATTAATTCAGTTGATTGTAAGTACAAGAGGAGACATTTAAAATGAGTAGCAGTGACAAGTATAAACGCGAAATTCTCAACGAGTTGGCTCACGGTAATACAGAGTCTTTAGATGATGTTTCATCTGACCCAACTCAGGAATACCAAAATTTTGACGATTTTGCCCAGCGCTCATCTCACGATCAACGTCGGCAATTATTTAGTCAATCTTTCAACCATAACAGCATTCCACCAAGCCAGCTGGAGCCAGAACTCCAAAAAGCGATCGCTCAGATTAAGCCTAACGAACGGGATGATGTTGCACGGGCATTTTTCAAGCACTTAAAGCAAAGAGGTCTAGACGAGCGCCATCTGGAGCGAGATTTGGGACTTTCTACCCACAACCCTAACCACATAAGTGCAGATGACCTCAGCAAGGTGGCATCTTTCACATATCATAGCCATCCTGACATCTTCCACGAAGTAATGGCTGAACAACCAGCGATTCTAAAGTTTCTCAGTAATCCAATGGTCGGAGCAGCTTTAGGAGCGATCGCCTCTAAATGGTTTGGTCGTCATAAGTAAGCATTTCCAAACTTGATACACATAGTCCTTTGTCTGGACGCTACAAATATAAAGGAGACGATGATTATGACTCAGAATAAGCAACAAGCAGATAAGTATGACGAAAATACCGACCCCGATCAAGAGCAAACCGATGCTCAATCTTCAGGATCAGGCATTGGTGCTGGTATAGCTGGTGCAGCGATTGGTGGTATAGTTGGTGGTCGAGTTGGAGGTGTAGTTGGTGCTGTCGCGGGCGCGGTAGCAGGCGCTTTGGCTGGCAAGGGTACATCTGAAGCTGTTCACGATTCTGTTGAAGGTATAGTAGATGCAGCCAAGAGTATAGCTGAGACTGTTAACCACTCTGTAGAAGAGGTAACAGAAGTCGCCAAAGATACAGCACAAGCAGTGAAGCCATCCGTTGTTGATGTAGTAGAGGCAGTTAAGGAGACAGTTGAGGAAACCAAGCCATCTGTAGTTGATGCAATTAAGGGTGCAGCCCAAGAGGTCAAACCAGCCGTTAAAAATGTAGCGGACGCTGTTAAGGAGACAGTTGAGGAAGCCAAACCAGCTTTCAAAGATGCAGCAAAAGATACAGCCAATGCAATTAAGGGTGCAGCCCAAGAGGTCAAACCAGCTGTTAAAAATGTAGCGGACGCTGTTAAGGAGACAGTTGAGGAAGTCAAACCAGCTTTCAAAGATGCAGCAAAAGATACAGCCAATGCAGTAAAGGGTGCAGCCCAAGAGGTCAAGCCAGCCGTTAAAAATGTAGCGGACTCTGTTAAGGAGACAGTTGAGGAAGTCAAACCAGCTTTCAAAGATGCAGCAAAAGATACAGCCAATGCAGTAAAGGGTGCAGCCCAAGAGGTCAAACCAGCTAGTAATCAGGGCGTAGGATTAGATGAACGGCTGGTTGCAGATAATAAGCAAGCGAAAACTGAAGATGTTGGTATGAGGAAAAGTGTTGAA
Source organism: Nostoc sp. (assembly GCF_036916975.1). Taxonomy (GTDB): domain Bacteria; phylum Cyanobacteriota; class Cyanobacteriia; order Cyanobacteriales; family Nostocaceae; genus Nostoc. The sequence goes on from NZ_JBALFF010000008.1 coordinate 44,977, forward strand.
ACTCACTCACCCCAATCACTCCCAGTAGAGATTATTGATCGAACCACCTCTGTAAACACTGACATATTATGAGATGGTGATAAGTTAGACATTCCTTAAGGGGTGTTAGGGGACTTGCAAAAAATAAAGCATTCCCCCATAGATAATTAGGACTTACGCTTTCAAGGCAGTGAAAGCCTTGATTTACTGTAGGGGCAATTCATGTAGACGCCGAGCGGCTTAAGGCAGGGTATTGCCCCTACATATTAGATAAAATGTGAGCCACTATTTTTATATTCTAACCTCTTGCCTTCTTCAGACAAGACTAACAGCCGCCTCTAACATTTGTATTGTCCCAAGTTCAGCATTGATTTGGACTTCTACACCGATTGGTAAAGTAAATTTATCCTTAATATGACCAATCATTGAGCCGTACCAAGCAGGAATACCTAAAGGAAGTATGTGTTGTTGCAATACTTCAATTAATGTAAATGAGGGTTCATCTCCAAGACTACATTTAGTGCATTGGCCAAAGATAAAGCCAGCAATTTGATTAAGTATCCCAGCAGTTTTTAACTGCGTCAGCATCCTATCTATACGATAAACATCCTCGCCAACTTCTTCTACAAACAGAATGCTTTTGTTCCAAGAAGGTAGGTAAGGTGAACCTACCATTGCTGATAAAACTGACAAGTTTCCACCCACAAGTTTACCTCTCGCCTTTCCCGGTGCTATTGTCTCCACCCGCACTTCGCTAGGGTTGAGATTTTGCATAGTTACAGCTTCAGCATTAAATAGGATGCGCTTGAAGTAATCGACTGTAAATTGATTCCAGGTAGACGTAGCAACTGGCCCATGAAAAGTAATCATTTGACTACGGGCATTAATTGCTAACAACAGCGTCGTAATATCACTGTAACCGATGATAATTTTCGGCTGAGAGCGGATTAGCGAGTAGTTGAGTAAAGGTAAAATGCGATTACAACCCCAACCACCACGCATGGGAATAATTGCTTTTATGGTGCGATCGCTAAACATCAAGTTTACATCCTGGGCGCGATCGCTATCTTTACCTGCTAAATAGCCGTAACGGTCTAAAATATGCTTTCCTAGCTTGACTTTTAACCCTAATTGTGTAATTGATTGCTGCGCTGCTTTGATGTCTTTAGCGTCAACGATACCCGCAGGAGAAATCAATCCTACAGTATCGCCAACTTGCAGGCGGGGCGGCTTGCGGGTGGTGTTTGGAGATGGCTTACCCTCAGCAGTAAGTGATGGTATCTGGGTGGCTAGTGTAGCTAGTCCACAGGTTGTGATAAATTCCCGACGTTTGATATTCATAATCATTTAGTTGGGGATTGGGATAGTGATACCAATTCACGAAAATCCTCGCCTATTCCGAAACTCGGTTTAAATCGAGAGTGTGAGGCGACACCGAATAGCCCGTCGTAGACATTGCTCTTTATAGTAGATATTAAATAATTCGTAATTCGTAATTACGTTTTGTGACGTTCGCACAAAGCCTCTCGTAGAGTTGAGTGCTGTTGTGGGGACGGTTTGGGTTTATAAAACTTCGGGGGATTTAGCTGAGGCGTTCAATTGGCGCTGCCTGTAGAGACTCTTGACTTAAACTGAACATAGTTCGTTAAAAAATTATTTCTTGGAGTTCCTTAATTCTTTTTCACATCACGAGCCATATTGAGAAAGTAGTCGTCAATTTTGGCATTAGGACGACGGCGGGTAGTGGCGGAAATTTTAGGAGTGTTATCTTGATTCGTTTCAACTGGTTCTTTTGCAGAAGCTTGTTTTATACCTTGATCCTGATTAGATTCCAAGAAATAACCAGAGCTATTGAATCCAAACAGGTTGCCAAAAAAACCAAAGAAATTTCCGAAAAAATTGGAAACACTTTGGAATAAAATATCAAACAAGCCTTGAAGACGAAGGAACAAGTTCCGAACAGTTTGAATTATACCAGACATAACAGCACCCTCTATGATTGCCTATTATCATTGTGACTTAATTTCAATAAGAGGAATGGTGCTATGCAAAAAAATTTACCAGGGGTAGGCGTGATACTATTTTGGATTTTAGATTTTGGATTGGAAACTGCTTAGTGTCTCTGGTTTTTCTCTCTTTATCTGTCGCAATCATTTTTAAAATTGGTATGAGAGCAGCAAAAATATATTACAGGTTACTTTGAAACATTTCTATTTGGCACCACTAACCCTATAACTGCGTCAACCATCTTGCAGCTAAATTACTGTATCAGTTTTCCTGGTGCAGCAATTCAACGTTGATATGGAATGAAATATAACCAATTAACCTAATTTAGTAAGTAGAAATAATGACAACTCAGTTCTGGGAAAAAACCATAGAAATTAATGCTACTCTAACTAACTTACTATTTAAACCTGTACGTAGAGGCTTACTTTTATGTCGCAGTAAGCTACGCAAAGCATCTAGTATTGCAGCTCACCAGACATCGCCTTTGATTCATCAAGGTTGGTGGCTTTTAAAGAAGCGTCTGCTGCCATTATTATGTCTAATATCATTCGTTGCGGTATTGCTACTCAATAGCTTTGCCCCTAGCGTTGCCCAACTATCTCCTCAACCTCGTCAAGAAATTCGAGGAGTGTGGCTCAGTGGTAACGATTTTAGCGTTTTCCGAAATCGCTCAAAGGTGGTTGCAGCCATGAGCCAACTGCGGCAGTTAAACTTTAACACTATTTATCCAGTAGTGTGGAACGATGGCTATACATATTACCCCAGCGCCATCATGCAAAAAATGGGTATTCCCTTTTTCTTCAAGGGAACAGATGGACAAGATGTGATTGCAGACATAATCAGCCAAGCCCACAGACAAGGCTTACTAGTAATACCTTGGTTTGAATTTGGTTTCATGGTTCCCCTAAGTTCGGAACTCGCATCAGAGCATCCAGATTGGCTGACACAAAAGGTTGATAAGACTCAAACTTCAATTAGTGCTGCGGGTGAAGTAGCGTGGTTGAATCCGTTTCACCCGGAAGTGCAAAAGTTTATCACCGAACTCGTGATGGAAGTCATTACTGAATACGATGCTGATGGCGTTCAATTTGACGACAATACCAGTTTACCTGTGGATTTTGGTTACGATAAATACACAATTAGTCTATATACTCAAGAAACTGGCAATCCTCCCCCACCCAATCCCCAAGCCACAGCATGGATAAAATGGCGAGCAGATAAAATCACTGCGTTCATGGTAGACCTCCACCAAACTGTGAAAGCTAGAAAACCCAATGCTATTTTCTCACTTGCTCCTAATTATTATGATTTCGCCTACAAGCTGCAACTGCAAGATTGGCTCAACTGGGTACGGTTGGGTATTGTCGATGAGTTGGTTATGCAAGTATACCGTAATGATTTAGAAAGTTTTATTGCTCAAATTAACCGCCCAGAAATTTTAGAAACAAAACAAGTCATCCCAACTGGTATTGGTATTATGGCTGGGTTACGAAATCGCTCAGTTTCGATAGCACAAATTCAATCCCAGGTAGAAGCAGTGCAACAACGCGGTTTAGGTATCGGTTTTTTCTACTACGAAAGCCTTTGGGATTTCGCGCCTGAACCAGCAGCACAACGACAGTCAGCATTTGCGGCTCTTTTTCCAAATTCAGCGTTGCGCGATATCTCTCAAAATACACCCCGCAAGCCAACTTTTGATACTATATCCCTACCTTTATACACAAAACCTTCCCTCGGTCAACGGGTTCGCGGGTATTTTTTGGAAATGGCGATCGCAGGTGGTCAACCAAGACGTATCTTATTAGATACAGGGTCAGCAGGGCTGCGAGTTCCCAAAGAGTTTTTAGGTAATGCCCCTATCCGCAGAACCGGGCAAAATATCAAGGAGGTATTAAGTGATGGTACTATTTTGGAGGGCGAATTAGTTTATACTAATATCCGATTTGGTTTGCTTCCCACCGCAGAACCCATTCCGGTACAGATTGTTACTAATCGTCAATGTACTGCCCAAAAGCCTAATTGTTCAGCAAAGAGTGGTGTGCCATTTTCCGGTATTATCGGTGTCAACTATTTTGAAAAGTCAGTTCTCTATAATCCGTTGAGAAAATTACCAGGCAATCTGAGTAACGGATTTATCGTGATTGGAAATGGTGGTAATAACAAGAATGGCAGTTTAATTCTCGGTTTAACTGCTGATAATCAAGCAGATTTCAAAATGGCTGCTTGGAGTAAACAACCTGAAATTAATGGTGTACCTGGTAATATATGGGACTCTCAACTGAGCAAAGTTTGTCTAACTCTTGCTGGGAGTTCTGCTAAAAATTCTTGTAATGGCACAATGATTACTGATACTGGAACTATTAATGGTTTGACTGAATTCAAATCAGCTTCTACAGCAGCTAAACTCAAACCAGGAGTATTAAGTTCAGCAAATGCTTTGAAATTAGCAATCAATGGCATTTTTGATTACAGCCTGACACCAGGAACCCGCGACGGATTTAATCGCTGGAATTTGAATATTTCACCACAGTCAGAACTGACTATATTTGTAAATACTGGCATCGCATTTTTTGATAAATACGATGTCCTTTTTGACCAAGTTAATGGAAGACAGGGTTTTCGCAGTCGGCGGAAAGCGGAAAGTAAAGACTTACTCCCTTAGATAGCGTTTAAAACTAGTAGGCTTAACTAGTTTTCCTGAACCAGCAAAACTGATTTCACACGACGCTTGATAGAATTTCCCTCCAAATCAACCTTCCCGTAAAAGGTTTTGCCATTGTAATAAAGTGAAGACGAACTCGCCCCATCAAAATTCATCGCTTTATCAGCACCAAGAGTTTTCATAAAATGAGCTAATGCTGGCAAAGATATTCCAGAATTAGTGGGAGCAGAGGGTTTTTGAGCCACCATAACTAATATAATGCTGCCATCACGGGTAATACCTACGGCAGTTCTGGCGTTGGGTTGGTTGCTGCCAAGTGCATCTCGTTTGGTGGCATTATCTACAAAGCCTTCTTTTGCTAAAGTGAGTTCTGGTAATAGGCTTGGGCCTGCGCCTATAGCATCGACTAACTGACAACCTGCTGGTGGTGATTGACTGTGTAAAGCAATCGAATAGCGGTTAGTTTGTCCACATAAATAGCGGCGAAATTCTGTGCGATTAAAAATTTGACTCAGGTAAGGTTTTAAGTTGGGATTATTCACCAATCGCTCGTTTTCTTTGGGGTCAGCAACCAACTTTCTTTGTAAGATGACATAAGATGTAGTTTTTTGGTTAATTGGGTCAAAAAAACCTGCGTTCAAGATGGCTACGGCTTGATGCTTTTGGGCAAATTCCTCTACGGTGGCTACTTTTTGTGATAGTGCAGGAGTTACCAAAAATTTGCTATTAGCTGGAATCAACAGAATGTGAGCGATGCTTTGGGGCAAAGTGCGCTCGAAGTAACGGATAGTTTTTGGTGGTGAAGATGCAACAGTTGGTATTGACGGTGTTGAGGAATGCAAATTAACCCACAATACCATTGCCAAACTAATTAATATCAAAGCCAGTAGTTTGATTCTCCTCACATTTAAACCTTAGCCATTCAATGAACTCGGATGCCGTTAATGCTATCAGGACGTTATGCGATCGCGGCGAACAATTGCACATTGTACCGCAAAACTTGATTGAATTTTGGAATGTCTACACATGCAAAATAGAGGGAATGAAATTGTAGCATATATCTGTGCTATAATGTTGCAAAACACCTTATCTTTCATAGAAATTGAAACGCTTGAAAGTTACTAAAATCCCTATTGCGGATTGAAATTAAGACCATGCCTCATCAATAGCTTTACCAATTAATACATCAGCACTTTCCACTTCCATCATTGCCAGCCCTTCTGCATTAATTTCTAAAAGGGTGCTATCGCCGGCAATTAACTGGATGCATTCTGGTTCTGCATCTATCATCGCTCGTAAACGATTTTCGCTTTGCCGTAGGGCTAGTTCTGTCTGCTGAAGTTGCCTGATATAACGCTACAACAAGTCATACAGCAGCGTCACCAGCACTAAATCCACAATAGCAGCGATAAAAAATGTGACTATCGCCTTTTGAGAACTTGCTTGCGACTGCTGCATTCCCTGCTGTAATAAATTTTACTCTACCTCTAAAAAGCCGTGAATAAGTTGTTGGATTTCTTTGCTACTTTGCTTGTCTTTGTCAGATAAGATTTGTTGCCGAACTGCTTCAAATCCCTGGTTTTGTCTGAGAAAAATTTCTTGTTGCAGCATTTTGAGCCTGTTACTAATTTTCGGCTCCAGCAAAGAAATCCCTGCTGGTTTTGATGGTTCGCAGCAGTTAACTTGCTAATAAATAGAAGGGTCTATCAGGTTGGGGAGCAAAGCAACTATAAACAAACATTATAATTAGCTTCAACAAATCAACTTCAACTTAGCGATCGGCCAACGTTTCTGTATAATCGCATAGAAACCGTTTACAAGATCCGCTATCTCCATGAAAAATCTAGCTGTACTATCTGCCACAGCCCTTGCCATTACATCTGGCTTAGTTTTTGGGAGAATGCAAGCTGCCTCTGCTTTAAGTTGGGACTGGAATTCTTCTGGTACTGGCATAGCCGCGAACGGTACTTTCACCACCAATGACACCCCTAACAATTCCGGGTTTGACGCGATTACTGGAATTATTGGTACACAGAATGGTGAAACAATTACTGGTCTGCAACCCACCGGGACTGCAATACCAGGAAACGAACCTTTTAATGTTGACAATTTAATTAGTTTTGATACTCCGCAGTTAACAGATAACGGTTTTGGGTATTCCACTTTGGGAGGAAAATATTATAATACATATTTTACTAGTTCTTTGCCGACACCAGGTTATTTTGAGGTTGCTTCTAATTTCACTCTGCAAGATACTGAATTACCCATTACTTTTTCTGCAACCATAATCACCATCCCGGAACCCACCTCTATTCTTAGTTTACTCGTCCTCGGCACTGTCGGCGCACATTTAGCACTCAAGCGTAACAAGCTATCCAAATTCACTCAAAAGAAGCTCGAACAAGTTGTACTAAAGCACAACTTTGCTACTGAATTTTCAGGCGATTGAATGTGAAAAAATGACAAAATCATTTTCTCACATTTTTTGATGTTACTAAATTTAATTATTATATGTGGCGCTTCATGGCATAATTTTAACTGCCTGCACAAGTTATCTAACTTAGGTAGGCAATTTTTTTCTATAAGACAGACTTCAAATGAAAAGATTTAAATCTTTGGCGACATTAATGCTTTGTATTTCATCAGCATTCGGCACTTCAGTTATTCTGAATAGCCAACAACCTAAAGCACATGCTCAAATACAACCTGGTGGTCCAGTAATAGGACTAAGCCCAACATGTACAAATAGCAGTTTACAAGGAGCCTTTGAAATTCAAGGTGGAGGATATTTGAATAAGACTCAGCCTTATGCATTAAATGCTTTAGACACCTTTGATAGCTTTGGAAAAATCACAGGAACTGTTCTGGTTAAAAGTGTTGCAGGAACCGTGACAACCAATGTTGCCACTAAAGGCACATACCATGTAAAAACTGATTGTAGCTTTACAGCATCCTTCATTAGAGCCGATGGAACGAGTGCTAATTATAGCGGTGTTGTCTTCGATAAGGGTAGTAAGTTCGGTTTAACTCAAACAGACCCCGGTGCTATTGTTAACTTAAAAGGTGAAAGAAATAATCCGACAATAACCTCCGTCAATAATTAAAAGCCAAGTCTAACTACCCAACGTGGCAGCCAAACTCGTAAAATAGCGTAATGTTAGCGAGTCCGCCCTCGCTTTTAGCGTCTCGTAGAGAGCGTGATTACGAATTACGAATTATTTAAAGTATGGTTGCTCTATTTACGCCGTGCTGTACTAGCTAGTTCTAGAAAAAGTTTGACATGATTCCGAAAATATGTTACTAATTGTAGTTTGTGGAAACTTTACTTCTTAATTTAAGCTCTTGGCTAACGTCATTGTCATAGGTGCCCAATGGGGCGATGAAGGAAAAGGTAAAATAACTGACTTACTCAGCCGTTCGGCAGATGTTGTGGTTCGTTACCAAGGGGGTGTCAATGCTGGACACACGATTGTAGTTAAAGGTCAGACCTTTAAGCTACACTTGATTCCCTCTGGTATTTTGTATCCAAATACCGATTGCATTATCGGCTGTGGAACAGTCATCGATCCACAGATTTTGATTGCAGAAATCGACCAACTAAAAGAACTAAATATTTCCACTGACCACCTGCTGATATCTGAGACAGCCCACGTAACCATGCCTTATCATCGCTTGATTGACCAGGCATCGGAAGAACGACGGGGAAGCCATAAGATCGGCACAACAGGTCGGGGCATTGGGCCGACTTATGCTGATAAATCTGAACGTACAGGCATTCGGGTTTTAGACTTGATGAACCCCGATGAGTTACGTGAGCAGTTGGAGTGGACGATTAATTATAAAAACGTCATTTTAGAAAAGCTTTACAACTTGCCGCCTCTAAATGCAAAAGAGGTGATTGAGGAGTATTTGGGATATGCAGAACGGTTGCGCCCTTACGTTATTGATACATCGTTAAAAATATCCGATGCGATTGGGCGACGGCGGAATATTTTGTTTGAAGGCGCACAAGGTACGCTTTTGGACTTAGATCATGGAACTTATCCCTATGTCACCTCCTCTAATCCGGTGGCTGGGGGGGCTTGCGTTGGTACAGGGGTAGGCCCGACAATGATTGATCGGGTAATTGGAGTGTCGAAAGCCTACACAACGCGGGTGGGAGAAGGGCCATTTCCCACAGAATTGGATGGACCATTGGGAGAATTGTTGTGCGATCGCGGTGCAGAATTTGGCACAACCACCGGACGCAAACGGCGCTGTGGCTGGTTTGATGCCGTCATCGGTCGCTATGCCGTGCGGATTAATGGTATGGATTGTATGGCACTCACTAAACTAGATGTCCTCGACGAATTAGAGGAAATCCAAGTTTGTGTAGCTTATGACATAGATGGCGATCGCAGCGAACACTTCCCCACAAGTTCTCGTCAATTTGCTAGATGTCGCCCCATCTACAAAACCTTACCAGGATGGAAAGTGTCAACAACCCACTGCCGCACCCTGGAAGACTTGCCACAGCAAGCACTGGACTATCTAAAATTCCTCGCTGAATTAATGGAAGTCCCGATTGCGATCGTCTCACTAGGAGCAAGCCGCGATCAAACCATAATCGTAGAAGACCCCATCCACGGGCCCAAACGTGCTTTATTGCACGCCGACGGCACACCTGCTACCCCACTCAGTGCTTAGTTAAGAGTGAGGAGTTAAGAGTGAAGAGTTAAGAGTGAAGAGTTAAGAGTTAAAGAGTTAAAAATGAGTAATTCAATCAAAACTCCCAACTCCAAACTCCAAACTCCAAACTCCAAACTCCTAACTCCTAACTCCTAACTCCTAACTCCAAACTCTAATTAACAATTAACAACTTTTATGGCTATTACAGTCGAATCTCAAAAACGTGCAGAAGGTAGCAAGCCAAGAGCTTTGCGCCGTGCTGGACTCATCCCTGCCAATTTGTATGGTCATAAGGGTACAGAATCCATTTCTTTGACGATTGATGCTAAAACTGTTGAACGCTTGCTCAAAAGAGCTTCAGTCAACAATACATTGATTGAGTTAAATATTGGTGATGTACCTTGGCGCGGCAAAACCTTGCTGCGGGAACTTCAAATCCATCCAGCAAAAGGTACGCCTTACCACCTCAGCTTTTTCGCGGTTGCTGGCCACGGTGACACCACTGTAGAAGTTCGGCTGCGTTTTGTAGGAACTGCTGTTGGTGTTAAACAAGAAGGTGGGGTGTTAGACACCGTAATCACCGAATTGCAAGTCACTTGTGCGCCAGAAAACATCCCAGATGTAATTGAAATCGATGTCTCTAACATGCAAATAGGAGACAGCTTGAGTATCAGTGATATACCCTTTCCTGAAGGTGTAACACCTCTAGCTGAATTAGAGCGACTTGTTGTGAGCGTTTTGCCACCACAAATTAGCGCTGAAGATGCTGGGACAGCAACTGAAACTGAAGCAGCTTCTTAAGCTAGGTAAACTGTGTAATAATTTTTGATGATACCAGGAGGGAACTCCTGGTTTTTTTGTATTTGAACCGCAGAGGCGCAGAGAGCGCAGAGGAGAGAGATGACAGAAGCGACTCTTCCAGCTTTTATTGAGCAAATGTTGCAACCTGGATTTTATCCCCATCCAGTAACAGAACCTATTCAATTAATTCAAACCCACATTTCTTATGTGCTGCTGACTGGGGATTACGCCTATAAACTAAAAAAACCGATGAATTTTGGTTTTTTAGATTTTTCTACCTTAGAGAAGCGGCAACATTTTTCTCAGGAAGAGTTGCGGTTGAATCAACGAGGCGCAGGTGAACTGTATTTAGAAGTTTTGCCCATAACTTTGGTAGGGGAACAATACCATTTAGGAGGAAGTGATGAGCCTGTAGAATATGTGCTAAAGATGCGCCAGTTTCCGCAAGAGTCGCTATTAAGTACACTATTTGAGCAGGGTAAGTTGAATGAGACACACCTAGATGAGTTGGGACGGGTGGTGGCTCAATATCATGCCGAAGCACAGACGAATGATTATATTCGCAGTTTTGGCGAAGTGCCAAAAGTTCGGGCTGCCTTTGACGAGAATTATCAACAAACTGAAAAGTATATTGGTAGCCCCCAGACTCAGGCGCAATTTATAGAAACAAAGCAATATACAGATAAGTTTTTTGCCGAACGTCCAGAATTATTCGCTAGCAGAATTCATAACAACTATATTCGTGAATGTCATGGGGATTTACACCTGAGAAATATTGCGTTGTGGCACGATAAAATCTTGCTGTTCGATTGCATTGAGTTTAATGAGCCGTTTCGCTTTGTCGATGTGATGTACGATGTGGCGTTCACGGTGATGGATTTGGAAGCGCGGCAACGCAAAGACTTGGGTAATGCGTTTTTGAATTCATACATAGAGCAAACTGGAGACTGGGAAGGCTTGCAGGTGCTACCCTTGTATTTAAGCCGTCAGGCTTATGTTCGTGCGAAGGTAACTTCATTTTTGCTAGACGACCCGAGTGTACCCGCGACGGTAAAGGAAGAAGCGACAAAAACGGCTGCTGAGTATTACAAACAGGCTTGGGACTACACTAAGCCAAAGCTGGGAGAACTAATTTTGATGTCGGGGTTGTCGGGTTCTGGTAAAAGTACCACAGCAAGGCATTTAGCCCGTCAACTAGGAGCGATTCACCTGCGTTCTGATGCGGTGCGGAAACATTTAGGGGGAATTCCCTTGTGGGAAAAAGGTAGTGATGATTTGTATACCCCTGAGATGACCGAAAAAACCTACACACGGCTGTTGGAATTGGGAATTATCCTGGCTAGACAAGGTTTTTCGGTGATTTTGGATGCCAAGTACGATCGCCAGCAGTTACGGCAAGAAGCGATCGCTCAAGCTACAAAGCACCAACTTCCCGTTCAGATTATCCAATGCACAGCACCGCTAGAAGTTCTAAAAGAACGTCTGAACAATCGCACTGGTGATATCGCTGATGCAACTGCCGATTTATTAGCCTCACAAATCAAACAAGCTGAACCTTTCACTGAAGAAGAACAATCCTATGTAAAGATTTGGGATACAACTCAACCACAACAGGCACAATTAAAATAATTCGTAATTCGTAATTCGTAATTCGTAATTCGTAATTCAGTAAGTTGGCATAATAAAACCAAACTATGTCAACAAAGATAAACTAGGCTAAGATCCTCCTGCCTCCTGCCTCCTGCCTCCTGCTTCCTGCCTCCTGACTCCTGCCTCATGCCTCTTGCCTCCTGCCTCCTGCCTTATTCAAACGAGAAATTTTTACCCTATCTAGTTAGTTAATAGCTTTTTTACTCTATGGCAGACAAAAAGAACGATTTTTTTAGTATTTCTCCCAGCTTCTTTTCTCAACTGTTATTCGGGGGATTTTTAACATTTATATTAATAATGACCGGCTCTGCACCAGCCCTGAGCATCTTCTTAGGAATCATGGGCGGTTTCATCTTAAGCTGGATCACAAATGTAACCGATAATAGCGCCCAAACGTCAACTGTCGCCTCCTCTGATGGTGTCGATACAGGATTGAAATACTGGTTATTTTTCATGCTGGGTTTTGTATATTTAGGGTATCCAGCACCTATGAGTATCTTGCTAGGTGGAATAGGCGCTTTAGCTGGAGGCTGGATTACTGCTTGGTGGGGAAGTAAGGAAGAGACTAGAACTCAGTTGCAAGTTGAAGAGTCAGAAGACGGCGAAGGTCAAGCAACAAATGAGAGGATCAACAAACGGCAAACAAGAAGAACAACCCGCCGTTACCGTCGCGGTGCTGGAAGTAGTTTCAATTTCCGGTTTTGGCAAAAGTAGTAATTTGGGCATTGGGCATTGGACAAGGGTCTAAAATCTTAGGTTTGCTCCTAATGGAACTGTAGCCTAACTTGAAAAAATAACGAAGGTGATCAGAAATTAAAGGGTTTCGTCTTGGAATCGAGCGTGAATCTCATCAATGGAGCGTTCCATTTTCTTCACCATTTTGGGATAACGCAGTTTTTGAATGACAAGCCATCCAAACCCCGCAACAAAGTACAGTAAGACCAAGTAAGGGAAGGTATTGTAAGGTGCTGCTGGCACTGGAAATAGAGTACTACCCGGAATTCCGACAGTACCGAGAACAGGAATCATCATAAAAACTACGCCTAAAACTGAAAATAAGATATCCATTGAGCGAAGTTTTTTGATGCGATACAAGTAAATTGGAGCAGCAATTGAAACCAAAATATATACGACTAAGAAACCATACGTGCAAAGTGTTCCGGTGTAACCCAAAATTTCAAAAGGCTTGATGCTAAATAAATTCAACGCACTAGGGACCATAAATGTAATCAAGGAACACAGGGCAATTGCTGTGTGGGGCGTCAGGTTAGAATCATGGGCTTTACCCAAAGAACTATGAAACAAACCATTCCGTGCCATCATGAACACGATCCTGGCTGCGGGATTGATACAAGCAAGAGTACAACCGAAGAAGCTCAATAATGCACCAATACTAACTAACGTTCCCAATAAGCCTACACCTGCTTGATTTGCCAAAAATGCCAGTGGCTCCTCAGTTTTGCCCAAATCTACAGAGCTACCACTGAAGCCCAGCACTTCCACATAGGCCATGAACATGAAAAATACACCAGACCACATCGTGCTTTGAATCAAAGATTTGGGAATATTTTTCAGTGGTTTTTTAGCTTCATCTCCTAAAGACGTAGCACTTTCAAAACCCGAAAAACCAAACACAACCAGGACAATTCCTAGTGAGATCCCACCTGGGGTAGCTCCTTTGAGGCTCAGTTGGGACATATCAATTGCAAAGCCCTTGTGCGCCCAAACAATCATCCCTAACAACAAAATTGAAACCACAGAGATGCCTTCAAGTACCAACATCATCTTTGCTGATAACTGAATGTCTTTATAACCCACATACCAAGCCAGACCCGTCCCCAGTGCGAACAATGTTAAAGTATGGGTGTGTATGCCAATATGACCCAGCAAAGATTCGCCAAAAATTGCAAAGCCAGATAAGGTTGACATCCCGGTAAATAAATAACCCAGAATCAAACCCCAAGCAGACATAACACCTGCTGTAGAACCTAAACCTTTGATAATATAGGAGTATAGCGAACCTGGAGAAGCTGAACGCCGCGCAAATTGGTTAATGTTGATAGCAACAAACAATAGCCCAATCATCCCTAACAAGAAACTCAGCCAAGTTCCGTTACCTGAACTGGCGAAGATTAAACCTAAATTAGCTGCGGGTGTTGTTGTGGGTGCAATCACCGCTACTGATTGTGCAAACACTTCCCCGTATGAAAGACATTCTTTTTTTAAGCCATGAGCGCTCTGATTGATTTTTAGCTCGATTTGTTGAGTCATATACTATCTCTACTGACTATATAGTTGAATCCGCTAGGTATGGGACTAAAGCCAAAAACTAACTTCAATAGGTACTCACTACAAAATGCTGATTTAACTTTATGAAATATAATTCATAAGAGCAAATATTCTTAATTATCAAATAGATAAATAAATTTTATCAACGGCACATTGGCTTAGATCACCTGATTTAAGTAAGCTCAAAACTAAGGCAATACTTCTCGGCTCAGAACAAAAGCAGAGTAAATTAATAATTGTTCTACTAAATAGCGATACCTTTTTCCTTTTCTATTCTCAATACCGCTTAATTCTTAACTGAAAAGTATTGACTTGCCACTATGTTTTTATATCTATCCAAATTACTGCCACTGTTTTTTTATCCACTAGGATTAGCCTGTGTGAGTTTGGTAGTAGCATTAGTCACGTTGTGGAAAAGGCCGCGCACTGCGGCGATCGCAATTGCTTTTTCTTTGACTTTATTGCTATTTTGTAGTAATGCTTGGATTGCTAAATCATTAGTGCGATCGCTAGAATGGCAAAATCTTCCACTCGCCCAAATACCAGTTGCAGAAGCAATTGTAGTTTTGGGTGGCGCAACCAAATCAGCTTTTTTCCCAAGACCTACCGTCGATTTGAGTGAAGCAGGCGATCGCGTAATCTACGCTGCACAACTGTATCGTCAGAAAAGAGCGCCTATAATCATTCTTAGCGGAGGGCGCATCGATTGGCGTGGTAGCGGTTCCTCAGAGTCCGCAGATATGGCAACAATACTCACATCTATTGGTATTCCATCTCAGGCAATTATCCAAGAACCTGAATCTCTAAATACTTATCAAAATGCTGTAAATGTCCGCAAAATTTTGCAGTCTCGTCGCATAAATCAGGTATTATTAGTTACTTCTGCAATGCACATGCCGCGATCGCTTAAGATTTTCCAACGTCAAGGAATTAATGTCATTCCTGCACCGACTGACTTTCTTGTTAGTGAGGGTGAACTACAAGAACTCGGCAACACTCCCAAAGCCGCTATACTGAATTTATTACCTGATACCGACAACTTGCACCAATTTACCAGCGCTTTAAAAGAGTACATTGGTTATTTAGTTTATCGCTTACGCGGCTGGCTTTAATTATAGTTATGAGTTATGAGTTATGAGTTATGAGTTATGAGTTATGAGTTATGAGTTATGAGTTATGAGTTATGAGTTATAAGTTATGAGTTATGAGTTGTTAATTATGAAATGTAGTAATTTCCTAAACTTTTAACTGCCAACTGCCAACTCCTAACTCCTAACTCCTAACTCCTAACTCCCAACTCCCAACTCCTAACTCCCAACTGCCAACTGCCAACTGCCAACTCCCAACTCCCAACTCCTAACTCCTAACTCCTAACTTTATTAACTCTATTAACTTTATGTCTAAAAATTTACCTTATATTATGCCATCCCCTCAACACCAAGTTGAGGAAGCATTTGCGGCTTACCAAACAACTCATCAGTTTTACCACGAAGTTCGTTCACGATCGGAGTTTCAGCGTTATTGTGACTGGTATTATACTACAGCAGAACAGAACCGTCAAGAGCTTAAAAGAATGCGCGGCGAACTGAATATTTTTCAGTGGTTTCGCCGCCGATAAGTGATTTAGATGACTTCTAACTCATTTTCACGTAAATGGGCTTTAAACTTTTTACTAAACTGGACTACAATCGGCAAATTAGCGCTTACTGGTCTGTCTCGCCATTGGGTGGCAATACCTACTACATCGCCTTCAGTGCCTTTGATGTCAAAAGGCTGATTCCGATGTTCAGGATGATGATACACTACTACCGAATCTTTAACGCGGACGCGATCGCCAACTTTCATAAGAACATTTACACCTAGCATTTTCTTTTCCACAAGTATCTGCTACAAAATATATGATTAAATCGCTTAGAATTTGATTTAATCAGCTATTTCTTGACGCTTCATCGGGGTGCAACGGCGCATTTAACCCTCTGCGTCCAGGCACGTTTTAGCAATCCGTGCGTACTTTTTTTAGTTTTTTGCCGCGTTAATGCCTATCGCCCTTACCCTCTGTGTTTACCCTAAATAGTAGGGAAATGAAAGGAAATAAGCCGATATCAGATGTGCCTAATACTGTGACAAGATATCTAACCCTTTTATCTTCAGGGTAACTGAAACTCTAAGTCAAGAAATTTTACAGAATTCACTAAACAGCAGGTTTACCTAAAACAGCAACTGCCCTTTGCACTTCTTGCAAGTCGAAGGCTGTTTTCGATAAAATCTGATAGCGATACCTTCGGTGAGCTTCGCTAACGCATCCACATTGACACACCTTACTTTCGTAGTGTTTTCAATCCTCCCCCTAAGAAATGATTATCATTATTGCTTAAGCATGGATTCTTGGTTTTTGTTGATAATTTATTTTTTGGAAGTCCCCAATCCCAACATTTGCCATAGGTTAGAAACAAATGACTTGGGTGGAATATAAACAGTAGGGGCGCACGGCTATGCGCCTCTACTATGATCAATTTAGAGAAGACCCCAGAAATGGAGTAAACCTTGACCAGAAAAAGCTTCAATCAAAATGGCAGATAAAAAACCAATCATCGCAAGACGACCGTTCCAGTTTTCACTCTGAGGAGTGAAGCCAAAACGCACAGCATTAGGATCTTCTGAAACAACAGGCGCAGAATTCTTAAAACCTGACATGAGTAAAACTCCAAAGTTTAAGTATTGTAGCAGTTGTAACTGTCTGTAAAGTAATGTAACAGATGTTTAAAAAAATGCAACATAGAGTGAATAAAGAAAATCTGCTCGACATTCTTTCATTTCCATTCACCTTGAAGAGAAAAAGCTGCTTCTAAGGAGCGTGACTTTGGCGATTGGAGCGATCGCGCAACAAGCCACATATAGCGGTTCCCATTCAGATGCGGTACAATATTAAATCGCCAAGTGTAGGTGCATGGGACTGCCTGACCCCTACCGATGTACCTCACATAAACCAGAACCGCTATAACCATCCCAATTACTCCTCAAAATTTAAGGAACTGCCAGTTGATATAGTTGTTTTGTCCCTAACGGTGTTGACACTGTAGCTTCTACTTTGCGGTTAGAAGGTAAAGGAACAGTAATATCAAATCTGCCATTTGAATCAACATTTTGAGGCTGTAGATTAATTAACAGTATATTTACCGGATCAACAGTACCAACAATCTGGACTTGTTTACCTTTAGCTAGAAGTTGACTAACATTCAAACGAGTATCTTCTCGCAAAGGAACTGCTGGTAAGGGTGGTTGTCCAGGGATAGTCAGATTTTTAAATCCAGCATTTACCAGCACTGTTTCTCCTTGAGCAGAGGTAGCTACTGCTCCTTCTTTAGTTCCAATACCCATTTTTCCGTCATTTTGAACGCTCACGCCAAACTCAGTCCCTCGGACTCCAGCAACTCCAGCCGGGGTTTTAATTTCTACACGAGAGTCCTTATTAGTTAGGGGACGAACTTGGAGATTTACTTGGCCAGACACGACAAGTAATTGTGTAATGCGTCCGCCTTGGTTGCCTGTCCCGGTATTTGGAGCTATCTGCCACTACTGCAACTCATCTGTTGGAAATACATGATAGTTTTTAATTTAACTACCTATAGATAAACCTTTAAAGATTTTGCAGGTATTTATTTGGGATCGCTTCTTTTTGCCTCTGAAGGTATTTAACAAAACTCATCTTGTATCTCTGCCATTTATGGGTGGTTAGTAGGTGTTAACTGCCTTAAAACAGAATCAACCTCTGCTTCTAGATCCTTAAACTTAGCTTTGTTCTGAGGATTTTCGCTCCAATCTTCCATGACATCCAAGGTGCCAGCATTAAATGCAGTTCGACAAGCTTGACGGCGAATTTTGCCACTAGAGGTTTTGGGAATACTTCCAGTCTTGATCAGTACCGTAGCAAATATATCTAGTCCATGCTGTGCAATCACTGCTTGTCTTACATTTCCAAGAATTTCTTGAACGTTTAACTTGCGTAAGTAACTGCGCTCTACCTCCTGAACAATAACTAGTCGCTCGGAACCCTTGAAATCGATGGAAAATGCGGCTCCTGAAGCAGGTTTCAGGGCTGGATGGCTCTTTTCAACAGTCAGTTCAATATCTTGGGGATAATGATTTTGTCCTCTGATGATAATTACATCTTTGACTCTCCCTGTGATAAACAACTCTCCATCTTGCAAAAATCCTAAGTCTCCAGTGCGGAAAAATGGGATTGAGGTTTCACCATCGCTTATATCTGTATCTGCTAAATAGGCTTGGAAAGTCTTTTCTGTCTCTTGGGGTTGATTCCAATAACCTTGAGCAACACTCGGCCCTGCTACCCAGATTTCCCCGACTTGCTCAGGTGCACACATGGTTAAAGATTGGGGATCAACAATGATCACCTTCTGATCGGAAGGACTTTGCCCACAACCTACTATTGTCTGGATATCTCCGCGACTCTTATCCTGCTTGACAATTCGGTTTTGCTCTAATGCTGCTTTATCTACGTTGCAAGTGATTGGTAAAGCTGTTTTCTCACCCCCGCTTACTATCAGAGTGGTTTCTGCCATACCGTAGCAGGGATAAAATGCTTCTTTACGAAAGCCACAAGGTGCAAAAGTAGAAGCAAACTGCTCTAAGGTTTCAGCACGGACGGGTTCAGCACCGGTAAAAGCAACCTCCCAACTGCTGAGATCGAGAGTTGCTAACTGTTCGGGTGTCACCTTGCGAATGCACAGATCGTAAGCAAAGTTTGGCCCACCACTAGTTGTAGCTTTGTAGTGAGATATTGCTTGCAACCAACGAATTGGTTTTTGGAGAAAGTCTACTGGAGACATCAGAATGCAAGGAACCCCTAAATATAAGGGTTGCAAGACATTTCCAATGAGTCCCATGTCATGGAAAACAGGCAACCAACCAACAACGATAGTTTTGTCTGTATGTCCGAAGGCTTTCTCGATCATCCGCTCGTTATGCAGCAGATTACCATGAGTGATCATCACCCCCTTTGGTGTCCCTGTAGAACCAGATGTGTACTGAAGGAAAGCTAAGGTATTAGCGGTCAATTCTTGCGGTTCCCATACAACTGCAAGATCGTTACTCAACTCATCGGTAGCTAGCCAATGCAATCCAGAAATTTCTAAATCTTCTTGATTGGAGCCAGTTTGCA
Organism: Nostoc sp.; assembly: GCF_036916975.1. GTDB lineage: Bacteria > Cyanobacteriota > Cyanobacteriia > Cyanobacteriales > Nostocaceae > Nostoc. The sequence continues at coordinate 64,212 of NZ_JBALFF010000008.1, forward strand.
GGTTATCTAAAATAGATTTAGAAGTTAGTACAATCTTGGCTTGAGCATCTGCGGCGATCGCCTGCAACCTGGACAATTTTTGATTTCGTCTGGGTGGATATGCCGGAACTGCAATAACGCCTGCATATAAACATCCAAAGAAAGCAGCAATAAAATCTAAACCGGGTTGATATAGCAGCAAAGCCCGTTCACCACCAAGGTTTAGAGCCTGGAGACTAGCTGCGATCGCTTGTGCTTGCAGATGTAATTCTCCATAAGTCAACGATGCTGCTTCTTTCTCTATACTTTGTAAAAAAGTATAAGCTTTCTGCTCAGACTGATTTTTTGCTCTATAAATCAGCAATTCAACTAATGTTGAAAACTGATCCGGAGTTATTAAGCTGTTGGAATAAACACTCATCGATGTACCTCTATGTCACTTACAGTTAGATTTTGCAGCCAGATATTATCTTTAATCTGCATCAATTTAGAGCGATCGCATGATGTCAATAAGACTATTTTATTTTCTAAATATCCTGAATTAATCTCACTAAATCCTGTTAATTAACAAAGATTTAAGTTATGGATTGGAACTTAAGAACATAAATCAAGTGAGAAATACTAATTTATTCCTTGCTGATTAACGTTGGTTGGTTGCTGTCTTAATTAATTTATATCTGTTTCCCCGATTCCACAAATTAGAGATAACTTTCGTTTGTGTTTTATGGATTTACAATATAGTTAATTTGTTTATAAGTCAACACACTATTTAATTTTTTTTCATAAATACCTCTACTGATAGAGATTTAGTTATCCTAGAAATGTATTCAAAAATACTGTTTCCAATTTCCTTTTTTGTTAGTAGGCAAAAAAGGAAATTATAGTAAATTTTTAATTATTAGATTACAGGCATTAAAGCCTAAAAGCCACGAGAAAAGCCTATTTAACTTCTAATCTTGGCATCCATACGCTGAACATCTGGGACATCTTTTTCCTGTAATCGGATTCTAAAAATGCTTGTTCATCCTTATTTGCTCTGTTTTTTTAATGATATAACAACTACTTTATTGTCTATACCATAGATTTTTACTTACTCCAATATCTTTATAAAGTTTTTATTTATCCCCTTATAGAGGAGCGAAATTAGGATTTGCAAATATTAGTAATTAAATTACAAACATGCAAATGCCAACTCGTTGTTGTGCTTGCAATCAACTAAATTAGATTTGCAAGTGAATAATAATAGTGGATGTTTCTTACATTCAAGTTTGTGAACAATTTCCATTCTGTCCAATATTGCAGTATTGGATATATTATTCAGCAAACAGGAGCAAGCTACATTTTTAAGCGTAGAATTCGACGCGAGATGATCCCAGTCCATTTAAGTGAAGATACCCGCCTACGCAGCAGGTTTTTCTATTTGGGTAGAACCAGAGATTGCACTAGCTCTTTTGTATTTTCTGCTACGCATATTAATACAAATTTCGTTTTGTTATATTAGTGAGCTTTCTACCCACAACTAGGGTTTGCATTAATATTTCTTTGCCTTCTAGATTGTGACCTCTGCATTTATTTTAAAATTTTTTCAATCAAAAACTCATTTGACGATCGCCTCGCTCAAATCAAAAAGATGGTGCAAATAAATTCATACTTGAATGCAAATAAATTGATGTTTGGAAAAAAATATAGATATAGCACTTAACTCACCTCCTAAAACGCGCTACAAAAATTAAAATTTTGATCCCTGCTTTCTATGCACCTATGTTGCTTTGAATATAACTATCCGCTTTTACTGCAAATAAAGGCGTTGCTAAACAAGCAATCTCCAGATGTGTTTATTTATCTTGATTGGAGTGCATAGATGATTGATTAATTGCTACAATTCTCAGATTAGCTAACCAAATTTGCTAGGTGCTTAATTTTGCCTAGAAAGAAAATTAAATTGGCTGAATTTGTGTCTTAAAATCCAATTTTTAGGATTTTATTCTGCTAATTTTGGCGAGAATTGACAATTTCCTCGAAAATAGATAAACAAATTTTATATTGAGCCATAATTTGCATTATGAATCACAATTTTAGCTGTTGCGCTGAGTTGGTACAATAAACTGCTCTTGCAAGCGTTAAAGCTTACAAATAATTGCCTTATTAAAGCTTGATTTTGACGAAGAGTTAGTGTCATAATTGTAATTAGTTGTTGTTCATGCTAAAACTGGCTGCACAAAAGTGCCGCTATTTATTCTGAAGTTTCTCTTGCCGGAGATTTTGCAGAAAAATGGATATTAAGTTAGCCCACAAAGGTTAACTTTGTATTGATAGCCTGATAAACAGCTAAAAGTTGGATAATCCCTCTGGTCTTTTGCGAGACTGGGGGGGTTACCTCACAGTTTAAGTTAGAGCCTAATTTTTACCTGGTAACATTTTGGATGTTCCAAAGTAAATCTAACTATACTATGGTTTTTAGCTGATTTTTGAAGTAAATTTGCTATTTCAAATTAACATTACAGCCTTCCCTTCTCAAAACAATATCCGTAAATAAAATTAGTTCAAATCAGCGAACACAAATCTTTTAGATACTACAGATATCAGGTTAGACAAAAATTGCTACCCACAGGAAATTTTCAAGAAATGCAATGATTCATTGTCAAATCCTGAAATGCTTGTTAAATCGTAATTTGCAAAGGCTAACCCTGCAAAGTACATATTAATACTGCTCATGAATTAATCAAACAATTTTTTCATTTCTCCCGTTTGTGTATTTATGTGTTTTTTCTTGTGTATTTGTTAAATATCAATTTAAACAATACATTTTTTTTATGATTAATGCAACACTTCTTCGGTTAAATTGCTAATTTAAAAACTCAAGTCTCTACTTTACTTCTAAAGGTAGAGGACAAAAGGGATTTATTCCTCCACAAAAATTTATTAACCCAAGCAAGAATTGTGGGTAAGAATAGCCAAGTTTTTAAGCAACTCAGTAGAAGCTGTGATTTTATAGCTATTACTCCTTGTAATTACAGGACTACAAAAACTACACAATTATTGCATTTTCCTAAACTTAGCATACCTGCAATTTTGCCTTTTTTAGACTAAAACACATATTTTTTATTTTTTAACTTCCAGTTCGCCTATTTTCTAATGAGTTAGGAAAAGTCAGTAGACGGAAAACTTCTGCGATCGCTATGATGCCAATGGGACTTCAACCGGGAACACAAAAGGCTATTTGGCACACCGCTCGACGGTAAGCCGCCAAGGAAAGCACCAGCTTGTGAACCGATTAGAAGCTGGCGATCGCCCTTAAATACCGATTGCCACAACGCGCTTGTCTCGCTTCAAACAACTATTTTACACACCTGGTTAATACTGAAGTTGGTGTATGTCTAATTCAACCAAAAGCCTGATAGTTAATTCCATTGAAAACCTAAAAGCGACTCTACCAGGGAGCATCCCAATTTTGGCTTAAATCTTTTCCCTCACCCCCAGCCCCTCTCCCAAAAATGGGAGAGGGGAAACATGATTCTAGTTCCCCTCTTTCAAATGATGGGATTCGGGGGTAGGGGATGAGGGCAAACACAAAGTTTTTGCACCTGACGGGATGCTCCCCTCTACTGACTGCTACTATTGCGATCGCATGGCAGTTTCATGAAAGCAGCGATCTCGCCAATGCCTGACTTGCACTCGTGTCAATACTGTTCGCTTAAGGAAAATAGAGTCTAAAACAAACAACAAAGTGTTCGCGTTTTATATGACAATGTTTGCGAATTCATGTAAACCTCAATTTATCGGCTGAGGCACTGCGGGGCTGAAAAAGCTTTTCATTGATTAAATAGCCTCCTATGGACAAATTTACTGCAAGTGACTGTAATGGCGTGCCACAGCGGCAACTCCTTCTAAATCACGGGTATTCCAAGCATTTTCTATTGCTTGCACTTTGCTAAGAGCAACAGAAGATGTTTTGGGGTGTTTTATCCCTTCCCCCCTTTAACATACACTCCAATTTTTACAAACGCAATTTTGGCTGGGCAGACTACTAGTTACAATTGAGTAAACCGGAACTAAATTCTTGCTAACACCATATTTGATTTTGATTTTTATAAAATCTGCCTAAAGATAGATGAGTTGATGCGGTACAAATTTAACCTCAATCCTTTCCTTTCTAGATTTAGCTTCATCTGATTGATATTGATGTATAATGCCTAATCCTCCAAGCGATTGAGAGTGAGAAATCTGATTGATAGCCATCAAAACCTTTCGCTAACAGTATCGGTGGATTCACAGGAAAAATACAAAGTTTTGTTAACCTACTTGCAATAATGCAATATTTATGATATTTAATTTTAAATGAAAATACCTGGATTTATTGAGCGTCATCAGCTGTGGACAGAAATCCAAAAAGAAGCATCTTCAAAGATCAAGGCTGTTGTCAAAGAACGGGATCTATTGTTGATTCGTACTGCTTGGGCGGACCAGCATGGCATTGTTCGCAGCAAGTCGCTCTTACCCCAGGCGTTTTTAAGCGCCTTAGAAAACGGTATGCAAATCAGCACAGGGACATTCCTGTTTGATACTGGTGGTGCAATAGTATTTAACCCGTTCGTTCCGGGCGGGAGCTTAGATATGTCTCAGATGACAGGTGCGCCAAATCTTGTGGCTGTTCCTGACCCTGATACCTTCAAAATTGTGCCTTGGGCAAAACGCACTGGTTTTATCCTCTGTGACGAGTACTTTCAAAATGGTCAGGTAATGCCCTTTTCCAGTCGCGGTATTTTGCGGCAATCATTGGAAGAGTTGCATCAAAGAGGGTTGGAGCATATTGTCGGCTTAGAAGTTGAGTGGTATTTGGCAAAGTTGTCAGATCCGATGTTAGCGATCGCTAATGTTGGTACTTCTGGAAAACCTGGTGAACCTGCATTAGTTACCGCCGTAGAGCATAGCTTCCAATACCTTTTAGAATCCCACAATCCAGAGATTCACGATTTGCTGCGCGTTCTGGCAGAAAACTTAGTTGAAATGGGATTGCCTTTAAGGAGCGTAGAAAACGAAGGAGGTGCCGGTCAATTTGAATTTACCTTTGACCCGATCCCGGCGTTGCAAGCTGCGGATACAATGATGATATTCCGAATGGCGACCAAGCAAATCTGCCGTCAGCAAGGTTACATGGCATCATTTATGTGTCGTCCAGGACTGCAAGGTTCTTCTTCTAATGGCTGGCATTTGCACCAATCCCTTGTAGACCGAACCACAGGCGAGAACGCTTTCATGTCTGCAAACGCCAAAACCCTAATGTCTGATTTAGGTAAATACTTCGTTGGTGGTCTTCTTAAACACGCTAATGCCGCTTCTGTGTTCACAACCCCGACAATTAACGGCTACAAAAGATTTAGACCTTATTCCCTAGCTCCCGATCGTGCTGGGTGGGGGTTGGAAAACCGAGGAGCAATGATTAGATTACAAGGCGGTTATGATGACCCCACGACCCACATTGAAAACCGAATTGGAGAACCAGCAGCCAATCCCTACCTGTATATGGCATCGCAATTGATTTCTGGGTTAGATGGTGTGGATCATAAAGTTGACCCTGGCTCTCCAACAGAGTCACCTTACACTACAGAAAGTCCGACCTTACCCAAAAGTCTGCCAGAGGCGATTTCATATTTGAGCCAAAGCGAACTTTTTTCTCAAAAAATGGGGCAGCAGTTTATAAACTTCATGATTAAGATGAAACAGAGCGAAATTAATCGCTTTTTGCAGTCCGTCGCCGATAAGCCACCAGAAGACTATTTATTGCAGGTGACTAACTGGGAGCAAAGAGAATATTTTGAATTATTTTGAAGTGAATAATTCTTGAGAATGTCGCGCTGCGATCGCATCTTGCCGTTTTATGAGTGAACAGCGCGATCGCCTTTTATTGGTGATATCATGTCTGCGTCATTACTTATTACCGAATTACCTCACCCCACCAAAGCTGCGCTTTGTCTCCCCTCCCCGTCCCTTATTTACACTAATAAAAAGCGATCGCAGCTTGTAAGCCATAAATAAAATAGAAGTAAAAAATTGTTAGTCTTATCAGAAAAATAGTGGATTGTGGTCAGCAGTTACAGCCTCTAATCTATCAGGTAAATACTAAGAGTAAGTCTAAAGTATGTCTATCGAAAGCGCTAGAGCATTTTACCAAAAAGTAAGTACGGATGAAGCGTTCGCTAATCAACTGCGGAACGCTGACAGTGACGAGCAACGTAGGGCAACTATACAAGCGGCTGGTTATGATTTTACTCCCGAAGAATGGGCAAGCGTCGTAGACCAAATTAAACAGTCAAATAATCAAGAACTCAGCGAGTCGCAGCTAGAAGCAGTTAGTGGTGGATTAACGTTACCTTTGGGGGATGGCTCGGTTCGCGCATTGTATGGGGTAGTTTCTTCTATCTAACTTTCTTAGCCTGAGTAGTAACAACTTCTACTTGAGGGTAATGGGGGAACCTATTTTCCCCCTAACCGAGACAGTATCAGATGGCTCTGAATAAAGCGCTTGCTGAGGCACTTTTAACCAAAGGCAAAGCAAGGAAATCTCCGTTTTTGCAGCCTTGATTCTAATGCGGTATGGTGTCCCACGATTAATAGCGATCGCAGCCTGTAATATCATGTCCGGTTAAAGACTTATCATTAAGAGCGCAGGGGGAGTTTTCAGCTTTTTGCACACATGCAATAATCATAACTAATCAGCCGGACATGATATAAGTAGGTAGGCATAAATAAACCTAACTATGTAACAAAATGTAAAATTTTCAAAACCCTTGCGATCGCTTCACTTTGCTTTGCTCCCTTTACAATGACATAGTTATAAATTTTCGCCCCTACCTACTTAAGCCATAAATAAAATAGAAGTAAAAAATTGTTAGTCTTATCAGAAAAATAGTGGATTGTGGTCAGCAGTTACAGCCTCTAATCTGTCAGGTAAATACTAAGAGTAGGTCTAAAGTATGTCTATCGAAAGCGCTAGAGCATTTTACCAGAAAGTAAGTACCGATGAAGCGTTCGCTAACCAACTGCGGAACGCTGACAGTCCCGATCAACGTAGGGCAACTATACAAGCGGCTGGTTATGATTTTACTCCAGAAGAATGGGCAACCGTCGTAGACCAAATTAAACAGTCAAATGATCAAGAACTCAGCGAGTCGCAGCTAGAAGCAGTTAGTGGTGGTATTATGGCCCAGGCAATGTATGGGATAGTAGTTTCTCCCGTAATTCCTCTCAATGACGAACTTTCTTAGGCTGAGTAGTAACAACTTATACTTCAGGATAATGGGGGAACCTATTTTCCCCCTAACCGAGACAGTATCAGATGGCTCTCAACAAAGAAGTAAAGATATGTCTATCGAAAATGCCAGAGCGTTCTACCAGAGAATAGCCAAGGATGAAGCGTTCCGAAACCAACTGCGAAACGCTGCCACTGACGATCAACGCAGAGCAACAATACGAGCGACTGGCTATGATTTTACTCCAGAAGAATGGGGAGTTGTGATTAACGAACTTAGGCGGCTAAGAAACAGAGAACTTAGTGAACCGATGTTAGAGACAGTTACTGGTGGAGTGGCGCTACCAATAAATCCGATAGTGATCGGCACGTTATCTGGTGCGGTTTTTCCGGGCGAACTTTCTTGGCCTTTTTGACATTGATATTTTAAAGTGTTCTTCTTTTCTAAATAAATTCTCCTATAGAGGGTAAGCGTACATGCCTAAGGAATATCGCCGTACTAGTTATGCGGTTTGGGAAATTACTCTAAAGTGCAATTTGGCTTGTAGTCATTGTGGATCTCGGGCAGGAGTTGCCCGCACTCAAGAACTTTCGACTGAAGAAGCTCTCTTGGTTGTACAACAGCTTGCCGAAGTCGGGATTAAAGAAGTGACCCTGATCGGCGGGGAAGCGTTTATGCGTCCTGACTGGTTGGAGATTGCCAGCGCCATTACTCAAGCAGGTATGCTCTGTGGTATGACAACTGGGGGCTTTGGCATTTCACTACAGACGGCTCAACGGATGAAGGAAGCAGGTATTGCTTCAGTATCTGTCTCCATCGATGGACTCGAAGCAACGCACGATCGCCTCCGTGGTCGCAAAGGTTCCTGGCAGTCTGCATTAAGAACCATGAGCCATTTCCGAGAAGTTGGTCTTAAGTTTTTTGGTTGTAATACACAGATTAACCGCTTAAGCGCTCCAGAATTTCCGCAGATTTACGAGCAGATTCGTGATGCGGGTGCGCGTGCATGGCAAATCCAGCTTACTGTCCCAATGGGCAATGCCGCAGACAACGCAGATATACTACTGCAACCATCCGAGTTATTGGATCTCTACCCAATGCTGGCTGAGGTTGCTCGTCGTGGCCATCGTGAAGGAGTTATAATTCAGGCTGGGAACAATATTGGTTATTACGGTCCTTACGAGCGGATTTTGCGAAGAGGAGCAGATGAGTGGAGCTTTTGGTCGGGTTGCGGTGCCGGACTATCTACAATAGGTCTTGAGGCAGACGGTGCAATTAAAGGTTGTCCTTCATTACCCACAGCTGCTTATACAGGTGGCAACATTCGCGATCGCCCCCTACGAGAAATTATTGAACAAACAGAACAGTTGCGGTTTAACCTGAATGCTGGTACTTCCCAAGGAACAGACCACTTATGGGGATTTTGCAAAAGTTGTGAGTACGCTGAACTTTGCCGTGGCGGCTGCACTTGGACGGCGCACGTCTTCTTCGATCGCAGAGGGAACAACCCTTACTGCCATCACCGGGCCCTAGAACAGGCAAAGCGCAATATCCGAGAACGAGTTTACCCAAAAGTGCCAGCGCCGGGACTTCCTTTTGATAACGGAGAGTTCGCTCTTGTTGAGGAGCCGCTTGATGCTCCTTGGACTGAGAACGATCCACTTCATTTTACTGCCGACCGTATCCAGTGGCCCGATAACTGGCAGGATAAACCTAAATCAGCATATAGCGATTCTCATACCATTTCTTTGTGAGGCTGCGCCAAACCCTCTTAATATCATGTCCGGCTAAAGACTTATCTATTTAGAGCGCAGTTCTTGCTGGGGGCAGGGGGAAAGAGGCTTTTCCGATTTTTGCACAGATACGGTAATCATAAGTGATTCACCGGACTTGATATAACTTCTTCTTTCTTTCTTTCTTTCTTTCTTTCTTTCTTTCTTTCTTTCTTTGTGTTCTTTGCGGACTTTGCGGTTCGTTTTTCTTTCTTGTACTTAAATATGGTTTAGGGCATCTTCATACAGAATTGGTATCAGTTGAGTCCAATATAAACCTAACAAGAACAACCTCAACTCTAGTAGCGTTGGGGAGTAAGCCTCAAAGGCTGATTCTTCTGAGGAGAGAGAAGAGAATGTATTACATACAAAAGAGCGACGCCGAATAGCCCGTCGTAGACATCGCTATATTTTCTAGTAAGTGGTTAATTAGCAAGTGCGGCCTACTTATTTTACTTGTTATTTTTCCGAAAAACACTAAGCCCATCCCATCTTGAAAGCGAAAAATAATATGAACGAAACAACTGGTAATTTCTTTGCTGTAGAGAACAACTCAGTTTCCTACACAGAATCTGACAATCTGGAGTTGTCCAACAGTTTAGATAATCAGCATAATGTTGAGTCTCCTCTGTTACCCCGTTCTGGCTGGCAAAACCGCCGAGCCTTTCTTAGCGCTCTTATTAAGGCAAAAAGATCCCTAGACATAGCAGAAATTACATCTTTCTTAGAATCAGAAACCATTATTTTCGGCGATCCGGCTTCGCGGTGAGTTATTCACATTTTCACCTGTTTTCAAGTGAGATATTCATGTACTTCGTACAGAACACTTGGAGGAAAACTTTTACCCACTCTCAATTCTCCATTCCCTACTGCCTCGGAAAATATCGGGAAGTAAAAAATTGTTATTCCCACAGAAATATTGTGTATTGTAAAAATATTTTATCGCTTCTAAGCTATAAGATATCAATCTAAACCGAGTATTGATAAATTTCATCACAGAAGTGATTGATCGTGATTAGTCACTTCTAAGAATACGGTTAGATAGCTAAAATATCAAAGAAGAATATACAATGACTGAGAACAAAGACCCCAAAAATCCCATCGCTCAAGATAATACTACAAATGAGTTATCTGAGAAAGACGTAGCTTCTGTTTCTGGAGGTAATTTCATCCCTCCTAATAAGACTACCTCTTTTCCTAAGACTCCAAATGGGTTATCTGAACACGAACTAGGTTTTGTTTCTGGAGGTAACAATAAAGATCTCCTTGGTCTAGATAAGAGTAATAGTCATGTGTTATCTGAGCACGAACTAGGTACTGTTTCTGGAGGTGCTGCACCAGAGGCATCTTTTGCAATCAAAAATAAAAATTTCATCGCTCAGAATGAGTTATCTGAGCACGAACTAAATTCTGTTTCTGGAGGTGGAGTGGTAACAGATGTTTTGGACACAACTAAGAACTTAGTCGTTGATGCTACCAAAACAGTTACAGACGTTGTTAAAGATGTAATATAGCCCAATCCGCTTGAGTTAAGACTTTTTTACCCAAAACATTCCATTCGGAATGAAGTAAGAGCGGCCTCCTTAAAAAGGGGGTTCTTCACACTCTAACTGAACCAGATTGCAATATAACCGATTTCATTTGGATGCTCCACACAATATTGTCAGAGATGCCCTGACAATATTGGTAATTTCCTTGCTGTAGAAAACGACTCAGTTTCCTACACGAAATCTGACGATCTGGAGTTGTCCAAGAGCTTAGATAATCAGCATAACACTCAGTCTCCTCTGTTACCGCGCTCTGGCTGGCAAAACCGGCGAGCCTTTCTTAGTAATCTTATTAAGGCAAAAAAATCCCTAGACATTGCAGAAATTATATCCTGCTTAGAATCAGGAACCACTATTTTCGGCGATCCGGCTTCGCGCTGAGTTCTTCACATTTTTAATCTGGTTTCAAATTAGATCATCATTTAACTTGTACACAACATTTATATATATACTTTTCCCCATCCCCTACTCTCTCGGAAAATATCAGAAACTAAAAAATTGTTATTCCCACCTAAATATTGTGTATTGTAAAAATATTTTATTGCTTCTAAGCTATAAGGTATCAATCCGAATAGAGCATGGATAAATTTGATATAAGTGATTAATAATAATTAGTCAGTGGCAAAAATGCGGATAAATACCTAAAAAATCAAGGATAAATATACCATGAGTGAAAACAAAGACTCCAAAAATAAAGAGCATATCGCTCAGGATAAAACTATGAATGATTTATCTGAGCAGGAAGTAGCTTCTGTTTCTGGAGGTGCTGTACCAAACCCATCTTTTTCAAAAGAAAATAAAAATTTCATTGCTCAGGATAAAACTACGAATGATTTATCTGAGCAAGAAGTAGCTGCGGTTTCTGGAGGTGGAGTAGATCCGGGAACAACTAACATTAAGGGCAATGTCATTTTTACCGGGCCATAAATGTCAGAAAAATCGGATATTACTAAACGATTTGTAAAAGCTTGTGTATAAATTATTGACAGTTGACTATTAACCGTTAATAGTCAAGTGTTAACAATCATTACTTCTATTTTTACCGCCTCTAAAGTTCAGTTAATGAAACTTACAAACTTAAGGTTTTGTTGGAATACTTTATGGTAATGAGGCAATCTATTAATAGGAAGCGCGAAAATGTATGTCTGTTGAAAGCGCAAAAGCCTTTTATGAAAGAGTCGCCACCGATGAACCTTTCCAAAAGCAACTCCGAGATGCTGCGAGTAATAACCAACGCTTAAAGATTATACAAGCTGCTGGCTACAGTTTTACAAGCCAAGAATGGGAACTCACCTTGGCTGAAATTTCTAGAGCGGATGATAGTAAACTTAGTGATGCACAGTTAGAGGCGATCGCTGGAGGGGTAGGAACTATTGCTCAGGAGCAAGTATGGTTCAACTACCAATTACCCCAGAGAATTTGGTCTGGTTTAAAGCCATCAACCAACTCAATCAAGCAATTGCATCGCTTCTTTTACCCACCAGGTTGGTCGATCAAGACTAAACTCTCGGTAGCACTGCTCTCAGTTGCTCTGATACCGATGAGCCTCACCAGCTATAATAATCTCCAACAGAATCTCAACAGTGCAACGGACAGCGAGTACCGAAAACTAGAACTATTAGCCACCAGTAACGCTAGTCGTCTTGACCAGCTACTCTTAGATATCCAACGGGTTGCAGTGCAAGTCAGCACTGATAAGGATGTCATCCGTTTCCTTGCTTCTGTACCTGAGAAACAAATAGATTTACGCGGCTCAATGGAGCGATCGCTAGATAATATCTTTCGTTCTAACCCAGACTACGATGTGGTTTACATTGTAGACAAAAACGGACAATGCCAGGGTGCCACCGATCCAACATTTATTGGTCAAAACTACGCCTTTCGTGAATATTTTCAAAAGGCACTCTTGGGACGTTCTAACGTTTCTAGCATTCTCCTTGGTGCAACTAGCGGACGACCAGGTATTTATTTCTCCAACCCCGTGCGGTCTGAAAACGGCGATATTATAGGAGTCGCAATTTTAAAAATCAAGGGAGAGGACATCTGGGCGATTGTGAATAAGCTCCAGGCTGGCTCTCAAAGCTACGCTTTCTTGATTGATGAGAACGGAGTGATTATCAGTCACTTTGATAAATCTCTTCTCTACCATAGCCTAACCCGTTTGCCCCCAGATAAACTTAGAGCAATTGCCAGCGATCGCCGCTATGGTCTCAAACAAATTCAAAGTTTGGATATTCCAGAGTTAGCAAAAAGCATGGTGGGAGCTAAAGAATCAGGTCATACCAGCTATTATCTGCCACACGAGCAGACGCGCCAGATACTTGGCTTTGCTCCCCTAGAACAGGAACCTTGGGTTTTGGGGGTGAATAAACCAATTGAACAGTTTACTGCTCCCTTAAATAACCTGATCTGGGATAACAGCCGCAACTTACTAGCAGTGGGAGCGATCGTCACAATCATCGCGTTGCTTTTAGCACGAAGCATTGCCAAACCAATTCATGCTCTTACCAACGCAGCCCAAGCTATCTTTGAGCAAAACGATTTTGATCCTCAAGAGTTAGCTCAGGCGGCTGGGGGAACTGATGACATCGCTCAATTGGTGCGCGTTTTTCTCCAGATGGCTGAAGATGTCAAGCAACGAGAGCAGAAATTGAAACAGCAAGTGATGGAACTGCACATCGAGATTGATGAAGTCAAAAAAGCCCGTCATGTCGCTGAAATTACTCAGACAGATTATTTCCAACAAATCCAGAAAAAAGCCCGAAAGCTGAAAGAGCGATCGCAACAAGTTAGTGAAACTGAAACTGAAACTGATTACTTCCAGCAGTTGCAGGTAAAGGCACAGAAACTTAAAGATCGAAATATAAAGACTGAGTAAGTAGAAAAAGGAGTGTCTTCGATCTCCTAAATTTATAACACTATTTTATCCTTGGAGATATTGCATTATGTCACAAATTGTTTCTGTTCACTCGTTCCGTGGTGGAACTGGCAAATCAAATTTGACTGCTAACATAGGTGCGACTATTGCCCTCCAAGGTCAACGTGTAGGTATTGTTGACACTGATATCCAGTCACCAGGGATTCATGTTCTTTTTGGTCTAGATGAAGAAAAAATGACCCACTCTCTCAACGACTACTTATGGGGTCGCTGTAGTATTAAAGATACTGCCTATGATGTCAGTCATGTTCTCAAAACGGAAAACGAGACGAGTGTGATAAATGACAGGCTCTACCTTGTTCCCTCAAGCATCAAGGCTAGTGAAATTTCTCGAATCTTGCGTGAGGGATATGATGTCGGACGACTTAACGATGGTTTTGAGGATATTATTCGCTCCCTGAACTTGGACTACCTGTTGATTGACACTCATCCCGGTCTTAATGAAGAAACTTTACTTTCCATTGCAATTTCTGATGTTTTAGTCATTATCCTACGTCCAGACCGCCAAGACTTCCAAGGAACGGCTGTCACGGTAGAATTGGCAAAAAAGTTAGAAGTGTCTAATATGTTGCTTGTGGTTAATAAAGTCTTACCAGCTTTTGATTTCGATAGCTTGCGTCTACAAATGGAGACGACGTATAACACTCCCGTAGCTGGCATTCTGGCTCTTTCGGAAGACGTAGTTCAGCTAGCAAGTAGTGATATTTTCTGCCTCCGCTACTCCGATCATCCCTTCAGCCACACAGTGAAAGAAATCACCCAACAAATTTTGCGTCAGAATTGAGCAAAATAATTTACTCATTGGAAGTATGAAGCGCTTTATGAATCAACAGAAACTTCGGGAGAGTGTCCTTGCCTCATATCGTGCTAGTGCCTTAGAAACAGAGGAACTGCTGGCGTACAATCAAAATGTCTTCGATCGCAGCTGTTTAAAACTCCCTGTGAAGTTCCCACTACCACCGGAAATGTATGTGAGTACTTGGGAGGAGTACGCTACTCAAGCTAAAGTTGTAGGAGCTTTTGATGTACTAAAACAGCGACTAGTACAGTTACAGTTTCCCATAGTCGAAGGCATCAGCCATACTGAAGCGTACCGCCTCGCCACTCGTCAAGGTATTTCTGTGGATGGGATGTCTGAGGCGACTGGTTTGATTTTGAAGCAACCGGAAAAACTCCAGTTGATCATCCATCAAAGTTTGGCAGGAGCCATCCCTGTTTTACTTACCAACAATCGGGAAGATTTTGTTTCTCTGATTCAAGCGCTGACAATGCGGAATGAACCCAAGTCAGTCCCTAATTCGATGGGAGCCTGTGCGATCGCTGGTTTCAATAATTGGGATCGGATTCGCTCCTATCGACAACAATGGGAACAGAATTCTGATAATTGCTCCGAAGCGAGTTGGACAGAAGAATTTCAGCGAATTGTCCCGCAAAAGGAGCTTTATCAGGATCGGTTTATTATTTTAAGTGACGGCCCCTATAGTGATGTTCCCGCCGAGGATATAGGACTCAAAGAAGGGGAATGGCGGCATTTATCGCTGACAATTCGGCTCGAACATGAATGTACCCACTACTTCACCTGTCGTTTGTTTGACTCAATGCGTAACAATTTGCTTGACGAACTAATTGCCGATTACAGGGGGATTGTAGCGGCTATAGGATACTATCGGGCTGACTGGTTCTTGCGCTTTGTGGGGTTAGAGTCGTATCCAAATTACCGAGAAGGAGGGCGGCTGCAAAATTATCGTGGTCAACCACAACTTTCAGATGTTGCCTTTAAGATTTTACAGGCATTAGTGAAAGCTGCTGCCGAAAATTTAGAGTCCTTTGATGCCAAGTATGCAAACGAGTTAAGAACCCTCAATGCTCAACCCCTGATATTAATGGCTTTAACTTATTTGACATTAGAAGAGTTAGCTTCTCAAGAGGCAAACTCTCTCCTCCTAACGACCATAGACCAATTGCGAACTATAGCAGTTAGTAATTAGCAAACAATATTTATTTATAATTACTGGAGGAAATTTAGATATGACAGAAGTTTTATTAAAAGAGTTAAATAATAGCGACATCGATTGGATAACTGCTACAGGTAGCCGGCAAGAGATAGCTGCTGGGACTGTGCTAATCCAGGAAGGAAAAATCCTTGATAGCCTGAATCTTATATTAGATGGGAGTTTCGTAATTACAGCTTCCCAATCTGGAAACAATCATCTAGATCGGGCTTTTGCAGCCCTAGAGGGTGACGAAGTAAAAGACCGAGAAATTACTAGGTTGTCAAGCGGTGAGATCGTAGGAGAAATCCCGTTTGTCCAATTACGCTCAATTGGTACCACTGTTAGGGCTGCGGAAAAGTCTACTCTGATATCACTTCCCCAGCAGGAATTAACAGCAAAATTACAGCAGGATGTCAGTTTTGCTTCCCGCTTTTATCGAGCGATCGCCATTCTGCTTTCTGATAAAATTAGTCAGCTTGGGCGTAGCAAACTATCTCGCGGTCAGACACTCAGAGATATGCTGTTTGTGTTGGGGGAATTAAATGATAGTGACATTGATTGGATGATTGCTACAGGTCGTCGCCAAAAAATTGCTGCAAACACAGTCCTCATCCGTGAAGGAAGTCCTGTGGATGCGTTGCATATTTTACTAAATGGCACAATGTCAATTACTGTTTCTGACGATCAGCGTAATCCCTTAACTCGGGCTTTTGCAGTTATAGAGGGCGGTGAGACAACAGGTCGAGAGATCGGCAGATTGTCAAAGGGAGAAATTGTCGGAGAAACATCATTTATTGATGCCCGTTTACCTGCTGCAACTGTCAGGGCGATTGAAGACTCGCTGGTGTTGTCAATTCAGCGACAAAAATTAGCAGCAAAATTACAACAGGATATCGGCTTTGCTTCTCGCTTTTATCGAGTCATTGCGATTCTACTTTCCCATCGATTGCAGGGAATGTTTGGTCGGCTTGGTTATGGCAGACGTGTTTATAGCAAAGGTCAACCACTCGATGAAAATGTTCAGTATGAGGAAGAACTTGATTCAAGTGCTTTGGATCGAATGACATTGGCTGGAACAAAATTTGATTGGATGTTGAGCCGCCTTAGAGAAAGCTAAGGGACTGACAAGAAATAAATTATTCCAATAAACGAACCACTCCAGACACAGAGAAGCCAGTGCGCCCTTGCGGGTTAAGAGACTTGAAGCAACTGGCGCGACGCAGAGAGAAGAAATAGAGAGAGTTTTTGCGTCAGTTTTGGAACATTTTTTTATTTGGAAGTCCCTAAAACAGTGTTTGAATATGTTATCTGATGAAATAATCTCGCTCGATGATGTATGGGCTGGTCTACCTGCCAAAAAAGCCAAGACCTTACTGTTTCTTATTGAGAGCCGAACGGTGCAAATAGCAATGCGATCGCGCGTGGAGTTTTCCCTGACCGAGGAAGCTGCCAATGAGCGCGAACTAGCTTTTTTTAATGCTTTTGCTCTACGACAGCTACCGCGATTTCGCCTGACAATTCAGCACTTAGAACGCTACGCAACTCATTGGCAAATCCTCGTACCAGAAACCCCAAGACTAAAAGCTGCTCTTATCCATGCTCTGGGTCAGAAGTATCAATTTACCTATCAAACTATACCTAGTATCCAAGTAGTATTGGGTTTAAATGAGGAAGCAGTACAACAGGCTTACTACCTCTTGTACAAAAAACCAATAGAGACAATCTTTGCCTCTAGACTGTCTTGGAATGAAAAGCTGAAGTGGACTGTAACAGCCTTTGAGCAACATCTGGAATCTATACCACCCTTTTGGCTTGCCTCATTAGTGACTGTTGCTCTCGGTCTTCCTCAAGCTTTCTTGGCTTTACCCATTGCAGCAACTGAGGTGGGACCACTACCTACTATTGTATTCCTGATATTGCTGGGAATCGTAAATATACTGACTATGGCTTGCATGGCTGAAGCTATTGGTCGCAGTGGTGACTTCCGTTATGGCAATACCTTTGTCAAACAATTAGCAACTAACTACTTGGGAGATGCAGGTTCGTCGATCTTTTCACTAGCTGTGGGTATCCGTGTTTTTTTGATCGCCCTAGCTTGTTACATCGGCTTGTCTTCTACACTGGCTAACTTTACGCATATCCCAGCGTCAGCATGTGCAGTGTTACTTTTTTTTGTGGGGTTGTATTTACTGTCCCAAAAATCACTCAACTTTACTGTTGCTGTCTTGGTACTGTTAGCAGCAATTAACGTTAGCCTGATTCTGTTACTCTCGTTTCTCGCCTTGCCTCACATTGAACTGCACAATTTATTATATGTAAACTTGCCTTTCTTCAACCAACAGACCTTCAAACCCGAGATGCTACAGCAGGTCCTTGGAGTCAGCCTCATGCTTTACTTCGGGCATGTATATGTAGGCGAATGTGGCAAGCTTGTACTCCCTAGAGATGCCAGTGCTTCTTCTCTAATTTGGGGGAGTGTGGCGGGAACTGGTTTTTTAACAATTTTGTTTTGTATTTGGGTATTGGCAATTAATGGGGCGATCGCGCCGCAAGTCCTGGCTGCTCAATCCGGCACAGTCCTAGATCCCTTGGCAAAACAGGTCGGTCCGATTGTTAAAGTTTTGGGGCTAGTCTTAGTCACCCTCCTCCTGGGAATGGCTTGGATTCGCAGTTCAAGTCTTTTGATCAACCTAGCGAAAGAATGGTTTCCCCCCAAAACTCAACCAATTGTTTCACTGCCTTGCAAACAGGGAAAATTGCTCTTACGCCCGCGTGGCAATTCCAGTCATGTTACTTATATTGGGATAACCTATTTAGGAATCGAAGAAAGTCAGCCAAGATTTAGCCTGGATATTCAATCGGGTGGCAATATCGTTCGCAAAGAGATCGCGGTGATTGAACGTTGGGAAATTAAGGAGTTACTTCCTCAATTCCCAGACCTAGATCAATCCGGTATTCAATTAAAGTTAGAGGTAAAATCGGCTGATCGAGATCGTGTGTGCCTACAAGTGATCTCACCAATGATTCTTACCTATGAAGGAGTTTTGCAGGCAAAAACGAATGCAGACAAAGCCTCCCTTGAGAGTTCGCCAACGATGTCTCTTTACTCAAGGTTTCGCGCCTACATAAAACGGATTTGGGCAGATTTAAAGTTACAGCGTCACTTCTTCTTGTCCATTAGCCCATTAGTACTTGTTTTGCTACTAAGTGAATGGCTTTTCTTTACTGGTACGGAATCATTTACCAACGTCCTCGGCTTTGCTGGTGTGCTTGGCAACTCCCTTGTAGGTGGTATTTTTCCCGTTCTCTTGTTGATTTCTAGTCGCCGCAAGGGTGAGTTGATACCTGATGTAGTATTTCAGTTCCTGAACCATCCGTGGTTCATTACTGCCTTATACAGCTTATTTCTAGGCAACCTACTCCTCCACGGTCTGTTCGTTTGGAAAAATCCTGTGGCACGGATTGGGGCTTTGAGCGTTGCTTTGTTATCACTAGTCGCAACCGCGATCATGGTTTATGGTGGAGCATTTGCTACACGTTTAGTCATCGAACTCAGAGAAAATCCGCAAGAAAGAGGGCGAACCGTTTTTAGGATCATTGCTGGTGGCAAACCTAAAAAAGCAGACGTCTGTCTGGGATATGCTGATGGCGAACAACACTATCAAGCTGCCACTGGTGAAGTCCCATCACCCTCATTGCTACGCTATGCAGTCTTTCAACTATCAACCAAACGCGTAAAGGAACTGAAAGTATGGGCATATAGAGATAATTCTACCTCAGGCTTCGAGAGTCTGCCTGCACTTGTAGAAGTGGAAAATGGAAACAAGAAAATGAGTTTTGACTTGAAGCTGTCTGGGGGCAAAATTTTGCTACCCCTAAATAATGTAGCTTGCTGTTTAAAAATTGCACTTCCAGAATCATCAACAACTTGAGACATTCCCCCAGTCTACGAAATAAAACCCCAAAAATTGCGAGTCGTGGCAAAAGATTGTGCATTGCTAGCGAATCAGGAAATATATTATTTCTTAGTTATTAAGTTAAGTAGGTAAGTCAAATTAAATGTATAACGCCCAGTGAGCGATCGCCCTCATTTTCGGTTTAAGCTAATGCGCGTAAAAATTGCATAATCCTTTGTCAAGAGTCCTTGATGTTTCCCAAAAACTGATGACTCGCAAAGGACAAATTTTATAAGTCAATATGCAATTTTATGGACTACAGCTGATTTCTGGCTACCTACTTAAATTCATAAATTTAACGTGAGTATAAATGGTTGAACAAAAGCAAAGCCTATTCCGAAAAGAGTCTCTGGAGCGTTTATCTTCTCCTGAAAGACTAGACCAACTCATGCAGGTGGTGAATCTGAAGAGTTGGTTACCTTTGACAACATTGGGTTCTTTAGTAGTCGCAGCCGTAATTTGGAGTATTTTTGGACGCATTCCGATTACAGTCGCAGGTCAAGGGGTAGTGATTTACCCTTACCAAGTTGTGCCACTTCAATCAACAGGCTCTGGGCAGTTACTATCTTTGAATGTAAAGGTGGGCGATGTTGTCACGCAGGGGCAGGTGTTAGGCACAATTAACCAAGCTCAACTCAACAAGGAACTACAGCAGCAACGCGATAAACTAATACAATTACAAGTACAGGATCGGTCTATTTCCTTGCTCCAATCTCAGAGCAGCGACCAAGAGAACAAGTCCATCGACAAACAACACCTAACTCTTGAGCAAAGCTTAAAGATTACCCAGTCTTTGACGCCTGTGATTAAGGAGAAAGCGCTTGTGGCGCTCCAACTCAATCGCCAGAACCTTCAGCGACGCTTGCAAACATTGCAGGTACTACTTCCCACCTACAAACAGAGATTGGATAACCGCCAGAGCCTGTTTAAAGTGGGAGCGGTTTCAGATGATACGGTACTACAGGCGCGGCAAGACTACCTAAATAACATTGCCAATCTAGATGACGCTAAATCTCAGATCAGACAAGCTGATATCAAGGAAGCAGATGCACAACGGCAATACTTAGAGGAAGTGAATTCAATGAAAGACCTCCAAGCCCAGTTGCAACAGCTTAACAGTAAAAAAGCTACTCAAGCTCAACAAGATGAAGAATCTTCCACCAACCGAAAAAACCAGATTCAGGATGTTACGCGGACGATCGCTAAACTGGAATTTGAATTGAAAGATAACAGCCAGATTATCAGCAAACATAACGGTCGCATTTTAGAAATCACTCTTACTCCCGGACAAGTCGTCAACTCAGGCACTCGGATTGCAAGTATCGCCGCAGAAGATTCATCCAGCAGGTTAACTAGCGTCACCTTTTTTTCCGTTGGCGATGGTAAGAAAATTAAACCGGGTATGGAACTCCAAATTACACCTCAAACAGCGAAACGGGAACGCTTTGGCGGTATTGTCGGCACTGCGACAACTATTTCAGCATTTCCAATTAGCAAAGAAGCAGTCGCTAATGTGATTGGAAATCCAGAGATAGTCCAAGGTTTGGTATCTACTAACCAAGCGGGTTTGCTTCAAGTCTTTGCAGATATGCAGTTAGATCCTAAAACTTTCAGTGGCTACAAGTGGTCTTCTTCCACCGGACCGCGCCTGAAAATCTCTTCAGGAACAACAACAGATGTTCGAGTCAAGATAGAAGAACGAGCTCCTATCACGTATATTTTCCCGATTTTGAGGTCAATAAGTGGCATTTATTAATACTCTTTTTTTAAAACAGCTTCGTCCTGGAGAATATCTGAAAAATCTCCTCCAAAGCAAAGGTAAGCGGCTAAAAACGCCTACTGTTTTGCAAATGGAAGCAGTAGAATGTGGGGCTGCTGCTTTAGGAATTATGCTAGGTTTCTATAATAAAATTATACCGTTACCAGAACTCCGAAAAGAGTGTGGAGTGTCCCGCGATGGCAGCAAGGCTTCTAACTTGCTCAAAGCTGCCAGAAACTATGGACTTGAGGCAAAAGGCTTAAAAAAAGAACTTGATGAACTTCAAGATTTGTCCCCTCCCTATATTGTGTTCTGGAACTTTAACCACTTCCTAGTTATGGAGGGATTTCAAAACAATTGGGTCTATCTCAACGACCCAGGCACAGGGCCGCGAAAGGTATCCCAACAGGAATTTGACGAGGGATATACGGGAGTGGTGTTGGTGATGGAACCTGGGCCTCAATTCCAAGAAGGGGGTCGTAAACCCAGCTTGCTTGTATCATTGTGGTCACGGCTACAGGGTGCTACTGGTGCGCTGATCTACTGTGTGGTGGCAGGATTCTTCTTGACCCTTGCCGGACTGGCAATACCAGTGTTTAGCCAAGTGTTTGTAGACGAAATTCTGGTTCAGGGACGGCAGGACTGGCTGCGTCCTTTGCTTCTGGGAATGGCGATCGTCATGGGACTCCAAGCACTACTAACGCTGCTGAGGTTGCGATATCTGCGTCGATTGAAGGTTAAGTTGGCAGTAGGAATGTCCAGCCGCTTTCTGTGGCACATTTTGCGCCTACCTGTTGGTTTTTATGCCCAGAGGTTTGCCGGAGAAATTAGTAACCGTACCAGTCTTAATGACCAAGTGGCTGATGTTCTTTCCGGGAAGTTGGCGACAACAGTCATTGATGCGGTGATGGTAATTTTTTACGCGCTTGTGATGCTCCAATATGATACGGTACTAACTTTGGTTGTTGTTAGCTTTGCTGGGGTGAATGTCTTAACCTTACAGTTGATCTCCCGTCAGCGCGTAGATGCTAACCAAAGATTGATTCAAGAGTATGGCAAAGCTGCCGGAGCATCGATTTCTGCCCTTCAAAGTATAGAAACATTGAAGGCATCTGGGTTGGAGTCGGATTTCTTTTCTCGGTGGTCGGGTTACTACGCCAAAGCAATCAACTCTCAGCAGGAATTGGGGGTGACAAACCAGACTTTCTCCGTATTACCGACGCTTTTATCTTCGCTCTCATCTATGGCTTTACTGATAGTAGGCGGTTTACGGGTGATGGATGGACATCTCAGCATCGGTATGCTTGTAGCCTTTCAAGGATTGATGCAAAGCTTTCTCCTACCTGTCAACAATCTCGTTAACTTCGGCAGTACCCTCCAAGAAATGGAAGGCAATTTGATTCGTCTTGATGATGTGCTGGACAATGCCGTAGATTCACAAGTAGAGAGGAGGGGGGGAGAGGGAGATGAGGGAGATGAGGGAGATGAGAGAGATGAGAGAGATGAGAGAGATGAGGGAGAAAATTCTCCTTTATCTTACTTGACTCCTCGTTTACAAGGATATGTCGATCTGGAAAACATCACATTTGGCTACAGTCGTTTGGATGCACCCTTGATTGAAAGCTTTAGCCTCTCGGTCAAGCCGGGAGAGCGAGTCGCTTTGGTCGGTGGAAGTGGTTCGGGGAAGTCTACAATTGCCAAACTTGTCAGCGGTCTATATGAACCTTGGGAGGGAGAAATTCGCTTTGATGGTAAACCAAGAACTAAGATCCATCACCAAGTTTTGACTAACTCTGTTGGGATGGTAGAGCAGGATATCCTGCTGTTCGGCGGCACTGTTCGGGAAAATTTGACTTTATGGGATACTACAGTCCAAGATAAAAACTTGATCCAGGCTTGCCGTGATGCAGCGATCGATGATGTGGTTCTGTCCATGTCTGGAGGATATGACGGAGAGCTTCTTGAAGGTGCTGCCAATTTAAGTGGGGGTCAGCGACAGCGACTGGAAATAGCCCGCGCCTTGGTGAATAACCCCTCGATCCTCGTCATGGATGAAGCTACGAGTGCCTTGGATGGAGAGACGGAAAAAATTATTGACCAGAATTTGCGGCGGCGAGGCATTACCTGCTTGATTGTAGCACACCGATTAAGTACCATCCGAGACTGTGATGAAATCATTGTCCTTGAACAAGGAAAGGTCGCGCAACGAGGTACCCACCAAGAATTGTGGCAAGCGGAAGGGGTGTACTCGCGGTTGATCCGCAGTGAGGGTTAAACTAGGAGTTTAAATATGGTCAACCAAGTTAGTGTCACAGACTTACACGGACAACAGTACCAAGTTAATGGTAATGAACCAATACTACTGAATGATCCACATACAGTTTGGGTGATTCAGTCTGGCTCCGTGGCATTGTTTGCCGTTACAGTCAAAGATGGAGCGATCGAAGGAACTCGTCGTTATCTGTTTGGTAGTGACTCTCAAGAGGCACTGTTTGGAACGACTCTTGTAGAGGATTTTGGGCTTTTACTTATGGCGGTGCCAATTGGGGAGGTGGAACTGCTGAAAGTGGATCGGGAATGCTTCAAGAAGTTGGTCATTGAAGGCGATCCTAGAATTGTGACTTGGATAGAAGGCTGGCTTGGGCAAATCGACGCTAGCATCTCTCACATCAGCCCCCCAGCAGATCGGATTCGAGCGATCGCACCAGGGCGATTTTCTTTGATCGACGGTGAAACTATCCAGCCCGAATCAGGTGCGATCGCTTGGGTACAAATGCAGCAAGGAAATGTTTGGTGGATGGGCTTAGAGAAACTCACTCTCGATTCGACAGGGGGAATTTTTCCCTTAAGCGAAGGAATGTGGTTACAAGCAGTTCAAGAAGTTCAAGTTGCCACTCATACCACGAGTGCAATTCCCAATCCAGATACCTTACTAGACGGATTGTCCCAACTTCATACTCTGATTCTTCAATACATTCAGCTTCTTGCTGCTCAAGAAGCTGAAGAAGAACTGCAACGACTGCGCGATCGGGAACGCCTCAATCGTCAAGTGACTGCACAGGCTCTTGGGGATTTAATATCACCCTTGATGCCCGAACAAACAAACTTTTTCATGGAAGGTGCGCCCCTATTAGTTGCGGCTGGTGCTGTGGGAAGGGCTTTAGGTGTAACAATTCGTCCTCCTGCTCGGTCAGAAGACCTGAAGCGAGTCAAAAATCCCTTAGAAGGAATTGCGCGAGCTTCCCGACTGCGTATGCGGCAGGTTTTGCTCCGGGACGATTGGTGGAACAAGGACTGTGGTCCCCTAGTTACCTACACCGAAGAGAACACCGAACCAAGGGCGCTGTTGCCTGTTTCTGGTTCTTCCTACGAAGTTTTCGATCCGGTTGAACGAACCCGTGTTCGTGTGGACGAAGGCATTGCTTTAACACTAATTCCGATTGCCTTCATGTTTTATCGGTCTCTACCCGATAAAATTCTCAAAGCTGTCGATGTATTCAAGTTTGCACTTTGGGGTCTTTGGGGAAATATGCTTGTCATTTTTCTGACTGGCATTGCCGCTACACTACTAGGGATGCTTACGCCTCAAGCCACTGCCATTTTAATTGACAACGCGATTCCAGATAGTGACAGAGGATTATTACTGCAAGTTGGATTCGGGTTGCTGGTTGCTGCCTTGGGAACAGGGCTGTTTGATTTAGCACAAGGCTTTGCCCTCCTAAGGGTAGAAACGGTTTCGGATGTATCCACCCAAGCAGCTGTGTGGGATCGTCTGCTGAACCTGCCAGTATCCTTTTTCCGCCAGTATACAACAGGTGACCTTCACTCCCGCGTCACATCAGTAAGTACAATTCGTCGCCTACTTAGTGGCACAACCCTGATCACTCTGATCACTAGTTTCTTTGCACTGCTGAACTTAATACTTCTATTTTACTACAGTTGGAATTTGGCACTTGTTGCTGTTGCCGTAGCTTTAGTGTCCTTTGCTGTCACCACCTTTTCCGGTCTGATTCTCGTCCGCAAAGTGCGACCACTATTGGAAGTCAAAGGAAATATCTTTGGGCAAACGGTGCAGTTGATCAATGGTATTTCTAAACTGCGTGTAGCTGGCGCAGAGGAACGAGCTTTCGCCTCTTGGAGTAAAAATTATAGTCGGCAAATCAAATTGGAACTCAGTACACAGAACATTGAAGACGGGGTTGCACTTTTCAATACAGTCATGCCCACACTGACTTCTGGTGTCTTGTTCTGGTTTACAATCAAGTTGCTGGAAGAATCGAAAATTGCAGGTGGGATCGGACTAAGTGTTGGCACTTTCTTAGCTTTTAACTCTGCGTTTGGCACCTTTATTAGAGGTGCGACAGATGTCAGCAATACAGTGATGAACTCTTTACAAGTCATTCCCCAGTGGAAACGGGCCCAGCCAATTCTAGAAACCATACCGGAAGTCGATCTTACCAAAGCCGATCCAGGGAGACTTTTAGGTAGGATTGCAATAGATCATATTACATTTCGCTACCGCAACGATGGACCTTTGACACTCGATCATGTCAGCTTAGATGCCGAACCAGGAGAGTTTATTGCACTTGTCGGTGGTTCGGGAAGCGGTAAATCTACTATATTTAGAATGCTGCTGGGATTTGAAAGTCCTGAAGATGGCACTATTTATTACGATGGTCAAGATTTGTCTGGGTTAGATGTTGATGCAGTTCGTCGGCAGTTGGGTGTTGTTTTGCAAACTGGTCGGATTATGTCAGCTTCCATCTTTGAC
Organism: Nostoc sp.; assembly: GCF_036916975.1. Lineage (GTDB taxonomy): Bacteria > Cyanobacteriota > Cyanobacteriia > Cyanobacteriales > Nostocaceae > Nostoc. Next base: position 90,178 of record NZ_JBALFF010000008.1, read on the forward strand.
AACATTGGTAGCGGCGCTCAAATCACACTTGATGAAGCCTGGGAAGCAGCCCGGATGGCTGGTTTTGCTGACGATGTTACTGCCATGCCAATGCAAATGCACACAGTTATTAGTGAAGGAGGTGGCAATCTTTCTGGAGGACAACGACAACGGCTTTTAATTGCTCGTGCTTTGGCATTGAAACCGCGAATTTTGTTATTTGATGAAGCTACTAGTGCTTTAGATAACAAAACGCAAGCGATTGTCAGTGAAAGTCTGGATAATATGCAAGTAACTCGGATAGTCATCGCCCATCGACTCAGCACTATCCGCAACGCCCACCGCATCTATGTCCTCCAAGCAGGTCGAGTTATGCAAAAAGGCAGTTTTGAGGAATTAGCTTCTCAAGAAGGATTATTTGCCCAATTAATGGCTCGACAAATGGCGTGAAGTACTTACACTCAGTAGACCGAGAAGTTTTGCGATGCCTTACTTTAACGAATTCGGCGGAATTAAGAGTCCCTCTACAGGGCGGGGATGGATAGCTTTCTTGACGACGAAAACACCTCCGACTAATATCAGCCGCTGCAAAAGAAATTAGCACGTCTTGTAAAAGGGAGTAATTCAAGAAATAGATATAGAAGAGTTGTTGCTGCATTGTACGAGCGAGTTAGTAATTCGCGGCAGGATTTTCTACATAAACTTAGTTATAAGTTGGTCAGCGATAGCCAAGCTGTCATAGTAGAAAATCTTCATGTCAAAGGCATGGTTCGTAATCACAAATTGGCGAAATCAATATCTGATGTTGGATGGGGAACATTCACTAACTTTTTAGCTTACAAGCTAGAACGCAGAGGTGGAAAGTTAGTTGAGATTGATAGATGGTTCCCCAGTTCAAAACTTTGCTCTAATTGTTTCTATCAAATAGGTGAGATGCCGTTGGATGTCCGTGAGTGGACTTGTCCTCATTGCAATACTCACCATGACAGGGACGCGAACGCCGCGCAGAACATTAGAGCAGAGGGCATCAGAATGATAAAGGCGGAAGGTTCAGCCGTCTCTGCTGTAGGAGGGGAGGTAAGTCCTACTCTTGGGCGAAAGTCTAAGTTTAGGCACTCCCCTATGATTACAGAAGCCCCAACTTCAACCGTACTCGGTAAGTTGGGGTAGTTCACTTCATACATTCAAAGTCAACAAGAAGCGAATTTATTCCATCCATTATTACTGAAAATTTTTCTGAAGGTATGTTTAACTCGTGAAAACATTTATGTCTATATCTTTCTTTTTCAGTAAAATTAGTGATGGCTTTAACTAATGGCTTTTTTACTTCGTAGCTTTCTTCAGCTTTAGCGATCGCACTTGCGGGTATTTCGTTATTTACACGCAATATTGCTAAGTCAATCAAATCTCTAGATTGTGTACTTGAATCGTTCCATCGGTCAGCATTAGCCATTAGTTTTGATGTAAATCTATCGCTTATACTCAGACAAGGAATTTTTGTCCATTTTGGATAAACAGGAGGGTCTAAAGTAAAAATCCCATTGGCTACAATTTCTACTTTAATAGTTGTTTCATTAACTACAACAGCGAAACGAACACCATATTGATTTATTGTAGTGTCACCTAATTCGATATCTGTTGTAGTTTGAAATAATGCTATAATTCCTTCGTCGTAAATCAAATTTCTTAAATATCTGTAATTTTCAGTTGCATAAGGGAAGAGAAAATCAATATCTTTACTAAGCCTGTATTCATCATACTCTAACGCCAAAAGTGTACCACCGCCAAAGTATGCAGAAGCTTTTTTGAAAACTTCTGGATTGAAAGCATTAAGAATTTTAAGTATATTCTTGTGATGAGCGAGATGAAACATTTCAAAATCCTGTAATATCCAAGAATTATATTTTTTTGCTAAATAATTAATAAAATCTTTTTCTTCTTGTTTTAAATTATTGAAGGTAGTTTGATGATGCCAATTGCGTTGATACAATTGAACAATTTCTTTCTCACTCATTTGATATACATTTTTTAGCTGCCAACCAATAGACTCTAGAAATGGTAGCTTTTGTGGATTGAGCATAAAATTAATTTTTAAATTTTATCGAACAGAATTCAGTTGGGTATTCTAATCGAATAATCGGCGTTTTTGCACCCCTACCAAATTAGAAAATTGGTGGTCAACTTTCGTAGTCACGGGTCTGAATCCCCGATTGATTGGTTCTGACTCCTGAATTCAGAATAGCTGAATTCTTCTTAAACTTATAGTTAATTGTCTTAAAATATTGTCAAATTTTTCGACTATAACTATATAGGAATCATATCAATACTGCGTAGGTTTTGCCTAAAAAATAACTTTGGTGGAGATTGGGTTGAGAAACGAAACACAACATTTTCAAGACTTTGTTGGGTAATACTTAAGTTCAACCCTACCTACAAATTTTCCAAACCTACGTAGTATTGGGAATCATATTTGATTTTTGAAAAAAACTAAGAGATATTATTGAGATGCTTATAAGTATAACAAAGAACAATAATAAAGCAGTACTTACAACAGGCGATCGCCGCCAAAACTTTCCTTGCCTCACAAGCATCAGAGTAAGCTGTAATAAAATCTTGTAACTCTGCGAGTTACTGTGAACTGTCAAGAATCACCGACGTAGAACGTCAGTGAGGATGTCGTAGTCTGCTTTTATACTTATACACTCAGCCGTATTATCTCGTACTCTTTTTCAAAAATCAAATAGGATTCCTATAGTTATTTGGTATCATGCTAATTTTGCTTGGTGATTAAAAGTCTGTGTAGTAATTATCGCAGGAGTATATTTCTGGGCAGGCAAAGATTCGCGTAGTGGTATCCTGATTGTAAAGGTGCTACCTACATCAACTTGACTCGCCAGTGAAATTTTACCCAAATGTAGCTCTACAAGATTTTTAACAACTGCTAGTCCCAGTCCAGTCCCTTGGATGTCACCAACATTGTTGCCACGATAAAACGCCTCAAATACTTGGTGAATATCTATAGGCGAAATGCCAATTCCCCGATCTTGAATCTGGAAAATAACTTCTTCCTCCTGAAAAGAAAGTGTTAGATTAACTATGCTACCTTTTGGTGAATACTTAATCGCATTATCAAGCAGATTTGTGAGTATTGGCTGGAGTAATTTCTCATCTACACAGGCTGTGTAACACTGACCGAGACTCGTAAAAACGATGGTATAGTCAGTAGCATAACTTAGTTGCAATTGTGTCACCAAATGACCGCAGAATTGCTCTAAATTAACCGCTCTTGGCTCGAATATTATTTTTCTGGCATCAGATATTCCTAGTATTAATACGTCATCCATCAAGTTCGTGAGATGTTCAACGGCTGTTTGAATCCGATTGAGATAGTTAAGTTTTTTATCCTCAATCGATTGGTTTATTTGACGTTTCAGTGCGCTGGTAGAAAATGAGATTAGGTGCAAGGGGTTGCGGAACTCATGAGAAACCATACAAACAAATCGTGATTTGAGTTCGCCAAGTTCTTTTTCTTGTTCGAGAGCCTGACGAACCTTGACTTCTGCCTGTATGCGTGCAGTAATATCAATAGCTGTGACGAGTTTAGCTGGCTTGCCTTCAAACTGAAACACCCCTTCTGACCAATCTAGCCAGCGATCTTCGCCGCTTTTAGTCAGAATTTTGAGTTCTTGATGTTGTACAAGTTCCGAACTACATTGCTCATCTAACAAATCGGGTTCTTTAAGATTTAGCTTTTGGTAAAGATGCGAGTGAGTGAGCAACTCTTCTCTTTTGTACCCAGTAATAGCTTCTACAACAGGGTTAACATAACAAACTCGTGCATTTTGAAGGATGAAAACGATCGCATTAGTAGTTTCTGCCAAAGTACGAAACAGGGCTTCACTGTCTCGCAAGGCTGACTCCGCCTGCTTGCGCTCAGAAATGTCTTCAACAATGCAAATGAAATATTTTGGCTCAGAGTTTGGTTCACACACAAGTGATATGGTGAGATTAGTCCAGACAGGGGAACCATTTTTGTGGATGAGGCGCTTCTCTATTGAGTAAGTCTGAATTTCTAAAGCTAATAATTGGCGAATATATTCGCGATCGCTATTTTGGTCATCAGGGTGGATAATATCGTCAAAAGTTAGCGATCGCAAGGGGAGTTGCGTATAACCAATAATATTGCAAAGCTTTTGGTTGACCATCAGCCAACCCCCATCTCTGCTAACATGAGCAATGCCCACAGCAGCAGAATTAAATGTGGCTCGTAATTGTTCTTCGCTCGAGCGGAGTTCTCTTTCGACTCGCCACCGCTCAACTATCTCGCAGCACAATTGCTCATTTGTGTTTCTTAATTCTGCCGTGCGCCTTTCAACTCTGCACTCTAGTTCTTCATTCGCTCTGACTAAAGCTATTTCTGCTTGACGACGTTTGGTAATATTGCGGACAAATATACAACCATACTCTCTACCATAATATTCTAGATACGTAACGGTGATCTCCACTGGAAAACTCAGCGCTACCTTACTTTGATGTATCGATTCAAAATAGATGGAACCGTTCTCCTTAATAGTTTTCCAATATTCTAACCAAATTTTTGATGAAAACTCCGCGTCTACATCTTGCATAGTCATCATGAGTAATTCCTCACGGGAGTACCCAACCATGTCGCAAGCTGCATCATTTACATATAAAAAATGTGCGTCTTTTGCTACCCAGAAAACAGCATCTGTGGCACGATCCATTAATAACTTAGTAAACAGCAGTTCCTCTTGTAGTGGTAATGTCACTTCGTTGTTGCATCGGGCTGAAATATCTTTACTAAAAGTCATAATTCAACTCATCCCAAATTTTTGCAAGCAAATTTAATGATCCATCTTAGTCATGTTGCTGTAATTAAGATTTTTATGGTGTCAGGTTGAAGGTTGCGCTTTTAAAAGACGTAATACTAGGTATTACCTCAAGCGAGTTAACCTTTCTTGACATGACTTTCGCAAAGAAAGGTTACCACTCACAGGAATACTCCATTAGGTATAGAAAAGTAAATTTTATTTGTAAACATAGATACCAATATTTGAGGTTTACAATAAAATATCATGAGTTAGTAGATTTAATAACTAAGAGCAGGTTAAAAGAGGTTAAATAACCCTCAGATTTGATTAAATCAAAAATCTCAGTACTGAATTATTCAAAGCAATATATTTAACCTACATTCCGCACATAGGGGTGTCATACAGCATAATCACTTAAATTTTTCTAGATATTCAGCTATAAAGTATACTAATCAAACTTTTAACCGCAGTTTAAACAAGGAAATTAAGTATATAAACTAACTCTATTTTATTTAAAGAAGCAGTAAAAACGGATTGTGACAGTTGAGGGTGCGGAATGTCAGATTTAACTTATTCAATAAATTTTTGTAGTGAGGACTTTAGCCCTCAAATCAGGGCTGGAGCCGCTTACCCAACGGGTTTGTTAGTTGTTCATCGGGGAAACCCCCAAGACTGCGCTAACTCACTACAAACTTTTAATTATTTACACCGCTCTACTTACCCCCTCCTAATTTTCTGAGTGGAGGGGATTTTATTGTTTAACAAAGTTTGGGGGTTTAAGTCCCCAGTAATACAAGCGGCACGTTTTGTGACGGGGATTTTACCCCTACACAAAACGTAATTGCTAACCCACAAAGGGTGCGGAGGCTCTATTAAGAAAAAGCGAATTGCTAATTGGTTTAAGTGTGCATAAGCGATCGCCTATGCATATTAACTAGAAACTTGGGTTAATAGCCCAACTACGATTAGCTATTAGCCATTAGCCCACACCTACTTAACTTTTATTTCAGTTGAGATTGCTGTTTACCTGAATGCGCTGTGCCATGCGCCAAGCTTGGGGTGTTGTTTCTTGGTATTGACGAAATTGCCGGAAGAAATGACCTATGCTTAAATAGCCCACGGCTTCGGCAATTGCTTCTATTGACTGGTCTGTTTCTTGCAGCAAAAAGCGTGCTTCTACTATCCGGCGTTCGACAATCCAACGATTCACTGTTTTTCCGGTTAGGTGTCGTACCAAGCTTGTTAGATAAGCAGAAGAGTAACCAACCGCTTGGGCTACATCACATAAGGTAATTGATTGACGATAGTTAGCTTCAATAAAATCGAAGAGTTCTTTAAGCTGTGGGCATTCAGGAAAGATTGACTGAGGTTTTTTCGATTTTACGGTGTCAGAGGTGGATGAGCCTTCGCCTTGCTCTAACCATCTCGTGTACCACTGCTGGAAGGCTGCTTGTTTTTGAAACCGAGTCGCGATCGCTGCCAGTATTTCATGAACCTATCCCACTAATAAAATTCTTTGAATCCAAATATGAATAGTAGCAAGATCAAGAAATGCATCAAAATATACTTTTCGACGTTCCCAGC
>NZ_JBALFF010000009.1:0-21115 GCF_036916975.1 Nostoc sp.
TCACTCAGTCCTTCAAAACGTCCAGCCATAAACTGATACACTCTTCTCAGATGGAAAGTAGATTATCACATTTTCATATTAGTGGGATAGGTTCATTGATGATGGTATTCCTGTTATTAATGTCCGTAATATAGGATTTACTAACATTCGCTCAGAAAATTTAGAGTATATAGGACAAGATACAGTTAATCGACTAGCAAATCATGTTTTAGAAGAAGGAGATATTGTTTTTGCTCGTAAGGGTGCAGTTGAACGTCATGCTTTTATCAGAGCAAAACATTCTGGATGGTTACAGGGTTCAGACTGTATCAGATTGAGAATTTATGCCAAGTCAGTTAAAGCTCAATTTATTTCATATTTCTTTCTGACTAATAATCATCAGGAATGGATGAAAAATCAAGGCTCACATGGCGCAACGATGGCTACTCTTAATCAATCTATTATTTCTCAGATAAAAGTCACTCTTCCGCCACTTGCAACCCAACAACGCATAGTTGAGATCCTCTCAAGCTACGATCGCTTCATCGACAACAACAACCGCCGAATAGCACTGCTGGAAGAGTCCATCCACCTGCTGTATAAGGAATGGTTTGTGCGATCGCGCTTCCCTGGCTACGAGTCAGTGAAGATAGTTGATGGCATTCCAGAGGGATGGAGTCATAAACCCCTTGAAGAAGTTTGTGAACTGATAATGGGGCAAAGTCCACCATCTGAATTTTATAATACCTCTGAGCAAGGACTCCCTTTTCATCAGGGTGTTTCAAACTTTGGTAATCGCTTTGTTAGTCATGAAATATATTGCACTCAACTAAATAGAATAGCGGAAGCTGGAGATATTCTTTGTAGTGTGCGTGCGCCTGTTGGTCGTTTAAACATTACTCTTGATAAAATCATCATCGGACGAGGTTTATCTGCTATCCGAAATCGTGATGGATATCAATCTTTTCAGTATTATCAGTTGAAAACTCACTTTTTTCAAGAAGATATTATTGGAAATGGATCAATTTTTGCGTCCGTAACAAAAAAGCAACTTTCAGAACAGTTAATGCTGGTTCCATCTGTAGAAATCGTTAATAAATTTGAAAATATTTCTAAATCGATAGACAAACAGATTACAAATCTTTATCTTCAAACTCAAAAACTTAAAGAAGTCCGCGATTTACTCCTTCCTCGCCTGATGAACGGAAGCATCGCCGTCTAGAAAACAAATAGCCATTACATATACTTGACAAAATACTCTTATATTTCAAGCATAGTTTTATAATATAGCAATCCTAAATCATTCGTGAACCAAAAGATCCCCGACTTCTCTAATAAGTCGGGGATCTGAGCCGCTCGATTTTCACAAATAAAAATGGATAAACTAAAAAAATATCAACAAATAATTCAGCAACTTCTGCAAGAATATGCTGCAATTTCTAATCAAGATCCAGAAATTGAAACCCAATTAATTTTTGACACAGAACATCACCACTATCAACTTGTAAATGTCGGCTGGAAAAATGACCGTCGTGTTTATGGTTGTTTTTTACATCTAGATATCAAAGATGGTAAAGTTTGGCTGCAACACAACGGAACCGAAAACGAAGTAGGAGAAGATTTAGCAAATTTAGGTATCCCCAAACAGGATATTGTCATCGGCTTTCATTCGCCATTTAAGCGCCAATTTACAGATTATGCTGTGGGTTAAATCTCAATACTTCACTAATCCGGTAAAAAATCTTCATCTAAACATTCATCCGCAGTAAACAGAGACTCTACAGGAAAAGTATCAAGGGATAAACCAGTTTCATCACTAGCTTGCTTTCTTGCATCTTGATAACACTCCGTAAAAACCTCCTGAAAATATGGTTTTAAACTAGGACTATCCTTAAAAGTTATTCTCAACCTGCGGCGATGTTCTCTAATAGTTCCTTTCCAACTATTAGAGCGTTTATCCGGCTGATATTTGTATTTTAATAGGTGCATTAATAGAACAACTAAATTACTCTCAAGCGCGTGTTTTTCACTTCTCCCCATGCATTCAATCTCTTCGATAAGATTTTCTAAATCAACCTCAGAAAATCTGCCTTCTTTTAACTGTTTAGCAGTTGTCTCTATCCACAGATAAAAATCTTGTTCGTAAAGCTGAGAGTTTATAAAAACCGTTGGTTGAGGCGCTGTCATCTAATTTTTCAACCTCATGAATATCAAGTAAAGAAGATAGCAAAATTAAATTAATCAGGTAAAAACTCTTGATTCAAACATTCATCCGCACTCAAAAAAGACTCCATAGGAAAAGTATCAAGAGTTAGACCAGTTTCTAAAGCTGCTAGCTGACGTGCATCCTGATAACATTCCATAAAGTTTTCAGCAAAGTACTTTTTTAAACTTGGGCTATCTTGCAAATTTTTATTTAGTCTGCGTCGATGTTCAAAGATAGTAGAAAGCCAACTATTAGTACGTTTTTCTGGCTGATATTTGTATTTTAATAGATGCATTAATAAAATTACTAAATTGCTTTCTAAAGCTCTTTTTTCACTTCTCCCCATGCATTCAATCTCTTCAATAAGATTTTCTAAATCAACCTCAGAAAATCTGCCTTCTTTTAACTGTTTAGCAGTTGTCTCTATCCACAAATAAAAATCTTGTTCGTAAAGCTGAGAGTTTGTAAACACCGTTGGTTGAGGCGCTGTCATCTAATTTTTCAACCTCGTAAAATCCAACCAATAAACTTAATTTAATCCCGCTCTTGCTATGCTCGTAGTATATCTAAATAGATTGCTTTTAGGCGTATCCCAAGTGGAACTTGAGACTTCGCAAGTAGCAGGATAACTATATAATAACAAATTTTACCTTACCAAAAGCTTACCTTGAGTTGTTGCAGCAGCGATCGCACCACTATTAGCTGTAAAAACTTTAATTCCTGGAACAGTCGCATAATCACCATCATCAGTAATTATTTGTTTAACCCCTGCTTTGTCCATAGCCTCTAGTATGAGCAAATCGTAACCATCCAATATTTGAGTTTGAAATCTAGTAAATGCTATATTGGTTGTAGCTTCATTTATCAATATTTCAGTACATACAGCAATTGATATAACCTGATTCCAAGCAGCTGTAACTTCTGCGACTACCTTTGCTCTTTCTGCTGGGAAGTTATGACGATATTCTTTAGGTCTTAATGTCGAAGAAAATATTTGTCTTTCTGTTTGCTCAATATTATGTGCTAATTCTGCACCAGAAAGACCGCAGTATAAAAGTAAAGAGTTAGCAAAAATGGCTTTGGCGACGTAGGAAGGATATTCTGTAATTTGATAAGCCAGAGATGAGATACTGGCATTAGTATATGTATACCAATACCAGACATTTGTATCCACTAAAAAAATATCATCCTTGTTAGGAATATCAGACCGGATATCAACAACCTGAGCCTGAACTGTATAATTAACAGCCATTAATATGTATTTGCTTGTTCGCTGATAACTTGGTCTAACCGACTACGAAAATCAGGGTCGGAATAATACCGCTTTGAGTTTTCAATTACTAACTTAAGTATCTGCTTACCAACCGCATTAAGATTAGAAAACTTTAGCAGACGATTTAGCTTATCTGGCTCAATATCTCGAAGTAATTGTCCAATGGCAAAATTGAAGAAGGGGGAAGCAAATATTTCCACTCCTGCAAAGTCTAGCTCAACCTGATGCTCTGCTAATAATTCTGGATAAACCAAATCATACACCTTCTGACCATCGCCCGGTGTAATACAGTTTTTGCCTATTAAGGTAAGGATTTCGTGCTTCATACTTCAATCTCTCCCTTAAAACAACAGCTCGTCATCAGCTTCAAAGTCCAAAGCATACAGTGACTCATCGCACAGGAGCGTAATGTTTACCAGTGTTCCTCCAAAAAAACTTTGTTTCTTTTCGTAAACTTCTCCATTCTCATCTATTGTCGCACATCCATCATGGCTTAAAATTTGAAGTTTACCCTTATTTATATGAACAAATTGTTTTAAATAGTCAAGACCGATACCACCCGTTACCTGTCCACCTCTAGTAGTTGCCCCCTTTTGAAAAGCCCATTTTAAGGCTTCGTCTGCTGGTAAGTCATTATTTTTCACAAAATCACGTACATTCTGGGGAATTCCAACACCAAAGTCAACGACAGTCAAATTAAGTTCTTTTAACCGGGGAAAATGCTGTCCGCAACTAAAAACACCGATATTAGTTTTTCCATGTTCAAAAGCATTTGCATAGATTTCACAAGTTATCCCGACTATTACAGCTGTTAAAATATTACTCACATGAACCCAGCCTCTACCCAGCCAATCTTCCGCTAAATAGTGGATTAAACCATCTCTATCTTCAGATAAATCTTCTCTGTAAGGAATAGAATTACCTAGCCACGGTTTCTCAACAGCGTTAAATGCGTACATGAAGCCATTTTGCTTTAGGTTCATGCCAACGTGCTTTTTCACTGTCTCCCAGTTAAAGATAACTTTACCGCCGTGTGACTCAATTAGTCGAGCCTAACCCCCTAAAAATGCAACGGCGTTTTGTCGTAAAAAGTGACAACGGGAAAAATCAAAAATGACTTCTTCTGTCTCTGCTTGAACTCTCTGCCATAGTTGGGATAGGCAGTCAAAATCCTTTGCTTTGTCATTAATCGTGGGAATTTCCAGAATTAGGCTCACAACACTAATTGCAAAGCTTTAGATCGCATAATACCAGGTAAATATTATTGATGAGCCGTTTTTCTTCGTAAGTAATAGTCATTAAATAATAATTAAGGCTGTGATGAGCAAAAATACTATTTTCTCAATACATTACAGGTGATACTTGCTACTTACCCAATTGCAAGGCTATCAATATAATAGCTACCCGTATCACCTATCACCGCCATGAGTTCCGAATATTCCGAAGACCGCCTGGTGCAACAAACTACCGCTAACTTCTTTGAACAAACCCTGAAATGGCACTCAGTTTACGCATACAAAAAGGAAACCTTCGGAATTAACGGCACACTAGGACGCAAAGATAAACGGGAAGTTGTTCTCACACGCTACCTGCGCCAAGCACTAGAAAAACTTAACCCTGGTCATCCAAACCAAGTATACGATGATGCGATCGCACAATTCACCACATCCAATATTTCCGACCAATTAATCACCATCAACCAGAAAAAATACCAACTTATCCGCGAAGGTATCCTAGAAAAACCCTACAAAAACTCAGAAGGTGAAACCATCAATCCCCGCTTGAAAGTAATTGATTTTGAATACCCAGAAAATAATCATTTCCTAATTGTGCGGGAGTTGTCTATTGAAGGTTCTCTCTACTCCCGTCGTCCTGATATCATCGGCTTTGTTAACGGCATTCCTTTACTATTTATTGAACTTAAAGCCACCCACCGCAACGTCAGAGTCGCTTACGAAGAAAACTACACCGACTACAAAGACACTATCCCCGAAATTTTCCATCACAACGCCATCGTCATGTTGAGTAATGGCATAATCGGTAAAGTAGGTAGCATCACCAGTGATTATAGCCACTTCCAAGAATGGAAACGTTTAGAAGAAGAAGAACTCGGCAAAGTTGACTATCAAACAATGTTAATGGGGATGTGCCGCAAAGACAATTTTCTCGACATCATCGAAAACTTCATCCTCTTTGATGATAGTAGCGGTAAAACCATCAAAATTTTGACTCATAATCACCAGTTTCTTGGTGTTAACCGCGCATTTACCGCCATTCAACAACGCGAAATTCGAGAAGGTAAACTTGGCGTTTTCTGGCATACTCAAGGTAGCGGTAAATCTTACTCAATGGCGTTTCTGACTCGCAAAGTCCACCGCGAATTAACAGGTAATTTTACCTTTGTCATCGTCACAGACCGCCAAGAATTAGATAATCAAATCGTGCAAACCTTTGCTGGCGTTGGTGCTATCAAAGAAACTAATACTCAAGCCGCCGGTGGTGAACAATTAGCTGAATTACTCAAAGATAATCATCGCTACGTTTTTACGCTGATTCACAAATTTAATAAACCCGGTGAGATTTACTCCCACCGTCCCGATATTATCGTCATCTCCGACGAAGCGCACCGCACCCAATACGGTAAACTCGCGGAAAATATGCGTTTTAGCTTACCCAATGCATCTTTCATCGGCTTTACCGGTACACCCTTAATGGAGTCGGAAGAAGACCAACTTACCCGCCGAGTTTTTGGCGGCTACGTTTCTACCTACGACTTTCAACGTGCTGTCGAAGATGGTGCAACTGTTCCCCTCTACTACGACAATCGTGGGGAAGAATTATATTATGACAACAAAGGCACTCAACACCAAGTTGCAGCTGACAAGGAACTAAATCAACGCCTGGCCACCGCAATCGAACAATTTCACCTGGACGCGGAACAAGAAGAAGCCGTCCGTCGCCGCTTGGGGGGAGAATATCTCATCCTCACCGCCGAAAAACGTTTAGACCGAATCGCCCAAGACTTAGTAACTCACTATACTCAACGTTGGCAAACCGGAAAAGCTATGCTTGTTTGTCTAGATAAGATTACGGCTGTGCGAATGCATGGACTTATCGATAAATACTGCAAACAAGCAATACAAGCACAGAAACAATTAGTTAAACAAGCTGGTGATGAACACCAGCAAGTGGAACACCAGCAAGTGGAACACCAGCAAGTGGAACACCAGCAACATCTGCAATGGTTGGAGTCAACCGAATATTTAGTTGTGATTAGCGAAGCCCAAAACGAAGTTAAAACTTTTAGAGATTGGGGTTTAGATATCATCCCCCATCGCCAGATTATTAAAAGTCGCAATCTAGAGGAAGAATTTAAGAACGAACAACACCCTTTCCGTTTTGCGATTGTCTGCGCGATGTGGTTAACAGGCTTTGATGTTCCCAGCCTTGCCACATTATATATAGATAAACCCTTACAAGGACATACTCTCATGCAAGCGATCGCTCGTGCAAATCGCGTCTACGAAGGGAAAAATAACGGCTTGTTAATTGATTACAACGGTATTTTAACAAGTCTCCGTGCCGCCCTCGCCAGATACTCGCGTGCAGAGGTAGGAAGCGCAGATGAAAGTATAACACCTTACAACGATCTAAATCAATTACAACAAGATTATGCGATCGCACTTCAAACTTGTATTAACCACATCGCCAATTTCGGGTTTGACATCCAAGAACTACTAGAAACAGCAGGATTTGATCAAATTACGGCTTTAGCAAGTGCAGTTAACGCAGTTTGTACTAACGATGAATCTCGCGCCCGCTTTGAAGTATTAGCCAGGGAAGTCTTCAAAAAGAAACAGGCGCTAATTACTGAACCGAAATTAACAGCAGCTTACCAAAAAAGATATAACGCCATTCAGCAAATTTACAAACATTTACATGAACAACACAAAATATCTTTAGATATCAACGCCGTTCTCCGTTCCTTACAAAATGTCGTCAGCGAGTTTATCAACGTTGATACTTCCCGTCTTCCAGGTGCAGAGTCAGGCAAAAATTACAATATTAGCAATATAGACTTTGAGTTATTAAAAGCAGAATTTGCCAATTCCCCAACTAAAAATACCTCAGTCCAAACCCTGAAAGAAGCCGTCGAACGCCAACTCCAGCGAATGGTACAACAAAACCCATCTCGCATTGACTACTACACGCGCTATCAACAAGTTATCCAAAACTATAACCGCGAAACCGACCGAGTAGCCATAGAGCAAACATTTGAGGAACTACTGAAACTTGTCAAAGACCTATCCGAAGAAGACACCCGTGCTGTCCGCGAAGGTTTAAGCGAAGAACACCTTGCCGTTTTTGACTTACTTTGTTCATCAAAAGATAATTTAGATACCAAAATTAGAAACCGCATCAAACAAGTTGCTCAGTCGCTAATTGAAGCCGTAAAATCACAATTACAACAACTAGAAAACTGGCGGGATAAAGAATCTACAAGAGCCACCATTAAGAGTTTTATTTATGATTATTTATATAGCGAAGACACAGGTTTACCTGTAGATGCTTATGATGATAGCGATGTAAACAACCTGAGTAATATAGTATTTCTCCATATTTATCAGCAGTATAAAAGTGCTAATAAACATCCTTATGCAGCGTAATAATACTTCATATTACTTGCTAAAGCCTTAATAGGACTTACGCAAAAAATCTCTCAAACTCTCATTTCTCTGTGTCCTCAGCGCCTCTGCGGTTTGTTATTCCGTAACTCGTGCGTAAGTCCTACTTAATTAACGAACTAATCAAACAATAAAAATGGACGTAACTGGATTCGAACCAGTGACCTCTACGATGTCAACGTAGCGCTCTAACCAACTGAGCTATACGTCCTTAACCACACAATTATCAACAATAACACATACTTTCTTGATAAAGCAAGATAAAAGTGTAAATCCATTTTATAAGGAAAGTACCATTCGACTAGGGTGTATGATCGATAAGGTTATTCGGTTCTGGTGGGAGTCTAGCTAATGGAGGTAACTTTTAAAGTTCGGCGCAAATCTGGCACTTGGGAGCAATTGTAAACCAATTTGAGATGTAATCTAAAATCCCAAATAGAGTGAGTCAAAATGCCCGCCAAAATAGATTTATCAGTTCCACATATCTGCGAGGTACAGATGACTACTACTGTAAATATTTCCCCGACTAGTCCCTTGGGTGTTGCCGACCATACTTTATTTGTTTGCAAAACTTGTGCTAGCGTTTGGCAAGATGGAAAACGCTTAGGTGAAAGTGGCGGTGAAAAACTTCTATCTCAGCTTCAGCAGCTTGCACAAAATTGGGACTTACGAGATAAATTTCCAATTCAAGAAGTTGAATGCATGAGTGCTTGTAATCGTTCTTGTGTTGTTGCTTTTGCTGCTAAAGGCAAATTAACATATTTGTTTGGTGATTTAGCTGTTGATAAGAGTGCATCTGCGGTACTAGAATGTGCTAGTCAATACTATGTGAAAGCAGATGGTTTACTGCCTTGGTCAGAGCGTCCAGAAGCGCTGAAAAAGGGCATTTTAGCAAAAATTCCACCTTCAACTTAATGATGCGCCTTTTGATTCTGGGTGGGACGGGAGATGCCGCAGAACTAGCTGCCAAAGTGGCGACTATCCAAGGGTTAGAAGCAATCACCTCTCTAGCTGGGCGCACCCGTGAACCATCAGTACCGTTAGGCGATTTACGGGTTGGAGGCTTCGGTGGTGTGGCTGGATTGACTAGCTATTTGCGAGTCATGCAAATCGACTTATTAATTGATGCAACCCATCCTTTTGCGAGTCAGATTTCTTTCAATGCGGCGGATGCTGCAACCGAAGTCGGAGTACCCCGTCTGATGTTAATACGCCGTCCTTGGGAAAAAGCAAGTGGCGATCGCTGGATTGAAGTTGATAGTGTTGAAGCCGCCGCCGCATCTTTGCAAAACCAGGCACAGCGAGTATTTTTGACAGTTGGTAGGCAAGAACTCGCCGCCTTTGCTCACTTAGAGAAAATTTGGTTTTTGATGCGGATGATTGACCCTCCTAGTGATGATGCTTTAGTACCAGCAGGAATGATATTGTGCGATCGCGGGCCTTTTACCCTCAATAATGAAAGGCAAATCCTGATTCATAATAAGATTGATACCATAGTCAGTAAAAATAGCGGTGGCGATGCAACAAAGGCCAAAATTATTGCAGCGCGAGAACTGGGCGTAAACGTTGTTATGGTAAATCGTCCAGCCATACCGCCAGGGGAGCAGGTTACTGATGTTGATAATGCTTTGGCATGGCTATTTGACAAGTTGCACGACTAATTCAAGAAGGAAAAGACCGCCGAGCAGAATCAAAGCTCCTTCTTTCTATGGAGCATCCAAAATTCAAAAAAGAAATTTTAGTATTGTGTTAATGAATAACGAACCGCAGAGGCACAGAGAACACAGAGAGAAAGAGAGAAAGAGAGAAAGAGAGAAAGAGAGAAAGAGAGAAAATTCTAAAACTTGGTTTACTCAGCAAAATTGGGTTGGTCGAGTGTTTAGCAGTGCTAAGATTTACCCTTGGGAATTGACCCTTCAATTCCCTCAACATACCAATTCATTGCCAGTTGTTTTTGATCATCCAAAACCTTACCCTTTGGCACTCGCACCACCCCTTTTTGGTCTTTCACTGGGCCATCAAAAGGATGTGCAGTACCCTGAATAAACTCATCGCGCTTCGCATTCACCAGTTGTTGCACATCCTCTGGAATCGCCTCATTCATCGGGGAAATATCCACCATTCCTTCACCAATACCATCCCAAACCTCTTGAGATTTCCAAGTATTACTCATTACAGCCAAGGCTTTATCTGTATAGAATTTGCCCCATTTGTTAATAGCTGATGTCAGGTGGGCTTTTTGACCAAATTTACTCATATCAGTGTTGTAGCCAAAAGCATAAATGCCTTTTTCTTGTGCCAATTGGACAACAACACCAGAGTCGGTATGCTGCGTCAGTACATCCGCACCTAAATTTACCAAAGCTTGAGCCGCTTCTCTTTCTTTAGCTGGATTGTACCAACTTTGTACCCAAAGTACCTTAACTTTTACTTGGGGATTTGTTAATCTTACTCCTTGAGTGAATGCACTGATTCCCCGAATTACTTCTGGAATTGGGTATGCGCCAATAAAACCAACTACATTTGATTTTGTCATCTTGCCAGCAATCATGCCGGTTAAGTAACGCGGTTCTTCAAAGCGTCCCAAATAAGTGCCGACATTGGCAATACGTTTGTATCCTCTGCAATGTTCAAAGGCAATATCACCAAATTCCTTGGCAACTTTAATTGTTGGGTTCATGTATCCAAAGGAAGTTGTAAAAATCAACTTGTTACCATCTAATGCGAGTTGGCGAATCACCCTTTGAGCATCAGCAGCTTCGTTGACATTTTCCACAAAGGTAGTTTTTACCTTATCTTGAAGATTGGCTTCCATGTCTCTGCGGCCTAAATCATGGGCATAAGTCCAGCCAAAATCACCCACAAAACCGGCATAAACAAATCCCACCTTCAGAGGTTCATTTACCGCCACAGGCGACGCCAAGGGAGATACCTCACCCTGCGATTTGGAATTTTTGCCTTGAATACAACTAGTTAAGGCAAAGGTAGATCCTGCTAAAGTGACATACTTTAGAAAATTTCGACGATCCATATTTTATTAATAGGTTTACCTGTTAATAAGATTTTTCTGACTGCTGGTAATGGTAGAAACGGTTTAGATTAGCTATTTACTTAATTTTAACTTTTTATTTCTGCGGTCAACTTACTTGAGAAAGAAGGCAATTAAATAATTCGTAATTCGTAATAGAGCCTCCGGCACGCTGCGCGGTTTTCATGCCCAAAGGGCTGTACGTAATTCGTAATTACGTTTTGTGACGAACGCACAAAGCCTCTCGTAGAGTTGAGTGCTGTTGTGGGGACGGTTTGGGACTTGCATTACTTCGGGGGATTTTACCCCGACACAAAACGTGCTGCCTGTCTTGCTGGGGACTTAAACCCCCAAACTTTGTTAATGGTAATATTATAGACAATGATAAAAATACCCCTCAATGATTACCCTAAAGTCTTTTTGAAAAGAATTTGTTACAACAAATTTATGTAATGTTGTACTTAGGAAGTCTCAGATGTCGTACAAACAATTTATTTATTGGTGGCAAAAATGCTTACCTTCTATCTTGGTAAGTGTTGCTGTACGTGCAGTGGTAATAATCTGTCTAACAGTAGGGGTGTTGGGCGTATTGGGAAGCACTGCTTCTATGAGTAATGCTCAACTGGTAAGTACCATTAAGGGTATCCAAGATAAACAGACACCATTAAAATCAACAGCGTTAAATGCCACTGTATATCACAGCCCTGATTGTAATTGTTGTGGTGGGTGGATTGACCACTTAAAAGCACAAGGTTTTCAAATCACAGACTTTTCTACACCTGACATCGAAACAGTCAAACAAAAGTATAATGTGCCAGATAACTTGTCATCTTGCCACACAGCAATTGTTAATGGATATGTTATCGAAGGACACGTTCCAGCAGACGACATCAAACGTTTGCTTCAAGAAAAGCCAAATGTTGTTGGTTTATCTGTTCCTCAAATGCCCGTAGGCACTCCTGGGATGGAGATGGGGGATCGAAAAGACCCATTTTCTGTGCTTTCTTTTGATCGCAAGGATTCAGTTGCGGTATTCAATAAATATCCATCCTATTGATGTAATGTCGCTGTATTCAGAGCAGGGCTATTTCATTCTAAAATGTCACGTTTTATGCTTACAGGCTAATCTCAGTAAACCAAAAAGTTTTTCCGAAGGGCGATCGCAAAACGATAGTTGAAAGATTTGGCTTTTAAGCTCTGAAAAGCATATAGCGGTTCCCATTCAGATGCGGTACAACATTATATCGCCAGTTGTAAGGGCAAGTCTTAGACAAGCCCCTACGGATGTACCTCACATAAACGAGAACCGCTATATCTGCTATTTGGGCTTTTCTGTCAATGCGTAAGTCCTAAAGGAGCCAGATATTTCAAAGTCCCTCTCCCATATATGGGAGAGGGATTTAGGGTGAGGGCAAAAACTACGGTTCTTAATTATATTGGGAACAAGCGCACAAATATACTATGAATAAAAACTTCGCTTTTAAAAAAAATATTAACAAGAACCAAATCAATCAGCAGCAGCATAATCAGGCAATGCGTTGAGTTGTAAATTCACAGCACTTAGATAATTTTGGTCATTTAAAGCTTCTGATGGTAATTTATCTGCATTAACAGCAGCCTTCACTAAATCTTTTGCAATAATCTTTCTGTCGTGAATTTGAAATATTAGCGCGTCTCCACTAGGAATCCCGTCCTGCTTGAAACCTCCCTGATAAGCAAAAGTAACTAGATTGAAGGGCTGGAGGTAACTAACAGAAGTAGAATTACTAGATAAATTGTTAGAGTTAATAGCTATCTTGCTACTGTTGTTAGTAGCTGTTTGAGCGCCAGCAATTCCAGGTACAAGAGTAATAAAAGCAAAAAGCAGTCCAGAATTTATTAAGGTAACTAGTTTCATAAAGTGCTTCTTAGGTAAAATGCGATCGCTGTTCCTTAGTAATAGATTCCTCTTTATTATTAATCTCAGCTTCCTTCAATCAGTTCCCCTGATCGGTTGATATATGACTCACCCAAAAGGGTGAGCTAATTGAAAAACACTAAATCCAGACACACAACAGATTGGTTGATATTTCCAATTGAGTTCCTTTAATGGGCAAGAATACCTGAACATCTGCAAATTTAGTAACACAGGTATAATTATATGTATAAAAATCATATTTATTTTTTTAAATATACCAATACTTACGTATTGACAAAAGCATTGCATTAAGACAGTTAGCAAAATCCGCACCTGAAAGTATCCGGTTTTGCTCACTAGCTCTGAAGCTAGGTTGTTAAGTTAGAGAAGTGGTCAATAGCAAGCTCAATCTTTACTCACAAGAATAATCATAAACAGTTGTAAAAACTATTGTTTTTAGGGTTTGCAGAAAAGTTTAATGCAAAGAAAAAAGTGGCTTTTAAGAACAGGACTTGCTCTGCTCATTTTTATCATGGTTGTAGCGGCGAAAATTATGGATAAAACTCATCCCATCTCAGAACTTTACGTATTTGGGGATAGTCTTTCGGATACAGGGATGGTATTCCGGGCGACAGGAGGAATGTACCCACCTAGTCCAACTTACTTTCAGGGGCGTTACTCGAATGGTCGGGTTTGGATTGAGTATCTTGGCGAAAGCCTGCATCTCTCCTCTAAGCAAACTCATAATTTTGCTTACGGAGGCTCGACTACTGGCAGTGTTGACAACAGCTATGTACCTAGTTTGCTCAATCAAGTGCAGTCGTTTACGCAGACACATCAACATACAAATCCAGATGCTTTGTATGTGCTGTGGGGAGGGGCAAATGATTACTTGCAAGGGGTAAGCAGTGCAACTATTCCTGTTAAAAATCTGACAACGGCAATTAACTCTCTAATTGATGTGGGTGCTAAAAAGATTCTGGTAGCAAATTTACCAGATTTAGGACAGTTACCTGCCACTAGAAACAGTACGAATTCTGTGAACCTCAGTGCATTAACACAAGCACATAATCAAGGCTTGAGGCGATCGCTTAAAGTACTCAGTCAACAGCATTCCCATCTGGAGATTGTGCAATTAGATACTAACGCGCTGTATCGAGATGCGATGGCAAATCCGGCAGCATTTAACTTTATCAATGTCATCAGTCCATGTTTGTCAGGCGATCGCACCTGTAGTAACCCAGACCAGTTTTTGTTCTGGGATGGCATTCATCCGACGGCTGCGGCTCATCGCATCATCGGGGAAACTGCTTTTTCAACGATTCAAAAGGCAGGGATGATCAATCCTCGTTCAATGTTGGTTCCTTAACTGATGACTTTCAACATACGGGTTTTTTACCATGTTTTGATAGACTCAATCTAATGTACAGTCTTTGGTAAGTGATATTGAGGAAAAAACGTGGAATTTCAGAAGTTATTGTATATTTTTACTATAGTAAAGATTGCTACGTTCGCTCTGAGTGTACCTGTATTTGCTCAAATCACACAGACTCCCTCCAATTCTTCACAGTCGAGTTGTCGTGCAACTAAAGTAGATACTCCAATTTTCAAAGAACCTTCAACATCATCTAACGCTATCAGAATATTGTCGGCACAAACAAATATTTCTTTAGCATATATACCAGCTAATGGAGATAAATTTGTCAGAATTAAATTTCCGACTTCAGGGTTTATTCAAACTGCTGTGCTGAAATTTTGTCAGACTAACAACAACGCTCAAAACCTATGGAGTAAACCTACTATTGGTAGTGTATGTCGGCAAATTGTACAACCTGAAACTATCCGTCGCCAACCAAGTACAAAAGGAGCTTTTATTACAACAATTAATCCAAACACAACTGTGTTTGTGAACTTGGTTACAGGTAATGTAGTTAATTCATACAAATCTGAAAATTATATTTGGGTAGAAATCGACCTTTTCAGAAGTTTCCCTGGAGAGTTATCCGGTAATGGTTGGATAGTTAATACTGACTTAGTAAATACTCCTAGATTAAGCAATCTGGCTTATTGTAGTTAATAGTTTATTTCGCTCAATATCTCCATTCGTTATGATTTTGTCCATCTTCATCATCGCTGATGATAATCGAACAACATGACAACTATTTACAGTATTTTTTGAGAAGAGATACAGCTAGTTGATAACTATTAGCGGGAGCATCCCGTCAGGTGCAAAAACAAACCTTGATAAGCCCTCATCCCCTAACTCCGAATCCCAATATTGGGATTCGGGGAACTAGAGAATTTGCTCCCCTCTCGCATATTTGGGAGAGGGGCTGGGGGTGAGGGAAAAAATTTAACTACCCTAAGTTTTCTGCCAATCCTCCAATGCACTAATGACAAAACTAGCAGCAGGATGATTAAGCAATTGCTCCAAAGCTTGAATGCCATTAGTTTTTAAAGCACTAATTACCAGTTCTCCTATCATTGAATTATTTTCAATAGCCTTAATGGTTTCAGCCGCTATTTGCATTTTTCCCAAAGTTGTATCAGTAGGATAGGATTGAGCTAACTGTTCTAAAAGCTTTTGAATTTCAGCAGCAGCTTCAGCAAGGTTTTGTTGTTTGCTAATGGCGTAGTAATTCCCTTGAATGTAATTACCTTCAATCCGCTCGTTATAATTGCCACTACCACTCATATTAGATTTTGGCTGCTTGTTAAAAAACAGACTTTTAGAGTTATTTCGGATTTTAATTTTTGGAATTGAGGACTCTGGTAGACCAAGAATGTCAATGTTATTACAGCCAAATTGAAAACTTTCAGCATAACTTCTTCCAGCACCAAGAGCGTCATAAAATGCTAGTGAGAAATTAATTAGAGTCTTATCTGTGACAGCACGTTCCATACCAATTACACAATCAATATGGCGGTGAATGCTTTCAGCTTGTATTTCTGAGTAACAGGCATTAAGCAAAACACACTCAACTTTATCTTTAAAAAGTTTAAACAGATTGGCTAAAGATTCCGTACTAACCAATTGCGACTCTCCAGAGATATTCTCTAACGCTATGCCATCAGTTCCTGCACCGTGTCCCGAAAAATGTACAATTTCAGGTTCATAATCCAATAATGCACGACGTAAATCATCGGTACGAACTGCCCATCTAGTAATAATTTCAAAGTTATCTCGGTTTTGAGAACGTTCCAAACCTGCCTGAATTTCTCGCACTTCCTGATCCAGACGTAACCTATCAGTATTTTTCGGATTAGCTGATAAAATTAAAATATTTTTTTTGATATTCTTAAAATCATACTGAGGCTGTTGGCTGAGAAATGCCTGTTGATTATATTTAGATAGTGTTAACTCTGCATTAGTTGAACTTTTGGAGTTAGCTAACTTGAGTGAATCAACAGTAATCTTCTTGCGTTCAGTATTGGGAATGGGATTAGTTCGCACCATCAAACGCACAGCCGGATCTCCAATAATTGCGTAATTACGGCTATCATTTTTCGCTGTCCACAAACTAGCTATCTTCCAATCATCAACAGATGTGTTGGGCTTTATTTGCTCTAACTCCACATTCAGGTCACAAGCGAGTTCTGCATAACGCTGATTAAAAAATTCTACTGCTGAACCGACTGGATGACCTTCCATCAGGCGTTTGAAAGCCGACTGAAAAGTTTCCAGTTGTTCTCCCAACTGCTTCCACACAAAAGAACATCCCCAAGCTCGTTCAATATGCCCAACTACAGCTAAAGCACCTCGACTCAGTAGACGTTTGGGAAGTTGAGCCACGAAAGCATGAGGTGCAATATCTGTCTTTTGAGTCCCATTTTGCAGACTAAAGTCATCCATTTTAGGGGTTCCAGCACTATAACAAGCAAAGTGAAACGTAATTAACCCTAGTAAATTTGCATCATTACCAATATCGTCTGCACAAAAGTAATGTGTTTGCGGATGTAGTTCTCCTTTCCATTGGGATGGGCCTGGCCAGTCTTGGCACAGAAGCGCCCCTTGGTGGAGTAACTGAAGTGGATGATTGTTCGGAAAGCCGACACCATGAGTAGCAGTAAACAACAAAGCAGGTGTTTGTACCTCACTGATCAATTGGCTCAATCTTGCTTTAGTTGCTGATTCGCCCACAACCGTCTGCACCGACCAATTTGGCTGGTCATGAGTTATCCATTGTGATAAAGGTTTGATCAGATGCTCGGCACTGAGTTGGGTAGCTTGGTCATCTTGATTCTGTGTTCCAAACAAATAAATCTTTTGGGGTAAAATTATTTCACCAGTTTCAGCTTTGACTACACTGTGTGCATACTGAGCATATTCTTCTAAAGTATCAAAGTAAATTCTGCCAACTGCATACTGCACATCCAACTGATACTGGAAGTGATAAGGAATACTTTGGGGATCACCAACAATCAGTAAATAGTAGGGCATTTTCTCTGGATTCACAGGCCCTGGGGCGACTCGATGGCGTTCCAAAAACTGCTGCTTTGATTCCTGAGTGCGGTATGCTTTTTGCCCTATGTACTCCTGGTAATAACGGTTGTCTATCTGTGTTGCTTGTTGGCGGCGATGCTCTAGTAATTCACTGAGGGCATCTCTTAGAGCCTCTGCTTGATAACCAGAACTATCTTTATATTCATAGGCGAAAATAATTCCCCAGCCTGTCTGCGCTAGGTTCTTTGGGTCTTTACCTTCTACCAGTCCCCTAGATTTTTCTGGAGATTTCTGATATTGCTGTTGCAGTTGGATTAAATCAAGTGGATCATTAAACTTTTTACCTTGGGCGATTTGAGCAATTTGTTTAAAACTACGTGGAGACGGGAAGTATTCTCCCGTTGCGCCATTAATTCCATTGAAATATAAAAATTGTTCAGTCATTTATATTTATAAAAACTATATATCTTTACAATATAGCTTTCATCCAAAATTGGTATTACTATTTTTCTATTGAGAACTCTGATTAATAGTAAAGTTCACGATAGCCAAGCGCCTCACTTCGAGGAAATTAAAACGGCTCGCTAGTAGAAATTTTTGAAGTTTTCAGTTATAGCAAAGTGCTGAGTGCTGAGTAAAACCCCATTTCTTTCAAGCCTTTGAGCAATCAACACTGCCCTAACCTATGTGAGGGTATAATAATGAACTTGGTCAAAGTCAGTAAAAATTTGTATAAAAAAATACGTATATAAAAATTTTACTTAACTTTTGCAAAAATAGATATTAGTATTTGCATGAGTTTTTAAATCTGTATTGATTAAAATATATGAGATTTATAGATTTTATATTTAAGAAAAACTATTTAATATTGAATAGATAAAAAATTCACTTGTAAAATTTATGTCTACATAAAATATAATCTAAAATTCCTGCTATTTCGATATTTCACAACTTAATCGGAAAAATCAGATACTTAATGCGGTTACTGCTGAAGTTGAATTTTTGATTTCAGAAGGATAAATTTTCACAGGCGAACATCACTGTTAAGACAGCAAAGGAGTTATGATGCAAACTGTAAAATTGAGTTTCAAAGAGTGCAATCTTCTTCTAGTAAAGAATGCAGTAAAACTGAAACAGTATTGGCACAAACGCCTAGCACAGGAATGCCCAGAAGAAAGTGCAACTACCAGAGAGAGTATTGTTCGTTGGCTTTTGGGAAGAGATTTAAAACGGTTTGAACTACTTGAACCATTAGAGATGAAGATTGTCAAGCAGCTAATGGAGTATCGCTGGAAAATTTTACGCCAACGCTACTTAGGGAGCGGTAGAGAACGAGCTTATCGCAACTTAATCATACGATTGGGGAGTTTAGTTTCTTTACGCAGCCAGATTCAAACTTGGGTAGGTTCCAGCCGCGATCGCCAATCCAGTGTTATGGATATATTGCAAGAAGTTATCCAAGAATTACTGCAAAACGATAGTTATATGCAACAGCAAATGGCTTGCATCGCCAAATTTACTAACGATAGACAACTACAAGATAAACTACTGTTTGCCAGTATAGAAGAGTATGCTTTGCGACCAGTGGATAATCAACCGTTGATAATGTATCGTTTTGTCAATTACTTCCATCTGAATCACCGAGGTCACTTAACCGAAGTCCTGGCAGTAAGTGACAGTAATAATTGCACCCAAAGTCGCATTAAAACATGATATACCCACACGTTTTGTGAACAGCGATCGCACCCTCACAACCCCTAACTTGCACAAACCAGGAAAGACTGTGCAACCACAAAGCGATCGCTTCGCTACAAGGCGCGATTATTGTCTAGCAAAAGCCAAGTCACTCTCAATAAACTTGGCACCTATTAGGTTAGCCCCACTCAAATTGCATTCGTAAAAATTTGCCCCTCTTAAATCTGCTAGTGCTAGATTGGCGAGAGTTAAATCTGCACCAGTGAGGTTAACTTCAGTTAAGTTAGCACTACTTAGGTTAGCCCCCTGAAGCGAAGCTTGTTGCAGGTCTGCCCCGCTTAGGTTTGCCCTCATTAAGTTTGTCTTGGTTAAGTCAGTTCCACTTAAATTAGCTTGGCTTAGGTCTGCTGCTGTTAAATCAGCATAACTTAGATTGGCTTGACTTAGGTCTGCCCAACTCAGGTTTGCATAACTTAGGTTAATTTCACTCAGCTTCACTGATGTAAGTACTGCACACCTCAAATTAGCATTAACAAAATTTCTTTCTTTTATTGCATAACGGCGTAAAATTTCATCAGTTGTTAGTCTGTCTAAAACAGCTTTGGATGCGCCTTGATAACACCATGTAGCTATCGTAAGTTTGGCAGCAGTATTAACAGCTACCTCATCACATTTAGCCATGATTACACCATTGCAGCCATCCCACTCGCCGTTAAGCATTAAGGCAATCTCGCTAGCGGCAGCAGTTGAATCAAATAGTAAAACAGATTCTTTGTGCGGTTTTAACCAGTTATTCCAAACAATTGAGATAATATTTTTCATTTCTATAAGTTTTGCCACTCTAAAACGATTACGGCTTTAACCTTCAGATATTAATCAACTCTGCCAGTTACCAGCACAAAAGACTCGGCTTCATTTAAGACTACCTACTTTGTGACAGAGGGCTGCACAAAGACCTACAAAACGCTTTGCAGCCCATGTACAGCCCCCAATCACAAAAAAGTTACAATCGGCTTAAGTACAAATGTCTGTAAGAACTAAGTTCTAAACAGCTGAATTTGAGCGTTCTATTTGCTGCCGAATCGTATCAATAGAAGCATTAATGCCAGCCAGTTTGGACTCTAAATCATCTCGCATCCAAATCAAGAATTTTAATTTCCGCTCTAAGCTAGCTTTGTGCGAAATGGGTTCGCTTCCATAACAGACATTACCCCAAAAAGGAAACATAGTTTACCTCTGTATTTAGCTTTTGTAACAGTTAAATCGGTTTGCTTGACTGCCGTTCTAATAAAATGTTCATTTTGCCGCACTCGTCAATGACTAAATAATCATCAATACTGGCAATATAAACTATTTTTACCAAGTTTACCTAGTACAGTTGCGAGATTTTTTACTATACCAGTTGAGATGGCGCTTAACTGTACTAGATCAAATCTGCCAAAACTGTACCTTCTCAGTTTAAAATTATTACGTGAAAGTAAAAGTAATAGTTCACTGTTGATCGAGTGCTTTCACTATGAATAAATTTAATATTTTGTTAAATTTACGAAAATATTGGCAACATTTTACCACCTGGATGGCTAGTGCTTCTGACCTCCAAGTGTGGCACGAATCAGACTGGCATGGTCACATTTCTTGTTGGCGTGCCTACGATCCAATCACAGGACGTTCTGCCTGTTTTGGTTCTGAAGAAGAAATGCGAATTTGGATTGATAAATGTTATTACAGATAAAATCTTTTACCGATCAATCTGAAGATATACCAGGGGAGCATCCCGTCAGGTGCAAAAACCTTGATAACCCTAACCTATCCCCCCAGGGCTATTTCATTCTAAAATGTGACGTTTTCAAAGTCCCTCTCCCAGACTTGGGAGAGGGATTTAGGGTGAGGGCAAAAACTACGGTTCTC
>NZ_JBALFF010000010.1:0-205380 GCF_036916975.1 Nostoc sp.
TTAAAAAGTGCGAACTCAACCCAATGGGTTATCTCTCAAATGTCACTCATCCCTGAATATTTCTATTCATTTCGAGTGAACAAATCGCACAGCCGCCCTAGAAGTGCGGGGCTTTAAACCCAAATTTCCGGTAAAATATGACGGTTGTATTCTGTGCCAAACTGTGATTGAGCGTTATACTTTGCCCGAAATGGCTAATCTGTGGAGTGAAGCCTATAAACTAAAAACTTGGCTGCAAGTCGAAATTGCTGTTTGCGAGGCTCAAGCTGAACTGGGTTACATTCCATCTGAGGCGGTTGAGGAAATTAAGGCCAAGGCAGATTTTGATCCAAAGCGGGTGTTGGAAATTGAGGCTGTAGTCCGCCACGATGTTATTGCTTTCTTGACAAATGTCAACGAATATGTTGGGGATGCCGGACGCTATATTCACCTTGGTTTAACTAGTTCGGATGTTTTGGATACAGCTTTAGCACTGCAATTGGTTGCCAGCCTGGATATATTATTGCAACGTCTGGAAGATTTGATTCAGGTAATTCGCCAAAAAGCAGGGGAACATCGTCATACAGTGATGGCTGGCCGATCGCATGGTATTCATGCTGAACCGATTACTTTTGGGTTCAAGCTAGCTGGCTGGTTAGCAGAAGTGTTGCGACACCAAGAACGCCTGAAAATTCTCCACGAAACGATCGCTGTGGGTAAAATGTCTGGTGCGGTAGGAACTTATGCTAACGTTGAACCGCGTGTAGAAGCGATCGCTTGCCAAAAACTCGGACTCAAACCCGATACAGCCTCAACTCAAGTTATTTCCCGCGATCGCCACGCCGACTATGTGCAACAATTAGCTTTAGTAGCAGCATCCATCGAACGTTTTGCTGTAGAAATTCGCAACCTACAAAAAACAGACGTTCTCGAAGTTGAAGAATTTTTCTCCAAAGGTCAAAAAGGCTCATCGGCAATGCCACACAAGCGCAATCCCATTCGTTCAGAACGGCTGACGGGAATGGCGCGACTCGTCAGAAGCCATGCAGGTGCAGCTTTAGAAAACGTCGCTCTTTGGCATGAGCGGGATATTTCCCATAGTTCTGTAGAACGGGTGATTTTGCCAGATGCTTGCACTTTGACGCATTTTATGTTAATAGAAATAACCGACTTGGTGAAAAACCTGTTGGTTTATCCTGAAAACATGGAAAGAAATCTCAACTGCTACGGCGGCGTTGTGTTCAGTCAAAAAGTCTTGCTTGCCTTGATAGACAAAGGAAGCAACAGAGAAGATGCGTATGCGATCGTTCAAGAAAGCGCTCACGCCGCTTGGAACAAGCCAGAAGGTAATTTCCAAGGCTTGATTAGCAAAGATCCTCGCGTTACCGAAAAGTTGTCCCCAGCAGAACTAGAAGTCTGTTTTGACCCCCAGCAGCATCTGAGCCATTTAGAAGAGGTTTATCAACGGTTGGGAATTTAGGATTAATTTGCTTGGGGACTTCCAAATAAAAAAATACCCAAAAAACAGACGAAAAAACTCTCTCCTCCTCATTCCTCTGTGTCGCGCCAGTTGCTTCTCCCAAGGGGAGACGCGCAAGGGACAAGTCTCTTAACCCGCAAGGGCGCACTGGCTCCTCTGTGCGGCAGTCGCTCATGGGGGAAACCCCCAAGACCGCGCTGCCTTGCCTCTGTGGTTCGTTTCTTTGGGTAATTTATTTCTTGGAAGTCCCTTGTAGTCAGCGCTTAAGCGCTCACTAATAACCTGTTATTCAAAAAATATGCAAACTTTTTCAAAAAGAATATATAAAAATACCAAAAATCTTTAGTATTGCATTGCTGAAAACTGTTAATTTGGTGCTGGAATTTTTGATAACACTGGGTAGTATAAATAACACATATTTATTTATTTATTAGTGCTTCGAGTGCTTTCATGATTGAAATCCTAGCCACACTTTCAGCTTCGGCGGCGGCAGGAATGAGAATAGCTACACCTTTGTTGCTCGTTGGATTGTTGCAAGGTACTAGCTTGTGGTCGCAAGTTCCAATTTTATCTCACATTTCTCCACCAATATTATTAGCCTGCCTCATCTGTTGGTCTTTAGTTGAATTATTAGGCTCAAAAAAGCTATGGGGGCAAAGATTACTACAACTAGTTCAATTATTCATGTCTCCCATCGTGGGGGCAATTATGGGGTTAGCAGTAGCCAATGCAACAGCAACGCCAAGCTGGATTATTGCCTGTATTGGGGGTTCGTTAGCTTTAGTACTCCAGCTAGTTCAAGTTGGTTGGTTTTATCGGTTACGCGGCTTACCGTTGTGGGCAGTCTTTCTTCAAGATACCTTATGTGTTGCTCTAGTACTTTTTGCCTTTGGCGCTCCCTGGCAAGGAGGATTAATTGCTTTAATATTGCTCTGGTTTGCAGTTCGTAGTGCCAAGCAGTGGTATGACTGGTATCACAGGGGAATAGGGAATAGGGCAAAAAAGTGCTGAGTACTAAGTGCTGTTAGCGGATAGCTATGGTTTAGCTCATGCTGAGTTAATAGCTAGGAATTTAAATAATTCGTAATAGAGCCTCCGGCACGCTCCGCGGTTTTCATGCCCAAAGGGCTGTACGTAATTCGTAATAGAGCCTCCGGCACGCTGCGCGGTTTTCATGGCCCAAAAGGCCATACGTAAATTTTGTTTTGTAATGAAGAGTGCTTTTGTGGGGACGATTTGGGACTCGCATTACAACGTGGGATTTAGCGCAAAGTGCGGTCTTGGGGTTTCCCCCGCCGCAGGATGCGCGGAGCGCACTACAGGAGCAACTTTGCATTCGCAGTCCCCAATCGCATTACTTGCTTATTTTTAGAACCGGGGGACTTAAACCCACGGAACTAGTTAAAAAAAGTGCAAAACTAGTGACATGGTAAAATATTATTTGCTAGTCAAATAACTAATTAACTCAATGAATGAATTATTGACTCGTATTACGCAAATTCCGGGTCAATGTGGGGGTCGTCCTTGCATTCGAGGTATGAGAATTAGAGTTAGTGACATTTTAGAAATGTTAGCGGAAAATGTCACGGTTAGCGAAATTTTAGAAGACTTTCCCGATTCAGAACCAGAAGATATTCAAGCTTGTCTTCTGTTTGCTGCACGACGGACTTATTTTGTGCGGTTGACAGCCTTAAGAGTGAGGAGTTTTGTTTCTCTCCTCATCTCCCTCATCTCCCTGCCACTCTCCTCCAATACTTTTTATTGCAAAAGCCCAATCATGTGCAAGAATCCGTGACCGGTAATCAACTCGATGATTAATGCAATAAAGCCCAGCATGGCAATTCGACCATTCCATACTTCAGCACTAGTAGTCAGTCCCCATTCCCAACGCTCTTGTGGATACATTTTCACCATTTTTTTCATTTGGGCAGCTTGCGAAAGCTTGAAACTGGGGTTTCTCAGCGCATCAATGACTAATTTTGCCAGTGCATTAATAAATACTGGATGGGTATTAGGAGCAGGTACGCGGCGGAAATTATGAATTCCTGCTTCTTCTGCTACTTCTCGATATTCAATATCAATTTCTTGCAGAGTCTCGATGTGTTCTGAGACAAAACTGATAGGCACGACAACCAAATCTTTCACGCCCTTTGCACCTAGTTCTTTGAGGGCATCCTCAGTATAAGGTTGGAGCCATTCTACTGGGCCGACGCGACTTTGGTAAGCTAAGGTGTGGACATTGGGTCGATTGAGGGTCTGCATAATTAGAGCAGTACATTCCTCAATTTCTTGCTGGTAAGGGTCGCCAGCCTCTTCAACGTAGCTTTTCGGAACGCCGTGAGCGCTGAAGAAGATATGAACCTCATCCGGGTTAGGAAACTGTTGTAGTTCTTGGGCTATGAGTTCCGCCATTGCTTGCAGGTAGCCTGGTTCTTTGTACCAGGAAGGAATGACGGTGTAATCAATGGGTTGAAGCTTTGGGTCTTCTTGCCAAAGTTTTTCTAAAAGCCGGAAGCTAGAACCACTGGTACTGATAGAAAACTGGGGATATAGTGGTAATATTACCAGGTGTTCTATATTATCTTGAGTAATCTGTGCGATCGCCTCTTCTGTATAGGGATTCCAATAACGCATTCCGACGTAAATCTTGGCTTCTTGTCCTAAATAACCCAACTGTTTTTTTAAAGCTTCCCCTTGGGCTTCTGTGATCCGCCGCAGTGGAGAACCACCACCGATTTGCTTATAATTCTCTTGAGATGTTCTGGTTCGGCGTGAGGCAATAAACCAGGCTAGGGGCTTTTGCAACCAGCGAAATGGTAGGCGAATAATTTCCGGATCGGAAAATAGGTTGTACAAAAAGGGCCCCACATCCTCTAGCTTATCGGGGCCACCGAGATTGAGTAATAAGACGCCTACACGACCCATAGCAGTTAATTTCCCCCAATCTTTTCAGGTTTTTTACTAATGTTAACAATATATCTTTATTAAATATAAAGCTTAATAGCAAGGAAATATGCAATGGCAACAATTTTAAG
Organism: Nostoc sp.; assembly: GCF_036916975.1. Classification (GTDB taxonomy): domain Bacteria; phylum Cyanobacteriota; class Cyanobacteriia; order Cyanobacteriales; family Nostocaceae; genus Nostoc. Next base: position 4,495 of record NZ_JBALFF010000010.1, read on the forward strand.
AGATTGGAGTTACCGTTATCAGTGGCTGTATGATGGTATCTCTCGTTTAGCAGCCTTAAGTGTAGGTGGTGAAGCCCGTTTTCGACAACTTGCTTTACAAGGCTTAATAATTCACTCAGATACTCAGGTTTTAGATTTATGTTGCGGCAGTGGCCAAACAACGCAATTTTTGGTAAAATTATCACAAAATGTAACAGGATTGGATGCCTCACCCAAGTCTTTGCAACGGGCGCGGCAAAATGTACCATTAGCAGTCTATCTCGAAGCTTTTGCCGAGAAGATGCCATTTGCAGATAATCTATTTGATGTGGTGCATACCAGCGTTGCTTTACACGAGATGCAGCCTGAGCAATTGCGAAAAATTATTAGTGAAGTTTATCGGGTGTTGAAGCCAGGAGGGATATTTACACTGGTGGATTTTCATACTCCTACAAATCCGATATTTTGGCCTGGGGTATCAGTGTTTTTGTTGTTGTTTGAAACTGAAACAGCTTGGCAATTGTTGAAAACTGATTTGCCTGGATTGTTAACTGAGACTGGATTTAATGTGAATGAGCCAACTTTATATGCAGGTGGTAGTTTGCAAGTGATACAGGCTAAAAAGTGAACAATACTGCTTTATTAATGGCAGCTAAGATAACCTGCTATTAATAAAGTATAGGTAATTGTTAAGTAGGTAGACGTAATTAAATATAATAAACCTCACCCTCAATCCCTCTCCTTATTAAGGAGAGGGAAGCTGGAGGTAGAGTGAGGTTTTTTATTTAATTTGACGCACTTACTTGTATAGCACTTAAGCAGGTAGGAAGTGAAAAAATGACGCAGGAACTAATAGACCTCAAAAAGAGTATTTTGGAAGGACGTTATGCAGATGCCTTGGCAATTGTTGATGAATTAGAAGGCATGAGTAAACAAGCTATTCTGCGGAATATCCAAGCTTATTTAAGGATTTTGCTGATTCATTTGATTAAGAACCAATTAGAACAGCGATTAACAAATTCTTGGGCGGCTTCTATTCGTAATTCAATCCGAGAAATTAAAAAGCTAAATATCAAAGATAATAAAACATCTTACTACATTAATTTAGATGATTGGGAGAATTTCATAAATGAGGAAGTAATTGAGGATGCGATCGCAGATGCGAGTGATGAAGTAATGGATGGAGTATATAATCAATTTCAACTTGCTAAAATGTTAGATATAAACCAGATAATTCAGACTGCTTTGAAGTTTTTAGCGCTAACTTATTCTTATTCAGCTAAGGAGTTACCCGCAGTTGTCGCTGAAAATTTAACTCAGCTAGTCGGTGGCGAAGATTGGAAAGCAGGTAGGCGGTAAAAAAATGACACAGGAATTAATAGACCTTAAAAAGAGTATTTTGCAAGGACGTTATGCAGATGCCTTGGCAATTGTAGATGAATTAGAGGGGATGAGTAAAAAGGCAATTTTGCGGCAGATTAAATCGTTTTTAAGAATTTTATTAATTCATTTGATTAAAAATCAAGTAGAAAAACGATTAACAAATTCTTGGGCTGCTTCTATTCGCAATGCAATCCGTGAAATTAAAGAAGTCAATCTAAAAGACAATCAAACATCTTATTATATCAATTCAAATGAATGGGAAAAATTCATAGAAGAGGAAGTAATTGAGGATGCGATCGCAGATGCTAGCGATGAAGTAATGAACGGTAAATTTACTCGCTCTCAGTTGTGTGCAATGCTAGATAAAAGCCAGATATTGACTACAGCTATTAGTTTACTGGCTTTAACATATACTTATTCGTCAAAGGAATTACCAGCGATTATGGATGATTATCTCAGTCAGTTAGCTGGTGGTGAAAATTGGATAAATCGGGAAAAATAAGGCGATCGCTCTTTATATATATATTACTGAAAATGTAGCAAAGGCACTTAATATCACGGTAAACTGATCGGTAGTATTTACATTTTAGTACTGTACGGTTAACCAACAATTAAGTTTTTGCTTTCTTCAAGGTAGAGATGATGCAAGAAATAACACGCCGCAAATTTATTGCAACAGCCACCGTGGCGACAGGTTTTGCCCTCGCAGTGCAACCCATTTCTGCCGGAGTTATTACCACCGATGCTAAGGGGTTGGTAGCTGGTGCGGTGAAAATTCCTGTTAAAGATGGCGAAATTCCTGCTTATAGAGCAGCACCTGCGACTGGTGAAAATTTTCCAATTGTTCTGGTAATTCAGGAAATCTTTGGAGTACACGAGCATATTCAGGATATCACCCGTCGCTTTGCTCGGTTGGGGTATTTAGCGATCGCACCGGAATTATTTATCCGTCAAGGTGATGTCTCGAAATTAAGCAGCATAGACGAAATTCGCCCAATTGTCGCCAAAGTGCCAGATGTCCAAGTGTTATCCGATCTTGATGCTACCGTAAACTGGGCTGTGAAATCAGCTAAAGGTAATGTTGATAAATTGGCAATTACAGGCTTCTGCTGGGGTGGTCGCATTACCTGGTTATATGCCGCACATAATCCCAAGGTGAAGGCTGGTGTGGCTTGGTATGGACGACTTGTGGGCGATGCTACCGAACTTCAACCCAAATATCCTATCGATATTGCATCAAAACTGACAGTCCCCATTCTCGGACTCTATGGTGGGAAAGATACAAGTATTCCCCTTGATACAATAGAGCAGATGCGCGTTCGCCTTGCGTCTCGGAAAAGCAAATCTGAAATCATCGTTTACCCCGATGCAGGCCACGCTTTTTTTGCCGATTATCGCCCTTCCTACCACGAGAAAGATGCTAAGGACGGTTGGAAACGTCTTTTGGCGTGGTTTAAGCAAAATGGTGTTTAACAAAGTTTCGGTTTAGGAACTGTGAGATTCAAAAAAGTTCCAAATTGTTTCACTGGCGTTTAGCCCCAGCTTTGCATTGAATTTATTTAGGCTTTTGTCAGTTGAGGAACCACCAGGCCAGAAATGTCCGCCGTTTACTACCGCTAGCTGCCATACTTCTGAGTTGCCACTACAACCAGTGTAGATAGCGGTTTTCACTTTATCTTTAGAAAAGTTAGGAGATTGATTTGATGAAGTACATTGATCGTGCGATCGCCAAAAATCTACCATATCTGAGATAGAAAGCAGCGCTCCTCGTCGAGTGCGATCGTCTCCTTCATAAAGGACATCGCGATCGTTTGTACCGTTGATCGTTAACATCGATATAGAAGTTCGAGGCTGGCAATTAGATTTTAGTCTAACTGGGAGCGAACCAGCTACTGATGCAAAACCAGAAATTTTATCAGGTAACTTACAAGCCAGTGCTTGGGTAAGTATGGCACCTCTAGAAAAACCGGTGGCATAAATTTTATGGCTATCAATATTGATTTGCTGCTGAAGATGATTAATCAAAACATTGACAAACGAAACATCATCTACCCTTCCTTGAGTGTTACCTCTCAGGCTCCATTTTTGGTCAATTCCATCTGGATAAACAACAATAAATCCTTTTTTATCTGCTAATTCATTGAAGCGAGTCACATTACTGATAGACCGACCATTCCCATCATCTCCATGAAACACTAAAACTAATGGCATTGGGCGGTCTGGATTATAAGATTTTGGAGTGTACAAATAGTAAGTGCGTAACTTTCCTTGGTCATATAGTTCTCCATAATTATCACCATTCAAGATTTTTGCTTTAGTTATACTTTTTTCTTCAGCCTGAATGGAATCGCACGCTGTCAATAAACTAATTCCAAGTAGAACTATTAGAAGTTTTTTTAAAAGCCGAGAATTTTGATAGATTTTCATATTAATTAAATTGATTTATGAACAAATCTTCTTAATTATCAGTTTTCCAGTAAGTTTCGTTTGTTACACGAAACAGTTGATTTGCTGTGTTGCTCTCAGTTTAAGATACTAAAAAATAATACACAGTGGAATAAAGTCATAATTTCAGCATGACTTTATTCACATTTTGGATTTTAGCTAAGTAAGTGGGTCAAATTAAATATAAAACCTCACCCTGCCTCCGGCTTCCCTCTCCTTAATAAGGAGAGGGATTGAGGGTGAGGTTTTTCTTATGTTTAATTACGTCTACCTACTTAAAACAATTTTGCCATTGCTGTCACGGAAGGTTTGATCAACTATAGCGGTTCTCAGTTGAGTGGTGCTAATCTTTTCCCTCACCCCCAGCCCCTCTCCCAAAGTTGGGAGAGGGGAGACATGAATTCTAGTTCCCCGAATCCCATTTTTGGGAGAGGGGTTAGGGGATGAGGGCTATCAAGGTTTTTACACCTGACGGGATGCTTCCAGTTGAGTAGGTAACTGAACTGCACCCACAACCCCCTAAGAGGAAGCGAGGAGCTTGCAATTATGGGGCGCTCTATTGAGAATAGGCTAATGCAAATTATCTAATAATATTAAAGCATTAAAAAAATCTATCTCCACCTATCTAATTGCTGAAATTAAAGTAATAAAGGATATTCCTATATGACTATATTGAAAGGCATAGTTATACCATGTCCGCTTGATTAGTTATTAAACCTGAATAACCCTCAATGACCTGAATTGTCAGATGGTATGATACCCAAACAAAAAAAAGCCTCCTACTATGGGAGGCTTAAAAGTTAGCGGAGAAAACTTGTTAAACTACTGCGTAACTACAGCGATGACTCCTCCTAATGCAGAGAAAACCGCAGATACGGATGCTGTGGCAAACAGCCACCAAGCTGCTGTTGCTGCGGCTTTGCGGGTTTCTTCCGCTTGACGCTGTGCTTGATGTTTCACCTGTTCTAGGCGGCGTTGGGCTTCATGCTGTATGCGTTCTGCACGTTGTAATACTGTGTTGCGGGCCCGTTCAATTTGGTCAATGATCCGGTTGGCATCTTCCTCAGAGATGTCCTCACGCGAACTCATTATAGCCACTAGGGTATCACGGTCGAAAGAGGAGAGGCGATCGCGCAGGGCATCAAATCCCGCTTGCGGATCGTCAAAAAATGTGCGGACATCGCGCTTGATACTATCATAGTTAAGTTCCGGGCGATCCAAGGAGTTGAGATAGTTACGAATGCGGCCAAAAACGCCGTCAATTGCATCTTGAATGCCTCGTTGGATATTCCGCACTTGTTCTACAAATTGATCCCTTACGGATACAATGCTATCGGCAATCCGCGCCGCTTCTTCATCGGACATATCTTCCCGAATTTTCAGCAGGGCGATGATTGTAGAACGGTCAAAATGGGAAAGGCGATCGCTAAAAGTTTCTACCCCAACTCGCGGATCGTGTAACAGTAGTTGTAAGTCGCGTTTAATACCTTCAGGATTAAGTTCTTCCTTGCCAGTTTGGCGGAGATACTCTTCTAGATAAGCTTTGAATGTTTCAGCTCTTTGCTGTGTGCGGGTTGCTAGGCGACGAGGCGCACGCACAAAGTTACGAATCGAAGTTTGCGTGGAATCAATGATTTCATTGACTTGTTCTTCGCTCAAGTCTTTACGTTGACTAAGTAACTTCACTAGTGTATCTCGGTCTACCTGCGACAACCGACGGCGCAGTGCTACGGCTCCCTCTTGAGGATTTTCAAACAATTTGGTCAAATCTCGCCCGATACCTTCAGGGTTCAATTCTTGTTTACCAGTATTCCGCAGATAATCTGCGATCGTGGTAGTAACAGAGTCGTATTGCTCTTTGGCTTTATCTACTACAGCTTGGGGTGTGTGGCGAATGTTATACCACGACTCCTCAGCAGCATTGATGGTTTGATTAACTTGATCTTCACTCAAATCTTGGCGCTGACTCAACAATTGCACCAAGGTATCGCGGTCAAAGCGAGACAACCGCGCCCGAATTGAGCTAATTCCAGCTTGGGGATCTTCTAGTAGCTTTTTGAACTCTGCACGGATGGCATCAGGATTCAGTTCTGATTTCCCTGTATTACGCAGATATGATTCTACATTCAGCCACAGGGTTTCTGCTTGATATTGCGCCTGTTCTGCTAATCCTTTGGATTCTACCAAGACGCGATCGCGTTGTTTTTCCAACTCTTCGATAATGCTGTCTACTTCATATAGCTGGACATCATTCCGTTGCAGCAATATCGCCCGCATTTCCTGACGATCGAGGTGGGCTAGTCGCAATGTCAGGGTTTCATAATCTGCATCTGGGTCTTGCACCAGTGGTTTGAAATTCTGCTCAATACCTTCTGCTGTCAAATCGGCTTTTGGAGTAACTAGCAGATAACTTTCCACAGCCCGTTGCAAGTCTTGGACTATCTCTCTTTCTTCAATACCTGTAACTATCACTAGCACATCGCGGCGGACAGCTTCTAACTGATCTGCAATGCGCTGAATTTGGGCTTGGGTAAGCAGTCCGCGTTGTTGCAAAATATTGGCGAAATCGTTGCGCGATAGTCGTTCTAGTTCCCTGCGGACTATTCCTGGGTCAGCTGCTGGGTCGTAGAGAACATCACGAAATTCCTGGGCGATTTTTTCCTGGCTCATTTGCCAAGCATAAGTGTTATGCAGGTAGTTTTCGACATCAGCCCGAATTGGGCTATAGGGTTGTGATGGTGTTGGCAAACCTAGCTTATCTGCTTGTTGGCTGACTTTATCTTTGGCGGTGGTGAGACTACGCAAGATTTTTTCCACATCCAAATCAGGCAAATCTGCCCGTCCCATCACAGTGGCGGTTAAAGCCGATAGTGCTTGCTGGATTGTACTTTGCACTGGCCCTTGGGCTGCCTTTTGGTTTTGGTCACCTTCTTTGGAACCACCCTTTTCTGCTAATAACCGATCCAGTTTGGCATTGAGTTCATCTGTTTTGTTTTGTCCTGCTGGAAGTGATTTGAGATAATCCATTAACTCACCCAGGCGGTCTTCGGTGGGTGATTGCTGGCTCAATAACTGTTGCCAAACTTTATACAAGGTATCAGCAATCCGGCTAACGTCTTTTTTGGAAAGGTCGGTGCGACTGCTGACTAACTCGATAAACTTTTCGCGGTCGATGTTGCGAATATCTGGAGTCCCTGCGATCGCTTTTAATTGTGGATCGTTGAGTAAATTTTCAAAGTCACTCCGAATCTTTGACAAATCTAGCTCTGGAGGACGCAACTTGTCTAAGTAATCTTCTATATTCTCACGGATACTTGTAGGGTCAATGGCGCTTCCTAGTTCCCGGCGGACGGCGGCGGCGGCGGCTTCAGCTGTTGCGACAACTTGGTTATTGATAGCTTTTGCGCCCAGTGCGGCTGTGGCTGTCCCCATAATCGCCTGAAAACCGGAAGTTGCCGTATTGACGACTGAACCAATTAAGGAACCCACGGTGGTGGAACTTACCCAGACGAGGAGTAAAAAGTAAGCGCCCCAAATCACCAAGCCGAGAATCGCTCCCAATCCTGGGCTAAAGATTTCCTGGCTCAATTTTACTGCCAGAAAACAGGCAATTAATAAGGCGATCGTCACAGTGACTAATGTCCAAATCCCTACTGCTGTGCCAATTTTGCGAATGTTACCGCCCAAACTTCCGGCTTCCCCACTATCCCCACTATTTGAATCCGAGTCAGATGACTGCCCCAGGTAGGAAATACCGGCTGCAAGGGAAAGATTAGTTAGAACTAATTGAAAAGCAAAGGCTAAAATCACGCCGGAGATTAAAGCCACAAAAAAGTGCGGCCCGGAAATGAGAGCCGATGCCTGTGCTCGCGTGACGTTTGAGGTATCTAAATGCGATCCAGTCTGTGCTACCCACAATAGTGGTTTATAGAGTCCCAGCATGATTTCCGTACTTTGGAACATTGTATTTCCTTCTTCTAAGGTTTAAATTTGGGGAATTAAGATTTTCTTGAGAAGCAACTCTTAGTATTTATCTATGTTTGTACGTATGGCAATACCTAAATCATTAGCTCAGAATCGTGGAATTTGGTTATTTAAAGCATCTCTCTAAAGATTGAAAAGTGTATCCAGCGAAAGATATAACTTTTTTTATCTCTCGGTGAGAATCTTAATTAAATTACCACCTTATCTTAATCATGTATAGCTAATTTTTACTTTTTAATTGCTTATTTGTAGCGATTGATTCTATTTGAATTGTAATTTTTTCTAACTTCTTTACATTTATTTACATATTGGTTTTTGGTCACCCTCTCAAGGTGGATTTGTCTAAAAAAATACCTTTCTAATAATCGTCCAGAAGAAGTGGTTGTGGTTTGTACCCAGAGACAGAAATAAGTCTAGTTACAAACAGTTACATTAAAGTTAACAAATGAATCGTTGAGGATAAAAAAATGGCAACTCGTTATTCTAGAGATTTGCCACTATTTCCAACAGAATGGAATCGCAAATATCGCAATTAAATTCTGTTTGGCTAGACTCCTCAAGCCGAAATTCGGAACGGTCATTTTGCAATGATTGGCTTTTTTGCCTATTTATTTGGGGATTTAGCTGGCTATAGCGTTGTTCGTGACGTTTTGGGCTTAGTTGGCTATTAGAAGATTAAACACTTGAAACATTACTAGATATCGGAGAAAAAAAATGGCAACTCAAGAGACTCGTCCATCTACAGATTTACCACCTGTTGCAGTAGAATACAACGGGCGCGATCGCAATGAATTTCTCTTTGGCTGGACTCCCCAAGCCGAAATTTGGAATGGTCGCTTTGCAGCAATTGGTTTTCTAGCCTATTTACTTTGGGATTTAGCTGGTTATAGTGTTCTGCGTGACGTTTTACGCATAGTTGGCTACTAGAACATTAAACATTTGAAATTTGCACAATCGAGTTAAATATAACTCTTGTGGGGTGGGCAGGAAAGCCCGCCCAGCTTATGCAAGTTGATTTGTAAAACAGTTTACTAGATATCGGAGAAAAAAAATGGCAACTCAAGGAAATCGTCCATCTACAGATTTACCACCTGTTGCAGTAGAATACAACGGGCGCGATCGCAATGAATTTCTGTTTGGCTGGACACCTCAAGCCGAAATTTGGAATGGTCGCTTGGCAGCAATTGGTTTTCTAGCCTATTTATTGTGGGATTTAGCTGGTTATAGCGTTCTGCGTGACGTGCTACACATCATTAGTTATTAGCAGCAATAGCTAAAAAGTTAGGAGGAGCCACTGCGTTGCAGTGGCTCCTCCTTTGATAAGTAAATGGGTCAAATTAAATATAAAACCTCGCCCTACCTCCGGCTTCCCTCTCCTTAATTCCGGCTTCCCTCTCCTTAATTCCGGCTTCCCTCTCCAAAATATCGGAGAGGGATTGAGGGTGAGGTTTGATCTTAATTACGTCTACCTATTTAGTAGCAAAAAAAGCCACCCAGTTATAGGTGACTTATCTATGATTGCAATCGGATAAAAATCACTGAAATTCTTAACAGTGATTATTCATCAATACAACTGGGAATACCCAAAACAGCGCAGGGGAAATTAGAACCTAGTGCCTCAATCATTGGATGATTAACAGAGTTGCAACCCAGAAACAGAATATCAGCAGCTTCTGATTCAACAACTTTTTGAAGTTCTCTAGAAATGCAGCCAAACCGTAAATGAGATTTGAAGCAACCTTGCCATTCTTCAGCCAGACTTCGGGCTTGCCAGAGAATTATATCTGCAAGTTGTAGGGGAGTTACCACTGTCTGCAATTTGGGGTGAGTTAATACCTGTGTGGCAGACTTTGATATTTGACTGATTTGGCACTCAAATGCAGGCTGTTGTATTGGTAAGCTCAAGACATTTGAATACTGGCTTTTTGAATTGTCTTCTAGCACATAAACGGCTTGAACTGTGACTTCTGCATTAGTAGCTAAACGCGTTTGATGGGCAATCCAGAAGGCAATATCTAGTGCCGTATGACTGTTAGGAGATGCGTCATAAGCAACGATTAAATTAACTGCTTTTGTTTTTTGAGGTTTTTTAGAAAAAGGTTTTTTTGGTTCTGGCAATAGTACCATTTGTTCAATTAAGTCATCTCGGCCTGTGGCACTTTGCAGACGTGCTAACATTGGCTTAATTTGCACAGTTTTACTTCTCCCAATTAAATGAGTTAACAATGAGAAGCAGGGCGATCAATTTGAGATTTTGGACTTCGGCTACGCTCAGTCGAACGATTTTGGATTTTAGATTGAGTGACGATAACCAAAATTAAAAATCTTAAATCAATCAAGGAAACCCCAATAATAACTGTATTACAGCCAAAGTGTTGGGGGTTCCTTCCATTGCCTACGGAGTTAGCTGACGGGCTAAGACTGGAAGGTGTCTCTCTCTTAGGAGTGGTGAGTGCTGAGTTAAAGATTAATTATTCTTTACTTTTTACTCTGAAATTGCCGCTCTCTGCAAGATACGCCCCACAATATGGTTCCTCCGTTCCAAATGCAGCTTTCATGAATTTGAATTAGGCTACCCACTAGAAAAAATGATAATCTAATTTACTCGTCTTGGGCAAAATATCGATCGAGGAAATTTAGAGCGTGGTTGCGAAGTTCAAAATATTCTTTTGAGTTTCGCATGGCCGCGCGATCTCGTGGATGTTCAAAAGGAACTTCTAATATCTCTCCTATACTAGCAGCTGGGCCATTGGTCATCAAGACGATGCGATCGGACATATAAATTGCTTCGTCTACATCGTGGGTAATCATCATCACTGCCTGACGATTATTTTCCCAAATATCCAATACCTGGCGCTGCAATTTGCCACGAGTTAGTGCATCTAGCGCCCCAAAAGGTTCATCCATCAGCAACATTTTCGGACGAATTGCTAAAGCTCTGGCAATACCTACTCGTTGTTTCATCCCTCCAGAGATTTCATCAGGATATTTGTCAGCCGCTGCCGTCAAGTTTACCATTGCCAAGTGTTGATTTACAATGCTAATTTTCTCGGCACGATTAGCATTTTTTAACACTTCATCCACGGCTAAACGGATATTTTCTCGCACTGTTAACCAAGGTAACAACGAATAGTTCTGAAATACCATCATCCGCTCGGCTCCTGGCTGACGAATTTCTTGTCCATCTAGCCTGACTGAGCCGGAAGTGGCTTTTTCTAAACCAGCTACTATCTTTAGTAGAGTTGATTTCCCACAACCAGAGTGACCAATTACAGAAATATATTCATCTTCACCAATCGTCAGATTAACTCCATCTAAAACGACAAAGTTTTCTTTATCAGGTGTCGGATAAGACTTGACTAAATTTTCAATTTCTAAAAATCCAGGGCGGGGTAGAACTTCGGTCTGGGTATTAATAGGTAATGGGGTATACTCCATCATCAAAATGCTCCGGGAATAATTTAGTCAATCAATTTTGGATTTTAGATTTGCAATTTTAGATTGTTCCCGATCAAAAGGATGCTGGGCTGCTGAGGCAGAGCATAAACCAAGGAACCAAAATTCAAAATCCAAAATCCAAAATTGGCAGGGATTTAAGACATGAAAAAGTTAGTGGGAGCATTAGCCCTGATGGCAAAACTATTCAAATAGCCTACAGGATCGCTGGGGTCGAAGCCTTTCTTATCTATAAATACTTCTGGTGGTTCGACCTTGTAATCATCCTTGGGACATTTGATGCCCATTTCAGATGCTATCTCCCGATATAAATCTGTTCGCCAGCCAAGTTCGGCTAGTTTCTCGGCATTTTTGGGGAATTTCTTAATTTGTCCCCACCGTGCGGCTTGTGTCATCAACCAGATACTTCTCGATCTCCATAAGAATGTGGAGTGTTCTCCTAGCTGTTTGGGAAGGTTGTCAGGAATATCGAAGAAAATCGTGGTGTCAGCGGCTTTGATGGTGCGGTCTTTGCCGTCAAAGCCGCCATAGTTGTAATTGCCGAGAATTCCCGGACTTGTGAATTTCGTAATTGGGGCATTTTTCTTTTTGGGTCTAGCACCTGTAAAGGAACGGTCTGTAATCAGTTCGGCTACTTCTTGGCGGTTTTCTGCTTTGCTGCAATATTGACAGGCTTCAATCATCGCCTTGACTAGGGAACGATAGGTTTTGGGATATTGGTCAATGAAAGATTGCATCACCCCCAAAAGCCGATCTGGGTGTCCCAACCAGACTTCTTTACCTTGTGCGAAGGTAAAGCCGATGTTTTCATTACCTGTTATTGCTCGTGTATTCCAAGGTTCTGCAACCATGTAAGCTTGCATTGCACCAATCCGCACATTTGTTACCATTTGGGGTGGCGGAACGATGATAACGCGAAACTCTTTAAGCGGATCAACACCTGCGGCGGCGCATAAGTAACGGACAAAGTATTCATAAATGGCGGAACTTAATACTACCGCCCAAACTCTGTTTTCTGGCGGCTGCTTGTCAAAGTAGCCTCTAAAATCGCGCCCAAAGGCTTCTAAAGCACCATCGCCATATTTTTCTTGATACTCGTACCACGGACGCAGACCAAAGTCCCACATGGCTTTGTTCATTGTCATGGCGTTACCGTGGCGGTGAATGGTCATCGCTGCACATAAGGGGGCGTGGCGTGCGCCTTCAGCACCAATTCTGGCGTTGGTGACAGCACCAGATACTACGGGTGAAGCATCCAGGCGACCAAAAATTAAACCGTCGCGGGAGGTAGCCCAACTGGCTTCGCGGTTGAGTGTGACGTTCAAACCATATTTGCGGAAGAAGCCTTTTTTCCAGGCGATCGCAAATGGCGCACAATCATTAACAGGAACGTAACCAACTGTAATATCGGCTTTTTCTAGGTCTTGGGATCTAACTACTGGTTGTACAGCTAAGGCTTCTGGAGTTAGTCCTTTGGCGGATCTATCTCCTGAAATCGCACAAGAAGATAGTGCTATTCCCGCCGTTGTTGCTCCTATTCCCTTGATAATATCTCGTCGAGTCCAGTTAATATCACCCATTTTTGTAGCTCCATTGGTGATTAATTACTCAGGCTTCAGGCGCAGAGTGTCTGCTGTTTTGATAGCAGCCAAATTTTGTTAGTTGGAAGTTTTAGGGCGATGGGTTACTAATTCTTGGATTTTGCCCACGCCGTAATCTAGGATTAACCCAGTTAAGCCAATTATAAATACAGCTAAAAAGACTGAACTCAGGTTTAAACGACTCCATTCATCCCAGACAAAAAAGCCGATACCAATACCGCCTGTGAGCATTTCTACGGCAACAATTACTAGCCAAGCTATCCCTAAACTAATTCGCAAACCTGTAAAAATATACGGCAAACTTGCAGGCCAAATTATTTTTGTAATCCGTCGCCAACGCGGCATTTCTAGCACTCGTGCAACATCTAAATAATCTTTGGGAACGCTAGAAACTCCTAATGCGGTATTAATAATTGTCGGCCACAAGGAGGTAATAAAGATGACAAAAATCGCGGAAGGTTCTGCTAAATTGAAAATTGCTAAGGCGATGGGTAGCCAAGCTAAGGGCGATACAGGTTTAAAAATTTGAATGATCGGATTGAGTGCTAGCATTGCCGGTCTAGACATGCCAATTAAAAACCCCAAAGGAATCGCCACTAGCGCACCTAACAAAAAGCCTATTAATACCCTTCGCAGACTTGCAATCAACAGCCAACCAATTCCCAAGTTACCTGGGCCTCGCTGGTAGAAGGGATTTAAGATGTAGTCTAAATTAGCAATGAACGCTTCTGGTGGGGTGGGCATCAATTCATGGTTGGCAAGTGCAATAATCCACCACAACACAATTATTCCCAAAAACCCTAACACAGGTAGAATGAAGACATCTTTGAGGATAACAGGTTTTGTTTTTTTCCAAGCAGCTTGTCCGGCGATCGCTGCGATCGCGGCCAAATTTAATTGAAATATCATTTACGACCTCAACAGATTTAAGTGCAGGTACAAAGAATCCGAGCAGTACCAGCCTTGGACACCGATGAGATCGGAACATTATAAAAATGTCGTCTCTTCAGTCTCCTCTCAATGCCTACGAAGTTAGCTGACGGGCTAGGGCTGAGAGATGCCCTTCACAAGAAAGTTATGAGTTATGAGTTATGAGTTATGAGTTAAATATTAGTAACTTCTAACTTCTGACTTTCTATGAGATACGCCCCACAATTTGGTTCCTCCGCTCCAGCGTTATGCACTGTGACACGCTGGATTAGGCTGACTTACTCTATATGGATACTAAATTATGCACAATATACCATCGATCCTCAGTAAAATCCATCTATCTTATGATAATTATTGTTAATTTTAATACTAATATTAAGTGTTTAGTTTTAATTATTTGTAGTAAATAAAACTTATTATTTTAGTTGTGTTGTGGTCAACTCCTTGCACAGACCGCTAAATAATCTAGTCGAGCCAACTATCAAGAATGTTATTTGCTTGATTAATATTTTTTAATCCAAAATAGATTATGCTGAAAAAATTTTATATCCGGTTAATTAATCAGCAAACAAAATAGTATGTATAATATATTTCTTTTGGTAGGTGAAGAAAATCGGTTAATGTGGTAGATACGCGCTGTACTCGCTAAACTAATTGGATATGGAAGTTTACTCATCTATCTTCTAGCTGATATTAAACATAATGGATTTTAGTCAAGTACTGGCTGAAAAAAGGGACAACATCATCGATAAATGGATTCTAGCAGTTCTCCGGGATAGACGGATTGAAAGTGCTGATGACGTATCTTACACAGCAGTCAAGGATCACATCCCTGATGTTTTGAAAGCAATGGTGACAGTGCTTTCAAAATCTCAGGATAATGATATTCAGTCAATAGTTACTGCCAGTTTTCAGCATGGAGCTATTCGAGCGGAACAAGGCTTTGATTCAGCAGAAATTGCTAGAGAATATCATCTGCTGCGAACAGTAATATTTGATGCTCTACAACCAGATTTATTGGGGGGAACACCTGTAGAGATAATTCGTTCTATGCGTTTGATTGACGCTATCATAGACGAAGCGATCGCTCGCTGTTTCAAAAGTTATGTTGAGGAGCGGTTGCGAGAATTACAGCAGTTGCAGGCATCACTAACACTCCATAATGATGAACTCACGCGCTTGATTAGCGCCAATCAAGAGTATGTTTCACAACTAGCCCACGAATTGAAACATCCCCTAACTTCCATTATTGGTTACTCGGATCTTTTTTTACGCCAACAACGACGAAAGACTGAGATAAAAGACACTTCTGCCAATCTCGAACATATTGAGCGGGTACTACGCAATGGTAGACAATTACTCCACCTGATCGACGATGTATTAGAACTTTCGCGGTATGAGGCAGGGCAGATAAAACTCCACCTAGCACCCACCGATGTGCAAGAATTAATCAATAATGTCTGTGAAATGTTGCAACCTTTAGCAGGTGTTAAAAATTTAAAAGTCGTAGTAGATTGCGATCGCGCTCCCAAAGACTTAATCACAGATCCTTTTCAGTGCCAACAAATTGTCACAAATCTTATTAGTAATGCGATTCGTTATACAGAGTCGGGGACTGTTATTATAATGTGTCAGGTGTTGGAGAATCAAAGATGGGCGATCGCAGTTTCTGATAGTGGAATTGGCATTGCACCAGAAAACCAAGCCCAGATATTTGAACCTTACTTTCGCGTCAGTTTTAGCGATCGCCCCTATCTGCCTGATAGTACAGGATTGGGATTAGCAATAGTATCTCGCTTAGTAAAACTACTCGAAGGTGAAATTAAGCTAGTCTCTGAAGTGGGCGTTGGTTCTACCTTCACTGTAATTTTGCCCTTAGAAGTCAAGATATGAGAAAGTTTATAGTATATTTTAAAATTTATGAAACTGCATATCCCGTATGTGGCCTGACATTTTGCGGGTGAAATCCTAAAACAATTTTATTTTTAGGAATTCCTGCTGTTAGTAATTCGTAAGTCACACCATCTTCTGTGTCATCTCGTTGTACCCAGATTTTGCCATCAATAATGTCAATATGAACTAAGCAACCGTGAATTCGCTTGACACCATCCCAGCCTAGAGTTATCAGTAAATAGGTGTCATTTTCACTATCAAAGACTGCTTTACATTCAATAGCTGCATGGGAATAAGGAATTTGTGTGTAAGGTACTAATACCTCTTTAATCATGCGTCGATAATTATCTAAGGTATCCATTGGATAATCCTCTCAGTTTCTGGATTAAAAACAACTAACTTTAGATTCTCAGTTTCTATTAAAGTACGTTCATTAAAATAAGATAAAAATTATCTCTATAACAATCCTTGTTTTTTCAACTTATCTAGCGCATCTTCAGCAGCAGCTTTTTCTGCGTCTTTCTTATTGCGTCCCTTACCTTCGCCGTAAATTTTTTCATCTACCAATACTTTTGCTATGAATTCTGGCGCGTGAGAAGGCCCTCCTATTTGTTCTGTAAAATATTTGGGAGGATTTGGAGTAACGTTGCGTTGTACCCATTCTTGAAAGCGATTTTTTGAGTCTACATTAGAACGAGACACAACTATATGCTTAGAATCTACAGAATCAAATAGCGGTTGTATAATTGCGCGAACTGCTTCAATATTAGAATCATTATCTAAATAGTAAGCACCAAGGACAGCTTCAAAGGTGCTACTGATCAAATTAGGATTTTGGAAGCCTCCGTCTCGAATAGCGCCTTTTCCTAACCGCATTCTAAAGTCTAAACCTACCTCCTTTGCGAACTTTGCCAATTGCTTTTCATCTACCAGCCCCGAACGCCGCCGGGTTAATTCATCTTCTCCCATTTCTGGGTGACACTTATATAGATACTCGCCACTTAAGAAATTCAGCAAAGCATCACCGAGAAACTCTAGACGTTCATTATGTTCACCTTCTCCGGGGTTTTCATGGACATAAGAACGGTGGGTAAGCGCACGGCGCAGAAGTTTTTCATTATGGAATATTAGAACTTTGTGCATTTTTATCTTGTGTTTTGTTGTGGAAATTAACTGTTGCCAAACTGTTACAAGTTTAGACATGAAAAAACTTTTAGTAAAAGCGCAGACGCGTAGCGACTTGTCGGAAGACCTCACCTAACATCCATCAAGTTTAAAAATTATCTATGGTATTGTCTCAAAATTATAATTTATTTAAATAATATTTTAGCTAATAAATAATTTACAGTTTACTTTGCGCGATCGCATCATACAAAATACCTAAAATTTTTTTAATATCCTTAATATAATATTCACTCAAATAAATCGAAACTACATTACCTTCAAGTTTCATAAATTGCCATATCGTACCGATAGTAACAGCACCATATATCGCTTTGATTTGATTTCCACCTCTCTCGTTAAATAACTGAGCCGCTACCATTTCGGCAATACATTGGGCTAAACCAGACCTCAAATTCTCATTTTTACTTTCTACTAAAACAATCACTGGGCTACGCACAAGTAACTGCTCCGTAGAAAGACTCAAAATAAAATCACAAAGGCCATTTAGTCCTCGTTGACTATCAACACTAAAATCAACTCCAGAAAAAAAGCTTATTTCATAATTAAATTTACGTCTAATTTCTAATAAAATTGGACTAATTATCATTTCACTCCGAGCCTTTTCTGTACTTATCGCTACTGCTAAATCAATATTTTCCTTAAGAATAGTAGATAATAAATCACTACATTCATGCTCTTGCACATTTGCGAATAGTCCAGATGACTCGTTGATAACTAATTCAAAAGAATCAATAACTTCAATAAGTTTAAAATCACTATAAGCCATAAAACTTACTCTTTTGTCTTATGAATTAATTCTATAACAAAGTTTAAAAATTTAGCTTTGGCGGAAACACCCTAGCTAAATCAAGAGATAAATCAGGAAAGCAGGGAAAATTTATTACCTGATTTGACAAGAAAATTCGCTTACTTGAATAACCATATCTGCCTTGATTATCCTGATATGGTTCACTGTAAGCTTCCAAATAATTATCGAATAAATTGAATATCCAATAATCAGTAATACCCGCTTTAGCATAGAGAGGTATTTTCACATCTTGGTCATAAGCTAAAGAAGAATCTGAAACCTCCATCACCAATAACACATCAGCCGCTTTAGGGTGAGCCGACAGATAATCATCAGAACGGTTTTGAACAATTGCAAAATCCGGTTCAGGTTCGCTTTTAGGTGGTAAAGTAATGGGAGCTTGAGATTGCAAAGTAGCCTTGTCTCCCAGGATTTTGGGGAGTTCTTTCCACAGTTTTCTTAAACAAGTTTCATGAGCTTTACCTTTGGATGCCATCTCAATAATTTCCCCGTTGATTAATTCAATGTGGTCATCTTCATGAAAAAAGCCCAATTCTCCAAGCCTGTGGTATTCATCTAGTGTGAAGCGTTTAGCCTGAGCAATACTCATAACCTTACCTTTCTCTCATTGCCATAATACTTATTTTAAATGTGCCAGAAATTGGTATGCTAAAGGCCAAGACTCGCTATGAACAGCAAACAATGTCCGCGCCTACTATCAATCCCAGCATCACTGCCTTTCCTTTGAGTGCCGTAGTCGGTCAAGAAGCAATTAAATTAGCGTTGCTGTTAGCCGCAGTTGATCCTGGTTTGGGAGGAGTGGCGATCGCAGGTCGTCGCGGTACGGCAAAATCTGTGATGGCTCGTGCTATCCACGCTCTACTACCGCCGATTGAAGTTGTCAAAGGCTCAATCAGCAATTGCGACCCCAACCACCCCGAAGAATGGGACGATCAACTTTTGGCGGAGTATGCAGACAAAGACATTCAAGATGTTCCAGTCCAAATCATCCCCGCGCCTTTTTTACAAATTCCTCTAGGTATCACCGAAGACCGACTATTAGGTTCAGTAGATGTGGAAAAGTCGGTAAAACAAGGTGACACCATTTTTCAGCCGGGATTACTCGCTACAGCAAACCGGGGTGTACTGTACGTAGATGAAATTAATTTATTAGATGACCAAATATCAAATCAGCTTCTAACAGTATTATCTGAGGGACGCAACCAGATAGAACGGGAAGGGATTAGTTTTCAGCATCCGTGCAAATCTTTATTTATTGCCACCTACAATCCCGAAGAAGGCGGATTACGGGAGCATTTGTTAGATAGAATTGCGATCGCACTTTCTGCTGACGGTGTACTCGGCTTAGATCAAAGAGTAGAAGCAGTTGAAGTTGCGATCGCTTATTCTAAATCTCCCCAAGACTTCCTCAAACAATACAACGAAGACTTAGACTCCCTCAAAACCCAAATCATCTTGGCACGGGAATGGTTGAAAGAAGTCATCATCACCCATGAACAAATTGCCTATTTAGTGGATGAAGCGATTCGCGGCGGAGTTCAGGGACATCGCGCCGAGTTATTCGCCACGCGGGTTGCCAAAGCTGCGGCGGCAATGGATGGACGAACAACAGTTAATGCCGAAGATTTGCGTCGTGCGGTGGAATTGGTGATTGTACCACGCGCCACAGTTGTGCAGACACCACCACCAGAACAACAAGCACCACCACCTCCGCCACCCCCACCGCAACAGAATCAAGAAGAACCCCAGGACGAATCTGAAGAAGAACAAGAAGAACAGGAAGAACAAGAAGAACAGGAAGAACAAGAACCCCCTAGCATCCCGGAAGAATTCATTTTTGATCCCGAAGGGGTAATCCTTGATGACAACGTGCTGTATTTTACTCAAATGGCAAAGCGGCAAGGTAAATCTGGTAGTCGCAGTGTCATCTTTTCTGATGACAGGGGACGCTACATTAAGCCGATGTTGCCCAAGGGGAAAGCGCGACGCATTGCAGTAGATGCGACGCTGAGAGCAGCTGCTCCTTATCAAAAAGCCCGAAGAGAAAGACAACCAAATAGAAAAGTTATTGTAGAACAGCCTGATATTCGCTCGAAACGCCTGGTACGCAAAGCGGGGGCGCTGGTAGTATTTGTGGTAGATGCTTCTGGCTCAATGGCCTTGAATCGAATGCAATCGGCTAAAGGTGCGGTGATGCAACTGTTAACAGAAGCTTATCAAAACCGCGACCAAATAGCATTGATTCCCTTCCGGGGAGAACAGGCAGAGGTATTATTGCCTCCAACACGTTCTATTGCTTTGGCGCGTAACCGCTTAGAAAGGTTGCCCTGTGGTGGGGGTTCGCCCTTAGCGCATGGTTTAACTCAAGCTGTGCGCGTCGGCTTAAATGCTCAGATGAGTGGAGATATTGGGCAAGTTGTCCTTGTAGCAATCACTGATGGGCGGGGTAATATTCCCTTAGCGCGTTCTTTGGGTGAACAGCTAGAACCAGGAGAAAAGCCAGATATCAAAGGAGAATTATTAGAAATTGCTGCCAGAATCCGGGCTTTGGGGATGCAACTATTAGTAATTGATACCGAAAGTAAATTTGTGTCTACAGGCTTTGCTAAAGAATTATCGCAAACAGCAGGCGGTAAATATTATCATTTGCCAAAAGCCACAGATCAAGCTATTGCTGCTATGACCAAAGGTGCGATCGCTGATTTAAAATCTCGATAATTAGTCATTTGTCATTTGTCATTTGTCATTGGATTTTTGACTTAGCACGACTACGAACCAGTGGGCATTACCTGGGGTTGTAAATAGCAAATCAAATCTTGGATTCCCTTTTGCAGATAGCGCGTTACCGTCATTGGACTAGTACCAATGTTTTTAGCCGCATCTTTGCGAGAAAGTTCTTTCAGAAAGACCATCTCAACTGCCATGCGGGGCTTTTCTTCCAACATATTGATTGCACCCTGGAGTTGTTGGCGTTCTTCTTCTTGTTGCAGAAGCACATGAGAACGAGGACAAGGAAGTGCCTCACCCAAGGTTATTTGGCAATCAACATAGTTAACTGCGGTTGCGTCTAAACTCAAAGGCATCCGGTTTTGAGCAGCTAACTTGGTTTCTTGCCATTCTTGCACAGATACCCGGAGTTCCTTAGCAATTTCAGCATCCTTGGGCTGGCGACCTAAAGACATTGCCAAGTCCTTGCGAATCTTTTGCCCTTCATTATATAATTCTTGCCAACGACGGGGAATTTTTAATAGAGTACTGCGATCGCGCAAAAAGTGCAGCATCTCACCGCGAATATATGGCACTGCAAAGGAACTAAAAGCGTATCCTTGGCTAGGGTCGAAACGCTCAATTGCCCTAATCAAACCAAAATAACCGATTTGTTCTAAATCTTCATAAGGTTCATTACATTGATGGCTAAATTTATGAGCCATCTTCCGCACTAAGCCAGTATGTAACTGTACAAGTTTATTACGAAGTTTAATAGAAGGATTCTGGTGGTACAAGTGTAATAATTCTATACCATCAGTTCGTAAAGAGGACTCACTTGCTGCCATATACATTCCTTTGTTGTAACTCCTATTCCTGGAAAAATGGAGTTGCGTATATTTTCT
Organism: Nostoc sp.; assembly: GCF_036916975.1. Lineage (GTDB taxonomy): Bacteria > Cyanobacteriota > Cyanobacteriia > Cyanobacteriales > Nostocaceae > Nostoc. The sequence continues at coordinate 25,770 of NZ_JBALFF010000010.1, forward strand.
TTTAAGCTGTCATTATTTTCCTTAGTTAGGGCAGAATAAGCCATCGTCGTTTCACTGAACTTGTGAGGGGTCGCACTCCATAATTCAGTATTTGTACGCATGATTTTATTCCGCTCACTGTTGCAGGTTATGTTTGTTTTTGAGATAAAAATTTCAATCTTGGATAATCTTTTTTGTTTAGTTGTCTCCTACCTTACGTAACCCCTTACTGGTTTCTTGCCTTAAATCTTTGTAAGAATAGAAATAGGCAGAACATTTTCCTAAAAAACAGTTTTTCAATATGAGCAATACGAGTAATTTTCGTGAAGCTATCCGTGAAGCTAAATCTCACGCCCTCGTTGGCCCAAACGTAATCGCCAACGCCCTCCCCTATGTCGGTGGTGGATTGGTGCTAACGGCATTAGGAACCTACGGCGGTTTGGGAGTTATCCGTACTAACCCCGGAATCTTCTTTCCCACCTTCATTGGTGCGGTGATTTTGGAGTTAATTTTGTTCTTTGTTGCCCAAAATGTTGCCCAAAAAGGTAATAAGGGTCTTGCACTACCCCTGTTGGCAACCTACAGCCTCTTGTCTGGATATACTCTCAGTGGCTTGGTATTTGTCGCTTTGAGATCCCAAGGTGTTGGCATTCAAGGTATTGGGTTGGCTGCCCTTGGTTGTGGCGTTACTTTTATTTTCGCCCGTCAAATTGGTTCAAATCTCTCTGAACAAGATGGCATGGCTTTGACGAAAACCATCAATCTTGGCGTTATCGCCTTGGTGGTTGTATGCCTTGCCCAATTTGGGTTTGCCATGTTTGGTGTTTACACGCCAAATTGGTTAGAAATTGCCATCTCCGGTTTAGGAGTATTCTTATTTGTTGGGGTTTCTGTTGTCGATTTTTACATCTTGCCCCGCACTTACAGCGATGACCAATATCTACCTGCTGCTTTGTCGATGTACCTTACTTACATCAACTTGTTTGTCTTTATCTTGCGGTTACTCATTGCCATTAATGGCCGCGATTAAGTAGGTAGGCACTAACAAAAGTAAAGTTTTATAAAGTAAAACCCGTGGTTAAATTTTCCGCAGCCACGGGTTTTTTATTTGTTTAATAGTAGAATATGTAGATAAGTTAAGCCTCAAGTGAGCAAAACTATGCTTGAATTCTTAAATATCAAAATCGAAGTAGAAAAGTTGTCTAATATCTTGGGTAAGGCCGAAGACTGTCTTTGACCTCAAATATTTGACTACAAGAATTCAATATTTAGATCAAGTAATTGCTCAACCGGATTTTTGGAATAATCCAACCCGTGCTTATGAAGTCCTTCAAGAAATTGAATACTCCATATTCTACAAGCATGAGCAATATCAGCGCTGGTGTTCGATTCTAGAAGATATCAAGGCTGCGTTGGAATTATTGGAATTATCAGCTGATGAGCAATTGTGGCAAGAGGCGCAAACTAACCTTACCCAACTCCAACAAGAACTCGAAACAGCAGAAATACAACAATTATTGTCTGACCCCCACGACAAAAAAGGTGCATTTCTCACTATTATTTCTGAAGTTAATAATGCAGATGCTCAATACTGGGCATATATGTTGCTGCAAATGTACTGGCGTTGGGCAAAAAGCCACAATTACCAATTTGATTTAGTAGCCATTTCTGAGGGTAATCGAGCCGGAATTAATTATGCGACTTTAGAAATTACAGCAAGTTATGCATACGGCTACCTCAAATCAGAAACAGGCATACATCAACTACAGGAGATATCGCCCTTCGATGTAACTAACAGCTTGGGGATCAGTTTAGCTAGTGTAGAAGTTATCCCAATATTGGATGAGTCCGTTGACTGGGAGATTCCAGAGAAGGATTTGGAAATTACTTGGCCTCTTCATCGGGGGAATGTCAACCGTCCACAAATATGGGTAAAGATAGTTCACATTCTTACCGGCATTAGTGTATTTTGCGACCAAGAGCGCAGTCTGATGGGAAACAAAGAGAAAGCCTTAGCTTTTCTCAAGAGTAAACTGTTTGCGATTGCACTAGCCCAAGGTGTCCAGGTTGACAAAATTCAACCCCGGCTGATAAAATCTCTATCCAACAACCTCATCCGCGAATATATCTTGCATCCTTACACCAAGGTAAAAGATTTACGCACCAATGTAGAAACACCTGCTGCGGTAGAGGTTTTGAACGGTAAAATTGATTTGTTTATCAAAGCTTATCTGCAACAGCTAAATCACACTACTTCAGTGACCCAAGAAGCGCTTGATAATTCCGAGTAATTTTTGTAACTTATATAAGTAGTACAGAAAAAATTTGCCCAACTACAGCTAAAATCAAGAAACATAAGTAGAATAAAGAGCAATTTTCCAATCCAAAGCGCTCTATCTATCATTCAGCAACTATTATGGATGTCCTAGAACTCAAACGCGAAATCGAAACATTGTCTGGCCGCCTGGGTAAAACCCAGGACTATCTTTGACGTACCTGCACTGACAGCCAAAATTCAAGACCTCGAAAAAATATCTGCCCAACCAGAATTTTGGGATAACCAAACCGAAGCCCAAGAAACCCTACAAGAACTCAACGACCTGAAAGCCCACCTCGAACAATACGATCGCTGGCACGCCAATTTAGAAGATACTAGGGCAGTTGTTGAATTGCTGGAGTTAGAAACTGATGAGGCGCTACTCCAAGAAGCGGAATCTACCATCACTAAACTGAATCGTGACCTGGATCAGTGGGAATTACAACAGTTACTTTCCGGCCTCTATGATGCCGAAGGTGCTGTACTGACGATTAGTGCTGGTGCTGGTGGCACAGATGCTCAAGACTGGGCATTTATGCTGATGCGGATGTACACCCGTTGGGGCGAAGCTCACGGCTATAAGGTAACTTTAGCTGAAGAGTCGGAGGGTGATGAAGCCGGAATTAAATCGGCAACCCTAGAAATTACCGGTCGCTATGCTTATGGTTACTTGCGATCGGAAATGGGTACACATCGCTTAGTGCGAATTTCACCTTTTAATGCCAACGGTAAGCGACAAACCAGTTTTGCCGGGGTGGAAGTGATGCCGCAGATTGATAACTCTGTGCAATTAGATATTCCAGATAAGGATTTGGATATCACCACAACTCGCTCTGGTGGTAAAGGTGGGCAAAATGTCAACAAAGTAGAAACGGCGGTGCGGATTGTTCACCTTCCCACTGGTCTTGCCGTGCGCTGTACAGAGGAGCGATCGCAACTGCAAAATAAAGAAAAAGCCCTAAATCGCCTCAAAGCAAAGCTGTTGGTCATCGCCAAAGAGCAACGCGCCCAAGAAATTGCCGAAATTCGTGGCGATATGGTAGAAGCCTCCTGGGGAAATCAAATCCGTAACTATGTATTTCATCCTTACCAGATGGTAAAGGATTTACGTACAAATACAGAAACAACGGCAATTGGTGATGTGATGAATGGCGAACTTGATCCATTCATTCAAGCTTATCTGCGCCAAGAAAATAAATTAGTAGAAAACAGCGTTCCATAATTTGTGATTATTTACAAGTGCTAAGTAATTAATTGTAATATTACTTAGCACTTGTTATTTATTTTTTAGTATTTAAGATTAGCGCGACGCCGAATAGCCCTAGACATCGCACGATTCCGTCTGATTGGGCGTTTTTAGAGAAATTTGTGAGCAATATACAGGCGATCGCTATTCTATTCCAGACCAACTGTTACAGTTATAAAAGAGTCTGTGGACAAATAACTATGAGCAACACTCCTTCAACAGAACCTCAACCTAGCTACGTAAAACTCGCCATGCGAAACATGGTGCGGAAGGGTGGAACTTCCCTAAAGCATTTTGCGTTGACTGCTGTAGGGCTTTTATCTCTCCTTGTTGGTCTTGCTTACTTAACTCACTAAGCTATCACGCAACTGGTGAGGGTTGTCATGAGTCATTTATATTTCAAAAGACAGATGACCAATTGACAAAGGACAATCTTAACGACAAACCGTAAACCTCAGACTAGGAGACTGTGTGTCCCTGAGCGTTGAACTATACGTAGAGGATGATTTTTCCGAGTTGTCCCCGACAACATCTGTAAAAATTGAGGACACTGATCCCCGAATTCCTCCTGAAACTTGGGAAAATTGGTTTAATCAGTGGTTGGAAATACTTCACCCTGATATTCCCTCAGCGCCAAGCTATGAAATCGGGCTGCGTTTGACAGATGACACGCAAATTCAAGAACTGAATGCCCAATATCGTCAACAAAATAAGCCTACAGACGTTTTAGCCTTTGCTGCTTTGGAGGTGGATTTTCCTCAAAGCAAAGAGATGCTTGCTTCTGTACCATTATATTTAGGTGATATCATTGTGTCTGTAGATACAGCACAACGTCAAGCTCAACAGCAGGAACATAGCTTACCAACTGAGCTAGCCTGGTTAGTTAGTCACGGTTTGTTACATCTCTTGGGCTGGGATCATCCTGATGAAGAAAGTTTGGGGCGAATGTTAGAACAGCAAGTGAGATTGCTGAATGCGGTAGGTATTCCTATTGACATGGAATAGGAACAGTTCATGTATTCTTTAATATTAATTTTGGGTAATACTTTTATAATACTTCTGTGGAAAATTGCTTAAAGATTGCCTCAAAGTTAATTCCGCCATTAAAATCGGCGAATGTTCCCACTGTAGCAACTCTGTTTTTGTGTTTTTAAGTCTATGTCCCAAAAAATTTCTCCATCACCAACGCCTACCTCGTTACAAACACTTGTGTCTAACGAACGGGAATTCTCCTGGAAAGTAGCCTCTAATTTATTTGTTAGTTTTAAATATGCCTGGGCTGGAATCAGCTATAGTTTTCAAACTCAACGTAATTTTCGCATTCACGTAAGTGTTTGCGCGTTGGCGATCGCTTTAAGCGTTTTTCTACATCTGCAAGCGGTAGAAATAGCGGTAATTGGTGTAACTAGTGGTTTAGTTTTGGCATTAGAGTTACTAAATACAGCGATCGAGTCTCTTGTGGACTTAACCGTTAAGCAGACATACCATGAATTGGCAAAAATTGCTAAAGATTGTGCGGCTGGTGCAGTGCTTGTTTCTGCTTTGGTAGCGGTGCTGGTAGCTGGTATGCTATTGCTCCCTCCTCTGGTAAAGTTAATTATATCGACTTTGTAGACGTGATTTGCCATCGCCAAGTGAGCCGATAAGACGATCGCACTCTGTCCGATCCTCTGGAGAACACATTATAAGCAATTCAAAAGTGAGGCGATGTCTACGACGGGCTATTCGACGTCGCGCCAAGCATCCTGGGTAAAGGATTACTTGGTAATCTTTAGCCGTCCACGTCAGCGTTATTTTTACATCTAGCGAACAAATAGCATCAGATATTTGTCTATGCTGTTTGCAACTGATGAGTGGTAAAAGCCAGGAGTTATCAGCTTTGATTATAGTTATCGATAATTACGACAGTTTTACATATAATTTAGTACAGTATCTGGGAGAATTGGCAGCAGAATTCTCAGTGGCAGATGATATTAAAGTTTTTCGTAACGATAAGATATCCATAGATGAGATTCGGGCATTAAAGCCGGAAGCCGTGGTTATTTCTCCAGGTCCAGGTCGCCCGGAAGATGCCGGTATTTCTTTAGAATTGATTGAACAGCTAGGACAAGATTTGCCAATCTTGGGCGTTTGTTTAGGACATCAAAGCATCGGTCAAGTGTTCGGTGGTAAAATAATTGCTGCTCCAGAATTGATGCATGGCAAAACTTCTCAGGTGTCTCACACTGGGGTGGGGGTTTTTCAGGGATTAGAAAATCCTTTAACCGCCACCAGGTATCATAGTTTGGTGATAGAACGTGAGACTTGCCCAGATGTGTTAGAAATCACCGCTTGGGTTGAAGATAACACCATTATGGGAGTGCGACACCGGAAGTATCCTCATATTCAGGGCGTCCAGTTTCACCCAGAGAGTGTCCTGACATCTTCAGGAAAACAGTTATTGCGAAATTTTTTGGAACAGTTACAGTCAAGAGCATAATTAATGAAACGACGACAGTTGATGGGCTATGCTGGGGCGGGATTGGTAACAGCTTTAGTTACCACTACCTTGGGTTCGGAATCTCAAGCTGACGCGGAATCTAGCGGTTTATCAGTTCAGTGGTTGGGTCATACTTGCTTTCTTTTTACTGGTGGCGGTGCAAAAATTATCGTCAATCCATTTCGGCCAGGCGGCTGTACTGCTAAGTATCGTCCACCCAAAGTTGCAGCAGATTTAGTACTGATTAGCAGCCAACTGCTAGATGAAGGTGCTGTAGACGTACTACCGGGAAATGCAAAACTCATCTACGAACCAGGAGTTTACGAGTTCAAAGACATTAAGTTTCAAGGAATTGCCATAGACCACGATCGCAAAGTTGGTAGACAGTTTGGCTCAAATACCGCTTGGAGTTGGAAGCAAGGCGGAATTAATATCTTACACTTAGGGGGAGCAGCTGCACCCATTTCCATTGAGCAAAAAATCTTGATGGGTCGTCCCGATGTCGCATTCATTCCAGTGGGAGGCAGTGCAAAAGCCTACAATGCTGAGGAAGCAAAGCAGGCTATTCAAGTGTTAAATCCCAAGTTAGTGATTCCGACCCATTACCGGACACAAGCTGCTGATACTGCTAAGTGCGATATATCCCCACTCGACGATTTTCTTACCTTGATGAAAGGTATGAAAGTGCGGCGCAGCAATGGAGATAGTATTTCAATTACCCCTAAAGATTTGCCGGAGAATGGGGAGATTCAGGTTTTGACTTACAAGTTTTGAGGAGGAGGGGATGAAGGAGAAAGGGGAGAATAATGACTCCTGACTCCTGAATTCTGATTTTAGAATGTGTACCATTCTGGGGTAAGTTTATCAGCATCGCTAATCGGATTTGGAGTTGCTGTTGTCCCATCTATAGTCCAAATGGTGTCTGCACCTCCTGTCTGATCGCGCCAGTAGATGTCGGTCTTACCATCGCCATTATAATCGCCAAGGGATGGTGTCAAAGCTACGTTTGTGGTCGGTAGGAAAGCTTGAGTAGCAACTGTTGTGCCATCCATCAACCAAGCGGTGTTTTCGCCGGTTTTGCTATTGTGCCAGAAGATGTCGGTCTTGCCATCGCCGTTGAAATCACCAATTTGAGAAGTCCAGGATGAGTCAAGTGTCCCCAGAGTACCCTGTGTGACTATGATACCATTCATCAACCAAATCTGGTTCTGACCTGTTTGAGTGTTTCTCCAGAGAATGTCAGTCTTATTGTCGCCGTTGAAATCACCAAGGGTAGGAGTCCAGGCAGCATCCTGTGATTGCAGCGCCAATTGAGTCTTTTGTGTACCATCCATAAACCAAACGCTGTCAGCGCCGGTTGTCTGATTGCGCCAGAAAATGTCGCTCTTACCATTACCGTCGAAATCAACAATGGTAGGAGTTAGCGCTGGGTCTGTTTTATCTAAAACAGTTGAACTCAGAATTGTTGTACCATTCATCTGCCAAATAGCGTTCTCACCGGTTTTAGTATCATGCCAGAAAATATCGGTCTTGCCATCGCCATTGAAATCGCCAATCTCAGGAGTCCAAGCTGGGTCAAGGGTGGTTAAAGATGCCATATTAGCAACTTTTGTGCCATCCATTAGCACAATGCTATTAGCACCGGTTGTCTTATTGCGTAATAAGAAGTCGGTTTTGCCATCACCATTGAAGTCACCAATTTTGTAAGTATAGGCGGATAGGTCAAATTTCCCTAGAGAACCCTGTTGCAAAACTTTTGTTCCATCCATCAACCGAATCATAATTTCACCGGTTGTAGGATCAGCCCAAACTTTGTCGGTTTTGCCATCACCGTTAAAGTCAGGAGTGATCGCCGCGCTAGTTATGTAAGGATTAGGATTGGGATTTGGTGACGTTTTGGTAGGCGCGGTCACTGCTTGTTGGGTAAACAATTGATCTTGTAGTGGTTGTGAATAACTACTACTCCCAAGCCCCAAATTAGTATCTATACTACTAAGAGAATTTGTCAATATTTGTGATTTTGCAAGAGAATCTGCTGCCCATTGAGTTGTATTCAAAGATAAGGGTGAGGAATTTGTAGTTCCAAGCATGGTGTATTTTTATGATTGGTTGTTATATTTTTTTAACTTTTTGTGATCATCTTTTTCTGTAACCAAATAACATTTACCAGGGTTTAAATATTTCTTTATAAATATTTTTCTTTATTAATATCATTTATTGAAGATAAATATCTATTTGTTTTAAACGATTATGATGAAATTTTCAAGTTCTATCTAAGCAAATGCAAAATATTTTTTGTGCCTTATATATATGATGATTTATAGATAAAGATTGATGACTTTATCTATTCTCGTTGATATTTACAATGTTGAATTTAAACATACATACATATTTATGTAATTGTTACTGGGCTACATAAAAATATTTACACTAGATAAATATGATGTGATTACCAATAAAATCCCCGATTTCTTAAAGAAGTCGGGGATCTTAGCTTTTCCAGATAATTGATTATTCTCCAACAATTTATGAGTTGAGTAGAAAGAAATATTGGCTAGAATAATTTAGATTAGCAACTACCGAGAAGCATGGACTGTGCATCTACTAGTTACTAAAAGTGTAAAATAACACAATAGTTTTATAAGTACATCAACTATGCAAGCAGAATATCGGCAGCGTCGCAAGCAGTTAATGGCAAAAATTGGTGATGGTACAGCCATTTTTCGCAGTGCGCCAATGGCAGTGATGCACAACGATGTCGAGTATGTTTATCGCCAAGACAGTGATTTTTTCTACTTGACTGGTTTTAATGAACCACAGGCAGTTGCAGTGTTAGCGCCACATCATTCAGAACATCGGTTTGTGCTATTTGTCCAACCAAAGGAGCGCGAAAAGGAAGTATGGACTGGTTATCTTTGTGGGGTAGATGCAGCCAAAGAAATTTATGGTGCTGATGAAGCGTACCCCATTAGCGAGTTAGATGAAAAGTTACCGCAGTATTTGGAAAAAGCCAGCCGGATTTATTATCACTTAGGACGCGATCGCACTTTTAATGACCAAATCCTGAGACATTATCAAAGTCTACTACGAACTTATCCTAAACGCGGTACAGGGCCTGTCGCCATTGAAGATACTGGCCCCGTTCTCAATAGCATGAGATTGATAAAAAGTCAAGCTGAATTGGAATTGATGCGCCAAGCAGCAGCGATCGCAGTCGAAGCACACAATTACGCCCAAGAAATCGCCGCCCCCGGACGTTATGAGTATGAAATTCAGGCGGAGATGGAGCGCATTTTTCGAGTCCGGGGTGGCTTAGGCCCGGCTTATCCTTCGATTGTGGCTTCTGGGGTGAATGCTTGCGTACTGCATTACATTGAAAATAATCGTCAAATGCAGGATGGAGAATTACTGCTAATTGATGCCGGTTGTGCTTACGGTTATTACAACTCGGATATTACGCGGACATTTCCTGTGGGTGGTAAATTTACGCCAGAACAAAAGACGCTGTATGAGATTGTTTTAGAGGCGCAAAAACAAGCGATCGCTCAAGTGCAACCAGGTAATCCCTTTAAATTAGTTCATGATACAGCAGTGCGCGTTCTCACGGAAGGTTTAGTTGAGCTTGGCATCCTCAAAGGTGAAATTGATAAGTTAATTGAAGAAGAAAAATATAAGCCATATTATATGCATCGCACCAGTCATTGGTTAGGGTTGGATGTTCATGATGTGGGTGTTTACCAGCACGGTGAAGGCAAACCGCAGATTTTGCAACCAGGCCAAATTTTGACAGTGGAACCGGGATTATATATTGTGCCTGACACCAAACTAGCAGAAGATCAACCAGAGACTGATCCTCGATGGGTTGGTATTGGTATTCGGATTGAGGATGATGTGTTAGTTACATCTGATGGACATGAGGTGTTAACTGCGGGAGTTCCCAAAGCAGTGGATGAATTAGAAAGATAAAAAATGGGGATGGTAGGGAGCATCCCGTCAGGTGCAAAAACCTTGTGTTTGCCCTCATCCCCTAACCCCGAATCCCATATTTGGGATTCGGGGAACTAGAATTATGTTTCCCCTCTCCCATATTTGGGAGAGGGGCTGGGGGTGAGGGAAAAGATTTAGCCAAAATTGGGATGCTCCCGGATGGTACGAACCATCCCCAAATTAAAATTGAGGACAAGCCATCAGAGTCGTTGTCAGAATTCCTAATATTTTGTCTATTTCTTTAATAAAGTAATCGTTCTTATCGATAAAAATGGTATTCTCACAAAGTTTGAGAAATTTCCAATCTGTTCCTGTTGTAACTACACCATAAATTTCATTGATAATATTTCCTTGTTGCTGGTTAAACAATTGAGATGCAAACATTGTGGCAATACATTGTCCTAAACCAGATTTAATACTCTCATTTTTAGCTTCCACAATAGTCACAACAGGACTAGTAATATCATATTGTTCTGGTGAACAACTGAGAATAAAATCACAGCGCCCTTCTAAGCCTTTGGCAGCATCTACATTAAACTCTGAACCAGAAAATATACTAATTTGGTATTTAAAGAAGCGTTTAACTTCAATTAAAACAGGCATAATAATTAGTTCAGAACGAGCTTTTTCTGTATTTATTGCTGTCACCAATGGTAGATGCTCAGAGAAAATCAAATTTAGATATTCACTAGGTGAAACTGTCTGCACATCGGTAAATAAATCTTGATTTTCAACAAAGATTAATTTAAAGTCTGTTTTTACTTTACTAAGATTAAAGGCGCTGTACGGCACTGTATCACCTCTCAATCATGCTTAACTGCATAGTATCATCTTGGGAGTAAAGTCCAGCGATACCAAAGGCGGCAAGTTAGGCAACTTGCGATCGCTAAGGAATAAGAATTAAATAACATACACATACAATTTATGTCCGACATACCTCACCCTGAATCCCTCTCCTTATTATTGTCGGGGAAAGCCGGATAGAGGGTGAGGTTTTATATTTAATTTGACCCACTTACTTATCTCAGATTAAGAACAGCCTTCAACAAATTCAACTTCCGGGAGTTTACCTGAGCGAAACTGAGTGACACGCTTACCATCAGTCTCGAATACCACACGATAGTTCTGGTTAGCACTGTCTTTCGGGATAAATGTCAAGTAGTGTCCGTCTTGGACGTATTTATGAGGTGTGACTTTAATTTGTCCTGGGTAAAGAGACTTGATTTGCGCTTCGGTGTCGCCAATTTTTGCACCTTTGGGGGTAGTAATCTGGGTATTTTGCCGCACATCTACTCTAGAAATGCGACCTTTTGTAACCATGAATGAAAGATTTTTGGGTTGGTTTTGTGGCTTAACATAGTAGCAATTATTATTAGGTGCATCGCCCACTAGCTTAGTACCAGCAGCCTTTGCCGCTTGGGAAACAGTCATCCCAACTCGAACACGTCCCACACCATTGATGAACAATTTTGATTGATTTGTCAGTTTTGCCTGTGCTAAAACTGTGCTGACAGTTAAAGAAGAAACTGCCAATGTTAAAAAAGCAAGAGTTAATAATTTAGCTTTCATAAATTGTGTAAATCAAAGTGGGTAGATTTATTTATACATTATCTGTGCTGCCAGTTTCGGATTTTCTAGATTGGTGATTGGCGAAATTCTGATAAGAGGATGAATGAACAAGTTTTGAATATTAGAAATCGCTACTACACAAAGCTTAGTCCACCTCCGTGGACTAACACAAAATCAAGGTCTTCAACCCACGGAGGTGGGTAAAGTCTAGTGTAGCCGCGATTTCTAATCGCCAGGGCTGGTATGAATTTAGACTTGTTCAAACAACCTCTAAGTAAGTGGGTCAAATTAAATATAAAACCTCACCCTGCCTCCGGCTTCCCCCGACAATATTAAGGAGAGGGATTGAGGGTGAGGTTTGATCTTATATTTAATTACGCATACGTACTTATTACTTCAATTAAACCAACGATATTACGGTTGAATTCAGGTAAATCTTCCGCAGGTATCCAATATTCCTGATGTATGGAACCGCCTACAGTTTTTACGGAGTAGCGACTTAAAAACTCTGCACGCACCTGAAAACGTGTCACATAGCCGATATATTCTGTGTCAGTACTTGCCGCATTCCAGTTACCGGCTATTTGTGCGGCGTATTCTTCGTTAAGTACTGGGTAGAAAATAGGCTGTTCAGGTAGTCGAAGAGGAAATTCGCGATCGCCACTTTCCCTAATCAAAGCCAGTTCTTTTAGCCCAGTAGGACGGAAAAGTGTGATTGTTTCTCTATCACCCTTGGGCAAAGGTTCTCGTGCTTGCATCCATGCCGTGGGAATACCTTCTACACCTGTAGATATCGCCACAATACCACCACCGATCGCACAAGTAGTATCTCTATCTCCCAAGCCACTTACAGTCAACCACAGTGCTTCTTCGTAGTTATCAAGGTGTTGGCCAGCACACCATAGCGCAAAGGGGACTGTATCTTGTGCTGAGACATGAGTGCCATTTCCTAGCAGAGTAGCTGCTGATTGCACTGATGTGTTTTCCGACAAATTCACAGCCTGATGAATTTTTGCCCTTACCTCGCTTTCTGGAACATAAGGTAAGACAAGGTTGAGAAAATCTTCTTTGCTGGGTAAAGAATCTTTGAGTCTCCACGCCCAAGCAGCAGCAACTGCTACGGCAACTGCACCGGCGATCGCTTCTGGATGGGTGTGAGTTACTTCGGCGCTGGCTTGTGCTTGCTTGACAACTAAATCCAAATCTTCGGCAAAGAACGCCCCTATGGGTGCGACGCGCATCGCTGCTCCATTTCCATAAGAACCTTGTCCATCAAACAGACTACTTGCCAATTTCTGCCAAGATTCACCATTGCGTATTTGCGTTAACAGCCTGTGCATTGCTGGGCCATAACCCCGTTCGCTGTCGTATTGTTTGGCAAAGCTTTCTGCTAGATAATCTTGGTTAATTTCCGCGTATTCTTGGAGAATAGACACAATTGAGAGCGCCATCTGGGTATCGTCAGTGTAGTACCAAGGTGATGCAGGGATAGCACGCGCGACAATCAGACTTTCTGCCACATCTGGATGCAGAAAAAATCGCTCTCCAAAAGCATCACCCACTGATAAACCTTCAAGGGAGGATTGAGCGCGAATTAGCCGAAGATTGTTAGTTGTTGGCATAAGTCATTAAAACAATTCGCAATTCGCAATTCGCAATTCGCAATTCGCAATTACGTTTTGTGACGGGGATTTAGACCCCGACACAAAACGTAATTGCTTGATAGAAGCAGGGGACTTAAACCCCCACCATTTGTTAATAATTAGTTTTTATCAACTAGCATCTTCCTCTTCCATAGCTTTAAAAAGAGTACTTCCAGTTTGTTCATCTGCGATAGCTCCTTGATTATCTCCCAAAGTACGACGAATTTCGCTACGCAATATATATGCTTCACCTGCTTTAGGATTTAGCTGAATTACATAGTTAGCATCTGCGATCGCACCTTTGTAATCTTGGAGTTTTTGACGACTATATCCACGAGAGATATAAGCGTAGGTATCTTTGGCATCCAATTTAATAATTTCGTTGTAATCAGCGATCGCTCCTTTATAGTCTTCCAGATGATTAAGAACTTGCGCTCGCTGGTAATAGATACCACTGACATTTTTGGGGTTAAGGCGCAAAATCTCGTTATAATCTTTTAATTTATTACGAAATATGGCACGAGTCATCCGAGATTCAATATCGTGAGGTTTTAAGCGCACAATTTGGTCATAATCTGCTAGTGCGCCTTTAGAGTCATGCAGTCCCAAATGCGCCCGCGATCGCTTTATATAAGCATTCACATCATTGGGATTTGTACGTAAAGCAGCAGTTGTCATCTCAATTTGTTGTTGTCTATTTTTTCTAATCTGCTTAATTCTTTGGTGATAATTATGAGAGGAATAAGTTAATAACTTTACCAAGCTAGGAGCCATAGCTTGCAGAGTGCCTAACATTCCACCTAACAAGGTTACACAGTATATAACTAATAGAAAAACTCTAGTTTTCCATTTACTATGGTATTCGTGCTGCTGTTGAATCAATCCCTTTACTAAGGTGTATCTTTTACTGAAAGGCAAGTTTCCATATCCGAATTGTTTCAGATATTTAAATATGAAATGCAGAATATTATCCTGACCTATGGGTGGATTTTGTCGCAGTTGTTTTTGAACTTTTTGATTAATTTTAGTGCTGCGGAAGCTGTTAGGGATACCTATAGCTATCAATATCGCAAATAACAATAACATTGGTCTATCTTTTCCGATAAATCCTAAGATAATTACACCAATGACTTTAAATAAAACACCAATGTAAGGGAAACGAGAAAACAGCAGTAAATCTGCAATTTGTCCTCCATCTAGAGGATAAACCGGGAGGAGATTGAACAAATTTAGAAATATCAGCGTCCAACTTGTTTCTCGTACCCAATCAGGATAAGCACTGCCAAAAGGTGCAAGAACCGCCAACCCAATCCCCAAAATTAACCCTGGTAATGGTCCTGCTAAAGATATCCAAAACTTTTGGGTGAGTGTGGCATCATCTTTATGGGCGGTTGCTAAAGCGCCTAAAAACGGTATGAATAAAACAGAGGTATCACGATAACCAAACAGTTTCATCGCCAATAAATGTCCGCTTTCATGGAAAAACAGTACAGCGATGAAAATCACCAGACTTTGTGGATTAAGAAAGCTTGCATAACTGGCGATAAACAACCCTAGACTACCCAACAAAAGCCAAGTGCGAAATTTTTTACCCACCAAACCGGTTTGAGTGTATTCCATTTGTTTAAATCCCTCAACTTCCAGTTCTATAGGGATTTCTTGTAAAATGCTGGAATCAGTTTTGGCTTGTTGTCTGCGTTGCTTGATGATATTTGCTGCTTTATTATTACCCTGCGTCATCGGGTTAAGCGATCGCAGGATTGTTAACCAATGTATCTGAAATAACTTTGTTCCCTTGATTGGTGATGTTTTGCCAGTCTTGGCTAAGTTACTAACATAGCCACTCATCTGTGTCTGTAGTGCTTGAGCAAAAGATTCTGGTGATAAACCACAAGGTGTTTTGCTGGTAGTTAATTGTTTGAGATGATCTTGATGAGTCTGCCATTGTATTGATACTTCGCTGGTATAAACATCCTGAACAATAGTGTTAGGAAACTCACCTATAAGTCCATGCTGTTTGCCGTTGACAGTCAGCAATAAAGTTCTATCCTTAAAAAAGGTATAAAACTCTATATCGAATAAATTGACAGGTTCGGCTAAACAACGAATAACTACTGTGGCATAGCTTTTGAGTGCTTTGTTATATAAAAGAAGTTCCCAATTTTTTTGCTGATAGGCTTTGCTCAGGGGTTGATATTGCAAATAGCTGCATGGAAGAAAGCCGAATTGTTTTAGTTCTTTAATGGGAGTTTGAAATAAATCTTTTAAATAGATAGGAACTGTATCAGCCTTTGTAATCTGGTATTTGGGATATTGAATCTGAGATTTGCAAAGTAGTAAAAAGAGAATGAGATAGCGAATAAGAATTAGTAGAACGTAAATTGCGATCGGGTAGATTAGGTATTGCATAGCAAGATCAAATTTTTAGCTATGCTTAGTATTCCCTGACACTAAATAAAAGAACTTAGTATGAATACCTAAAATAAAAATGGGTATAGTCTTTTAACCATACCCATTTCAGTGATTTTAGAACAGTGGTTACAGTTGCGGTACGTACTGCTGTTTTTCAGGGACTTCAGCGTACTCAGCCACAATCTGGCGGAATTCTTCGCCGTCAATGGTTTCTTTTTCGATGAGCAAATCGACTAAGCGATCGGTGACAGTGCGATGCTCACGGATAATCTTCTTCGAGTTTTGGTAGCATTCTTCCACGATCGCTCGCACTTGTCCATCAATGCGAGAGGCGATAGATTCAGAATACTCAGAGCGGGTTGTCCAGTCACGACCCAAGAACACTTCACCCTGCTGGCTTTCTAACGACAATGGCCCTAAGTCGGACATCCCGAACCGAGTTACCATTTGCCGCGCCATTCCTGATAACTGCTGCAAGTCTCCACCAGCACCAGTTGTGACTTCCGCAGCCCCAAAAATTACTTCTTCAGCAGCGCGACCGCCCAAAGCTCCAGTAATCCTGGCTTTCAACTGAGAACGAGAAATTAACCCTTGTTCTTCGTTGGGAGTAAACCAAGTTAAACCTTGCGCTTGTCCTCTTGGAATCAAGGTAACTTTCTGCACTGGGTCATGGTCTTTTAACAAAGTTCCCACTAAAGCGTGTCCAATTTCGTGGTATGCAATTAAGCGCTTGCTCTTGCTATCTACCAAAGGAGTGCCTTCCATCCCAGCGACTACCCGATCCACCGCATCATCAACTTCGCGCAGGGTGACAGCTTCTTTGCGTCTTCTAGCAGTCAGAATTGCTGCTTCGTTGAGTAAGTTGGCTAAGTCAGCCCCAGTAAATCCAGGTGTGCGGCGAGCGATCGCATCCAAAGATACACTAGGATCTAATTTCTTGTTCCGCGCATGGACTTGTAAGATTTCCAAACGTCCTTTGATATCGGGTGCATCGACAGTTACTTGGCGGTCAAAGCGACCGGGACGCAACAATGCTGAGTCTAGTACGTCAGGACGGTTGGTGGCAGCAATAATAATGATGCCTGTATTACCTTCAAACCCGTCCATTTCGGTGAGCAACTGGTTCAGGGTTTGCTCTCTCTCATCGTTACCGCCACCAATACCAGCGCCGCGTTGTCTTCCTACTGCGTCGATTTCATCGATGAAGATGATACAGGGGGCATTGTCTTTAGCTTTCTTGAACAAATCGCGGACGCGGGATGCACCCACACCAACGAACATTTCCACAAATTCCGAACCGGAAATACTGAAGAAAGGTACACCTGCTTCACCAGCGATCGCTTTTGCTAGTAAAGTTTTACCAGTTCCAGGAGGCCCAACTAACAGCACTCCCTTGGGAATCCGTGCGCCTACTGCGGTAAATCTTTCTGGCTGCTTCAGGAAGGTGACAACTTCTTGCAATTCTTCCTTAGCTTCTTCAATCCCGGCTACATCGTCAAATTTGACCCCGGTTTTCGCCTCCATTTGGAAACGCGCCTTAGATTTGCCGAAGTTCATTGCTTGACCTGGCCCGCCTGGGAGGTTGCTAGAACGCCGGAACAAAAAGAACAGCCCGGTAATCAATAAAACTGGAAATATAAGATTACCCAACAATCCCCAAATTGCGCCATCATTCCGCATCGGGTGAGCATCAAAACTAATGGATTTTTCTTTGAGCTTGCTAATTAACTCAGGAGCGTTAATAGGCAAATCCACCCGCCACCTTTGGACACGATTTTCGATGTCTGGATCGCTGGCTTCGATAATTGCTGTCCTACCGCCTTCGTACAGATCGACGCTGTTGACGCGATCGCCATCCAAGTATTCTAGAAAGCGACCATAGGTCATGCGCGTATTGGCTGCATTCTTACTCATGTCAGTAGGAGCGCCTGCAAAAGCCCCTTGCCAGAAGAAAAAACCAATTACCAAAGCCGGCAATGTCCAGAGTGCTACGACTTTCCAAGAGAATTTCATTTTAATTTGCCTCTAGATGCCTATACAACTCATCAGCTTCAGCAACCGAATGTTCTATCACTCTGTTACTTTAAGCTGTTAAACGGATGTCTATAAATCCATTTTGTTTAATTTGATCTCTTATATGCACTGCCATATAGCGATCGGCGCATTATGGCGATGCCAACAAGAATCTTAATCAAAGTTAACTTAATTTTAATACAATATCGCACGAGAAAAGGGAGCGCAACGGGATGCTTTCGCCACGGAGAATGTTCCTTGTGTCGTTCCATCTCTGATTAGGGGGAGTGGGGGAGATGGGGGAGCATCCCAATTTTGGCTTAAATCTTTTCCCTCACCCCCAGCCCCTCTCCCATGTTTGAGAGAGGGGAGAAATAATTCTAGTTCCCCGAATCCCAGATGACGGGATTCGGGGTTAGGGGATGAGGGCTATCAAGGTTTTTGCACATATTCCTAATACTTTACTTAACTTCTGTAATTTGTAGAGTGTAAGGAAGATACTTACCTTTTTCGTAGGAACCAACCCAAATTTGATAACTTCCAGGCAGCCATTCACCAATCATGCCGGCATTTTTGCCATCAAAATCGTCATTGCACCAAGTACCACCAGGCCCCTTGATAATGATGGTGGTGTCTTCAGGGCTTTGCACTTGCAGCTTTAGATAGTCAAATTTACTTGTTAGCGCTAATGTGTGGTCTGGTGTTTCATCAACAAACCCGGTGCAAGGGCCAGTAGCTGTTTCGCTCCTCCCACCTACTTTACTCCCAGATATTGAACCACCACTCATGCCGCGAACTGTCAGGGGATCTGGAGAAAACTGAGGGCCAATGGTGACATCTCCAAATATCGTTGGCGCTTCCTGAGCATCAACGGCAGCATTTACTATCGATGCGATGAACAGCGTAACTATCATGAACGATAATCTCATCCCTCTATTGAGCGCTTTTGTCGGCATTGTAATTACGTTCGCTTCTAAGTGTTTTTGAAGACATGAATTTTACACACCAAGTTCCCAACGTGAGGAGAATTGACTACCTATTTTAGATTTGAAAGTGGAGATAATTCATTAGTAATTAGTCCATGATTTCTTGTTCTTATAGTTGCTCTATTACTCGAACAATCCAAAATTTTTGGGTGAAGGTGGGGAGTGGGAAATTAATTATTGTCCCTCACTCCCTCACTCCCTCATCACTCCCCACTAAAAGACCCATCTAAAAATTGTTGTAATCGCTAACTAGCTTGTGTTATTGCCTTACTCAAGCGTGACTTATCTAAACCAATCTGATTTAGTAGTAACCAAGATTGGATCAAGTCGGGGCCATGAACATCTCCAGTTAAGGCTGCTCGGAGCGATCGCATTACTAAGCCTTTTTTGACTTTTTGCTCTTTCACCACTTGTTTAATAATATCTTGAGCGGCGGCTTCTGAGAGTTGCGGCTGATTTTCTAAAGCTGTGACAATCGCCTCAAGGACAGCAGTAGAACCTTCTTGCTTTAGTTGTGTACTACCTTCGTCGCTAAATTCAACTGTATCGCTGAAAAACAGTTGGCTTTGAGGTACTGCATCTACTAAACGAGTCAAACTCTGGCTAATTAAAGTTACAAGCTGTTCTAACCAGGGGCGTTCTCTTCCACTATCAAATTTATACCCAGCCGCTTGCCAATAGGGTATGAGTAAATCTGTGAGTTTATCTACTGGCGTTTTGTGGATATACTGACTGTTCAACCAATCCAGCTTGTCCCAGTCAAACTTTGCACCTGCTTTATTTACACGCTCAAAGCCAAATTCTTTAGCTGCTTCTTCTAAGGTAAATATTTCTTGCGTCGAGTCTGGTGGCGACCAACCCAGCAATGTCATGTAATTTACCAAGCCTTCAGCAATAAAGCCCATTTGCTGAAAGTCAGAAATGGAAGTAACTCCATCCCGCTTAGAAAGCTTGCGTCCTTCCATGTTCAAAATCAGCGGCGTGTGAGAAAACTCTGGGATTTTTGCACCCATTGCTTCATACAACAGAATTTGCTTGGCGGTGTTGGCGATGTGGTCTTCTCCGCGAATGACATGGGTAATTTGCATATCTATGTCATCCACTACAACGACAAAGTTGTATAAAGGTTGACCGCTACTCTCTTCTGAGGCGCGGGCGATGACCATATCACCACCTAAATCGCTACCTCGCCAAGACATTTTTCCCCTTACTAGGTCGTTCCAGACAATTTCCCGCCCATCTTCGATTTTGAAGCGAATTACAGAAGAACGACCTTCTGCTTCAAATGCGGCGCGTTGTTCTGGCGTGAGGTTGCGGTGACGGTTGTCATAGCGAGGAGCTTCGTTTCTAGCTTTTTGGGCTTCTCTTAGAGTTTCTAGTTCTTCAGAAGTTGTGTAGCAGCGATAGGCTAATCCTTGATCTAGCAATTTTTGCACTGCTTCCTTATAAATATCTAGGCGTTGAGATTGGAAAAATGGCCCTTCATCCCAGTTAAGCCCTAGCCAACGCAATCCTTCAAGAATATTGTCGGTGTATTCGGGACGCGATCGCTCTAAATCTGTATCTTCTACTCGCAAGATAAACTTCCCGCCGTGGTGACGGGCAAATAACCAGTTAAATACAGCCGTTCTAGCTGTACCAATATGTAAATTTCCGGTTGGACTCGGCGCAATTCTGACTCTGACAGTCACAGTTAATTCTCTCTTTTGCAAAGCATGATAAATGTAGCTTATATTCAAACCCTGAATTCTGAGTCAATCCCTTTGGGGAATTCAAAATCCAAAATCACCCAACTTCAGTGATTTACTACTCATAACTTTAGAACGGGACTGACGGGGCTCGAACCCGCAACTTCCGCCGTGACAGGGCGGTGCTCTAACCAATTGAACTACAGTCCCTTGTTTGGCAACTTTGCTATTATCACTATTTTTTTTCTACTTGTCAAGTGTTTTGGAGTTGGAAATTAAAAATTCTTTTTGTCCCGTCTCTCCAAGGTGCGAATTTTTCCTTAAAACCGTGATAATACAACCTGTGGCTGTGATTCCAGATGCTGCAATATGCGGGATTGCATTTGTTTATACTGCTGCTTTAATAGCTGTTTGCTCAACTCGAGTTGAGAAGCGGGTGGTAGACTATGAATTTGTTGTACCCAGCTTTTCAACATTTCTCGCTGAGTTGGCTGGATGCGACTGCTGAGAACGTTGATGCAAGAATGTGGTGCTTCCAGAGTAAAGAAAATCAAAGGATAGTGTTCATTTTCAGCCAACAAACTTACTAGCTTTAGATTTTGGGGATTTTGCATATCTAAATAGCATGGTAGCCATTTAGGAGCCAATTGGCGATTGTAGAGTATAGTCACCCACAACAGCATGGGGTGAGGGGATGTCATGAAGATAAACTGGTTGTAACGGGTAGAAAGGGCATAGTTTTTGATTTCTTGTTTAGGCAACATCAACCATAGCGCTGTTATAGATCCCTGTGGGGTGTCTAGAAGCTGGGGAAAAACAATTTCTTGAATTGGTTTCTTTTCAGGCCATAGAACTTTGCGACAGCTTTGTTCTACTGTGATTGGTAAACCTAAATCTATTGGACGGCTAAGGATAGAACTAGAGGGTACTGTAGGTATACTGGGACAATTAGACTCTTCTAAACTGTTTAAGACTTGCAAAATTTGAGCGATATTTTGGGGGCGATCGCCAGCTTTTTTTGCCAGACAAGACATGATTAAATTATTTAGCTTTTGAGGGATTTTAAGAGTGGGTTTAACCTCTGCGATCGCTTTTGGTTGCTCAAAGTGATGTGCTTTATACCAAGCCCCAAAGTAATCAGTTTCTGGTTGCCAAGGTTTTTTGCCTGTGAGCATTTCAAACATCATTACACCCAGACTATAAATATCAGAGCGGCTATCTAATTTTTCCCCATCTAGCTGTTCTGGAGAACAGTAGGGTAAAGTGCCATTAAATCCGCTACATGTACTAGCTTTTGATGCATAATTCAAAAATCTAGCAATCCCAAAATCGAGAATTTTAACTAACTGGCCTAATATCGGATCGGGAATAACTAATATATTGGCAGGTTTGATATCTCTATGAACTAACGGGCAAATTTTACCATCAATATTAATGCCTTGATGGGCGCACTGTAAGCCCAAACAAATTTGGCGGGAGAGAGTCAAAAACATTGGCAATGGTAGCGGAATTAAATCCTTTAAACTCTTACCACATAGATATTCCATGACGTAGTATGGTTTTCCTTTCTCATTCACACCATAATCATGCGCCCGTACTATATGTAAACTCTTTTGACTCAAAGCTGCACTCATTAAAGCTTCACGAGCAAAGTCTTGTTGCATCTTAGTATCAACAACAGTTTGAGTCAAAAACTTGATAGCAACTGGTATGCCTCCTAACAAAATATCATTTGCTAAAAAAACTTCACCCATACCACCGCTACCAATTAATTGCTTGAGTTGATAACGATTGGCAAGTAAGCCCGTACTACTTGGAGATGTAAATAAGCTCTGATTCACTTTTTTTACCTCTGCTGCTGAGTCTATTTATTAGTAATACACACATAAAAATATGATTAAATAATGGGAGAAACTATTTTGATTTTGATAGCAAAATTTCAAGAACGTGATAAAAGTTTTAAAAACATATCCCAAAATTTATCCATCCAATTTTTGAAACCTTCTATCTCAGTTTTTTCAGATGCGGCTAAGTTTTGTAAAATGTCTAACTTCAGCTTTTCATAAATTGTTTTTAGAATATTTTTGGCTTGATTAGACAGAATTAATTCATTTGAATGTTGACTAATGTCTAAGCAATCTATAAGTTGCTGGCGCTGTTTAGGCGTAAGGCTTAAAGTTTTTACATGAGAGCATTGGGTTGGATCTTCTATGGCAAAAAATAGTAGATGATAGTAACCTACTTCCGCTAAATTCCGTACTATCTTCTGGGCTTTATTATCTTTCAAATCCAGAAAATAAGGTAGCCATTTAGCCATAGAAGGCTGGGCATCATATAGTACTGTTACCCACAATAGCATCGGGTAAACATTCATTTGACTAATAAATTCAGTACCATGTATTTTATCCAAAAATTTTGTAATCTCTTGTTTGGGTAACATTGCCCAAAAAGTTGGTATAGCTCTTTGAGGCGTTTGTAGTAAATGGGGAAACCCAATTGGCGCAATTGGTTTATTTTTAGGCCAATTCTTTTGTAAACATTCTTTTTCTGATAAGAAAGTTGAAGGGATTAATTGAACCGGAAATGAAAGTTTAATAATGTCACTGCTATTGCTAGGAATACCATCATTAATCTGAAGATTAACTTTTTCTAAACCTTCTAATATTTGGTTGATATTTTGAGGGCGATCGCTTACTTCTTTAGCTAAACAATTCATCACTAATTTTTCTAACACCTGCGGAATTTTGACTTGCGGATTCACTTCCTCAAAGATAGGTGGAATTTGAAAGCGATGCGCTTGATACCAAGTACCAAAGGAGTTACTTTTTGTCTGAAATGGATGCTTTCCTGTCAGCATCTCAAACATTAGTACTCCCAAACTGTAAATATCAGAGCGGACATCTAGCAATTTTCGCCCTTCCATGTGTTCTGGAGAACAGTAAGGCAAGCTGCCAATAAAAGAATCTGTCAGAGTCATCCCACTTCGCTCTGTTAAAAACTTGGCAATACCAAAATCTAGTATTTTAACATTTTCTCCTTGTTTACTATCTTCAGTAATGAATATATTTTCTGGTTTTATATCCCTGTGAACAATTGGATAAATCTCTCCTTTGAGGCTAATACCTTGGTGAGCACATTGTAAGCCTAAACAAATTTGATTACAAATATTTAAGAACTTCGATATTGTTAAGGGCTGAATTTTGACAATTTGTTTGAGATTTTTTCCTTGCAGGTATTCCATTACATAAAAAGGAGTTTTATCTTCGGTAATGCCATAACTTAATATGCGAACAATATTTTTACTTTTACGACCCAATTGAGCGCCAATAAAAATCTCTCTAGCAAAGCGTTGGGACATCTGCTGGTTGGCCAAACTCAGTGATAAAATTTTGATTGCGATCGGCATACCACCTTTAGCAGTATCTTCTGCTAAATAAACTCTACCCATCCCACCTTTGCCAATCAAATGTTTGATTAAATAGCGATTATTTAAAAATTGCCCAATGTAATCGTCTAGCCCTGCTTTTTGCCCTACCATATTCTCAATTTTAGTTGGTGACATAAAAATCATTTATGAAAAATATTGTTGGCAAAATACTTTAATAAGTCTAGGTAATTATTAAATCTAAATTTAAAAAATATCGACAATTAATCATATCCTGTAATCATGTTTAATCTATTTGTAAAAATTCCTATATATTGTGTAACATATTTATTAAGCAATACGGTTGAGAAATTACACGGAAACTACAAAATAACTAGATAAACTTACCTAGTAGATTCCGTGAATACACAGTAAAAAGTAAATGGCAGTAAAACCCTGATACCTCTGTACAGCTAACGGTTGAGATTCGGGAGTAAACGGCGTAACAATCTGATTAGCGGTGTTTCAATTTTAATTTTAAAGGCTAGTATCTGGGTGCGTTGCAGGGAGTTAAAATTGTTATCACTGATGAGAATTAATGATTGCTGACCATCGGGTAGTTTAGGCCCAAGAGTTAAGCCTTCTATATTGTCTAGTAGTACATCTAGGGTTCTCAAATCTAACAGCAGTTTTTTCTGAACTGGTTTAATATTCTTGGAGTCAACTGCTAAAAGGCTGTCAATCTGATGAATATCATCAGCTTTTTCTAAAGAAACTTGAAACAGGGAAATAGCAAATCCTAAACCAGTAAATGACCTTTCTAAACTTAGGAAGTGTCCTTCATTATCCAAAGCAAGTAAATCAGGTAATCCACTAGCGAATTTGCCAGTCACATTCAAAAAGGGGGAAACTGGTTCTGTTTGGTAAAGAAATTCCTTTTCTGGTTGGTTGTTGAGCAAGTTGTATTGCAAAATTCGGCAAGGACTACCGATGTTAGCTTTCGCTGCGACACCATCTTGAATTAGAGCATTTTCGGTGGCTGTGAATAGATGCTTTTTATTGGGTGTGATGGTAAGGCTTTCAAAAGCCAAATTGTTGCGGATACCTTGTTTACCACTTTTATCGGGCAAAAATTTGTTTGGTATGGGAAGTGTTGTAATTTCTCTACCAGAAGATAAGGAGAACTCTTTAATAAAAGGATTAATTAATTTTGCAACATCGCCTTCTGAAGAAATAAATACAGTTGCTTTATTAGTTAAGGCAATACCTTCTGTATCAGTTTCACCAGGGCGAAATGTTTGACCATTTTCATTTAATAATGTAGTAACACTGATGGGAACAACTTTACCTTTTTGTAGGGAACCTTTACTTAAATCAATTTTCAGGGTATAAAAACGGGCGGCAGCTTTTTGCCCACGGTCATCGGAAATAGCATAATAAAGCTTGTTTTTGGCATTATATGTAATTCCAGATAAACCTCCAATTTCAGTTTTTTGTAAGGTTAAACCTTTTGCTAAAGTAGCTTCACCGAGAAAGTCTATGCTACTGATTTCAACAGCATTTATGGGTAAAAAGTTAAATAAAATGATGATAATTATAATTGCGATAAAGAAGTAAATAATTCGGGGAATTTTGAAGATATTTTTAATTAGCTGCATATATTTTTTGTGGAAGTGGTAAAATTATAAATAAGAGATCGCGCTGAAGCAAGCAGGGTTTATATCTGTACACCGCTACAAATAACATGTATTCTAAGCAATTGAAAACCTTTAAAAATCCGAAATTAGTTAAGCTAGCCGCAAACCATATTGATCCTGAAAAAAGTTTACAAGCCAGTTTTTAACTTTGAGGGTAGCGCGACAGTCATCTTCGTTGTAGCTTTGGATAATTTCTAGTAAGGTGCGATCGCCTGTTTCTAGCCACTGATCGTACCAGTAAATACACTTTGCACCACTAGCGTCTTTTTCTTGCCACTCAAATCCTAACCAACGAGCGATCACTTTCAGGGCATAACTTTCTACAGGCAATGCTACACTTTGGGTTAATTGTTCATATACATCGACAAATCGACTCAGTACCGGACGCACTGAGGAGGAAGGAGTGTTGTAAAGCTTTGCCAACCTTTTAACTGTATCAAACTCGTAGACACAAAAATGGTAAATTGGCGCTTCGGGATATTGCCAAACCAAATCTAAAAATTGCTGCCAAATTAATTTTTCGTCTTCTGGTTTATCTGCTAAAAACGAATAAAACTGTTCTGTATTGGCAAGTCTATCAACGACCAAAACCCCTAAAAGATAATTTAAATCCAAGTCTGGTTGTGCTTCAATATCAAAATAAAGCTCTATGGGTGCTGTGAATGTAATATCTTTTATTGGTAGCGGGTAGGGTAATATTAACGGTCGTTTTTCCAGTGCAGATTGAGCTTGCACTACTAGTTTGGGGGCTACTTCACGGTCAAAACCAACTAGGTTTTCTAAGGCGCTGGGACTGGTGTTAGCGAGAGATTCTAGTGTGGTGATGGCTACGTCTTGCAGTTGAGTGTAGCGAATGGGTGTTACACCTGGTAATAGTGAGAGATGTTTTTCAGATTGAGCGATCGCATAACATTGACTATACCAATGGCAAAGGTTGCACTTTTGCCGAGAAATAAATACCTCTGGCGGATTCGGTAACTCTAAAACTTCAACAAAATCCTCTAGAATTTGCTGCATCCGTGGTGTCCATTTGAGCAAATCCACAGGATAATTTTGAGCTTTGGTACGCAATATCAGCCAAGCTGTTTCTGCTGCAAAGCCCTGGATTGTTACCAATACCTGGGCATGAAATGCGGCAACAACTTGATATTCTTGCTTAGGGCGCTTACCGAGTTCAATACTAGCCGGAACATACATCCAATCACCAAAACAGGATTTTCCTGGGCGTTTGACGAGTAAATCTGGACGACTTAGCAGAGTGTATCCTTGAGAATAATTTGCTAACAGTACTCCCTTATAGATATACTCAACCCCACGCTGCATCAATTCTAAAGTTGCTGCTTCTGCCGCTTCCCAGTTTCCATAAGAGTAATCTGGTTGATGATAAGTCACCTTTGCCAAAGCACTCAGATGATGAGCGATTTTATCCTGTTGCAGTTTTTGCAGCAACTCATTGGGAGCATCACGCTGACTTTTGTCACCGTGGATATCTAGAAAAGTCCGGCGTTTACAGCGTTGGTATTGCAGTAGGAGTTCAGCATTAATTAGCATTCTTTTAAGTTAACAAGAATTAGTACAGTCTGGGAGTAACTCAGACAACTAATAATGGAGTGGGAGAATGGAGGGGATGAGGGAGATGAGGGGGATGAGTAAAAAATAACGAATAATCAATGACTTTTGACTAATCCAAAATCTACAATCTAAAATCTAAAATTGGTATGACCAGTACTTCTGTTACACAAACCAGGTTGCATAGCCATCGAGAGCAATTTCCGGCTTTGGCGAATAAGACTTATTTCAATTATGGGGGACAAGGGCCGATGCCCCAAAGGGCAATGGATGCGATCGCCCAAACTCAAGCTTATGTTCAGCAAATAGGCCCATTTGGTAATGAGGCGTATGGCTGGATAGCGCCCCAGACTCAAGCTGCAAGAGAGGCGATCGCTTCGGAGTTACATGCACCAAGCGAAACAATTACTCTTACGCAGAATGTCACTGTTGGCTGTAATATCGCCATGTGGGGCATTGAGTGGCGGGCTGGCGACCATATACTACTTTCAGACTGCGAACATCCAGGCGTAATTGCCACAACCCAGGAAATCTCACGAAGATTTGCGGTGGAAGTTACCACCTGTCCCCTGAAGGCAACTTTAAATGAGGGCGATCCGGTAAAAGTTATTGCCCAGCATTTGCGCCCTAATACCCGTCTTGTACTATTAAGTCATGTTTTCTGGAATACTGGTCAAGTTTTACCTCTTGATAAAATTGCCGAAGTATGCAGAAATAATCATTCTCTTTTACTGATAGATGCTGCCCAATCTGCTGGTTTGTTGCCTTTAAACTTGACAGAATTGGGTGTAGATTTTTATGCTTTCACTGGTCACAAATGGTTATGTGGGCCTGCGGGTGCTGGTGGCTTGTATGTCCGACCAGAAGCACGAGAAAGCCTGAAACCTACCTTTATTGGTTTGAATGGCATTGTTGTGGATAGTCAATCTCAGCCTGTGGATTGGCTTCCAGATGGGCGACGATATGAAGTGTCTACATTAGCTTATCCGTTGTATGTTGGGTTACGGGAGGCGATCGCAATCCATCAGCAATGGGGAACCTCTCAGGAACGTTACGAGCAAATTTGCCATAACAGTGATTACCTCTGGCGGCGGTTAGTGGCGTTACCTGATGTCAAGTGTCTACGAACTTCCCCACCCGAAAGCGGTATCGTCTCGTTCCAACTCATAAATAATCAGCCCCAAGCTAATCTCAAATTAGTGCAATTTTTAGACTCACAAAGAATATTAACTCGGACAATTGCCGATCCTAGTTGTATACGAGTTACCGTCCATTACTTTACTTTAGAATCGGAAATCGACCAATTGATTGAGGCGATTAAACCTGATTGCTAATCGGGTAAGTCCTCTTGTCAATAGGTTTTGAGACGCGCTCCCCCTGGGAGACCTTTGGCAATGGTGTAGTTCTTGTTACTGCTATGTCCATGCTTCTGCATCAGTTCTAGAATGGTGGTCTAGGAGCTTGGATATAGATCCCACTAAACTTAGGCACGATCCTGATTTGCTCGAAAACGCCCTTAAATAACTTTACTAAGGTTAGCATAACTGATGTTAGCTCTACTTAGATTCACACTGCTCAAGTCAATTCCAAAGAGGTTAGCACGACTAAGCTCAACTCCTGAAAAGTCTCTTTCACCTGCGGCATAGCGTTTGAGTAATTCATCTCGGTTCATAAGAGCGATCGCTACATTTCTTTAATAATACAAATATACTATTGATTAAAGGGGATAAAGAGCGATCGCTTTATTGCTGAGTCATAAATGCTATGATTAGCACCAACGATTTTATGACTCAACTTTCAATACCTGTAATTTGTTCCATTCCTAGCGGCACAGCCTTATAGTCTATTCGCAACGAAAATTAGGCATTTTTTTACTTGGAGTACTCTAATTACCACCCTACTCTGTAAGTACTCAATTAATAAGCCCACCATAACTACAATTTGTTATGGAAATATTTTTTGGATAATACGTACTTCTAGCAAGCGTGGGTAAAATAAATTTTAATGTGTAATATTTTCTAAAATTTTAGCCCACAATTTTCTGTGTTCATCCTTTACATCTAAATCAGTCTCTATTTGTTCAGTATAATTTTTTAAAAACTGGTTTGGATCTGAAAGTAGACGCAGATAATACCGTAGACTTTGGTTCAAACCATTAATAATTATTTGACAACCTGTATTTTGACGTACTTTTTCTACTATTTGCATTACCTCATCTGTCTGCTCCTTATTAATGTATGGTTCAGATGTAGATAGAATGTAATATCTATCTACAGTGTATCCAGCAAATTTTTTAGGCAGTATGCTTACCATGTTAGTTGTGATTGGTCGTTCTGATTTTACCTCAACTCCCTCAAAAGGAGTTTCATCTAATCGGTCTATTTGGACATCACCAATCCAACTATCCTTGTCATTTGCAGTATGCCTATTAGGTGGATTTCTCAGTGTTTTATCTTGATAACGTGCAAGTTCAGTAACTAGACATTTATAGACTGCTTGGATAGCGAGTACAGGAAGACGAGCACGCCCATTTCCTGTAGCATTTTGATGATGCTCAATGACAGCATCAAAAATTTGTTGTATTGTCAGCCCTTGTGGTTGAGGATATTCATAAACAACCTTTTGCTTCATCCTTAAGTCCAATACCATAAGCAACACAATACAAGGAAATGGATCTACTCCATCTACTTGAACCGCATGTAATATACCTAGAAATGCCTCTCGATTACCCTTACCACGAGGTTTCGCTAAATAGTCTAGAGTATAGGGGTAAGGTCTTTCAAAATTCCTGCCACTTTCTGCACCACTTGCAGCACAAGCTGTCAAACCATGAAGCTGCAAAAAAGGAGTCACATGGATTTGATCGGTTGAACGATTGGAATAACCCCCTGGAAGTTCTGTTTGGCTATAACGAATATCCTGATTGGGATATACTACTTTTTCAACTAAGCTCGTTATCAATATACTATACAAATATTTATTTTGGTTGAAATTACTTATGATAGTTTCTATTGCTTCAACAATAGTTTTATTAAGGGGAATTTCATTACCGTCTTGTTTTGTTTTCAACGGATGATTGAGAGAGTAATTTTGCTGTTTGTAAGTTTCTATTGACTCATCTATATTGATAGAATTAACCATTCTTTGGGCTTGATTGAATGCTTGAGATAGAATATTTGTATAATTACTTTTCTTCGTCATAAAACCTGCTCGACTGTCTTGAACTTTACTTTTCCACTTTACTGAAATCTGTTTATTTATGTTGATAGTAAATGGATAGCAACAACGAAAGTATCCTGGTGGGATTGTTTGATTGGTTTCATGAACTCTAACATCAAAACGTAATTCTCTCAATTCCTGAACAACTTTAGCTAAATCAAAGCTTTTGTCTGAAGGGTAGATATTTTTTAGTAATTCTTCTGAAAGTACTTTTTTTGTAGATTCAAATTTGCTGAATTCTTTAATAAATTGCATGAGAAAAGAAGATGTTTTATTAAAAATATCTAAATTAAGTGTAAAAGTTGGATGAGGCTCTGTAAAATGTCCATAAACATCCATCATAGTTTTGTATCCTGAACTCCGACTCAAACAATCTTCAATTGCATCCCAAGCTATCGGTATATCTTTATCTGAGCCTGATAGTAGTGTACAGATAATCTTTCTAAGACCATCACCTATTAGATGATCAAATGTAATTTGATATTGTAATAAAGGCGTATTTATAAAACTTCCATTTTGATAATGTGAGACATAAATTGAACATATTTCTTCAGCACGTTCAAAGGAAAATTTATAGATATTTCCAGTTTGGGGAAGAGTAAGCTGTGTTATCTGAATTCTAGATTTTGGAGATAGATAGTTGAACAAAATAGTATCATTATATTTAATTAGATTGCCTAAAAATTCTTTTTTACTTACTAAAAAATATTCCGAATCTTCCAACAAGTTTAATTGGAGATATTCAGTATTCTTCAAGCGCTTCACTCTTGTGGATTTTGCTCGGTGAGCCTTACGAGCATCAAAAGATAGTTGATCTTCTTCATCAAGTAGATCCATGCATAAATCACTTGCAAATAATTGTTGTAAAACAGCCATTGCTAGTTTTTCTGCAAAATTAGGTGGAACAGAGTTACCTATTTGCTTAAGAATTGTGTTTAAACTACCAGCAAATTCATAATCGTCTGGAAAGGTTTGTAAACGCTTAAATTCCTGTAAAGTAAACTTGCGGTTTTTCCAGTGAAAAGGGCCTGAATATGCACCAAGTTGTGCTACGATTGTCCTCACCGGTTTATGTGGATCAGCCTTATATAGAAAATCAGAGAATCTTGATCGCCAAGCAAAGATGGGGTTTGTATATCCCATTTCTTTGGTAAAGTAGTGATAATTCATACCAGGAGGCACTTCCGTTAAAAGTTTTCCATATTTACCTGAATAGTGGTGTTCCGGTTCAGAGGGATCTTGTAGATCAACTATTGCTTCTAAGGCACTAATATGAGAATGATTATTTGGTGAGTCTGAACCATATATTGGTCTAGGAAACTTGAATTTCCCATGTTGAATACCAACCAAAATTAAGCGTTCCCTGTGTTGGGGAACTCCGTAATCTGCACAATCAAGAACACGATAGTAAAGTTTATATCCAAGATTTTCAAAGGCATTGGTTATAACTTGCCAATCTTTTCCCTTATTAGCACCTAAGATTCCCCTAACATTTTCAAACAGAAATCCCTTCGGTTTGTAATACTTAAGTAGGCGACAATAATGCTCAAATAAACTTCCTCTTTCATCTTGAATTCCATCTATACCTCCTGCACGTCTTCCAATAGCTGAGAAACTTTGGCAGGGTGGGCCACCAATGATAAAATCAACTCGTTCAAGAGAAATTTCACTCGGTTGTAAATCTCGAATATCACGGTGTAAAACCTGGCAGTTAGATTTTGAATATCGACCTAAATTCAATTCTAAAGTCTTACAAAATATTTCTTCTTTTTCAACACAAGCTGCTATTTTAAACCCAGCTTTTTCAAACCCAATATCAAGTCCGCCGGCTCCAGAAAAAAGAGATAGTATTATTGGCTGATACATTTTATTGAGCAAAATATTTGTTCACAACAAACTGTTATTAATCAAGATATACCAAATTTAGATAGATTAAGCCAGATGGTTTTTTCAAAATTCCACGAATAATTATTAATTATTAATCATGAATAGTTAATGTTTCATAATATAATTCATCTGTGGCATAGCGTTTGAGTAATTCATCTTGGTTCATAAGAGCAATAATTTGGTTAAGCTTCGCTAACGCTAAATTTATTTCATAATACTAATATACTATTATGTCAGGAAGATGAGGAGCGATCGCCTTATTACTGAGTTACCCGGGATATATGCGAATTACACCTGGTGGATCATTTACTGCTGTGTCTTTAAAACTATCAGAATTGTAGTAAATAGCGTCAGTTAAATTTGCTTCACAGTTATTTATTTCATTGGTATCGGGAACATATAAAACAGTACGCTTAAGATAAACTTTTTTCAAGTAATGCTTAAATGCGACTACAAACCAACTATCAATATTTGCTTTTTCCCAGTGCAGAAGCTCGTGAAGCCTATGATAAAGGGGAAGTACGTAGTGGAACTGTTGCTGGTTTAATGGCGGAGTTAGATGATTGATGCAACTGCTATGGAGTGCAAGATTTATTCGAGATATTAAGCGTTTAGCCTTTCCTCATCCCGATTCTGGGGAATTAGTAATTTCTTTCTTGACTTTAGGTTCTCATGATGATGTTTACTCAAGTAGGCACTGAACTTGGAAAATTTGGATATTGGAATTATTGATGTTATTACAGAATAAAAGGGGCTGTAATTATGAATACCCAAACAACAACCCAACGACCAATTCCCCCGCACTTTAACCCCAATAAGGTAGGAGAAGTCTGGCGCGTACCTTACCAGCAAAGTGCCGCCGAAGCTGAATCTTGGGCAAAACAACATGATATCAAAGCTGCTTCTTTAGATACAAACCGGATTTGCTTATTATTAATTGATGTCCAAAATACCTTCTGTATTCCAGGATTTGAATTATTTGTAGGTGGAAAATCTGGGAATGCGGCGGTGGATGATAACGTCAGATTGTGTGAGTTTATATATCAGAATTTGGGAGTAATTACAAAAATTGTACCCACCCTGGATACGCATACAGCAACACAAATCTTCCACCCGATCTTTTGGGTGAACGCCGCCGGAGAACATCCTACTCCAGCAGCGACTAACATTACCCCGACAGACATCGAACAAGGTATCTGGAAAGTTAACCCAGCAGTTGCTGACACTGTTACTAATGGGGATTATGAATTATTAGAAAAACATACTTACCATTACGTTAAGCAACTAAGTCAAGACGGTAAATATCCCCTGACAGTTTGGCCTTATCATTCTATGTTGGGTGGTATTGGTCATGCTTTAGTTTCATCAGTAGAAGAAGCGATATTTTTCCACGGGATTGCTCGTCAGTGTCAGACACAATTTGAAATTAAAGGTGAAAATCCCTTAACAGAAAACTATTCGATTTTGCGTCCAGAGGTGTTAGAAGATTTTGAGCAACATCCACTTGGTCAAAAAAACACGCGCCTGATTAAGCAACTTTTAGAATATGATGCTGTTATTATTGGTGGTCAAGCTAAAAGTCACTGCGTCGCCTGGACAATTGACGATTTATTAACAGAAATTAAACAGGTAGATGCCACCCTTGCTCAAAAAATCTATCTCTTAGAAGATTGCACTTCCCCCGTTGTCGTTCCAGATATTGTGGACTATACAGAACAGGCAGATGCAGCATTTGCAAGATTTGCAGAGGCAGGGATGCACATTGTAAAATCTAGCGAAAATATAGCATCCTTTATTTAACGCAAAGGTTTCGCAGAGGAACACAGAGATTTCCTTTGCGTTCCTTTGCGC
This sequence comes from Nostoc sp., assembly GCF_036916975.1. GTDB lineage: Bacteria > Cyanobacteriota > Cyanobacteriia > Cyanobacteriales > Nostocaceae > Nostoc. Next base: position 59,676 of record NZ_JBALFF010000010.1, read on the forward strand.
TTCCCTTTGCGTCCCTCTGCGTTTCAAAACAAACCTCATTTCTTCAAATAACCCTTAGGATCTTCCGCTACCCAACCCAGAGATGAGCTAGCTCGCACTTCAAAATGGAGGTGCGGTTGACTCGAACTTGGTTTTCCACTAGTGCCTACTGTTCCTAGTAAGTCTCCTTTTTTTACTTGTTGACCAACAGAAACCTTGATACTGTCAAGCTGGGCATAACGGCTTTGGAGTCCGCCACTGTGGTTAATAATGACCAACTTGCCATAAGAACCTTGATCATTAGCAAAGGCTACGGTTCCAGGCGCGATCGCTAGCACATCTGTACCAACTGGTGCCAATAAATCAACACCACTATGGAAGAAAACTTCACCTGTACCAGGATTAATTTGCCAGCCGTAAGCTAACCCCACATTTGCCACTTCCCCCAAAGGATATCCAGACAAGGATGCACGGTTTGGCGTACCTGCATCAGTAGGTAAAGGAGACTTAGTTACAACACCATTGGGTGACCAATTTACCCCCGGAACAAACACAATTCTGGGGTTTTGTTGGCAGCCATTCACCTCAAAAAGGCTATCAGCACGGACTTTGTATTGTACCGCCACTTGTCGCCAAGTTTCACCACGAGGCACTTCGACGACAATCCCATTGTAGGGAGGAATTTGAAGGACACTACCAACGGGTGCGATTGCACCGCTGTGCAAAGCTGGATTCATGCCAATAATAGTTGTAGGTAGGAGATTGTAACGTTGCGCTATGCTCTCTAAAGTTTCGCCACGAACAACTTTATGGCGTTGGAAGCGAGATAGGGCTGGAGTTGGGCAACCACCCACAGCAGCCTTGGCGCTGTTGATGTTTGGCAGTATGGATACTAAGCTCAAGGCGCTAACTAAGCTACAGAGAATCAGTTGACGAAAGGGTAAAGTCATGTATACAGGTCAAGATCGCATTATTAAATTTTAAATGGGAACAGTGGGGAGTGGGGGCATGAGGGGGATGAGGGGGATGACTAATGCCCAATTCCTCGTAAATTGATCTGTCCACTTGCCGTTAGCTTGACTACACTTAGAAGTTAGCAACTGCATTTCTGTCCTTAAGCAGAATGATTATGAAGTTATCCTTAAAGCAACTGGCGGTTTATATATTTTTACTGGCGTTTGGCTGTGGTGCAGGTTTATTTGGCAGTCGCTATCTCCTGCTCAAAAATTCTTCGTTCCAACAGTTAAGAAATGTAACAATGGCTTCGCCTCCAGAATCTGTAGCGCCAAATTCCTCTAACGGAGCAATTGGAGCTACTGGGGGCGATAATGTGAATTTTATTGCGATGGCAGTGCAAAAAGTTGGCCCGGCTGTGGTGCGAATTAATGCCACTCGCAAAGTCGCTAATCCTATTTCTGACGCTTTGAAAAATCCCCTCTTGCGGCGATTCTTTGGGGAGGATGAGCAACCAATTCCTGAAGAACGCATTGAGCGCGGTACAGGATCGGGATTTATTTTGAGCGAAGATGGAGAATTACTCACCAACGCTCATGTGGTAGCTGATACAGATACAGTACAAGTCACCCTCAAAGATGGTCGGAGTCTAGAGGGGAAGGTGGTAGGAGTTGATTCGGTGACAGATGTCGCAGTAGTGAAAATAGAAGCACATCATTTACCGACTGCAAAGCTAGGCAATTCGCAAAACTTGATACCAGGAGAATGGGCGATCGCTATTGGCAATCCTCTGGGTTTAGATAATACTGTCACTATCGGCATCGTCAGCGCTACAGATCGCACCAGCGCTCAAGTTGGTGTGCCAGATAAGCGAGTCAGCTTTATTCAAACTGATGCCGCAATTAACCCTGGTAATTCTGGTGGACCATTGTTAAACGCCCAAGGTGAAGTGATTGGTGTTAACACTGCCATCCGCGCTGATGCTCAAGGACTTGGTTTCGCCATACCCATTGAAACCGCCGCCCGCATCGCTAATGAACTTTTTACTAAAGGGCGTGCGGAACATCCCTTCTTGGGTATTGAAATGGCAGACCTTTCTCCTATCAAAAAACAGCAGATTAATCAAGAAAAACAGATCAACATTCAGCAGGAAGCTGGGATTGTGATTAAAGAAGTTACAGAGGATTCCCCAGCCAAGCGTGGAGGACTGCTTTCTGGAGACGTGATTCAAAAAGTTAACGGTAAACCAGTCAAAACCTCAGCCCAAGTTCAGAAGCTCGTAGAGTCCAGCACAGTTGGGGACATAATAGCTATCGAAGTCAACCGTAACGGTAAAATTCAAACCTTCAAAGTACAATCAGGAGCTTATCCAGAAAGAAAGTAGTCAAAATAATTCGTAATTGATCATGACGCGAGCGGACTCGCTAACGTAATTCGTAATTACAAGACGCTCTCTAAGAGAGGCTAAAAGCGTAGCAAGATCCCCAAAAGGTTACGCGGACTCGTTTTGTGCGTCGCTATCAGTGGAAGCTTGAACTCTCCCCAAATGTCTTGTTAACCACTGAAGTAAAAATTCAGTGGGGGCTGCTGTAACCTTTTTAATTACGAATTACGAATTACGAATTACGAATTATTTGGTCAATAGTTCCAGAATATTTGACTATTGACTATTGACCATTAGACAAATGCTCTAACTGCATTCTTTGTTCCATCTGGCGCAGAAAATACCCTGTCATCATGGCCGACGCTAGAAGCCCAGCTAAGTTCTCCCGATCTGTTGTGATTTGCACGTTGAAATTTTCTGGCGGGAGCATTCCCACAAGCCCTTGAACATTTTGCGAGATGATTTGTTTAATTTCGGGGCTAGCGGACTGAGCAATCCTCGCTAAAACATCAGGAGACTGATGCTGTAGATATTTGAGTAACTGATTGGGGTATTGCTCAGAGTGGTCTGAAAGAAGTTGATTAGGGTGTTCCTCAGAGTTGTCATTTAAAAAGTCAGGATTAAACACCATTGGCAGTTTTATTTAGCTTAATTGCTAACTCTACTTTAAACCATAGTACAAGGGTAGCGCATTCACCACAGGTATAAGTCAAGAGGAAGGGAGTGGGCAATGGGCAATGGGCAATGGTTATTAATTCTTGTCCCTCACTCCCTTACTCCCTCATCCCCCTCATCCCCCCACTCCCTACTCCCCACTCCCGACTCCCTCCAGTTCTAGTTCTAGTTCTAGTTGTTCTTCCTTCTGGCTAGTGGAAAGTATTTGAGGGAGTTGTTCGATTTGGAAATATTGATGAAATTTCGGGGTTACTTGGAGTGAATAGGAGCGAGAATCGCTGTCTCGGCGCTTTCGGATGAAACCAAGTTCGACGAGTTCTGGAACGTGTTGATATACTCCTGAACCGCGCAGGTTAATCAAGTCGCTTTGGAGTATGGGGCTATTGAGGGCGATCGCAGCTAAAGTTCGCAATGCACCTACACCCAATTCTACTGGTATCATCGTTTGCACTAAGTCATGAAAATCTGACCGGAGTTGCAAACTGTAACCATCTGGAGTTTCTACTACCTCTAGGGCGCTATCTCGGTGGGCATAGTTGTCCATTAGTTCAATTATGCCTTCTTTGACACTGGCGCGATCGCAGGCGGCATACTCGGCAATTTCGCCGAGCGACAAGGGTTTACCCTTTAAATACAGAATTGCTTCTATCTTCGTCGCTGTGGCTGTAATCATTTAGTTATTAGTCATTGGTCATTAGTCATTGGTCATTAGCAGATGACAACTAACAATCAACAAGTGTGTGGCATTATATCGTAAATTGTCAAAATATTGTTTGTTTTTCTCAAATTGGGGATTGGGCATTGATTATTAATTCATCCCCCTCATCCCCCCACTCCCTCAAAAGCCTCTAGTTGTGAGAATAAATTCTGCGATCGCTAAATCTTGTGGAGTGGTCACTTTTAAATTTGTCTCTTCTCCCTCGACAATTCGCACTTCAATACCACATTTTTCAAATAAGGCGGCGTCGTCAGTTACTTCCCAACCTTGACGGACACCTTCAGCGTGGCACTGTTTCAACAACTTGACATCAAAACCTTGGGGAGTTTGTGCTGCCCATAATTGCCGTCTATCGGGTGTTTTTTGAATTATGCCTTGTTCATCGACAACTTTGATGGTGTCTTTGACGGGTACAGCAGCAATTAAACCGGGACAGTGGCGAATCGCCTGGGTACAAGAGTTAAATAAATCTGGTGTGACCAGGCATCTAGCCCCATCATGAATTAACACTTGTTCTGCGGCTACTGGTAGCGCCTGCAAGCCATTGTAAACAGATTCTTGGCGGGTGGAACCACCTGTAATCAATTCCACTGGTTTGGTCAGCTTCAGATCGGCGAGAATTGCGTTGAAGTCTGGCCAATCCGTAGGCTGAGAAATAATCCCGATCCAACTGATTGTAGTGGCGGCTTCTGCGGCTAATAGAGTCCAGGCAATAATTGGTTGCGATCGCACCCGTAGCAGGAGTTTATTGCGGTTACTCCCCATTCTTTTTCCGGTTCCCGCAGCTGGAATTAGTAAATACACAGAATTCCTCAATCTTTAAGCTATATATTTTCCCCTAAAATAGGGAGCGAGTAAGCGTCAATAAATATTATGCGAGTAGTAGCCCTTGTACCTGGCGGAATTGGCGACCAAATTCTCTTTTTTCCGACTCTAGATGACCTCAAGCGCAATTACCCTAACGCTCAGATAGATGTCGTTGTTGAACCCCGGTCAAAGGCTGCCTACCAAGTGAGCAAGTCAGTTCACGAGGTACTGTCCTTTGATTTTCAAGACCGTAACAGTCTGGCAGATTGGGGTAACTTAGTGGGGACAATTCGCGATCGCGAATACGATGTTGCCATTGCTGTTAAGCAAAATTGGTTGATGGGTCTTTTAGTCTGGTTGACAGGAATTACCACACGCATTGGTTACCAAGGCAAAGGAGCGGTTTTTCTTACCAACGCTGTGCCATTCAAACCATCCCAGTATGCGGCGGCAGTATATCATGATTTGCTGCAACCATTAAGCATAAAAACCCCTGTCCCAGAATTAGCTGTAAATGTGCCAAAACCAGATATTGACTGGGCAGAAAAGGAACAAAAACGCTTAGGGATACATGAAACAGGCTATATCTTGATTCATGGCGGTTCTGGCCAATTATCCCAGGCTAAAGAACTGGATAAAATTTACCCTGTCGAGAAGTGGCACCAAATTATTCAAAACTTTCAAGATAAGCAACCTGATCTACCTGTGGTAGTCATTAAGGGAGTTGACGATGAGCAGTTTGTGCGATCGCTTCTGGGGTCTTCTCCAGATATCAAGGTGACTGCCCCAGATGATATTGGTAAGTTAACTGCCATAATTGCCGGGGCAAATCTGATGTTATCTACTGACACTGCGGCACTTCAACTGAGTGTTGCAGTCAAAACCTATACCATCGCCCTATTTGGCCCCACCGATCCAGCTAAGTTGTTGCCTAAAAACGATAAATTCCTGGCGATTGAATCCCCCACAGGAAAAACGGCGGATGTTTCACCAAACGCAGTTTTGGAGAAAATTTGGGGTGGCTAAATCAGCAGTTTGCCTCAATTTCTGCAATCAGTCTATTGGATATCCAATATAGTTATGCGTTTGTTGAATAACCGCAAAATCTGGAGGTGACAGCTAGATTTTGCGGTTATAACGGTTCGCATTTGGTCAATTTAAGGCGCAACGGGCGGTTAGAAACCGCGTCTACACAAACAAAACCCACCTCCGTGGGTTTCAAACCCTTAATTTGACCTAGCTTTAAGAACATCGGGTTTGATGTTCTTAGTGATACATTAAAAGTATTGTAAGATTCCCTTTATAAATGGTATTTTTGCGATCGCTCATGTATTTTTATAAATAGCGATCGCATTAATCTTGTTCACAAAAACCAAACTCTTAAATTCGATTTACCTTTCTGCTAAACTCACCTGTCCTCCAATTAGCCCTAGAAATCCAGTTCCAGAGTGCTGAATCTCCAAAAAACTTGCTTGCTCTGGTGAGGTTTTGTAAATTTGAAATGTTTTCATAATTCCCAAAGTTGCAGCACTTTCTAGAGGCCCAACAAAGCTAATATCCCGGTCAAGGAAATAAGTTTGATTAGCCCAATGAATCATCTGATTTGCATTCAAAAAGTAGCAGCCTGCATGGGGATTTAAGGCGCGACAAAAGGTAATTGGTGCATTCATAATTGTACCTTTGAGTTCTGGTTGCTCCTGCACATTTTGAAAGGGAGCAGTTACTCGCAAAGCCAAATCTCCATCAATATAAGCTTTATTAACCAAACCGGAAGCAGAGATTTCATAACGATTTGGCTGGAGCAAATTTAAATTACCCGCTTGTTGGGTAAACCAATTTAATTTTATAAAAAACCAAGGATCATGGATAATTAGATCATCTTCCAAGAAACAGTAATAATCATACTGACCAAGACAACTTTGCAGAACAGCTTGGCACTCAAACCCCAAAAGTAGAGGTTCTACATTAGTAGAATGATGCTTATATAAATGGGATGGCAAGGAAAGCTGATTCAGAAGATGATTATCTTTGGTTGTACAAATAACAATATCTAGTTCGTGCGACTGCGGCTGGTTAGCGGGAAAAGCTATTCGTTGAGCAATGTTAATGATACTTTGAGATTTACCAAATAATTGGTGTAAGCCAGTAAGGCTATTAGTTAACGCCTGTAAGCGGGGTTGTGGGTCTTTGCGTTGGGAAGCATGACGACCCTCACTGCTAGGTTTGAAAAAATGGGCAATGGTAAAAATAATTCGCATTTTAAATATCACTTTTATATTTTTTTGTCATTTGTCATTAGACCATAACTAATAATTAATATACTTTTGAAAAAATTGTTATTTTCAAGCTTTTATTTACACCTTTTCTTGATGCAAAAAATATTTATGCAAAAGGCTAATGACGAATGACCAATAACCAATGACCAATGACTAATGACCAATGACAAATGACTAATAACTTTTACCAAATCCTTTAGTAGAAACTGAGCGCTTTTTCAAACTATCAGAACTTTTACCAGCGAACATCCATTGCAAATGCTGTGGTAAGAGTTTCGCCAAATCATAACGTTTTAGAATTGTCTCTCGCGCATTCGCACGAATTGCTTGCATCTCTTGAGGATGATTCAGCGCCTCTTCAACCCTATTAGCAATATTTTGCGGAGAAAAGAAATCTACCAGCAGTCCATTTACCCCATCCTGTACGACTTCTAATACTGGTGGAGTGTTAGAGGCTACTAGTAAACATCCTGCTGACATTACTTCTAACATTGACCAAGATAAAACAAAAGGACGAGTTAAATAAATATGAGCAGAAGAAGCTTGCAAAACCTGAAGATACTCATTGTAAGGAAGCCTATCTGTAAAATGCAGCCTTGAGAAATCCAAAGATAATTTTTCTAACATTAATTGTTTATAAGTCTGCCCATCGGGTAGATTTTTACCATAAGCCACCCTATCTTCTCCCACAACTACCACATGACAATTAGGCCGTCGCTGCTGAATTAGCGCCACCGTTTCCATAAACTGCGGAAATCCTCTATAAGGTTCCATCCCGCGTCCCACATAAGTTACCAACTCTTCCACATGAGAAAGGTCAAGATTTATTCTTGGTAAAATTAACTTTGCGCCTGGTTTAGGGACAAAATATTTGGTATCAACGCCATCATGAATTACATTTATTTTGCTATGATATTCTTTGGGAAATTGCTGACGCTGCCAATTGGTTGGAGAAAGACCGCGATCGCAGCTATATAAATCAGTTAAAATCGGCGCATTTTTTACGCGGATACGGCATTCATCATCAGCATTGAGTGGTTCACTCGGATCAAAATCTGCATCCGAACCGTGAGCATGGTAAAACCACTCGAAATAACATAATAATTCTGCTTTGGGGAAAATATCTTTTATAAATAAAGTCGGCCCCCAACCAGAATGACCATAAACTATATCTGGAAAGAAACCCTCAGCTTTTAATTTTTCTGACACGCGATAGACAGCCTGCGCGGTGAGAACAGCATTTTCTAGGTTGCGAACGTAATGATGGGTTTGGGGAGCAGCTTCACGAGAAGGAGTATAAATAGCTTTGTAAACGCCAGCTATTTCGCCTTCACGACGATTTGTCCCAAAGACGACTTTGTGGTTATGATCTCTACCTAAAACTGTCGCTAGGTTGCGAAATTGCGAGGGAAAATTAGGATGTAAAAATAAGATTTTCATCGGAATAATCTTGATTAATTTATTGCCAGATAAAATAAATTAAGACAAGCTATTTAAGATTATAAGATTATTTATCACAATTTTTAGCAAGTAAATTTAGGTGAATCGTTGCCGCCAAATGCGAAAATAATCGCAAATTCGTGATATAAGCATGAAATTTATTGGCATTGATTTAGGCTGGAAATCTCAACCAAGCGGACTATGCTGTTTAGAATGGATAGATGGACAACTGCAACTACTCGATCTAGACCGCAAAGAAGCCATTGCAGACATCCTCGCCTGGATCGATAAAAGCGTACAACCAGACGAACCAGCCATCATCGCCGTAGATGCGCCTACCCTCATACCCAACGCCACTGGAAGCCGCCTCGCCGACAAACTCAGTCACAAATACTTTGGCAAATATCATGCAGGATGCTACCCAGCAAACAAAAACCTACCCTTTGCCGATCGCACCATCAACTTTGGCTTAGAATTAGAATCACGCGGCTTTGCACACGCCCCCACCATTGAACCGCAAAAACTCAGCAGATATCAAATAGAAGTCTTTCCCCACCCAGCGATCGTTAACCTATTCAACTTAGAACGGATACTGAAATATAAAAAAGGACGCCTGAGCGATCGCCGCCTAGAATTAATCAAACTCCAAAATTATCTTCTCAATATCCTCCCCTCCCTCTCTCCTTCTCTGCTTTCTCTGCGCCTCTGCGGTTCGTTACCTCTTGAAATCCCCACCACAGGCGCAGCCCTCAAAGCAACCGAAGATAAACTAGATAGCCTGATTTGCGCTTACGTTGGTGCATATTGGTGGTATTGGGGAGAACAACGTAACTTAGTATTAGGCGATGGCATCACTGGCTATATTGTCATCCCCCAAAGAATTTTATCTTAAAATTGTAATATCCTAAGATTTAACTCAAAGAGGTTTTATGCAAGGAGTTAGTTCTAACTTGAGTTTAAAAGAGCTTTATGAAATTGACGATCATCTCTGGTTAGAAGAAACAATCAAACTATTAAAAGCTAATCATTTAGAAGAATTAGATTTAGAAAATTTAATTGAGGAGTTAGAAAATTTGGGTCGGAGAGACAAAGCCAAGGTTGCTAGTTTATTAGAGCAAATTATTAGACATCTTTTATTGCTGCAATATTGGACAGAAGAATCTCAATATAATTCTGGACATTGGAAAGCAGAAATTAGAAGTTTTAGGAATCAATTAAAACGTCATCTGACAACCAATTTATATCAATATTTAGAAAAGGAATTAGCATCAATTTATGATGATGCTTTGGGATATGTAATTGAGAAAACGGAAGGTAAACTAGATAACTTACCTCAATATTGTACTTATACCTTAGAACAGCTACTAGATATTAGTTATCTACCTGAAAAAGTTTAACATAAAAGGCATTGCTAAACTTAAATTAGCAACGCCTAGTATTAGAGGTTGTTTGAAAAGTAGTTGACTGTATCGAAAGCACTTATTGATCCCCCCTAACCCCCCTTAAAAAGCAGGGCTATTTCATTCTGATCTAGTCCGCCTCAGAATGAATTCTGAGTCTAATAGCGAAAGTAGTCTTTAGACGACGAAGACTCATGTTATAGTCCGTTTTAACGGACTTTAGCTATTAGCCCTGAACTTTAGTTCTGGGCTGTTCTTGTTAGGTCTGTATTGCACTCAACCGAGAAGCGCTATATTTTTGAGGCGAGACTGCATCGCCCAATAAAAAACGTTGCTAAACTTAAATTAGCAACGCCTAGTATTGAGTATTTAATAAGTACTCAGCACTCTTACTCTGCCCAAGCAATTAACCTTGGTTCATAAGGATTAGCCAGATTTTTATTTTTCGGCAATACACGCAAAGACAAGCCTTGTAAACCAGAAGCAGTATAAGTGATATTACCCGTGTAAATACTCAATTGCTCTCCATCTTCGCCTTGATAATCCATCACCACTGGTATAGCGTTGACAATATCACCATTGGCATCGATCGCACCTTGATATAACTCCACCTGTACATCATTATTCGTCAAAGTTGCTAAGTCAACCTTGGCAATGACTGCAACGGTTTGGTTAACCTCAATGTCTGAAGCTGCTGATACATCAATATCTTTGATGATCATATTGAACCAGTGTTCGCTTAGTTTTTCTTTCCAAGCAGCTAGTTCTTTCGCTGGGGCATAGTTATCAACAGTCAGGGTATGATAGCGATCGCTAGCTGGGAAATAAGCTCGCTGTGCATATTCTCCTACCATCCGCGCTGTGTTAAAGAAAGGACAATTCAACCGAATTGCATCCTTCATTTTGGCAACCCACGGACGGGGCAAACCATCACTATCCCGATGTTCGTAAAATAGTGGTACAACTTCCTTTTCTAACAACTCATAGAGAGCATTTGCTTCTACTTCATCTTGGTAGTTGGGATCGTCGTAATTCTCTCCATGTCCAATCGCCCAGCCCGTGCGGACATAATCAGCTTCATCCCACCAGCCATCTAGTACACTTAAATTTGGCAAGCCATTCATTGCTGCCTTCATCCCACTGGTACCAGAAGCTTCTCGGGGACGACGTGGTGTGTTTAACCAGATATCACAACCCGCTACCATCAACCGGGCAATATGAATGTCGTAATTAGGAACAAACACTACCTGTTTTTCTAAATGCTGTTCACGGATAAAGTGATTGATATCGCGGATGAGTTCTTTACCGGGAATATCTTTAGGATGTGCCTTACCAGCAATCACAAATTGCACTTTCCGGTCTTTGTTAGCCAGCAGAAGTCGCTTAATCCGCTCCAAATCGCGCATCCAGAGGGTAGCACGTTTGTAGGTGGCAAAGCGACGAGCAAAGCCAATGGTGAAAGCGTAAGGATCTAAAACTTCTTGGGCTTGGACAATTTCGGAAACAGAAGCGCCGCGATCGCGTAAATGCTTGACTAAATGTTCTCGCACATACAAAATCATATCCAAGCGGCAGCGTTCGTGATTCCGCCACAACTCCTCATCGGGTATAGCTTCCATCCGCTCCCACAATGGGCTATCTGCTGGTGCTGATGACCAGTTTGGGCCTAAGTAGCGATCGTATAACTCTTGAGTCGATTTCGCAACACAACTCCGAGCATGAACACCGTTAGTAATTGCGCCGATTGGCACTTCCTCTACTGGTACTTTCTGCCATAAGCCTTGGAACATTTGCCGCGACACCACACCATGCAGTTGGGCGACACCATTAGAAAATGTTGCCATCTTCAGCGCCAGCACCGCCATACTGAAAGGCCCAGATAAATCGCCTGTATTCTCGCGTCCCAGTCCTAAAAATTGCTCTTTGGGCAACCCAAATATTTCTGCATAATACCCCAGGTAGTACAGCATTTTTTCGGGAGCGAACAAGTCAATCCCGGCTGGTACTGGCGTGTGGGTGGTAAAAATATTGCTAGAAGCCACCACCTGTTTAGCTTGGGGATAATTCAGTCCCTCTTCCTGAATTAGCAAGCGGATACGTTCTAAAGCAGAGAAGGCGGCGTGGCCTTCATTCATGTGGTAAGCGGTGACTTTCAGCCCCAAAGCTTTCAGCATTTGCACACCACCGATCCCCAGCATAATTTCCTGGTGGATACGCATATCAATGTCGCCACCATACAGCTGGTCTGTAATATCGTGGTCGTAAGTGTTGTTAGGTTCAATGTTGGTGTCCATCAGATACAGGGGAACCGTTCCTACCTGTACGCGCCAAACTCTGGCATACACCTTGCGTCCTGGATAATCAACCGCAATCCGCAGTTCTGAACCATCGGCGTTACGTTCTAGATGCAAGGGCATATTGTAGAAATCATTCAGCAGGTAGCGTTCTTGCTGCCAGCCATCGGCATTAAGATACTGGGCAAAGTAGCCTTGCTGATACAGCAAACCTACACCCACAAGTGGTAGCCCCAAGTCACTGGCAGATTTGAGGTGATCCCCCGCCAAAACCCCCAAGCCGCCAGAATAGACGGGTAAACAATCGACAAGTCCAAATTCCGCCGAAAAATAGGCGTAGCATTCCTTTGGTTTCTGCTCCCGTTGTTTCTGATACCAGGTACGCTCTTGCAAATAATCTTCTAACTGACGGTTAGCTCGATCCATTTGCGCTAGAAAGCCCTCATCTTCGACAACTTCCAGAAGCCGCGATTGAGAGATAGTACCGAGCATTAACACTGGGTTATGATGGCTAGACTCCCACAGGTCAGAGTCTAAGCGACGAAATAAATCTTTACTTTCAACGTTCCAATCCCAGTGCAAGTTGTATGCTAGCCGCCGTAGTGGTTCCAGTCGCGGCGGTAATGAAGGGGATACATTAAATGTGCGAATTGGCTGCATAAGTTGGCAAAACTCCAAGTTTAGCTATGGTTATTGTTTACTCTCTTTACCAATGTTGCCAATTCTTTATACAGTAGTTTGTGAAAAAGCGATGACTTTGTTAAGCATTGAGAATTTTTTTTAACCTCGTTGCTAAAGTTTACACCAAGGTGTTTCTAATTCTATGCTTTAGTCTCAGCCATGTACTTGGTATATTAAAATTTAATCATTTACTGCCATGTATCACTTAAAAAATATTTAGTTTTAAATAAATAATTTATATTTATTTTAGAATTGATTCCGGGGATCAATCTAAGGTCTTGGATGGTATGGATTTTAGTCCACTTAAGTGGATTTTCGCTATCAGCCAGAGAATTTATTCTCTGGCGGAAGATTGGGGAGGTGCAATACCTGAGTTAAGCTGAGGCAATGCCCAATAGCCCATCGTAGACATCGCCTAAAATTCGAGCGTGTAAAAATAATACCAAGCAGTTAACTAGGAAAAGCAATGCCTGCGATGGTCACTGAGCGCAGCCGAAGTCCGGGCTATTCGGCGTCAATAACTACTTAGTATAAATTTTTAATACTACAGAAAAATAACTTAATAAGGTGTTATTTTACGCGCCTAGTGAAGGCTGATCTTTGGTATTTTTGGTCATTGACAAAGCTACAGCTGCTGCATAAGCAATCTCCGCTGCCATTTGATAAGCAAGTTTGATATTAGATGAAGCGTCTTTGGCTTTAGGAGTGAGAGAAGCTTTTTTTCGGCGCGACTCTTGTTTTACATCACCCCCGGCAATCGCTCGCTGTAAAATGATCCAGGCGTCTAGGTCTTCTGAGTCATAATTACTTTGAAGTTGCGATCGCAGTTGATCTTCGGCTACAACACTCAGATAGCCGGTAGTTAGAGCTTCTTGGACAATTTCTTTAATTAAAGCCATAATTTGAACCAAGTGTGTGAGTTAAAACCGATACCTCAATCTGGGCATTTGATGTTTTTTCTAGACTTCTCCTAGAAACTAAGCTATCTTTTAGCTTTCTTTCAATAAAATTTATAATGAATAGTGCCAAGCACGCATCACCCTCTTGGCTCACCCGAATGGGTGATTTACAAATTTTTAGATACAAGTAATAGGGAAGAGGAAAATTTTTAGCTTTTTAACTAAGAGAGTATCATAAGTATAGTAGATATCATTCTGAGTTAAACACAAAAATATAAAATTATTTGGACAAGCAACGGTAGAAATATAGATATAAATGGGAATTAATCGGTAATTAATCGCTTCGAGTATTTTTAAAGTTACCGCTTTTAAAAAATTTTCTCTAAGTGTATAAAATTATTTTCGAGTAGCGTAGGCAATGCCTGCCGTAGGCATCACTTTAGTAAAAAACTTAACTAATCTCACCATTACAATCAACTTGGAAATCAACTTATTTAATTAGAGTGTTCCACTAAAAATAAAATGTGTTATCGTTAAAAACAATTGTTGTTAAAACCCATTTATGTAATTAAAAACATGAATTGGTTAGTCTGTAAATCATCTGTGTGCAACATGATTGGAGCAGCATACCCTAGAAATTCGTTGCAAGAAAGCCGTCATAACAGTCGGGGAAGCGCTTACTTGTTTGCACCGATGGTTAATTTCAATGTGATGGCTGATGTGGGAGATAATCCACCCTAGTTGGGTTTTATTTGGGCAAAAATACCCATAAAAACCAACAATAATTACATTGTCATGCTAGGCAGAAATTTTATCTAATTTTTGAATATCGTCTAGTTAAATGTGTTTTTTGTTGCAAAATAGCTTGTGGAATTGAGTTGTTTCAAGAGACTAAAACCGCCTGACAAAAACTAGTCTCAAGGCAAACAATATCCCTATTTGCGTAACAAACTTTGCAAATTTGCCAGATAACTGCAACAGTAACCTATCTAAAACAGCAAATTTTCCTATCAGACAATTTAATAGTCTGGGGTTTGACCCTGCAATGCACTGAGATTGTTTTGTTCATTGCTCTGGTGAAAAAGAAGCAAAATTATTACGTGCCGAGACTGGTACAAAAGCTTCTAGTAAACCAAGGCAATTGTGCATATCAATTGAGTAATTCTCTCGCAACTAATTTAAAGAATTGCTCACATAGTCAAAGCCATCTCTGGTTTTTTAACATTTGGAAAACCATCTAAAAGCATGGGGAAATTTAGGTAATACTGCTAAAGCAGGTTATGTATTAATAAATACAAAGATTGTTAGCTTTGGCGGAACATTAGGATATAAGCACAGCAAAGGAATCTTGTCAACAACAATTAATTGAAGAGATATGTAGCCATGCATAACGAGAAATTTTTTTCAAAATTGCAGCGCGTGCAAGAACTTTTAGTAACTACTGTGTTAGGGGATATTCCTACACTTATTCTGGGCCCGAAGTTGCGTAATTTGGGATACCGTAGTATTTTTGCCCAAATAGGCAGCCCAGTTTATATCCAAAATGGTGTTGAATTTAACGGTACTTCCTGTATTGAGATAGGCAGTGGAGTATATATTTTTAAGGGTGTGCGGATAGATGCTAGAGGACACAAAAATAATAGAATTCATCTAGGAAATAGAGTCGCTATTGAGCGTAACGTTGATATAGGGTCTTTAGAAAATACGTGTATACATATTGATGAAGACACCTTCATTGGCCCCAACGTGGCTATTGAGGGGCCAGGAGACATTAAAATTGGCAAGCACTGTTTAATAGCTGCCTACTCAGGGATATATGCCAATAATCATAATTTTGCCGATCCGATGGAGCCGATTAAATACCAAGGTGTTACCCGCAAAGGAATTGTGATTGAGGATGACTGTTGGTTAGGGCATGGAGTAACAGTATTAGATGGCGTTACTATCGGCAAAGGCAGTGTTATTGGTGCAGGAGCGGTTGTCAATAGAGATATTCCTCCTTTCTCCGTTGCTGTAGGCATACCTGCACGAGTAATCAAAAACCGAATTGGCAAAGATTTAAGCATTAGTTCAAGCTGAGAAATAGGGGGTGGGGCATTGGGGATTGGGGATTGGGGACAAGGAAAATTATTTCTTGTAACCTGTAACGTGTAAGCTCTACCCTTTTTTAAGAAACTTTTGCCGTCAGTTAACGTCACAAGAGTAAACAATCTCTAAGTTATTTTTTAGGGTCATCTACAAGTCAAGCATCTGAGATGTTGCACCATTCTCAATAACCTTAAGCTAGATACTCTAGTCCCCAGTCCCCAGAGTCCTCTCAAAAAGGGACAAGATTTGGGTAATATAAAGGAGCTATCTTTTCTGCATGGCAGATCCTGAAAGAAAAGCTTTCTTTGTCTTACCCGTTGGAGATATTTCTATGCTGACTTTAAAAATCGCTGTTTATATTGTTGTTGCCTTGTTCGTAACTATCTTCGTCTTCGGATTTTTATCAAACGATCCAGCTCGTAACCCCGGCCGTCGGGACTTAGAGTAAAAGGGCGATAAATCATCCGCGACTTTAAAAGGCGGAAGATACTAAACGCCACGGAAACTTACTAAACTTTCGCCTAGTAAGTTTCCTGCTGCAAAGTGGCTTGTTACCGGTAGCAGAAAGCGACAGTCGGAAGGCAAAATGTATATTTAATCCTTCTTTCCGTCATTTGGCTGTTTGTTAGCCCGATTATGCTCAAATATGCTTCATCCAGTTCTGCCGCCCGATCCGCCTTTTATCCTCGAATCTTTACAAGCTGTAAATCCCGCCTCATCTGCTAGTCATACAAAGTTTCTTTCAGGTGTAGATACTGGAATACACAAAAAGACAGCCAAATCCAAGCAGCCCAAGGATTTAGCCCAGTTGGCAATTGCGAGTTACACCAAGAGCGATCTGCCATTGCCAACTCCGATAAACTCAACTGAGGATGACTTGGTAGTTGCCGAAACTCCCTCTGTAGCTCATTCACCAGAAACCTCCCCACCAGAAATTTCGCCCATCAACAGTTCTGGAAGTGCTGCAATGGGGCGATCGCTAGTTGTTGGTTATCCCACACAGAAGGTTAAAACCTCTAATTACCAAGAGAAAGAAGACACAAACACAAGTCCCAGCATCGGCGTTCGGCGTTCGGAACTTCTGCTTATAGCGGCGTTACGTAAACGAAAGATGCAAACAGAAGCCACTGCGTTGCCAATAAAAGTTGGAGCGGAGGCTTCCTCTGTAAACGTAAAACTTGAACCTTCTCAAAAACTCGGTGAGCGATGTCTGACGACAAGCCGCTTTGCGTCTACGCTAAATTCCAACTCTAGTGGCGAAAAACCAACTTTTTTGGATGGTAGCTTTAGCTATAGAGTTTCCCCAAATCTCCAACTCGCCCAATCTTTGCCTCCTCTTCAAACTGTCCCAAGTGCTACAAACAGCAACAAGTTAGTCGAATCCAATGCGGGAATTTTACCTGAGAAGTTAACCCAGCAAAAACAGCAAAGTCATATTACCGCACCACAGTCTTTAGGTAGAGAGAATATCTCTGTATCTGCTGCCGATCTTGCACCGAGTTCTCAATCAGTACAAAATTTTATAGAATTCAAGTCTCGTAACCCGAAAAACCAACTCTCATCGCCCATCACTGTAGGATTCAAGTCCCAAGCCCAACAACAAACTCAAGCACCAACACCTACAGGCGCTAGCACTAATCAGCTAGAAAGTCAACTATCTGGTACAACTGCGCCAGTTAGCACGCCACCAAATCAACCGAGAATTGTAGAAGTCACTTCAGATCGGCAAGAGTATGACGAGCAACGGCGAATCATTACAGCTGTTGGGAATGTAGTTGTGCGATTTGATGGGGCGGTGGTGGATGCCGATCGCTTGCAAGTAAATTTAGACAACTTGATAGCTGCGGGCTACGGGAACGTAACTTTAACACGAGGCGATCAGATACTGCGTGGACAACGCTTTACCTATAACTTTGTTCAAGATAGCGGGGAACTGCTAAATGGTAGAGGAGAAATTTACGTACCCTCAGCACAAACAGATTTTGCTTTTTCACCCACCGATGTAAGCACGGGTGTAATTGCTGGTGGAGTTCCAAAACGTCCGCCGAGCGATCGCATTAGAGCCAATCAGCCCGTTTCAGGTGTGAGCAGCCCTGGAGGAATTGATGTAACAATTGGTGGTCGCGGTGCTAGCAACATCCCGCCCCCGAGAACAGGGGGTGTAGTCAATCGGCTCAGATTTGAAGCTGAACACATTGACTTTTATCCCCAAGGCTGGCAAGCAAGGGATGTCCGCATCACCAACGATCCTTTTTCGCCTCCTGAATTAGAGTTGCGTGCAGATACAGTAACTCTGACGCGAGAATCACCCTTGGTAGACCGGATCAGGACACAGAACCAGCGTTTGGTATTGGATCAAACCGTCTCCTTACCAATTCCGGTGAATGAGCGGACTATTGACCGCCGGGAGCGGGACGTTACACCTGCAATAGTCTCTCCTGGCTATGATGGAGAAGATCGGGGTGGTTTGTATATTGAGCGTGGGTTTCCAGTAATTGATACAGAGCAGACACACTGGACGATCACGCCGCAGTTGTTAATACAGAGAGCTGTGCAACAAGGCACGGGTGATTTAGGCTCACTATTTGGTGTGAAGACAAAGATAAATTCTGTTTTGAGTCCCCGATCCGTAATTGACGGGACTGGGGAATTAACTAGTTTTGACTTGAACAAAGTAGAAGATAATTTCCGGGCGAGGTTAGGATTGCGCGAGATATTAGGGACTTCCCTTCCCCATCTGTTGAATCTGGACTATAGCTACCGCGATCGTTTTTATAACGGTACCCTGGGCTTTCAAACCGTCCAGAGCAGTATCGGCGGCATTATTACCTCTCCTGTAATTCCTTTAGGCAAGAGTGGCATCAACCTCACGTATCAGGCAAGCGCTCGATATATCGATGCCAACACCGATCGCCCAGATTTACTAAAACCAGGGCGAGAAAACGATCGCATCTCACTAGGTCGTTTACAGGGCAGTGCTTCCCTCAGTAAAGGGCTGTTGCTATGGCAAGGAAAACCATTACCACCCACTGCCACTGAGGGATTACGATACACGGCTAACCCTGTAGTTCCTTACTTGCGAGCGATCGCTGGACTTACAGGCACTACGAGTTATTACAGCAATGGTGATAACCAAAGCACCCTAACTGGTACAATTGGCTTACAAGGGCAAATTGGTCATTTTTCTCGACCTTTTTTCGACTATACCGCCTTTAATATTAGTTACTCTCAAGGCTTAAACAACGGATTATCACCCTTTTTGTTTGATCGCTCCGTTGATAACCAAGTATTGAGCGCTGGCATATCACAGCAAATCTATGGCCCTTTTCGCTTAGGCTTTCAAACATCTGTTAACTTGGATACTGGTAAAGAAACCAGCACCGACTACATTGTGGAATATAGCCGTCGCACCTATGGCATCACCTTGCGTTACAATCCGGTGCTAGAGTTAGGCGGCTTCACCATCCGAATTAGTGATTTTAACTGGGGTGGCGGCACTGATCCATTTTCAGAAATTAAGCCAGTGGTAGGCGGTGTGCAACAAGATTATTAGTCAAACAGTTAGCAGTTATCTTACCTGACACTTGATTATTTAAGATTTTCTATCTTTTGCCCAGTCTAAGCATTTGGCACGACTCGACAGCTTATCGGATAATTGCTTGATGCCGCACCAGGTATTCTCAGTTTGGCATAGTCGCCGCTTAGTTGAACATTTGACGGTGGTTGGTGTAAGGTTGCACAGTATCTTTGCACTGCGGCTTGGTACTCTCGCCATTGCTTACGAATTGCAAGACTGGCGGCATCGTTACCTAAGTCTGAAAATCTTAGCCCAGCGCGAATCAGCCAAGTTTCTACATCAGTTGTTTCACCCAGTATTTCTGGAATCGGATTAATCTTTTCCATGAGTAATATCTTTTACACATATTCAAAATTGGTAATTTTACTTTAAGAAAAACTATTGATAATAGCCAATCTGATTTTTTATCAAAATCATCAAAAAAAATGATTAAACATATAATAAACCTCACCCTCAATCCCTCTCCGATACTTTGGAGAGGGAAGCCGGAGGCAGGGTGAGGTTTTATATTTAATTTGACCCACTTACTTAAGGGACTTCCAAGAAATAAATTACTCAAATGAAACGAACCACTCCAGACACAGAGAAGCCAGCGCGTCGCGGGGGTTCCCCCCGTTGTAGCGACTGGCGCAACACAGAGGAATGAGGAAGAGAGAGTTTTTTGGGTATTTTTTTATTTGGAAGTCCCTAAACGTGGTGAGAGCAACTAATCTAACGCTCAAAAATGCCCATTTTGTGAGATTAGCCCGTAAGCATAAAACGTGACATTTTAGAATGAAATAGCCCTGACTAAACGCCTACGTTTTAGGTGTAATTTGTGAGATGCTAGGCGTAGCTGATAAAAACAGCACAGGCTAAACCTACCTAACGGAAAATGCCTCATTGAACCGCCGCGTCACAGGCTCAGTGATGAATGTCAAAATTGACTTTTTACGAGTGACAATTTCACCTGTAGCAGACATACCTGGTGTAAATTCTACTTCTTGACCGCGCACGTTCACTGAGTGTTTATTTAGCTTAATTCTGGTAGGAAAAACTAAGCCTAATTCTTTATCAACAATTGCATTCGGACTGACTTGCATAACTTCGCCACTCACAGTGCCAAATTCCTGGAAGGGGAAAGTTGCCATTTTCACTTTTGCCTTCATTCCTTGACGAATAAATCCAATATCACGGTTGAGAACTTTCACCTCTAGGAGCATTTCTTCCCCTTCCGGCAAAATTGACAGCAATTCTTCACCTGATTGCACTGGACCCTTAGTGGCTTTAACTCTGTAAATTGTACCAGCAACGGGAGCCTCAATCGTTTCTAAAGCTTGCTGCTTCTTCGCCTGCTCTAATTGACCTTGAACAGTTGTCAGTTCTTCTTTACGCTTGCTGAACTGGGTCAAAATTTCACTTTGGCGTTCTGATGCTACACGCTGCGACTGACTACGTGCAGCATTATAAGCTTGTTCTGCTTGGCGAATTTCTTGGACTTGGGCAGCAATATCTTTTTCTAATGATGTGACTTTATCTTCAGCCTCAGTTATTTTATTCTGGGCGTTAGTCACTTCATCTTGCGATCTAGTGATTTCTGTCTTTGCACGAGTTAATTTTTCTTGGGCATCCAAGTAATCGACACGAGGTACAGCACCAGGAGTCATTAGGCTACGTAGGCTTTTTTCCCTTTGTTCTGCAAGTCCCAAATTACTTTCAATTTTAATTCGGATGCTATCTGCGTTGGCAAGGTTGGTTTTAGCATTGGCAACGCTACTTTTGGCATTAACTAAGTTATCTTGTAACCGAGTCAAGCGGACTTTGGCTTGATTGATCAGTGCTTGTTGGCGATTTGCTTCTGCTTCGGCCCCTGCTTGCCGCGCTTGGAAGTCTTGCAGACGGGAACTTAAAAGTTCATCTTGGAGTTTCGTCCCAGTAGTTTTGCCTCCAGTGCGTTCTGCATCTAAACGTTGCAAATCGTCCTGAATCAATCTAGAAGATTTCGCTAGGCGGGAAACATCGGTTACTTGCAAGTCTGGATCTTTTTGAATCAAAACTTCACCTTTAGTAACGCGATCGCCTTCTCGCACTTTAACACCAACAATTGACCCCCCACCCAAGGATGTCACCGGTCTTACCTGCGTGGAAGCAATTAATTCTCCTGGTGCTGTTGCTACTTCATCTATTTGCGAGAAGTACGCCCAGGCGATCGCTCCAAATACAACGAAGCTAATCGTTCCCGCTAATAATCTAGTGTACAGGGGTGGCAATTCCTGTACTGCCTTCCCTAACTCATAAGTGAGTTGTTCGTCTGGTTGGGCAAATCGCTCTTTTGTCTGACGTGCTTGGGCAGCATTTACCATATATTTTTGTCCTTTGTTTTTTGTCATTTGTCATTAATCATTTGTAATTAGTGAATAACTAAGGACAAATGACAAATGACTAATGACTCTTTAAACTGCTAGATAACGCCGCAAAAAAGTTTCTAATGTTTCCAACTGGAAGTTATAAATTGCCTCTAAATTGGCAATTTCATCTTTTGTACAGAAAAATTCATTTACTAGCAATGTCCGATAAGTTCCCAAAGCTTTTTGAATTTGGGGATTAATTAAACCCAATGCACTCTGTAACCCATCAATGGCAAATAGTGGTGAGTTAATAATTACTGGCTGTTTGTTGAAGATCCGACCAAAAATCCGCGGGATATCTTCTCTTAATAAAATCTCTGGCCCTCCTACTGATAAAATTTGGTTGCGAGCGCCTTCAACTGTCACAGAATCCACCACTATCCTTGCCAAATCATCGGTACTGACAATTGAGGTACGGTTTTTGCGATCGCCAATTAGCAAATACAATCCCGTTTCTCGAAATTGTTCTACTAGTGGCAGCAAGTTAGATGCTAATCCAGATGGGCGTAAAATAGTGTAATTCAAGCCACTAGCTGACAAATATCGTTCTACTGCTCGTTTTGCTTTGAATACAGGAGCGTCTTCATATCCGCGATCGGCTCCCAGTACGGAAATAAAGACAAAATGCTCTACGCCATTGGCTTTGGCTTGGTCTATTAGTTCAATATTGGCGCGGTAATCTAAAGATAGGGCATCGCTATCAGAACCGTGAGCGCTGATAATATACCGCACACCCCGACTAGCTTTCTGGATATCTCTTTCTTCTAGCAAGTCACCGATGAAGATTTCTGCACCCCGGTGTTCTAACTCGCTATAGCGCGAGGTAAGGCGGACAAATGCCCGCACAGACTGTTCTCGTTGCCTTAGGAGTCGCACAACTCTGCGACCGATTCCTCCCGATGCTCCAGTTATTAGAAACATATAAATACCTAAATTGAATAGTTACAGGGTTTATAGTTCTCGAAATGCTCAACTCATGCTAACTAAGCCAATAGGTCACACCTTATTTATCTTAATCCTCTAAAAATTATCCCCCATATCTTTAGTAGATGCAGGGGATGGGATAATGGAATTAGTTTTACTGGCTCAACAAGTCATTGACATCTGAACCAATTCGCACTCTTGCCTCCGGCACGCTTTGCCAATTGCGAATTGTTTTAATTTTCTTGCCCCATGCGCCATACCCTATGCCCCATTCTCAACTACTGATATCCCTGCCAAGGAGTAACTTCCAGCGTACCGTTAGGCTTAAATAGCACTTGAAAGTGGGCGAGAGGTTCTTTATTGTTAGGAGCTGCTACATTGGAACCGTAGACAGCGTTGAACATTTTGGGAAGCGGTGTTTCGCGGAAATAGTCAAAGGCGACTTGGTTTAGTGGTTCATAGTCAGCAATTACACCATCTTTGTTCACTGCTACCCGATATTTCAAATCTCGCGTAAAGGTGGGGGTACCACTCCAGTTTTGCCGAACTGTACTATAAAGCTTTTGGTTTAAACCTTTGACTATATTAGAGTCAGTAATTTTTGCACCTACTACTTCTGGCGTCTTAGCATATCCCCGCCAAGGACTAACTTCTAGTACACCTTTTGTAGTAAATACGACTCGGAATTGAGCGATCGGTTCATTAGAAATAGCAGGACGGGTAGCTGGATTATAAAGTACGTTAGGCAGAGGAGTTTGACCTACTCCTGTATTTGCCTCTTTATTCAGCGCTTTATAACCAATGATCGCTCCATCCGCAGCTACACCCAGACGATAGATCAAATCCTCTTGCAATCCTGAGCGATTAGTCCAAGCTGGATGAATTTGATTGTACACTTGACGATTCAATGCACGTAACTGGGATGGATCGGTAATTTCTGGAACTGTATTTAAAAGTGCTTCTAAATCTTTAACTGGCGGCTTTCTATTAGCTTCTGATGTTGGTGTGGGGGTTGCAGCAGCGATGGGAGTTGCAGCAGCTGATGCTGGAGCAGCGATATTGTTTCTTGTAGAGCTAGTTTGCTTATCTGGTTGAGGCTGCGGTGGACGAATTTGGGGAGGTGGAATCAAGTTAAAGGCGATCGCAGCTACTGCTAAACTTGACACACCCACAGCAGCAGGTACAGCCTGCCTGATCAAAGCCTGACTAGCACCGCCATAGCGTCTGGTAACTGGTTGTAGTTCTAAGGAAAGTTCAGGTAAAGTTTGAGTATCAGCAAAAAACTGATCCACTGCTTCGACTAAATCAAACAACTGTACTGTATTTAAATCTATTTCAATAGGCGGACGTTTGGAATTGTTAGAGCGATCAAACCCTTCTGGAGCGCCTTCTGAATATATAATTAACCTATGTCGGTTGCTGTCAATTTTGCGAAACTCTACTAGCTCCGATTCCTGGTTGTGTGCTTGCGGATTAGGTACACTACTTAAAAATTCTTGGGCATAGCCACTAACTGCCCTCACCAAACTTTCAAAAAATTCTCGCCCTCCCGTTAGGGGTTGGTTGTAACCTGATAAATAACATTCTGCATTTACCAATATTGATAATTCCGGGCGCATTTCCTGGAAATGTGCAGCCCTACCGAGATCGCTTAACCCTTCTAAAAGCAGTGTACAATTAGGCAAACTGTACTTACGTTGAATGTTCATTCCACTTCACCGTCAAAAAGACTAATCCAGAATCGCTGCATTCCAGCTGTACCAGTACAAAATAGTAATTGTCCTAACAAATTTATCGCTAGCTCATCTAATTTTGCATCAGAAGTTAATGCTAAGACACCAGAACGTCGAGCATTCATCCGGCTCTTAAAATGCGCTCTAAACCGCTCTAGGTAATTAGATAAGCGCAAATTCTGTTCTAACGGAATCTGCTTTTCTTCCATTTGTTGACAAATCATTAGTAACTGGCGAATCACAACAGTTAAACGCCGTGCTATGTAGCAAGCAATCACCACCAGAGCTTTTGCTTCCATGATACTTAAGGGACGGCGGATATGCGCTCTCCGTAGCGGATTAGAGCTACGCATCCGCCATAAATTCACCCTGTCTTTA
Organism: Nostoc sp.; assembly: GCF_036916975.1. Taxonomy (GTDB): domain Bacteria; phylum Cyanobacteriota; class Cyanobacteriia; order Cyanobacteriales; family Nostocaceae; genus Nostoc. The sequence goes on from NZ_JBALFF010000010.1 coordinate 84,270, forward strand.
ACAATTCCTTTTAGATCCAACTCTTGAGCAAAAGTCAGGATTGCTTCTGAACCACCAAGCTCTAAAGCTTCAATTGCCAGTAAAATCAGGTCAATTTGCAGCCTGGTTCTCCGAGGACACGTTTTGGAAGCGATCGCCGGATCTGGTAAAGTGTCCAAAACCATCGGCAGTGAGTCTTGAGTTGGACTGTTGAACGGCGTTAAACTTGCTGAGACATTCATTCTATAAATACCTTGTGCGGTTCCAACAGACTAGATAAAACAAATTTAAGATCGGTAGCCAAGACTTGAGCATTAGACTTGTAGCAATAGCATGGCTACCTGATATATACATTACTTAACTCTTTCTACTCAAAGTTTTCCCTATATTGAAATCAAAATTTTAAAACATAACTTAATTCACCTCATTTATTTAGTGCAATATCCCTTATAGCTTGATTTAGATTCTAATTATCGTCAATAAAGGGCGAAGCTTCAGACTCGACCCCCAGCGTATGACATTATAGTGTACGATTTTTCAGGTATCTGAAATTGGCATTGGGCATTGAAAAGAGGCAGACGGAAAAACTCTTCTCCCTTGCTCCCTGCTCCCCTGCTCCCCTGCTTCTTCCCCACTCCCCACTCCCCATTTTATGGATTTGAAGTCTCTCGTTCGTGACATCCCAGATTTCCCTAAACCCGGAATTTTATTTCGGGATATTACTACCCTGCTGCGCGATCCAGAGGGACTGCGCTACACTATTGACTTTTTAGCACAAAAATGCAATGAAGCTGGGATAACGGCGGATTATGTCATTGGTATAGAGTCGAGAGGATTTATTTTTGGTTCACCTCTGGCTTATAAATTAGGAACTGGTTTTATTCCCGTCCGTAAAAAAGGTAAGTTACCAGCAGCCGTTTATTCAATTGAATATGAACTAGAGTATGGTATGGACTGCCTAGAAGTGCATCAAGACGGTTTACACCAAGGTAGCCGAATTTTAATTGTGGACGATTTGATTGCCACGGGTGGAACTGCGAGTGCAACAGCAAAGTTAGTGCAGAAGATTGGCTGCGAACTAGTAGGATTTGGGTTTATTATCGAGCTACGGGATTTAGAAGGGCGTAAATATCTGCCAGATGTGCCGATTATCTCTCTAATTGAATATTAGTTATTTGTCATTGGTGATTAGCAAATGACAAATGACCAATGACAAAGGACAAAGGACAAAGGACAAATGACATCTACGAGAATTTCTTTGGAGACAGGTCGGGATTGGCTAATAACGCTAGTCACGAGTGAAACTTTTGTTTATGTGGGAAAGCGGGTATTGCAGGCACTACTGACTTTGTTTTTGGCATCAGCGTTATCGTTTTTCATTATTGAACTTGCTCCAGGAGATTATGTAGATACGCTGCGGCAAAACCCGAAGATATCGCCAGAAAGAATTGAACAACTCAAGCAGCAGTTTGGTTTGGATAAGTCTTGGCCAGAGCAATTTTGGCTATGGTTATGGCGAATTTTGACAAAAGGGGATTTTGGCACGAGTTTTATTTATCAACGTTCAGTAGCATCGCTGTTGTGGGAACGAGTACCAGCGACTTTGCTATTAGCGATCGCATCTTTAATTGTCACATGGGCGATCGCTATCCCTCTAGGGATCTTTGCTGCTGTTAACCAAAACAAGCTATCAGACCGGGTTTTACAGGTGATTAGCTACGCCGGACAAGGCTTTCCCAGTTTCATCACTGCCTTAGCGCTGCTGGTTTTAGCCCAATTCACCTCGCCCTTATTCCCAGTGGGTAGCATGACTAGCATCATTCACTCGGAACTGTCGTGGTTTGGCAAAATCTTAGATATCGGCTGGCACATGATTTTACCCACGATCGCACTTTCAATTACAAGTTTTGCTGGTTTGCAACGCATCACTCGCGGCGAATTATTGGATGTTTTGCGTCAAGATTATATCCAAACGGCTCGTGCTAAAGGTTTGCCAGAAAACCGTGTGATCTACGTTCATGCCCTCCGTAATGCGATAAATCCCTTGATTACCTTATTGGGTTTTGAATTAGCTGGTTTATTAAACGGTGCCTTCATTGCCGAATTTTTCTTCAACTGGCCTGGTTTAGGGAGGTTGACTCTACAGGCTTTACAAGCTCAAGATTTATACTTGTTAATGGCAAGCTTGGTAATGGGCGCAGTGTTGCTGATTGCTGGTAATTTAATCGCCGATTTGATGTTAAAAGCTGCCGATCCACGCATTCGCCTAGAAAGTCTTAATTAGTCATTTGTCATTTGTCATTAGTTACTGTTCCCCATCCCCCCATCTCCATCTCCATGCTGTCCGAAGTCTATTACTTAGTGCGTTCAAAAACCGACGGTAATTATCTCATAGCTCGTCCTGACACCGAAACATCAGGTTATTTATTGCTGTTTCAGGAAAATTTTGATGCCCTTAGCTATCTCAATACCCATGCAGCAGAAGTAGCAAATCGTTTTACTGTAGAATCTATTCCGCGTACACAGTTAGGAAATTTGCTCAAACGTTGGGGTTTTAGCGGTGTGGGTATTGTGAGTGACCCGTTATTGCCCAAGGTTGAGTTTTTGCAGCATAGTTAAGCTCTCTCGCCTTTTAGAAGTGGGCAGGCGATAGCAACCAAATAGCAATTCATGCCAACTAACTGAAGCAATAGCAATATTCCCCTTGATACTGTTGCAACCTTTGGATAACTGCTGGATTCGGTTGTGGCCTTAACGGCTCAGATATGACGTTAATATCCAGTAAAAAGCGACTTACAAGAGGATCTCTCGTCCAGGAGACTTGTCGCGTACATCTTTCCAAACCTCATTGGGATTAATCTCGGTTCCTTCTTCGATGATTTCTTGACGAAATCGCTCCACAGATTCCCAAAAACCCGACTTTCCATGCAACAAACGCTGATATTCAGCCGCAGGTAGAATCACAGCAACTTGCTGCCCCTGTTGCGTAATTTGTACCGATTCGCCTTGTTCAATTTCCGGAAAAATTTTATCTATATTCTTAGGAACTTGCTCAATTGAATACTGCTGAGACATGGCGCTTTCACCTGTTTGCATTACTTTTTATTAAATATAGGACTTACGCAAAATGACCAAAAAACGAACCGCAGAGGCCGCAGAGAACACAGAGGAATAAGAGTTTGAGAGAGTTTTTGCGTAAGTCCTGAAATAATTGCCAATAGTAAAAAGTTACGGCAATTCTGCAAACTTGTGTTAAGTAAAGAAGGATGCGATCGCACAAGTAAAATCAGGCAATATGGGTGAGTTCAACTCATCACCATTGAACAACGTAGCAACTAACTTTAAACTCGCTTGTTCACGTCGATAAACTTCCACCTGTTGGTTGCGCCAATCCACAATCCAATATTCCCTAACACCTCTTGCTGAGTAAAGCTTTAGTTTAAATTCCTTATCCCGTTTTTCGTTCTCAATACCAGCAGATAGCACCTCTACAACCAGTTCTGGCGCACCAGTCAAATGCCCAGCCTCGTCTAAAAGTAGGGGCAATCTCTCATTGCTAGCCCAGACAACATCAGGAATCACATTATCATTATCGCCAAAAATTATGCCTGGAGCAGGTACGACTTGTCCCAAAGAAGTAGCTTGTGACCAAGTATCCAATGGAGAAATAATTCTGACACAAGTTTTTTGATGATTCCAGTGAGGCGCTCTGGTCACAAACAAATCTCCGTCAATAATTTCATAGCGGTTCCCGTTATCTGGAAACAACTCTAAATCGGCGGTAGTCCAGCGCACTTTCTCAGATATCGGCTGGTTCATAAACCATCTTTATTAGGGGATTTACCTATTTTAGACGGATTGGGGATTAGTTAGGAGTTAGGAGTTGGGAGTTAGGAGTTAGGAGTTAGGAGTTGGGAGTTGGGAGTTAGGAGTTAAGTAGGTAGGCAAAATAAAACCAAACTATGTAACGAAAAATAAAATCTCTGTATTTGGCTCGTAGTTGCGCTGTCTTCGCTAAAGCGCAACTACGAGCCAGTGATGATTATTTGCGCCCATTTACTTAGGAGTTAGGAGTTAGGAGTTAGGAGTTATTACTCACTCCTTGCTCCTCCTACTCCCTCATCTCCCTAATGCTCTTAGCCCCTATACCACTACTTTTTCTAAACTCAATTTAGAACGCTTCACTGGCTCAGGAATCGCTACGGGATAATCTCCAGTAAAGCAGGCAGAGCAGAAATTATTGGTGTCTTCTCGTGTCGCTTCTAGCATTCCTTCCCAACTGAGATAGGCGAGGCTGTCTACTTCGAGTTGCTTGGCAATTTCCGCTACTGACTTGGTAGCAGCAATTAGCTGATCTTGAGAATCGGTATCGATGCCATAGAAGCAGGGATGAGTTACAGGCGGGGAAGAAATTCGCATGTGTACTTCGATTGCACCCGCTTCACGCAAGGTTTTGACTAGTTTACGGCTGGTAGTACCCCGTACAATCGAGTCATCAACAATAATTACTCGTTTACCCGCCAAGACATCTTTGAGGGGGTTGAGTTTCATCCGAATACCTGACTCGCGCATGGTTTGGGTTGGCTGAATAAAGGTTCGTCCAACATAGCGATTTTTAATCAGTCCTTCAGCGTAAGCTACACCAGAAGCTTGGGAAAATCCGATCGCAGCTGGGATACCTGAATCTGGAACACCAAAAACAATATCGGCATCTACAAAAGATTCTTTAGCTAGTTGATGTCCTAACCGCAGGCGGTAGCTGTACAAACTCTCGTTGTGCATGATGCTATCAGGGCGGGCAAAATAAATCATCTCAAAGATACACAATTTCTTCTGAGGCTGTTGGCTCCAATGATAGGAAGCCAAACCTTCTTCAGTAATCCAAACTAATTCGCCTGGTTCTACGTCTCGCAGGTATTCGGCTCCAATAATGTCTAAACCACAAGTCTCCGAAGCCAAAACGTAACGGACTGGATTACCAGCTAAAGTACCTATTACTAGGGGGCGAATGCCATTGGTATCACGGACACCCATAACGCCGTTAGGAGTGCCAATAACCAAACTAAAGGCTCCTTGGCAACGATGAAATGCCTGAATTGCACCTTCTAGCCAATCTGCACCAGCGTTGATGGCTTGTGCGATCGCAAAAGCCATCATTTCTGAGTCTGTTGTCGTGATTAAGTTGCATTTTTTCTCAAGCAACTCTTGACGCAATTGTACTGTATTGACTAAATTACCATTGTGTGCTAAAGCTAATAAACCTAAGCGAGTTTCTAGTACTGCGGGTTGGGCATTAACTTTGCGGCTAGAACCTGTGGTTGAATAACGAGTGTGACCAACAGCAAGGCTACCAGGCAACTGATCCAAGATGGATTCATTAAAAACTTGAGACACCAAGCCCATATCTTTGTGGAGGTGGACTTGTGTACCCTCAAAGGTGGCAATACCGGCTGATTCTTGACCCCGATGCTGGAGGGCATACAATCCAAAGTAGGTCAGTTTAGCAACGTTTTCTCCTGGTGCATAGATGCCAAAAACACCACAAGCTTCTTCTGGCTTGTCAGGCTGATTTTCATGACTATTCATTGGGTTGTTAGTCTGGTCGGGGTATTCATCCGAAGTGACAGAATGAATCGAAATCATGCTAGCTTTGCTCCTGGTGGGGGGGTCAATCAATTTTGGATTTGAGATTGACGATTTTGGATTGATCGCACCGTGGAAGAGATGCGGCTTGGGATTTGAGAATGCCTATTTCAGATTTATTTTGCCCATTAGTAGCAAGACATGAAGCAGAAGCAACCCTCCCAATCCAAAATCTAAAATTCAAAATCTAAAATCGGTAGTCAAGTCACTGGGATTATGTCTATAGATAGTTTCAGCTTTCTTAATAAATCTTTAACCATCTATTAAAACAGTACCGTAATTCTGCTCACAGAGGCTAAAAGAGTTAGGAATGAGGAGTTAGAAGTTATGCTTTTTATTCCTAGCCCCTCACTTTCAACTCCTAAGTTGTTTAACTGGGGGTAGTGGTGTGGATGGCAAGGCGTCTAGCGATCGCGTGGGAATAGCGATCGCTCATATCTTCGATCCTAACTTTGATTAAAGCTTGGTTATTAGTAGTGAAAACCCCCAAACCTTTCTCATAATTACCAACCGTACCCAGTTTTTGCCACTCTTGACCCAGATGTTCCTGTAAATATGATTCCCAAATTTCTTGTTGTTCTGATGCTACAGAAACTAAAATCCTCGCACCACCTTCGGCAAACAACACCTCATCCAACCGGTTTAACTGCGTTGGTGCTATTTCTAAATTGATTTCGGCACCAAGATTGCCAGAAATGCAACATTCTGCTATTGCGATCGCCAATCCCCCTTCAGCAGAATCATGGGCGGAACGTACCCAACCATTACGAATTCCTTCACGACAAACTTTCTGGACGCGGCGTTCTAAGTCAAAATCTACCCGTGGCGGTTTTCCGGCAACAGTACCGTGGATAGTAGCTAAATATTCCGATGCTCCTAAACTGATTTTGGATGCCAGAGGCAATCCGAGAAGATAAATTATATCACCGACTGCTTGCCAACCTTGACCACAAATTTTGGTGATATCAGAAATCAAGCCCACCATACCTACTACTGGGGTGGGATAAATTGGTTGGGGGATGCCTTGAGAATCGAGGGTTTCGTTATATAAAGAGACATTACCGCCTGTAACGGGTGTTGCCAATTCTCGACAACCTTCTGCTAAACCGCGACAAGCTTCTGCTAATTGCCAGTAACCAATCGGTTTTTCTGGAGAGCCAAAATTTAGGTTATCCGTCACCGCCAGAGGTTCTGCACCCACACAACTAAGATTGCGTGCAGCTTCTGCCACCACTGCCTTAGCTCCCTCGTAAGGGTCAAGATAAACATAACGAGGATTACAATCTACCGTCGCCGCCACTCCTGATTTTAGATTTTGGATTTGGGATTTTAGATTGGGGATTTGTTCTAGGGGGCGCAAACGGATAACAGCCGCATCTGCACCACCTGGTAATATTACTGTATTATTTTGTACTTGATGGTCATACTGACGATATACCCAGTTTTTAGATGCGATCGTGGGTGTATCGAGCAAAGTTAACACAATATCATTCCAACTTCGCACGCCTTCTGGGAGTTCTATTCCAGCAGTTGTACAAGGAGGTAATGAATCAGGTGTCCATTCCCAAGCTTGTCTAGCATATTCTGGAGGTTCTGTCAACAATTCCCGTTTATATAGTGGGGTATTTTCCGCCAAAGCCTCAGCCGGAATTTCTGCTGCGACTTCACCCTGAAAGAGAATCCGCACGATGGGTTCAGCGATGACAGTACCAGCGACAACGGCTTGAAGCCCCCAACGGTGGAAAATGTCGATTAACTCTTGCTCACGCCCCTTGTGGGCAACGAACAGCATTCGTTCTTGAGATTCCGAAAGTAGATATTCATAGGGAACCATCCCCGTTTCTCTGACAGGAATCTTATCTAAATCGAGTTCAATTCCCACACCGCCTTTTGCCGCCATCTCTGAAGTAGAACAGGTGATACCAGCTGCACCCATATCTTGGGCGGCGACAACTGCACCTGTCTTAAACGCTTCCAGACAAGCTTCAATTAACGACTTTTCTAAAAATGGATCGCCCACTTGTACAGCAGGGCGGTTATCAATTGACTGATCGCTCAATTCTGCACTAGCAAAACTTGCGCCTCCCATACCATCGCGCCCAGTGGTGGAACCAACATAAAGCACAGGGTTGCCTAAGCCAGAGGCTCCAGATTTGACGATTTCGGATGTTTCCATCAACCCCAGCGCCATAACATTCACCAGAGGATTACCAGAATAAGCAGGGTCAAAGTAAACTTCGCCGCCAACGGTGGGTACCCCAACGCAATTACCATAATGTGAAATTCCCGCCACTACGCCTTGAAACAGCCTTTGAGTTTTGGCATCTTCTAAGGAACCGAAGCGGAGTGAGTTTAATAGAGCAATGGGACGCGCACCCATTGTAAAAATATCTCTGAGAATACCGCCAACTCCCGTTGCTGCACCTTGAAATGGTTCTACAGCTGATGGGTGGTTGTGGGATTCAATCTTAAAAGCTAGTTGCAGTCCGTCGCCCAAATCTACAACACCAGCATTTTCACCAGGCCCCACGAGAATGCGGAGTCCCTCAGTGGGAAATTGTTTGAGTAGAGGTCGAGAATTTTTGTAACAACAATGCTCTGACCACATTACCCCAAACATTCCCAGTTCAGCTTTGTTGGGATGACGCCCTAACCGACGGACAATTTCTTCATATTCTTCTGGCTTTAAACCTTCTGCGGCGATTTCTTCGGCGGAAAAGGCTGGTTTTGAGGTTGCAGTCATGAAAATGCACTCTGGGGGACAGAGCATTATTCTATCGATTTACTTGCCTTGCAGATGCAGTTCTAGGAATGCAGCTAAACCTTATCTAAGTTGAGAACCGTAGTTTTCACCCTCTCCCTAAATCCCTCTCCCAAATTTGGGAGAGGGAGTTTGAAATTCTGGCTCCCCGAATCCCAGATTTAGGATTCGGGGTTGGGGATGAGGGCAAATCCTTTTCATCATGAAGAACTATAGGTTTCAAGATAGACGTGGTTTAAATAAATATCTTAAACGTCTAAAAATAGATTATATAAAATCCTGCAAGGCTGGTATTATGCTGTTATTTCTGTACTGTTATTTGCGAAGTAAGAAAATTTTCTTTTCTTGTAACGTGCATAAAACCAACCGTAATAATCTAATTGAGAGGATTTTGATTATGTCTAGACTTACCGTTCCACCTAATTTCATCGGCACCCCCAATGCCGATACTTTAATCGGAAAAGAATTAAATGCATCATCGGCAATTGGTATTGATATTTTAACTGGAGGTTCCATTCGTACACTCTCAGGAAAAGACGCGATCGCCGGCACCGCTACTGGCAGCAGTGACAGCGGCGGCAATGGTGTTACTGGGACAGGCATCGCTAACAGTGGCAGTATTAATGCAGGAGATGGAGACGACGCGATCGCCGGCACAGGAGAGGGCGGTACAGGTGGTGCTGTGAGTGAGCAGGCCGGCAATGGTGGTACTGGAATCGGTATCGCTAACAGTAGCAGTATTAATGCAGGAGATGGAGACGACGCGATCGCCGGCACAGGGAAGGGCGGCGCAGGTGGTTATAGTTACGAGGGCGGCTACGGTGGTTCTGGGACAGGTATCACTAACAATAAGGAACTGGATACCGGAGTCGGAGATGACACGATGACTGGCACAGGTACTGGCGGCGACGGCGGCGACGCCGGTAGTGACGACGGCGGCGGCAGTGGCAGTACTGGAATCGGCATCGCTAACAGTGGCAGTATTAATACAGGAGATGGAAAAGACACGATCGCTGGCACAGGGAAGGGCGGCAACGGCGGTGGCTCTTATGGGGGTGCCGCTGGCGGGACAGGTATCACTAACAGTAAGCAACTGGATACCGGAGCCGGAGAAGACACGATCACTGGCATCGGTATCGGCGGTATCGCCGTCTTCGGCGCTACTGGAATCGGCATCGCTAACAGTGGCAGTATTAATACAGGGGACGGAAACGACGCGATCGCTGGTACAGGTACTGGCGGCATCGGCGTCGGCGGTCCCTACGGCGGCGGCGGTGGCAGTACTGGAATCGGCATCGCTAACAGTGGCAGTATTAATACAGGAGATGGAAATGACACTATCACTGGCACAGGTACTGCTGGCAAAGCTCCTGACAATATCGACGTAGGCGACGGCTCCAACCTTACTGGAACTGGTATTACTAACAGTAAGCAACTGGATACCGGAGACGGAGAAGACACGATCATCGGCATCGGTAATAATGCCAACGACACCATGATTTATCGCGGTACTGCAATCGGCATCCAAAACACTAAAGCCGCCACCATTAATACAGGGTTAGGCAATGACACAATTACGGGTTATGGCAAAAGTTTAGGAAAAAATGCCACCACCTATGGCATTTTCAACGATGGAGTCATTGATCAGGGCAATGGTTCTGATAAGCTTACTGGACAGGCTACAGCAACAAGTGGTGGTACTGCCTATGGCATCTATGGAAAAGGAATTATCAACACTGGCGATGGGAATGACTCTCTTATCGCCACCAGTATTCTAGATGGTGTTCAACAAAAAGTTACCATCGGTGGCGGGATCAAGATTGATCTGGGTACTGGGGATGACTACTTCAAAGGATTTGGGCAAGCGAGTGTTGATGGTGGTAAAGGTTTTGACACCCTGGATTTGGGCGCTTTCAAACGCTCCCAAGTGATTGTATCTGGTGTGATTTCTGGTAATACCCTTGAAAGTGCCAACCTCACTTTCAACAACAATGGAAACTCCATTAGCCTGTCTACCACTGGCTTTGAGAAATTTATCTTTGCAGATAGCTCTTTCTGCTACAGCACTTTGCCAAACGGGGCATGAGGAGTGTTAATTCCTCTATCTCGTGTTTTAACCTTTGAGGCTCCAGCTTTGACGATTTTTGGGAAGCTGGTTTTGAGCTTGCAGTCATGAAAATGCACTCTGGGGGAGAGAGCATTATTCTATCGATTTACTTGCCTTGCAGATGCAGTTCTAGGAATGCAGGTAATTCTTCTTTGGATATTTCTTTCTGGACAACTTGAATAACCAAGTTGTAAGCTTGCTCTTGCGATAAGTTCAAACTGTAACCGTTTAAGGTTAGGACTTACGCTTTCAAGGCAGTGAAAGCCTTGATTTTCCGTAGGGGCAATTCATGAATTGCCCTACATTTCGTACTAAATGCGTAAGTCCTAAAGGTTATGAAGGTATCCATAACCGCAAATGCGGTGCGCTTGTTGCCATCAATAAACGGATGGTTCATTTGAGTGTCTAATTGGTGTTGTTTGCTTTGAAGCTGAAAAAGCATTTAGCAGCGTATATATTATTAATCAAAATTTACGGATATTTACTGATGCTCAGAAATTATTCGGGTATATGCAGTTTAGATGTAACAATCAAGTGACGAGAATCACACATATCTATGATTAGGATCGTCACTTTGCGATCGCTAATTAGGCATAATTAATGACAACTGAACTCTAGCCGAGTCATTAATAGGGAACACACTTAATTGCCGACAGCCTTAATCAAGGACTGTCGGTTTTTTATGTCTGTATGTCCTTCTTTGAGAAATGCCCATAGTTATACTTAAATAAATTTCCCCACAACTGGCTAGTAACTTGACAGAGAGTTTGCCACAGCCACTACCAAGTGTGGGGAAGGTTACGATCAAATTGGGTATCTTATGCCTATCGAGCGCTAATATATCGCACTCACTCTAGTAGACCAGAAGTTTACTCCTAAAACCAGCACACACTTTGTATTAAGACATCGCTTGAATGATGTAATCAAAGTAGGGTGCTGCTTCAGCAGCATCTTCTGCACTCAGTAAGCTAAGGGAGGCTGTTTTGAGGGAATTGATCGCTTCTACCATTCCAGGTACAGGAACGCCCAATGAGTTGTACATTTCCCGCACACCAATCAAACCAATTTTTTCAATTGGCTCTTTGTCGCCGGCAAGCACACCATAAGTAATTAGACGCAAATACCAACCAAAATCGCGGATACATAGAGAGCGTTGGCGTTCTCCGTAAGCATTACCTCCGGGGGAAATAAAGTCAGGACGCTTCTGCCAAAGTTGTTTGGTTGCTTCTTGAACTATCTTTTTTTCGTTTTCGGCTAAGGTAGCCGCAATCCGCGTCCGTTGTACGCCGGTTTCCAAAAAGTCTTTGATGTTTTTGAGTTCGCCACTGCTGGGATAACGCAGTTCGTCGTCGGCTTTGAGAATAACTTGGCTAATTACAGTCATGATTATTGAAATCATCTGAATATTATCTGTTAGTTTAGCGAGTTGGAGGTACACAAGTGAAGGGATCGGAGCTAGTTATGTATTGAATTTATCTGTTTGGGGAGTGAGGGAGTGAGGGAGAAGATTAATAACCAATGAATAATGACTAATGACCAATGACTAAAATAATTTGGCAACAGGGTGAATTAATTGAAGTAACGATCGCTAATCTGAGTGATACAGGCGATGGTGTGGGACGCGCTGATGAGCGTGTAGTGTTTGTCCCAGATACAGTACCAGGCGATCGCGCTATTGTCCGCTTGGTACATGTTAAATCAAAATACGCCCACGGGAAGCTCCAGGAGCTATTGGAACCATCTCCTGAGCGCATCCGACCTAGTTGTATTGTGGCGGATAAGTGCGGTGGTTGCCAGTGGCAGCATATTAATTATGATTACCAGCTAGTAGCCAAGCAAAATCAAGTTATCCAAGCAATGGAGCGCATTGGCGGTTTTGTCCAACCACCGATAGATGCGGTACTCCCCGCAGCTTCTGCTTTTGGCTACCGTAATAAATCTACATATCCTCTGGGTATATCGGCAACAGGACAGGTACAAGCTGGTTACTACCAAAAAGGTAGTCATCAATTAATTAATTTAAATCAATGTCCAGTCCAAGACGCGCGATTAAATCCCTTACTTGCCGAAGTTAAGCAGGATATTCAACAACAAGGTTGGCGAATCTATGACGAACAGCGCCACCTTGGACAAATTCGCCATCTCGGTTTACGCATTGGCCGACACACTGGAGAAATGTTGCTAACTTTGGTGGTGAAGGACTGGAATTTATCAAGAATTGAAACCCAAGCCCAAGAATGGTTAAAGCGTTATCCCCAGTTAGTCGGAGTGTCCCTCAACCGCAATAGCGATCGCACAAATGCTATCTTTGGATCAGAAACCCGTTGCATCGCTGGAGTCCCCCACCTGCGTGAAAAATTTGCTGGACTGGAATTTCAAGTGCGCCCAGATACATTTTTCCAAGTGTATACAGAAACCGCAGAAGCACTATTGCAGGTAATTCAATCAGAACTCAATCTTCAAGGGCATGAGTTGCTAGTTGATGCCTATTGTGGTATAGGGACTTTAACTTTACCTCTGGCGAAAAAAGTACGGATTGCTACAGGATTAGAAGTGCAACCAGCAGCAGTGGAACAAGCTATTTTGAATGCCCACCGCAACGGAATTGATAATGTGACATTCCTTGTCGGGGCAGTAGAGAAATTGCTCCCCAAAATGGGAACAATACCAGAAGTAGTAATACTCGATCCGCCACGTAAGGGGTGCGATCGCGCAGTCATCGAGACTTTACGGCAATTGAAACCATCTCGGATAGTTTACGTCAGCTGTAAAGTAGCCACCCTCGCCCGCGACCTGAAATTGCTTTGTCAAGATGGGCAATATACTATCACACGAGTACAACCTGCTGATTTTTTTCCTCAAACTGCTCATGTTGAAGCTGCCGCCTTTCTTGTGCGATCAGATTTGCACAAGGATAGTAATTCCTTTACAAAAACTGAAGTTTGAAAATTTTAGTCTAGTGCATACTAAAGATGCTAAAATTGAATTAAGGCAAAAATAAAAATTCATTTTGTTTCAATAAATTCAAGCTGCATAGGTTCTTAAAAATATGAATTGGATTGTGTAAATGAAAAATCGGCAATTAACTAGAGTATGCCAATACTCTCTGAAATTAGTAGCATCTTTTTAAGTTGCTGAATCCATTATCAAAATTATTCCAGCCGTTGTCTATCCAAACAATTCCAACTCATACTATAAAGCCAATGCTCCCTAGCATTTTCAAAATTTAGTTTTAAAGACGCAAGTTTGAAGGCAGCATGACCACCTCAATTTTATCAGGGTGCCTGTAATAGCAAACTGATGTCTAGCTAACTGAAAGCTATGGGGTTTTTCTTGTGATTACAATTTCACTCCGTCCAGTTGCACGTTATTGGGGCACTATTAGTTTTGCCTCAACCCTCTACCTTTGTCCAATATTAGATTTACTCTTGGCAGAAATTCCAGCAAAATTACAAGCGGAATTGCGGCTAGGACTTCAAGAAGCCCTAGTAAACGCAGCTAAACATGGCAATAATCTCGATCCAAGTAAAACAGTTCTAGTGCGTTTTTCTTTAATAGATAATCAATATTGGTGGATAATATCAGACCAGGGTAGCGGCTTTACTCCTTCATCTAGTAATGAAGAAGAACCAACAGACTATCTGCCACCAGATGAGTCAGAAAGTGGTAGGGGTTTATGTCTTCTGCATCAAATTTTTGATCAGGTAGAGTGGAACCGCAAAGGCACAGAATTGAGACTTTGTAAACAAATGGAAAATCGTCCTCGTTTATCTCTGCGACGGTAGTGGAGTTAGGAGTTAGGAGTTTGGAGTTAGGAGTTAGGAGTTTGGAGTTTGGAGTTAGAAGTTTGGAGTTTGGAGTTTGGAGTTAGGAGTTAGGAGTTTGGAGTTAGGAGTTTGGAGTTAGGAGTTAGGAGTTTGGAGTTAAATAACATACAATTTATGTCCCTGGCTTACCTCACCCTCAATCCCTCTCCTTATAAAGGAGAGGGAAGCTGGATACAGGATGAAGTTTTGCATTTTATTTAATCGACGGTCCTTAGGAGTTAAGAATTTAAAACTTTTAACTCCTCACTCCTAACTTTTAACTAGTTCCGTGGGTTTAAGTCCCCCGCTTCAATAAAAAAGCAAGTTTTGTAATGGGGATTTAACCCCATTACAAAACTTAATTACGAATTACGAATTACGAATTACGAATTACGAATTACGAATTATTTTAACTTTTTCCGTGAGTTGGACAGGGAGGAGCAGAAATGGAGCGATCTAACCAACCAATTGCCTGTTCTAATCTAGCTTGAGCTTCTTGTGGCTGATTCTTTAAAAGATACACAATAGCTGCTGCCACTTGTTCATTAGCGCGAGAATTGCGGTTAGACTTGAGGCGATGCCAATCGTTAGGGGAAATGCTCAGTCTTTCCATGAGAGCTTGAGCTAGTTCCAGAGTACTAAGTTCATTCAGTTGACTGGTTTTCGGCAGCTGGGTAGATTGGGACATAACTATTGGCACATTTGCATTTACTTCTACTTTACTACTTGTAAATGAAGCCGCCAAAACAATCACAGCAGCCAGCAGAAAATCCCGAACCAGATTTTGAACAAGAACTAGAGGAAGTAGAGCGATCGCTGCTATCCTTAAAAGAACGTTACGATCAAGTGCAACGCGATCGCCAACAACAGGCACAATGGCAACAGCGCCGCGATCAACTAAAGCACAATAAATCTCAGACACCACAAATAAAAGCAGAGTTACGGCAAATTCAACAGCAGTTAGAAATGCTAGAACTAAACTTAGAAAGCCAGTTATTTTCTTGGCGTAGCCTCAAAAAACCTTTCTGGCAAGTCGTCCGCTTTGGTGGAATGGGCGTTATCATAGGCTGGATATTAAAGTCTTATGCTGGATAATTACAATTTTGGATTTTAGACTTTCCTGCGGAACGCTACGCGAACGGCTACGCTCAGTCGAACGATTTTGGATTTTGGATTGGGTTAACTGGTTAATATTCTTTAATATTTGTACTTTTTACGTTGACGAAATACAAGTTGTAAAATATGGTAAATCGACGGATTGCAGAAATATTGCGAAGTGGTCAACCTGATGAGTCCCTCCAAGTTCAAGGCTGGGTGCGGACAAAACGCGAGTCCAAAGGGTTTGCTTTTATTGAAGTCAATGACGGCTCATCACTAGCTAATTTGCAAGTCGTCATTAATCAGGATTTGCCAGATTATGAAGCTATATTGAAAAAATTGAATACGGGTGCTGCTGTCGAAGCTACAGGGGTACTAGTGGCTTCTCTGGGTAAAGGACAGCGAATTGAGTTGAAAGCCGAGACAGTGAAAGTTTACGGCGAAGCTGATCCCGATACATATCCCCTGCAAAAGAAACGCCATTCCTTTGAGTTTCTGCGAACCATTGGACATTTGCGATCGCGTACCAATTCTTTTGGTGCAGTTTTCCGCGTCAGAAATGCTTGTTCGACAGCAATTCACCAATTCTTCCACGAAAGAGGCTTTTTGTGGGTACACACACCGATCATCACTGCTAGCGATTGCGAAGGCGCGGGTGAACTGTTTAGCGTTACCAGTTTGGATTTAAAAAATATTCCCCGCACAGAAAATCAAGCAGTAGATTACACTCAAGACTTTTTTGCTAAACCCACATATTTAACAGTTAGCGGCCAGTTGGAAGCAGAAGTGATGGCGATGGCGTTTAGTAACGTCTACACCTTTGGCCCTACCTTCCGTGCAGAAAATTCTAACACCTCGCGCCACCTAGCAGAATTTTGGATGGTTGAGCCAGAAATGGCTTTTTGTGATTTAGAAGGTGATATGGATTTAGCTGAGGCGTTTCTCAAACACATTTTTAAATATGTGTTGGAAACTTGCGCAGAAGATATGGAATTTTTCAATGAACGCATTGATAAATCTGTATTGGCGACAGCCGAGAATATTATTAATAATCAGTTTGAACGGTTAACTTATACAGAAGCGATCGCACTTTTAGAAAAAGCTGATGTTAAATTTGAATATCCAGTGAGTTGGGGTTTAGATTTACAATCAGAACACGAACGGTATCTAGCTGAACAATTATTTAAAAAGCCTGCGATCGTTACAGATTATCCAGCGCAAATCAAAGCATTTTATATGCGTTTAAACGACGATGAGAAAACCGTCCGCGCAATGGATATTCTTGCACCGAAAATTGGTGAAATTGTCGGCGGTTCCCAGCGCGAAGAACGTTTGGAAGTATTAGAACGCCGTATATTAGCGCAAGGATTAAACCCAGAAGATTTGTGGTGGTATCTTGATTTGCGTCGTTACGGTACTGTTCCACACGCTGGTTTTGGGTTAGGTTTTGAACGACTCGTACAATTCATGACGGGTATGGGAAATATCCGCGATGTGATTCCGTTCCCGCGTACACCACAAAGTGCTGAGTTTTAGTTTAAATTTTAGACCTGTTATCGTGTCTACACAAACCAATTCCGTCTGCGCGGATTAATAAAAACTTTGAAACCCGCAAATGCGGGTTTTATTCGTAATTAAAATTAAGATTTTTGAATCTCCTCTTGTAAAACTTGAATTTGCTCAATAGGTAATTCAGTAACTTGAGCAATTTGTTCTAAACTCATTCCAATTCGCAACAAATTTAAAGCCAATTTTCTTGTTGTTTCTGCTTTGCCTTTGGCTTCACCTTCTGCTTTACCTTTGGCTTCGCCTTCTTCTAGGATTTCTTGATAAATGACTGATTCGCGCATAATCTCACTCCTGAAAATCTTCTTAATTACATCCTTATCTAATACCAGACCTGCTAAAATGCCACTGGCAGCAGCTATATTTCTTTGTAGCTGGCGATCACTAATTGCTTCAACTGCTTTGGCTACTTGGGTTAATACCATTGTAGGATCGTTTGTCTGACTTAGCACGGCAAAGGGTAATAGACCTGGGATACTCATAAATCTGTCTGTAGGTTGTTCCCACAGCCGTATTACTTCAAACTGATGGTAAGTGTTGTTTAATCTAAAAGTGTTTTCACTGACTAATTGTGAACTTGTCTTTCTCAAATAGATTACTATTTGGCGCATTTCTTTGTTAGGAAAGCGGCGATAAACCCTAACCCGATAATCTAACATCCGAAAGGGGATATCTTCATCAGCATCAGTTTGAAATTCGGTATGTAGAACTAAATCATCAGATTGCAATAAAATTAATGAATCGGCGCGAATTGGTTCGGTTGATAATTCAGTAGGGCTAAGTTCTGTTAATTTAATCGGTGAACCTAGTAACCAAGTTGCTAAATCATCTTTGAAGTTTTCGGCAATGAATTTACAAATATTGTCATACATAAAAGCTGTTAAAATCTGTTCTTGTGACCCTGATATCCTGAAAATATATTAGTTAATCCTCCATAAGATTTTTATTGGATCAACTACCATTTATTTATAAATAATGTGTTCTCACTTCGGACATTATTTACAGGTCGCTACAGGTATTTAAGGGACTCTGGCACTCCCCAAATTTTAATTGTTTTATCAATGCTATAACTAGCAATGAAGTTACGATCGCTACTCATGGCAACATAAGCAATTGGCGCTGTGTGTCCTTGCAATGTACATAATTTTCTGTTCATCGCTAAATCCCAAACAACTATTTCGTAATTGTCTGTACAGGAGATTAAGACTCTACTATCTGAACTTATAAGGCAGGGAGCAACACCCGAAGATGTATAGAGAATGCGATCGCCGATCAATTCCCAGACACACACCTTCTTTTCCCGGATTCCGCAAGCCAAAATTTGCCCATCAAAGCGCTTTGCAAGTCCATTTACTGTCATAGCAGGTAGATTATCCAATGTTTGAATAAGTTCTCCTGTTTCGGTATTCCAGAGTTGTAGCCTATTGTGCAATCTCTGCTTGAAATATGCAACCAATAATTTTTCATCAGGAGTGAAGAGAAGGGGTGATATATAGTTACCCAAAGGCAAATTACCAAGAGGTACTAAAGCCCAATCCTGAAATCGATGATGGAAGCGACGAGTATAGGTTTCATAATCCCAAATCTCTAGCTCTCCTGTTTTGCCCACAGTGTAGCCAGTGGCAAGCAATGGCTGCCTAGTTGAGCAGACAGCCAAGCAATGGGGAGCGGTTTGAACAGCATTCATAAGGTAATCGGGATAAGTGCCAATTGGCTCTTGTGTTTCTGTATCTAATGGCCAGAGAAAGTGCTGAAAGCTAATGATACACACTTTGCCGCTTTTGCCTAAACCAAATTCGTGAGCCATCGCCAGATCAAAGTTTTTCTTGCTTTGACCTGTTTCCAAATTCCAAATATTAACGAAAGATTGCTTATAAGACAGATCCCAATAGCAAATAAGGGTGTTATTGTAGTCTGCGATCGCAAAATAATATGGATGATGTTGGTCAGGTTTGTAGCAATCGAGATTAAATTCCGTCAAGGTATGCAGGCATTGCATTTTTGCAAAGGGCAGATAATTGAATATGGCTTGTTCAGCAGTAGCTTCGCTGCTGTATGACAATAACAGCAAAGCTGATTCCCGCACTTCTCTGACGCCATCGCTCAATGCCTGGATTACTAAATCAATTCCTTTGTGCCCATATTGAAATGCTTCTAAAAGAGCATCCACTTTTTCTTTTGTAGAAGCACCGCGCAAACGATATCTAATGCCCTCTAATCCCTCTAGTGCTGCACTAGAAGAAGAAACTAGGTCGTGTTCTCTCATCACGTTACTGTTATCTGTGGGCTTTTCAGAAATCATCTCGCAAACACTACAAGCTAAATAATCTCTAGATTTTTCATAGCAAATAGAAAAAAATCAATCTATCACAATAATATTTTATTAATTTATAACCTAGTGGCTTTGGGGTTATTCTCAGTCAGCACTTTTAAAACTTTAATTTTCCCACACTCGTCAATTTCAAAAGTCTTACCAAAGCCACCTTGTCCTAGTTGTTTGAGTACCCGATAGCGTCCTTGCAAGTTCCCTAAAATTTTGATAAAGTAACATATATAGCAGTTATCATTTCAGTATTAAACCTCATACACAATAAATTAGGGTTACAACAATTGTTGTAACCCTACAGATTGGCTATATTCGATTTGATCGAAAACCGCTATAAAACGACAATTAAGCTCATAATTACCGAATTATGAGCAATTATTCACATTTACTACATCTATATTAATGGTTTGCTAAGGCAAATACTTTCTTGCTTGCCTGCGTGGGATAAGTGAGGCTAGTGTTAAAAGAATTGTGCAAACTAAAACCCTCATCCCAGAAGTCGAGTAGGAAGCTAGAATGGCAATTCCAAATAAACAAGTAAAATCTAATACTGATATTTTAGATAATAGACGCACCCAAACTCGTATCCAAGTTCGCATTCCTAAAGAATTGCATGAGGAACCAGTCATTTAACGACTGGTTTCTCACTATGGGGTCATAGTCATTATTGCTGATGCTCAGGTAGGCGCAAACGTGCCACAATATAGCTGCTTCGATCTGGAACTGCGAGGTACTGTTTCTCAGATTGAAAGCGCCCTCACCTACCTGGATGAACTGGATTTAGAAGTTTTGCACCAATCTAGCCCTGAAGAAGATGGGTGGTAAATCTTAGTTAGGAGTTAGGAGTTAGGAGTTAGGAGTTGAAAAATCATAATTTATAACTCCTAACTTTTAACTCTTAACTGGGTTTAGGCCATTTGATTTTCAATCGCCCACCGCGCTAGTTCAGTGCGGTTGTGGAGATTGGTTTTGCCCAACATATTGGACACATGGCTTTCAACCGTGCGCTGACTAACATTTAGTTCTTCAGCAATTTCTCGGTTAGCTAAACCCCTAGCGACGAACTGGACTACTTTCAGTTCGGTTGGGGTTAATTGCACATCGAAGGGAACCTGGATACGGGAACCGTTTTCGCCTCCTTTTGCTTGGTGTTCTTTCCAACGGATAGTTTGTTTCAGCGAGGATTCAACTTGCGCTACGAGTTCTTCTGGTTCAAAGGGTTTGACCATATAAACATCAGCACCTTTATTCAGACCCTTAACTCGGTCTGCACTTTGTCCCTTAGCTGAAAGAAAAAGAACCGGAATCCAACTGGTGCGTTCGTTTTGCCGGACTTGTTCTACAAAAGTATATCCGTCCATTTCCGGCATCATCACGTCGCAGATAATCATGTCTGGAACATCTTGCTCTAAAATTTCCAGAGCTTCACGTCCATTTTCGGCGGTGATGACTTCGTATCCCCGGAATTCTAAGTAATCCTTCACCAGCAAGATGAGGTTAGGGTCATCATCAATCAATAGAAGTCGTTTGTGATCTTTCATGCTGGGCTCTTTCATAGCAGTGGCACTTGTCGCGCTTCGGTCCATCAAAGTCTTGAATATTTATCCTCTATCGTGGGTTAGTTCGAGATGTTGTCCTTCCTTTTTCCTACTTAACTTGCCTTTGCTGTCTCGAAGCCTCAAAAATGCCGAGCATTTTCGAGAGACTAGTAGCTCGATAGCAAAAGTCCAGCAAGGATACGTATAGCAGTAGTATCTATAATGCGCTATTATATATCGCATTGAAAGTGGCGGGCGAAAAAACACTGATTAAATAATAATCCTTCTGACTCACAAGTAAGTATTGGCTTAAAGATGACCCTACCTCAAAACCCAACCCGCACTTTCTTAAAGCTTACTGCTGTACCATATCCTTTGATTGTTAAGCCTCTATGAGGTGTTCACAAGAAACTAGGGAAGTTTCTGGCAAAGGATGGGTTAAAAGTGCATATTCTTCTACCACCTTATTGCCTATTTAAGTGTTCTTGGATGATCCGCTCAATAACTTCCGGGCTTGCTTGGCGATATCAGACACCATCAGTGTAAACCACCATTATGAGTTCAGAACAACAAACGCGCAAGCAGTTGGCTTTAGTTCTATAGACACAAATGGGATGACTCTGTTACGGCTCATCAAATTTTAACTCTTTAAGTCGCTTTTTTAAGTATTCCCCGGATTCGAGACTAGCTTGTTTTGAGCAGCAGCTAGCAATTGTCAAGTCAGCGCAAGTAAAAATATGTCACTGAATTTTTGCAAGTCCTAAAGTTTCTACACAATTACTCAGGGCTTTGTGTTCTAGAGACTTAGCGGCTTTGAGATTTAATCGCTAGACTGGATGGCTGTATTGTTACTTATCGGGCGCCTCCCTGATTACAGTTCTATAACAATTTCCAAGCTTTGGAAATAGAAGGGAGTGGGGAGTGGGAATAAGAATTTTCCTAACTCCTAACTCCTAACTCCTAACTCCCTACTCCCCACTCTCTTCGTAACTTACGGAACAAAACCCGAAAAGTAGAAATAATTAGGCATTTATACTTAAGTACACCGACGATCTGCTAGTTCGGGAACCCGTACTCAAAGAATTCTTGCCATTGGACGCTACTTTTCGGTAGATTAGCACTCAGGAGTCGAGAGTGCTAAACTCTAAGGGAAAGAAATAATATGGCAGCTTTATCTTTAAGCGTTTCTACAGTTAAACCTTTAGGCGATCGCGTTTTCGTAAAAGTGAACGCCTCTGAGGAAAAGACCGCAGGTGGTCTGTATTTGCCGGATACCGCCAAGGAAAAGCCCCAGGTAGGGGAAGTAGTGGCTCTTGGTCCTGGCAAGCGTAATGACGACGGAAACCGTCAGGAATTGGAAATCAAAGTCGGCGATAAGGTGCTGTACTCGAAGTACGCTGGCACTGACATCAAACTCGGCACCGAAGAATATGTACTGCTTTCTGAAAAAGATATTTTAGCAGTCGTTATTTAGTGGTCATTGGTCATTAGTCATTAGCTAATGACGTAGGACAAATGACAAATGACGAAGAACAAAAGACAAATGACAAAGGACGTAGGACAATTATGGCAAAGCGCATTATCTACAACGAAAACGCCCGTCGCGCCTTAGAACGAGGCATTGACATCTTGGCTGAGGCTGTAGCTGTTACCCTTGGCCCCAAAGGTCGTAACGTAGTGCTAGAAAAGAAATTTGGCGCACCGCAAATTGTTAATGACGGTGTAACGATCGCCAAAGAAATCGAATTAGAAGACCATATTGAAAACACTGGTGTAGCTCTGATTCGTCAAGCTGCTTCTAAGACCAACGATGCTGCGGGCGATGGTACCACCACTGCTACCGTTTTAGCTCATGCGATCGTCAAAGAAGGCTTGCGGAACGTTGCAGCGGGGGCTAACGCGATTTCGCTGAAGCGCGGTATTGACAAAGCTACTGCCTTCCTGGTAGAAAAAATCAAAGAACACGCCCGTCCAGTAGAAGATTCCAAAGCCATTGCCCAAGTTGGTGCGATCTCGGCTGGTAATGACGAAGAAGTTGGTCAGATGATTGCCCAAGCAATGGACAAGGTGGGTAAGGAAGGCGTAATTTCCCTAGAAGAAGGGAAATCTATGTTCACCGAATTGGAAATTACTGAAGGGATGCGCTTTGACAAAGGCTACATCTCTCCATATTTTGCCACCGACCCTGAGCGGATGGAAGCGGTTTTTGATGAGCCTTTCCTGCTGCTAACTGATAAGAAAATCGCTTTGGTACAAGACCTCGTACCAGTGTTAGAGCAAGTAGCTCGTGCTGGTCGTCCTTTGGTGATTATCGCCGAAGATATTGAAAAAGAAGCTTTAGCAACCTTAGTAGTAAACCGTTTGCGCGGTGTACTCAACGTGGCTGCTGTTAAGGCTCCTGGCTTTGGCGATCGCCGCAAAGCACTACTAGAAGATATCGCCGTTTTAACTGGTGGTCAACTAGTTACCGAAGATGCTGGTTTGAAGCTAGATAACACCAAGCTGGATAGCCTGGGTAAAGCTCGCCGGATCACCATTACCAAGGACAGCACCACAATTGTTGCCGAAGGTAACGAAGCTGCTGTTAAGGCTCGTGTCGAACAGATTCGTCGTCAAATCGATGAAACCGAATCTTCTTACGACAAAGAGAAACTACAAGAGCGTCTTGCTAAACTCTCTGGTGGTGTTGCTGTAGTGAAAGTGGGTGCAGCGACCGAAACCGAAATGAAAGACAAGAAGTTGCGCCTAGAAGACGCTATCAACGCCACTAAAGCTGCTGTGGAAGAAGGTATCGTTCCCGGTGGTGGTACAACTCTGGCTCACCTTGCTCCTGAATTGGAAGAGTGGGCAAAGAGCAACCTTAAGGACGAAGAGTTGATTGGTGCTTTGATTGTTGTTCGCGCCTTACCTGCACCTCTGAAGCGGATTGCTGAAAACGCTGGTCAGAATGGTGCTGTTATTGCTGAACGCGTCAAAGAGAAGGATTTCAACATTGGCTACAACGCTGCAACCAACGAATTCGTCGATTTGTTAGCTGCTGGTATTGTTGACCCTGCTAAAGTGACTCGTTCTGCTTTGCAAAACGCTGCTTCTATCGCTGGTATGGTGTTGACAACCGAATGTATCATAGTTGACAAGCCTGAGCCTAAGGATGGCGCTCCTGCTGGCGCTGGTGCTGGCGGCGGCGACTTCGATTACTAATACTTGGTAGTTAGATAATTTGTAAAACAGCTGCTTCCCTTGTGGAGGCGGCTGTTTTTTTGTGTCAGGAGAAGAGAGTGAGTACCCTGACAATTCAGGTCATCTGGAAAACCTCACTTCTATTTCTCTCTTTCTTTAAGGAGAGAGACTTTGAATTTTCCCCCTTAGAGCGACGAGTTGGGGTTAGGGGGTTAGGTTTTTCGTGTGCTTTTCCACATAACATGAAAAACAATAGAAAATTAGAGTTTGCTCTAAACCTTTCTACCAGTTACAAAAAAAGTCATATTTTCGTACCAAGCTCCTTGCTCTGTTGCTTCTGCTTCAATTTTTTGACGATATTCTGCTTTTAATTGTACCATTTGCTCTGATGAAACCTGTAATAAAGGATTTTCTCTGGGATGAAACCATCCTCCATTCCATTCTTTAGCTTGCTCTAGATTGCGATAGAAACCTAGTTGTTGGGTCTTCACTTTAATATCTTTAAAACCAGCTACTGCAAGCAAATGATGACACTTTTCAGGAGTGCCTGTTGGCTCATTGATATTTTTCAAGAAAATACTATGTTTGTCACAAATTTCGATTATGAGTGGCGCTTCACATGATTGCTCAGAGCAACAAGAAAAACCGATGACTCCCCCTGGTTTGAGAAAACGATACCATTTACGTAGAGCAGCAGGAATATCTTTAAAATAGACGATTGCTGTAGAGCAAAGAATTACATCGAAACTCTCATCATTGAAGTCGATATACTCAGCATCAGCTTCAATTATTTCGATATTTTGCAAGCCTAATTCTTCAATTTTTTGTTGTGCTTGAGCTAGCATCCCTGAAGAAATATCTACTCCAGTGACTTTTCCTTCGGAACCGATAATTTGTGAAACAGCAATGGCAATGATACCTGTGCCAGTTGCCATATCCAATACTTTTTGTCCCTTTTGCAGTTGAACTAAATCTAGTAGAGGCAGAGCGCGATGAATTGTATAATCGTTGTCATAGCTATAGCGGTTATCGAAGAAATCAATTACTCTTTTCTTATACTGTTGTTCGTATTGGCTATTTTGCATGATATTCTCGATTTAACTGGTCAATTATGAGAATAAATTGTGAGTGAAACTTCTGTCTTCTGAAAACTTGCTTTCAAAATGTTTAAATCTTGCAAAATCCCAAAATTTATATCATTTCTCTATGCTTTGGGTGTGATTCTTATATGCTTACGAAAAAGGGTAGTAAAGTTGCTTTGGCTAGAACAGCCTACTTGAAGTGCTATTTCGATAATAGGTAATTGAGTATAAGTGAGTAAAAATTTAGCTCGCTCAATCCGACATTGAATAACGTATTGATGTGGAGAAAGACCCATTAAACGTTTAAACCAACGACAGAATGAATAAGAACTCATATTCACTAGACTAGCCAGTTCTACCAGCGTTAATTCTAGTGCTAAGTTGTCATAAATATAATTAATTACCTCCCGTAATTGACGCTTGGAAAGATTAACCTCAAACTCTGCAATTGGTTGCCGTGTTCCAGAATAAGTTTTGAGGAGATGGGCTGCTAGAGCGATCGCAACTGATTCACCATATAATTTACCAGATGGACATCCGGCTTCAAGCTCTGCTTTGAGTGCCATTCCCAGATGAAGAATTTGGCGATCGCAGACTCCGCGCTGTGGGATAATTTCGATAGTGCCATCGCTCCCAACGTTCAGCTCATCTGCTACTCTCTTAAATAGACTGGAATCAAAAGAGACTAAGAGAAATTTTATTTACTGGTGCCAACGCGCTTGAGTCGGAATCCCCTTTGGAGTGACATTAACCAAACCTCTCCTCATGTGCGTACTGTGCAACCTTCCACCTGCTAGCCGCCAGTCGATTTGACATGAATTACCAAGCCAAATATTAATGCAGTGCTGCTGTAAGCAAATCTCTGGACATTCAAAGGAGGGTAAATAATGCTGTTCAACCACAATCCCGTTCCAGTGATTAGTGCTAGATAAAATAGGAGGTTTGCTGCTCATCGGCACAAGATTTCCGCTTGCCACATGAATGGCTGAGAGTTGTTCAGATTTCATGTTGCTACTCACTTATGAGCTACTACAAAAAAGATGGTAAGCTAATGCCTGACAAAATTACACTATTAATTTATTTTCGCTAGCGCTGGCAGATGCCTCTATCCCACCTTCCGCACCCCCAAGTGTCACAAACGGAAATTACTGAGAGAAAAAAGGCAAGCAAGAATAAAAACAGACAGCTTTAGAAAAAAAGAGATTTGAGCAGCCATGAATCACCACAAAAGGCATCAAAATCTATTGTCAATAAGAAGCAATAAGAACTGATGGCAGATAGATTTGGATGAGATAAATAAATGAAGAAGTTCAACGCTGAAATCATAAATTAGAATAATGAATTGAAGTAAGAAAACTATATTTTTGGCATAGGAAATTAGAGCTATTAATCAAAGCAGTTAGCTCGTTGTCCGATTTATATTAAATTAATAGAGATAAGACTTACGTAACTAATTGATAGTAACGGAGGCAATCCTCTGGTAAAAAATTCAAGATAAAATCCCTATCGGGAGTCCAATTAGAGACGTGTTTTCCATTGTTAATTTCAACTAAATGAATACACTGAAACCGTTGAAATATCCAACGTAAAGTAGGGGAGTCAGTTGCTTTACCCAATTGATTTTTAATAGTTAATTTGGACTCTCTGAGTGCGGCTCTGATTTGACGTTGAGCCAATGTATAGACCAGCAAACATAAACCCATAATCATTCCTAAAGACTCTATTCTCTCAGGGCTTTTGAGGAAAATACTATCAGCAAAAAATAATGGGTCTTTAAGAAAACCAAATCCCCTCTCACAGCACTGCTGGGCTTTATATTCACTCAACATTAAATCGTCACCTAGCTGCTTTGACTCTAAAACATTTGTGGCAACAATGAAACGTCCTGCACTCAGAATTTCTGTATTAATTTTACTTTCATTCTTCGATAATTTGGCAGCAATTTGGTAAGATGCTTCTGTTTGATTATCTTTTTTATTAGAGATGATTTCCGTAACTTTACTCTCCTGAATTTGGTGGTATTTAAATTGTTTTGATAGTTTTAATAATGCTTTGATTGCATCGGCTTCACAAGCAAATTTATCTCGTGATAATTTTTTCAATTCAAGAAGTGCTTTTGATTCTGCCTTAGTTATTTTCTGTGAGAGCTTCCTCAGGTCTGCCAACCTTCTATCTTGGCTTTGCACTACCAACCATCTTTGGTCTATTCCTGCATAAGTGACTGTTTTTGAAGCAAATTTGTATCCTGACAATTTACTATCAATAAATTCTGATTCTGGTAATGTTGATATCAATGATTGGGCTGATTTTAGACTTAAAGGTACTCGACACAACCAGCGCAATTCTGACATCAATTTCAGATTTGATTCTGTATATAAAGCGCAGTCTGCAACTATAAGACTATTAACTTCTATTTGTTTTTGATACTCCACTGCTATTTGACCAAAGCATGATGAATCTGCTTGATTTCCTGATGCTAGTTTCAAAAATATTGGGATGTCTCCATCCCCTGAACATATTAGTTCTAGGATAAATTGTTTTAAGTCTGACCTGTGGTCACGAGAATAACCGTAGGTGATGGTAATTTCTTTTGGTGATTTTACTGCTAATTCTTCTAGCTATTGGTTGTTTCCTAGTTTTTGATTCTCAAATATTACTTCTGGTAAGTTGGTATTGTATTCACCATGTACGTGCATTGATGATGAATCCAAGTGTGATGACAACAGGGATACTTTAAATTTTTTGACTGCATTTAAGGCAATTTTCAAAAATGTTGTATCTAGTCCTTTTATAAATAGTTTATCCATCACTCTCCCCAGTTTATCATCATTCAGATACTCTGGCTTTACTCCTGACCCTATTAAATGCTCACAAGCTATTGTTTCAAAATATTGGGGAAACATATATAGTGGCTTTGATACAAATCCTAAGCCGTTCAATATCATGGCTTTAACTACATGACCAGGACTGACTTTTTCTGCCTTTTCCTCTCCTATTAATTCATTTATTGTTTCTACTAATCCTATCGCGTCTATGATTCCTGCTACTATCCCTAAATGGTCTATGTTCTGAATTTCAATGTCTTTGGTATTCAAAATCACAACAGTATTCTCCACGACTTCTGTTGCAATTCTCTCATTCATCTTTTTGTTATCAATTAATTCTTTTCACTATGAAGTTTTTCCTTTTTTCTGCCTTCGTCACAAAATTTCCTCTTCTCGCCAAATCAAGAGACTTAATACTACTTATTCTCATTAAGTCTCTGGAATCTTGAATCTAACTTAGTTCTTATGTACTACTCCGTCAGCTTTTTGTTGATGTGTGACAGTTAGGGTGCGGAAGGTGGGCTCTATTTCTTCCTCAGCGTCCCTCAGCGTCCCTCTGCGTTAAAAAACATAAAAAAGGTGGGCATTGCCCACCCTACAAACTTATCCCTTAACACAAAGAACTTGCTTAAGCGTTGCTACAACCTCAACCAAATCCGCTTGATTTTTCATAACTTGCTCTATCGGCTTATAAGCACCAGGAATCTCATCTAACACACCCTCATCTTTGCGGCATTCAACACCATTTGTTTGCTCAATTAAATCATCAAGCGTATAGACATTTTTAGCCTTCTTTCTAGACATCAAACGCCCTGCACCATGAGAACAAGAACAGAAGCTGTGGGCATTACCTTTACCCTTAACGATGAAAGACTTTGCCCCCATCGAACCAGGAATAATCCCATAATCTTCAATCTGGGCGCGGACTGCACCCTTACGAGTAACGTATACATCCTCATCAAAATGCAATTCTTTTTCGGCGTAATTGTGATGACAATTAACCTGCAATAAAGGTTTAGTTGCCTTCCCACCTACCAAATGCTTCTCAACTATATGCTTAAAACGCGCCATCATCACATCGCGGTTGACACGCGCATAGTTTTGTGACCATTGCAAATCGTGCCAGTATGCTTGGAATTCTGGCGTACCAGCGACAAAGTGAGCTAAATCAGGGTCAGGCAATTTATTACCTGCCATTTTTGCTAATTCTCTGGCTGTGTGAATATGACACTGGGCGAGTTTATTGCCGATGTTACGCGAACCAGAATGCAGCATCAGCCAAACTTGATTCTCTGTATCAAGGCACACTTCAATAAAGTGGTTTCCTCCACCGAGAGAACCCATCTGTTTCATTGCTTTACTTTGTAGGTCTTGCACGCCGCGATGCAAGTCTTTAAAATCTTCCCAGTGTTGCCAATTACTAACAGATTTTTCAATATCTTTGTTTTCGTTGAATCCAGTAGGAATTGCTGCTTCAATATCCAGGCGAATTTTCTTTAGTTTACCTTCTAGTTGTTTGGCGGTAAATGATGTTTTGATAGCGCTCATCCCGCAGTTATGAACAAATACCCCAGCTTTCAGCGCGAAATTATGGTACTCCGGTACTATTAGACAGTAAACATCCTCTGTGTAATTTAGGGGATTTACTGCTACAACTTTGTGATTGCATTGATGTTCTTTTCTGCGGTGATTGTGGAGTCCAATTGGAGTTTTGACATCTACCCCACAAATCTTACAGGTATAGTATCGGTTAGCAATCTCTTGAGACTTTTCTCTCCCTTTTTCACTCTTGTTATATTCAACTAGATATTGTTTACCCCGATTCCCATTACCTGCAACTGCATTTTTAAAATGCTCTGGTTGCTGTTCCATGTACTTAAGGATATTCCTAGTTCCGCGTTCAGCATAGTATTGGTATCCTTCTGGAGTTTTTGCTTTTTGAGCAAGGGAAGCAACTCTTTTGTTTTCAAATTCGGCAGACTGCCAGTATTGGTTACGCTCCACTAGAGAGGGGTGGTAAGTAGAATGATCGCGATTACCCATGAGTTCAAGATTCTCTGGTCGATTATCAGATTCATCGAAATTCTGATGATGAATAACTGTTTTTTGTCCCTCAAATCTGGGAATCTTGCCGAGTAATCCAGACCTGGCAATAATCCAGTGTGCTTTTTGCCATCTGCTGGAGTATGGCTGAGTAATCAGGGTGTAGCCATCTTTGTCAGTCTTGGAGTAAAAGGGCATTAAGGAAGTCTCTGCTTGAAGCAACTGAGCTTCTTTATAGGTTCCGTCCCGAAGCATGAATTGATGATCGGGAGTACAAATAATTTCTTCGCCGTTATCCAGAATCACTTTCACGAGTGCAGCATTCCGTCTAGTCAACTTAGCAGTTGCTTGAGCCGCAATGATTTTTCCTGTTAGTGTACAAGCATAAACAATAAACTCTTTACCCCAATCAATTAGGTCTTTAATACGATAAGATTTACCATCCACTAGAGGAATTAAAGTATCTCCTATGAAGCAACCAATATCTACACCGACAGCAGCCGGGATAATCGCCTCTTTGGTGGCAATGACAGAACCCACTAAGGCACCTTTTCCTAAGTGAACATCTGGCATTAATGCGACGTGCTTAAATACAAATGGTAATGATGCCACATTCTTGGCCATTTTAGTTTCTTCTGGCCCCAAAGAGTGATTCGCCCAAGATAAAACGGGTGCTGGTGTGGTAATTTCTAACTTTTCGTAGGGCATAATTTTTTGTATTTTGGATTTTAAGTTTTAGATTTTGTATTGGGTAGATTTTACTGATAATTATCTGTATGACTTTTAACCCATTATCTAGTAATTTTCGAGGGTTTGTAGTAAGCATTTTAGTCATTATTACGAACTTGCTTACCCATGAATTTAAACTTGACATACTACTAGTTAGTTCTAGCAATTTAAATATTTATTGTCTTTGATTTGGCTTGCTCAATTTTCGTGAAGCTGAAAAACTATTATTTATATTACAAGTGTAATAGAGAAAGTTACAAAAGTCAAGCTAATACCATAGAGTGACAGCAGATGTTTAACAAATGTATTAAAATTTGTAAAGAAAATTACTCTGTTTAAATATCCGCTTAGATTTCTGACAGAATATGGCAGTGCGTCAAGATACAATCTGGGAACGTTTCTTATCCCCTGTAGTGCGTCTTTTGATTGATGAAGACGGGTTACGGCGTTACGCTGATAGTATTGACTGGGAGAAAGAGTGCGATCGCTATCGACGAGATGATGTGATAATTCCTCAGTACTACAGCAGTCAAAACTTTCACGGGATTACACGTGGATATCTGAATTACGGTGCAGCAGTTACTTACGATCCGATTACCCAATATGTTCTGCCACCGAATGAAAATATTGTCCGTCAGGCTTTAGTTGATGCCGTGAAGGTAAAACCACGACGCATACTCGATTTAGGCTGCGGTACAGGTTCCACTACTTTAATGTTAAAGCAGACTTTCCCCGAAGCGGAAGTTTTTGGTTTGGATTTATCACCATATATGCTGGTAAGGGCAGAAGATAAAGCGAGAAACGCTGGTTTAGATATAGTCTGGCGACACGGGAATGCTGAAAAAACTGGTTTTAGAGATGCAACATTTGACTTAGTGACAGCTTCTTTGCTATTCCATGAAACACCAGATGCGGTATCTTTAGCAATTCTGCGCGAAAGCTTCCGGTTGCTGGTAGCTGGAGGGCAAGTATTAATTTTAGATGGGAATCAGAAGACTCTGCGTCAGTTAGAATGGCTTAATGATGTTTTTGAGGAGCCATATATTCGTGAGTATGCTGCTGGTAGCGTAGAGGCGAATATGGGTGCAGCCGGATTTGAAGCTGTGCGATCGCACGATGTATGGTGGATAAATCAGGTAACTAGCGGCATTAAACCAATAGCAACCGAAAATATCCGTCGGTATACTCCCACATCAATAGATAATAATGATTTGGAGGGACTTGGATCTCCAGCATTTGGCATAAGGGCATGAGTTTAAAGGCAGTTCTCTTTGATTTTAATGGTGTGATCATTAACGATGAGCCAATCCACCTGCAACTGATAGATGAGATTCTCATTCAAGAAAATCTCCAACCCCAACGCGTAAGTGAGCGTCAAGCTTGTCTTGGACGCAGCGATCGCGCTTGTTTTGGGCAACTACTCGCTAATCGTGGTAGAGTCGGTAACGAAAGCTATTTAACTCAGTTGCTCTACCGCAAAGCCCAAGCCTATGTGGTGGAACTAGAGAAAATCAAGAAACTGCCTTTATATCCAGGCGTAGAAGATTTAATATTTCAAGTGCGATCGCGGAATCTAAAACTAGGTTTAGTTAGTGGCGCTATTCGTCAAGAAATAGAATTGGTACTCAATCGAGCTAAACTAGCTGAACATTTTAAAATTATCGTCGCTGGTGATGACATTACCACCAGTAAACCAGAACCCGATGGTTATCTACTCGCAGTCAAACGCCTAAATAAAGAATATCCAGAATTAAATCTTCAACCATACGAGTGTCTGGGAATTGAAGATACTCCAGCAGGTATCGAAGCGGCGAAGCGATCGCAAATGCAAGTTGTAGGTGTAGCGAATACTTACCCATTCCACATGCTCCAGCGCTGCTGTAACTGGACTGTTGATTATCTCAGTGATTTGGAACTCGAACGCGTGCAGAAGGTTTATTCTCAAAAACAGCCTCAACCATTGATAACTGAATGTTAGAATACTATATGGTGATAGTGTATTGAGTTAATGAGTAATATTACTCTTGACTTTGCACCGATTTTGGGGAATTAGCTCAGTTGGTAGAGTGCTGCGATCGCACCGCAGAGGCCATCGGTTCAAATCCGTTATTCTCCATTTGTCCATTTTTTCCAAGTTTAGGGGCATAATTTACCTATTTTCGCGGCTTTCAGCAATCAAATCAGTTTTAAAGAATTATTGTCCAAAATCAGCCTGTAAAACTCGGCTAAATATCATAGAACTTACGCAAGAGTTACGGAATAACGAACCTTATTAGGCGCAGAGAAGCCAGTGCGCCCTTGCGGTTCCCCTAACGCTCTGATGTAACTAATTCACGATACACCGCCAGTGTTTCCTGATGGACGCGGGCAACACTCAGCCATTGTAGGTTTTGATTTGCCCGGTGTTTCCATTCGTGCAACATATCGGCATTACTCAGTAATTGCACTAGAACTCCAGCCAAAGCATTACTATCTTTTGCTGGCACTAAAAGTCCTGCTTCGCCATTGTCCAAAGCTTCAGGAATCCCGTCTACTTGAGTGCCAACGATCGCATTTCCAGCTTCCCTAGCTTCGGAAAGTACCAAAGGACAAGGATCGCGGTGCGAAGCCAGCACAAATATGTCACAAGAGATCAGATAGCGTTGAGGTTCTGCCTGGAAGCCCTCAAAATGGATGCGTTCTTTTACAGAAGTTGCTTCTGCCTGTGCCTCAAATAACTGTTTATCAGGGCCATTTCCTACCAAATAAAGATGCGCTTGGGGAAAATCTAAGGCAATTTGTTCAAAAGCAGCGATTAACTCAGCAATTCCCTTGCGTTGATACATCCCGGCTACAGTTGCGATCGCTGGGCGTTGTAATGGTAAAGCTTGATAATCTTGTATTTGTCGGGTGCGGGGACTGCCCAAAGTTCCGTTACATATTACCCGCAACTTGTTTTCAGAAATACCGCGCTTTTCCATAGAATCTCGTACAGCCTTGCTGACGGCAATTACCCTATCAGCTAAACCCATCAGCAGACTAGAACGCTGAAATTCATTGTGGACTGTGGAAACTAAAGCATATTTATGCCCTTTAAAAATCCGGGCTAGGATGACTCCCGTCATCATGTGGGCGTGAACGATATCCGGCTGAAATTCTGCTGCGATCGCCAGGTAACGCACACCTGCTTTAATAATACTTATCGGTTTCCTAGTTTGGTCTAGTTGGTAGTGTTTTACACCAAATATATTTAGTAATTTCTCATATTCACCACCAGCGGAAATAACCGCTACCTGATGACCAGATTTTGCCTGTAAACAAGCCAGATCCACAGCCACATTCACAATACCGTTACCTATTTCTTGAATGTGGTTCAAAATATGTATGATTCGCATTATCTTTGAGATATGTATAAAAAATCAAGATAAGTAACTGAGTGGAAATCAAAATAATTCTTGAGGTCTTCAGCGACAACTTAAAAGTAGTCAGTAGTGCGTAAAATTGACACTTGCTACTGAATAAGTAAGCGGGTATAAATAAACTTAACTATGTAATGAAATGTAAAAAAATGTAACTTTTGCGATTGCTTCGTTTTACTTAGTTACACTCGCAATGACATAGTTATGAATTTTCCCACCTACCTACTTAAAAGCGCTTATAACTAATTACTTAGCTTAAAGACTTATTCATTAACAGCTGGATAAATCGGGGTAAAACTTCAAAATTATCAAAACTAAATCTGCTATTTCAGCCGTTATAGCCTTCTTTGCTCTGCTGAAATGCTCTTCTAGCTTTTCACGTTATATGGAAAAGACCACGAAAAACCTAACTCCCTTCCCGACGCTCTAAGGGGGAAGATTCAAAGTATCTCTCCTTAAAGGAAGAGAGAAATAGAAGTGAGGTTTTCCAGATGCCGTCAAAAGTCAGAAATACTCTTCTGGCTTTACAAAAATAGTAATTTGCCTGATGATAACAAAAGGAAATTAATAATAAAAATAAGTAAGTGGGTCAAATTAAATATAAAACCTCACCCTGCCTCCAGCTTCCCTCTCCAAAATATCGGAGAGGGATTGAGGGTGAGGTTTTTTCTTATGTTT
Source organism: Nostoc sp. (assembly GCF_036916975.1). GTDB lineage: Bacteria > Cyanobacteriota > Cyanobacteriia > Cyanobacteriales > Nostocaceae > Nostoc. Next base: position 119,029 of record NZ_JBALFF010000010.1, read on the forward strand.
AATTACGTCTACTTACTTACTTACTTAATTCATTCTTACTATTAACAAGTGTGTGAAAACCCAGGAATGGCAAAGCTTTAGTCAGTTTTAATCGAACTCATCATCTTAGTTTGAAGTAACAAAATGGCAACTTTACATACTCCACACTTCCAATTAAATTCTGTAATTCCCACCTCATATACCCATAGTTTGGTCTTCATTGATGCGGCAGTTGAAGACTATCAAAGTTTAGTTAACGGTGTTATCTCTCACACCAAAGTATTCGTTATTGACTCGACAAAGAACGGTGTTGAGCAAATTACAGAAATTTTGGCAACTCGCGCAGACCAAAATCTTAAAAGCATTCATATTGTTTGCCACGGTACCCCCGGTAACTTACAACTGGGAAATGCTTACTTGGGACTCGATACCCTTGAATATCATAGCCAGCAACTCCAACAATGGCAGAAGATATTTTCCACCTCGTCCAAAACCGATAACCCATTAACATCCACTACAACATCTATAGCTAACTTGCTCATCTATGGTTGCAATGTAGCTTTTGGTGATGTGGGGGCAGAATTTATTGCCAAATTGCACCAACTTACAGGAGCAAATATTGCCGCTTCTGGTCAGTTGATAGGCAGTGCAGCATTAGGCGGAAACTGGGAACTGGAAGTACGCACTGCCCAAATGGAAGTGACTCTAGCATTTGCAGAAACGACGCGGAAAGCCTACGCAGAAGTACTGACGACGTTTACGGTGAATGATACTGTAGACACAGATGATGGTAATGCGAACAACTGCATCACAACACTGCGGGAGGCAATTGACTTAGCCAATGCTACTGCTGGGGATGATGCGATCGCCTTTGGGGGAATATTCACAGATACCACACCAGACACCATCACCCTCACCTCTGATCCATTGACAATTACTGATGATGTCAGCATCTTAGGGACTGGCACATCTAATCTGAATGTGAGTGGAAAGAATGCCTCTACAGTATTCGAGATATCGGGACTAGCGACAGGTGTCAGTATTAATGGAGTGGCGATAGCTAGCGGCGCTATTAAAGTTGATAGAAATTCCATTCTCAACCTAGCTAACAGCAGTGTGTCTGGTAATACAGCAGGAAGTGGCATCTCTAACAGCGGTATCCTCAGTCTTGCTAACACCAGCGTCTTTGGCAATACGCAAGGCGGTATCTCTAATGGTGGTAGTCTCAGCCTAAATAACAGCAGTGTTTATGGCAATACAGCGTTACAGGATGGCGGTGGCATTTATAACTCCCGGTTCGCTCATTTTTTTTGGAGTTCGAGAAATTGCCGAAAAATATAAAATCTAGGTGTAGTAATGGTTTTAAGCATTCCCCTAAATTTACCTTGAACTAACACCCTGCTCTAAAAACTCTATTTTTATCCGAACGCGCAAAGTCGGGACGAAAGTACATTTGTATTATGGGCTGAAACGCCTATTAAAACGTTCAGCTTTTTTCTAACTCAATTTAAAATGGGCGAACCGGGAGTAGTATATTTAGTTGACAGGCGAATCGTATAAAATCAATTCTGGAGGGTGTGTGTCCCTAAGTATATCAAGTGTATTTGATGCCAATTTCTATCGTGGTGCCAATGCTGACTTAGCTGGTTTAAATGATGCTCAAGCTTTATCACACTTCGAGGCTTATGGTTTAAATGAAGGCCGTTCATTCTCACCACTGATTAATTTAAGTTTTTATCGGTCTAGCAATTCTGACCTGGCAGACTTCAACAACAGCCAACTGTTAAATCATCTAGAAAATTATGGTGTAGCTGAAGGACGCACCTTCTCTCCACTTGTTGACCTGAACTACTATCGTGCTAACAACAGTGATCTTGCAAGCTTTAACAACGAGCAATTATTTAATCATCTGGAAAACAACGGTATTTCTGAGGGACGTGGTTTTGATCCACTTTTCAGTTTAGGGCAATATAAGTCGCTTAACTCTGATCTGGCAAACCTAAATAACTCTCAACTGTTGAACCATTTGGAAATCAATGGAATAAACGAAGGGCGTGAGTTTTCACCCTATTTTGACTTTAACTACTATCGCGCTAACAACCAAGACTTAGCTAATTTGAACAACAGCCAGTTGTTGCAGCACTTTGAAATTTATGGGATAAATGAAGGGCGTAAATCTTCACCCTATTTTGATGCTGGTTTCTATAAAGCAAATAATCCCGATTTGGCTTCTTTGAAAGGCATCAATTTAGTCGAACACTTTCAAGAATACGGACTATATGAAGGACGACAAGCTGCTAGTGAATACGCCGGAAACACATTAAGTACTGCTCCCGAACTTACAATCGGGTCAAATTATACTCAAGTATTGGAACATGTCGGCTCATCCGATCCTGTTGACTACTATCAGTTTAGTTTAAATCAAGCTAGTACGGTTACGATATCTGACTATGGCTTTTCTAGAAGCGTAGGTGAGCAAATACTTGATAGTAATGGTCAGGTTGTAAATTCTAGAAATAGCGCAGTGTACAATCCCGATAATAGTGTTGTAGGCAATGTAGGTCAAAGCATTTCATTGAGTCCAGGGACTTACTACATAGGCATTCAACCCCAAGCTGGGAATACTGATTACGAATTTTATCTTAATGCGACAACACCAAATAACCAATCACAACCTACCAACACGCCTGTTGGAACACTACAGACACAACTACTAAATACTTTTTGGGGTAATGGTATTGGTGTTAGTGCTGCTCAAACAGGAGACGAGCAAATTGATTTTCTCTCTGATGGTTCATATATAATGGCACAAATAGTTCATGGAGTTGGCATTGATTCGTATTTAATAAGCTCAGATACCGTTACAAGAGGTAACTTTACTGTAAATGGATCTACAATACAACTTGACCCTCAAACTATTGAAGTTACCAATTATCATCTTGGAATGAGTGATCGTTATGGTTTGCCTCTTCTTGCCACAACGCAAAAATCTAATGTCAGCAATAATACACCTATTTCTTATTCAGCCTCTTTACAAAGTAATAATAATATGCTCGTTCTTACAGATACTAATGGAAATGCAATAACTTATTCCAAAGGTGAAGATATTTATGCAATAGGTTACGGATAAATTAAGAGAAAGGCTACAATTCGTCGATCTGCGCTAGCCTTCGGGAGCATCCCAATTTTGCAAAAAGAGGGTGAAAAGACCCATTTATTCGCGGCTACCCTTAGCGAAAAAATGGGTGCTGTACATCAACACAAGAATTGGAGAGAATTAAGTGATACGCTGACTGGCGGTAGCGCTAATGACCAGTTCATCTACCAAACCTTGAGTTATTCCACTAATCCAATCACTGACTTTGATCCGAGCCAGGATAAGTTAGTTTTCACTGACCTGTTTAAGAGTCAGGGCTACAGTAGCAGCAATCCCATCGCTGATGGCAACCTAAAATTTGTGCAATCGGGTACTTCTACACTAGTTGAAGTCCTTATTTCTTATTCTCCTAGTTATTCTGATTTTAGCACCTTCGCAACGTTGGATAATTTCACCGCGACAAATCTGGTAGTCGGTAGTAACGTCATCGTCTAGGGGAGCATCCCGTCAGGTGGAAAAACCTTGATAGCCCTCATCCCCTAACCCCGAATCCCATCATTTGGGATTTGGGAAACTACAATTATCTCTCCCCTCTCCCATTTTTGGGAGAGGGGCTGGGGGTGAGGGAAAAGATTTAAGCCAAAATTGGGATGCTCCCCCGTCTAGCGCTCAGATTTAGCACAGTATGGCGGGAATGCACATGCCACTACTAAATTGCATAAGTTGGACGAAAATAGACTCTGCGCCCTCACTAAAATCTGAGCAGTAAAAGCTGCTGCTCAGATTTCTCGTTAGATTTCAATTTCAACTCTTAATTCGTCACCAATTTCCGAAATTAGCTACTTATTCACTTTTGTTAAATGCTAAGTTTTTAACAGCAAAAACCATCGTAACTTTTTAAGTTACGACTCAATTAACACAAGTTTGCGAACTTGAGAATTGTTTCCCTGAGCGCGGCGTGATGAGGCAGCAGTTAGCAAAAACTTCCAAGACTGAGGATAAATTATAGACGCATCTATCATTGAAAGAAAACTCTTGAGATTTTTTTGCTTCAGTGCTACTAAAATCCAATGGAGTTTTAGGTAATTTTTTATATCCTGAAAATGAGGAATTTTTGAGCGATGTTGCTCATCCACCAAAGCATAAATTTTTTCCTTCATCAAAATATTTGTAGCTAACCGTCGAGACAAAGAAAACTTTTGATTATAAGCACCAGTCCAGACGGTACGGTAAGCCAGACACTGATTAAGGAAAATAGCATCGCCAAACTGGGCAATCCGAATCCAGGAATCGATATCATCACAGTTAGCATCGAGTGTAGAATCCCAACCACCAGTTTTTACGAAAGCATCACGCCGACAAGCTACTTGTACAGGCGTACCAAATGGTACAAGCTCTAAAAGCATACCGTAGTGAATATCGGCTTGTGGGATATAAAAAGCTAAACCGGGGCCAACTTGAGGAGTGCGACTAAGTTCAACTTCATTACCATCCACCTGAGCCGCCACACAAGAGCAGATTACAGCATCAGGACGAAGTGCGATCGCCTTAATCATCTCTTCTATGCAGTTAGGTGCTAAATAGTCGTCATCATCTAAAAATTTAATCCAGTCGCCGCTAGCTTTGGCAACTCCAGCATTTACCGTTGCTGCATGGCCAAGGTTAACTTCGTTACGATGGTAAACAACCTTGTCCCCTAAACTTGTAATATAGGTTTGGGTATCGTCAGAAGAACAGTCATCGGCAACAACCACCTCACACTCAATGGTTTGGTTACGAGCCGAATCAATTGCTCTTTGTAGCAAATTCAAGCGATTATAGGTACTGATGACGACGCTAAATTTCATAAATTTCACCCCTGTGTAACAGCATTCTGCAATATAGCTTTGAAGTTTAGGCTGTTGTATCAGTAAAATTATCAATCCTAACAACTAGACTGAAATAGGATTATCGATTTATCATTGATGATCGTGAGATTTTTTTAAGCAGACACCAAAGACTATGAATGCTCAAGAGATTATCCGCTCAATTGAAGCGGAACAAATAAAATCAAATCTGCCCGACATTTATGTGGGCGACACCGTAAAAGTCGGAGTAAAAATCAAAGAAGGCGAAAAATACCGCGTACAACCCTACGAGGGAGTAGTGATTGCCAAGCGCAACGGTGGCATCAACGAGACTATTACAGTCCGTAAGGTTTTTCAAGGTGTGGGCGTTGAGCGGGTGTTTCTGTTGCATTCTCCCCGAATTGACAGCATAAAAGTATTACGTCGTGGTAAGGTACGCCGTGCTAAACTGTATTATCTCCGCGATCGCGTAGGTAAGGCAACCCGGATCAAGCAACGGTTTGACCGCCCTTTGTGATTCGTCCTTCAATAGTATGAGAGAAATCTTAAGCGGCATCTGCCGCTAACTTGTTTTAAAGGACGAAATTGAGGTATGATAAAAATCGGGTGTTGCGTTAAACTGAAATTTAGCTCAGCGCAATAACTGAATCAAAAACAGCTTGTGCGCTCTTAGTTCAGTTGGTAGAACGCAGGTCTCCAAAACCTGATGTCGGGGGTTCAAGTCCTCCAGGGCGCGCTCAAGAGCAAAAAACAAAGCCCGAAATAATTACGCAACTGCTATATTAGCAGTTAGCGATAATAATTTCGGGTAAACTTATTGTATTTGTAGTTGTTTTGCTTTCAGTAAGTGAAATAGAGTCGAAACTGCAAACCTGGATGAGCAAATTTTAGATTTTAGATTTTAAATTTTGGTTAAGCACCGTGGTCTTCTCAGATTGGGAGAAGTCCCTAACAAAAAATCAAATGGACAAGCCAAAATCTGAAATTGAGTGCCTTTGCCTTAAAGCATGGGGTAAATCTAAAATCCAAAATCCAAAATCCAAAATTGAGTGAAAAACGGGAGAATTAAGGGTCGTGGCGAAAAAAAGTGAAGCAGAATTGCCAGAAACCACAAATGGGTTTAGCTTTAACAACTTCATACAGGGAACCAAAGAAGAACTTGAAAAAGTAGTTTGGCCCAGTCGGAAACAGATAGTGAGCGAATCCGCAGCTGTGTTGTTAATGGTTGCACTCTCCGCATCTTTGATATACTTGGTCGATGGATTGTTTCGTTGGGCAGCAAAACAGGTGTTCTGATGACTTTTGCAACAGACGAACCTCGCAACTCCACGTTGCAGTCAGAGGAAACAGGAGAAACAGCAGAAGCAGCGTCAAAAGAAGCACGCTGGTATGCAGTGCAAGTAGCCTCAGGCTGTGAAAAGCGTGTAAAGACTAACTTAGAGCAACGCATTCAAACTTTTGATGTAGCCGACAAAATTGTTCAGGTAGAAATTCCGCAAACGCCCGCGGTAAAAATCCGCAAAGATGGCAGTCGCCAGCATACAGAAGAAAAAGTTTTTCCTGGCTATGTGCTGGTGCGGATGATGATGGATGATGATACCTGGCAGGTGGTACGAAACACCTCTCATGTAATTAATTTTGTCGGTGCAGAACAAAAACGTGGTAGCAGTAAAGGTCGCGGTCATGTGAACCCCATACCACTGAGTTCTTCAGAAGTCGAACGCATATTCAAACAAACCAGCGAACAAGAGCCGGTTCTCAAAATTGACATGGCTACTGGTGATAAGATAATGGTGCTTTCTGGCCCATTTAAAGATTTTGAAGGTGAGGTAATTGAAGTTTCTCCAGAACGGAGTAAACTTAAAGCCTTGCTCTCAATTTTCGGCAGGGATACACCAGTAGAATTGGAATTTAATCAGGTAGAGAAACAGAGTTAAATACAAATGGCGAAGAAAGTAGTGGCGGTCATTAAACTGGCCCTGAATGCTGGAAAAGCCAACCCAGCACCGCCAGTTGGTCCCGCCTTGGGTCAACATGGCGTTAACATCATGATGTTCTGCAAAGAGTACAACGCCAAAACAGCAGACCAAGCTGGAATGGTGATACCTGTAGAAATCTCGGTATTTGAAGACCGGAGTTTTACATTTGTCCTCAAAACGCCACCAGCATCAGTGCTGATTCGGAAAGCGGCGAAAGTTGAAAAAGGCTCGAATGAACCCAACAAAAAGAAGGTTGGGTCAATTAGCAAAGCCCAATTGCAAGAAATAGCCCAAACCAAACTCCCCGACCTTAATGCCAACGACATAGACGCGGCAATGAAGATTGTGGCAGGAACGGCTAAAAATATGGGTGTAACAATCACAGACTAAAAAAGTTATGAGTTATGAGTTATGAGTTATGAGTTTTAAATTAATAACTCCTCATTCTTTACTCCTAACTTGCTACTGCAAAATCTAAAATCCAATAATTGTATCGGGGGAGAGGCGAGGCTTCGGAATTACCCCAGGAGAACAAAATGGCAAAAATATCGCGTCGTTTGCAAGGACTGCAAGCAAAAGTAGAAGATAAGGACTATGAACCTTTAGAGGCTTTAGCCCTTCTCAAAGACACAGCAACAGCTAAATTTATCGAAGCTGCGGAAGCGCATATCCGGCTGGGAATTGACCCTAAGTATACAGACCAACAGTTGCGGACAACGGTAGCACTGCCCAAAGGTACAGGACAAATTGTCCGGGTGGCGGTGATTGCCAGAGGCGAAAAAGTAAACGAAGCAAGCAACGCTGGTGCTGATATAGTCGGATCAGAAGAACTGATTGACGAAATCCAAAAAGGTAGAATGGATTTTGACAAGCTGATAGCTACACCCGATGTGATGCCACAGGTGGCAAAACTGGGTAAGTTGCTTGGGCCGCGTGGTTTAATGCCATCGCCCAAAGGTGGAACTGTAACATTTGATTTAGGAAGTGCGATCGCAGAATTCAAAGCTGGTAAATTAGAATTCCGAGCTGACCGAACTGGTATTGTTCATGTTATGTTTGGTAAGGCAACATTCTCGCCTGAAGATTTGTTAGTCAACCTGAAGGCATTACAAGAGACGATTGACCGTAACCGTCCTTCAGGAGCTAAAGGTCGTTATTGGCGCACATTTTATGTGTCAGCCACAATGGGGCCATCGATTAAAATTGATGTCACCGCCCTACGAGATTTGAAACTGAGCGAAGCAGGTTAACTAAGAGTTAGGAGTTAGGAGTTAGGAGTTAGGAATTAAGAGTTATGAGTTATGAGTTTTATTTTTAACTCCTGACTCCTCGCTCCTAACTTTAAATTAAATAGGCAAAGCCGGAGACAGCAGGTGCTAATAGCTTAAATATCCTGCCGAGGTTAAAACTTTAATAGTCAGAATTACCACCCATAAAGGTGTGATAACTATGGCGTTAAGAGTTTTAATACTCAACCCCGGCTAAGTTAGCTGGGGTTTGTTGTTTGAGTTCAGGTTTAAAAGAAACGTACAAGTAGGGTACTTCACCGATTATTTTAAGGAGGTGAGATTGCAATGGGTAGAACACTAGAAAATAAAAAAGAGATAGTAGCTGACCTCAAAGAAACTTTGAGTCAGTCAACTCTGGCACTGGTAATTGACTATCAGGGGCTAACAGTTTCTGAAATCACAGATTTACGGCGGCGGCTGCGTCCTAGTGGCACCGTTTGTAAGGTGACCAAGAACACTTTAATGGGCATTGCCATTAAAGATGATGAAAAATGGCAGCCTATGTCGGAATTGCTCAATGGTTCTTCCGCCTTTTTGCTGGTAAAAGAAGATTTTTCATCGGCAATTAAGGCATACCAAGAATTCCAAAAAGTCAGTAAGAAGACAGAACTTCGTGGTGGTGTACTAGAAGGTCGCCTACTCAAAGAACCTGATGTCAAGGTACTCGGAGACTTGCCATCTAAGGAACAACTCATCGCCCAAATTGCTGGGGCTATCAACGCCTTGGCTACTAAGATTGCTGTGGGTATCAACGAAGTTCCTGGTTCACTGGCTCGTGCTTTGCAGGCTGTGTCTGAACAAGAGCAAAGTGGTGGTAGCACCGAAACTGCTGCTGTTGCTGATAGCAGTCCCGAAACCGAAACTGTTGCTGATAGCAGCACAGAAACTGCTGCTGAATAGACTTCATGGTTCATCAGTCAAATGTTAAAAGCTAATGACTAATGACTAATAAATAATCAAAATTACAGGAGTTATATCAATGTCTGCTGCAACCGACCAAATTTTAGACCAACTAAAAACCCTTTCTTTGCTGGAAGCTTCTGAGTTAGTCAAGCAAATTGAAGAAGCTTTTGGCGTAAGTGCTGCTGCACCCGTTGGCGGCATGATGATGATGCCTGGCGCTGGTGGTGCTGCTCCAGCTGAGGAAGTTGTTGAGCAAACCGAGTTTGAAGTAATTCTCGAATCAGTCCCAGCTGATAAGAAGATTGCCGTGCTGAAGATTGTCCGGGAATTAACCGGTTTGGGTCTGAAAGAAGCGAAAGACTTGGTGGAAGCTGCGCCCAAGGCAGTTAAAGAAGGTCTTGCTAAGGATGCTGCTGAAGATGCTAAGAAGCGCATCGAAGAAGCTGGCGGTAAGGTGACTGTTAAGTAGTCACAATTCTATTACCAGTTTGTGATTAAGGAGCCTGATTTAGGCTCCTTTTTTTTTCATTGTCAATTATTGCGGTTCTCGTACCAATTCACGAAAATCCTGATATAGCAGGGGACTCAATACTTGGGAGTGGGTTGAAAGTCTGTTTCTATATAGGTTTTATCATCAGTTAAACCTTATCTAAGTTGAGAACCATAGTTTTGCACCCTCTCCCTAAATCCCTCTCCCAAATCTGGGAGAGGGACTTTGAAATTCTCTCCCCGAATCCCAATTTTGGGATTCGGGGTTGGGGGATGAGGGCAAATCCTTTTCATCATGGAAGAACTATAGGTTTCAAGATAGACGTGGTTTAACTGCGTTTAACGAACTTTGGAGGTTTAAGTCAAGAGTCTCTACAGGCAGAAAAGAAAGTTTTGATGCCTCAGCTAAATCCCCCGAAGTAATGCGAGTCGGAAACCGTCCCCACAACAGCACTCAACTCTTAGAGACGCTTTGTGCGTTCGTCACAAAACTTTTATTGACTTTATTAAGAATATTAAATATTTATTGCTTTTTTAGGTTTATAATGTATTGGAAAACACTATTTTTCTTACCCCCTTTGCGTAATATGGCAAGAACAGGGCGATAAGTACTATAGCAACAACAGCAAGAATGAAGTTTTTTGCCAGAAATATATTTGCATTAGGCGAGGAAGGTAAGGCGTGACATCATTGCTCAAAATCGTACAAACTACTGATGAATCCCAGATTTTTGAATTTTTCCAGGAATCAGCAGGGAAGTGGCGATCGCAACGACGCTACTACACCCTACCGCAGGGAGAAACTAAGGAGATCGAAAGTATAGTTACGATCGATTTTTTAGAGCAGGGCTGTGATCAATTGCAAAAGCTAGCTCAGATGCACGAGTTGTCTGATGTAGGTAGTTTCATCTGTGGTGCAGCAGTTGTATGGGAAAGTACAAATGTGCTAAATACAAAGAAAGAATCGCAAGGTTCAACAATATTTGGGGTTAAGGGAAACATTTTGTACCGCGATCGCGGTTTTGCCATATCCAAGCCAGTCACCGCCCAGTATTATTTCTCCAACCCAAAAACACTCTGTTTGCGAACTGAATACAACGGTTCAGTGTTTGAGGAAGAGTTAAAGCTAATTGGCTGCAAATACCGCACCAGACAGACTATCATCTCTCGTGCTGGTGAGCAGTTGATGATTGGGCAATATTTAGAAAATAGAATAGATTAGCTTCTTCCCTACTCCCTGTTTACGCAAATAATTTCAAAAATCAAAGCTGACTGCTATATAACTTTTTATAACAATTTTGAAAATTTCCCCCAGAAAGTTAGTTGCTATGTCATCATGGGAAGTGAAATGAGAATTAATTCGGCGACAGTGTTTGTTTTTAGTATTGACAGGCTTTTCCCTTTTGGTATTACAGACTTCTCTCCGAAATCTAAATCTCTACAAACTTATGATTTTGGAGACATTTAATGTCAATTTACGTTGGTAACCTCTCCTATGAAGTTACACAAGATGCGCTGAGTGCTGTATTTGCAGAATATGGTGCTGTAAAGCGTGTTCAGCTACCGACTGATCGTGAAACAGGCCGTTTACGCGGCTTTGCTTTCGTGGAAATGAGTTCAGAAGATGAAGAAACAAAAGCCATTGAAGCGCTTGATGGTGCTGAATGGTTGGGTCGTGACCTTAAAGTGAATAAGGCCAAGCCCAGAGAAGACCGAGGTGGAGGTGGTTCCTTCGGTGGTGGTGGTAATCGTGGCGGTGGCGGTGGTGGCGGCGGCTACAACCGTGGTCGCTACTAAACTAAGTAGGCAAAAGTCATTTAGTTGAATCTAGAAAAGGCTCAGGCAGGAATGCTTGAGCCTTTTTTATGCAAAACTTGAACTATCTTTAGGACAGTTGTTTGTTATACCGCCTCTAGCAAAAAAGCAGCATCCGCCACAAAAGGTTCACGCGCTAGCAAAGCATCCAGCAGAACATTCGTATCAAATAAAACTCGCATTACAGGTACTTTTGCACCAACCGCTCATCTAGCATGGCTTTCACTTCTTCATCTGTAGGTGACAGGGTGTCAGTCTTCGCAATGCCGATTAAACTTGCAGCTAAACCCTTCGGCTTTGACGTTGGCTGAAGTTTTGGTTGGAGCGATCGCATCAATGTATTAATTAACTGCCAACGATCCTCAGCAGATAATCTCAGTGCTTGATCTTCAAGTTCACGTAACGTCATGGCAATAATTTCTAACAGACAGCATTGAGTTCTCAGAATAACTAGAAAATACCTCTATCTGAAATTTTAGCCGTTTGTGCTTTTCAATATCGTGACAATTTTATCCAAGCAGCATCATGCGATCGCCTCATAGAAGACCGCCGCTTACTTATGCCCTATTCGCAATTAGGGACTGACAGAAAATAAATTACTCAAATAAACGAACCACAGAGACACAGAGAACACAGAGGAATAAGGAGGAGAGAGTTTTTTGGGTATTTTTTTATTTGTCAGTCTCTTAATAATGAGTTGCCGATTTGCGATGATGCACGGCTGTAACGCCATCATTATCTAACAATTTGCCATTTTCGACAGTGGCATAAACCAGCCAATGGTCGCCAGATTCCATCCGGTTTTGTACGGAACATTCAAGATATGCTAGGGCATTTGTAAGTATGGGAGAACCGTTTTCAGCAACTTCTGCGGCGACATCAGCAAATCGGTCTTGTCCTGGGCCGAAGGGTTTGAGGAAATGCTTCATCAATCCCAAGTGATTGCCTTCTTTAAGAATATTCAGGACAAATTTATTGCCTGTATGCGTCAGTGTTTCTACTGCGCGGTCTTTAGCTACAGCTATGGTTAAACCAGGGGGACTAAAGCTAGCTTGAGATACCCAAGAGGCTAACATGGCACTGGAGCGATCGCCTTCTTTTGCTGTGAGAATACAAAGAGAACCGACAATGCGACCAACTGCTTGTTCTACATTAGTAGCAGGTTGACTTGGCGATAGCGAAGCGCTGCTGCGAAGCGCAGATCGGACTTTTTTGGCTTTCTTCAAGGCTTGGGCAAAGTCGGTTCCAGCTTCTTCACACAATTGTAAGGTGGCATCGTCGGGTTTGAATTTTACGCGGATGGTGTCAAAACCAAACCGATAGCCAGCATCTTTCAATTTACCCTCAATTAAATCAACTGCTTCCCCACTCCAGCCAAAGGAACCAAAAACACCAGCGAGTTTATTGTTAGTAGCGGTAGATAGTACAATTCCTAAAGCTGTTTGCACGGGTGTGGGTGCATGACCGCCGAGAGTTGGAGAACCGATGATGAAACCACTGGCTTTTTCCACAGTTGCCCGGATTTCTTCTGGTTCAGTAAATTCGCAGTTAATCGATTCTACAGCAACACCAGCTTTGGTAATCCCACGAGCGATCGCTTGGGCTAATGTTGCCGTATTCCCATAAGCTGATGCATAAATCAATGCCACTGTCAAGTCCGCAGATGTTTGCTGTTGACTCCATTGGCGATAAGCTTTAGTCAGGTCGATTAAGCCATAGCGTACCAAAGGCCCGTGTCCAGTGGCATACATTCTCACAGGAAAATCAGCTAATTTCTCCAGCGCTGTTTCAACTTGACGAGCGTGGGGAGCCATGAGGCAATCAAAATAATAGCGCCGATCTTCGTTATATATTTCCCAGCCTTCATCAAATACCTGATCTCCGCAAACATGCGCCCCAAATAACTTATCTGAGTACAGAATTTCTGTTTGCGGATCGTAGGTGCAAAGTTGATCTGCATAGCGGGGATTGGGGGTGGGAATAAATTGTAAATTATGCCCGTTGCCTAAATCTAGGGTTTCTTCACCCCGCATCACAAGAATTTGCAAATCTGGATTTTCCAGCGCCCCACGTAAATTTATCGCTCCGGGATTTGAACAAACAAAAGTGATTTGCGGGGCAATTTTCAACAAAGCTTTTAAAGTTGCAGCGCGGTTGGGGTTGACGTGTCCCAAAATTATATAATCTAAGTCTTCGAGATGGAAACGCTGCTGCAACGCTTTTAAATAAATTTCCGTAAACGTTTCCCCTGGAGGGTCAATAATGGCAGTTTTTTCGCTTTCAATTAAATAAGAATTAGCAGTTGTACCCTTAGCAAGAGCATATTCAATTTCAAATCTGAGCCTAGACCAACTGCGCGATCGCAGTATTCTTGTATCTGTAGCTATTGGATAAACTTGAACATCGCGGGATTTATTTTGTGACATGGCGGAAACAATTTTAGATTTTAGATTTTGGATTGTTAATTAAAGATCCAAATTCTGGATATTAAGTAGGCACGGCTATACTACACAAATGCTTTTTTGAGTGGTTATGGATTTTGGATTATTAATCTAAATTCCAAAATCCAAAATCCAAAATTAATAATGATTACCAACTTTGCGGTGATGCACAGCAGTTAAAGCTTCTGGCTTAGAAACTCGTCCGGCGTAGACTGTGCTGTATACTGCCCAGTGGTCGCCGCAATCCATTCTACTGACAACTTCGCACTCCATGTAGGCGAGGGCGTCGTTGAGGATGGGGGCACCGTTTTCGGCTGGCTGGGTTCTGACTCCTTCAAAGCGATCGGCACCTGGGGCGAATCGTTTCAAAAAGTGCTTCATTAGTGGTTGGAAGTTACCTTCTTCTAAGATGTTGAGAACAAAGCGATCGCCTACTTGCATGAGTGATTCTATCGCCCGATCTTTAGCTACTGCAATGGAAAATCCCAAGGGCTTGAAGCTGGCTTGAGCAACCCAGGAGGCTAACATCGCACTGGATACATTGCCTTTTTTAGCAGTAATAATATATAATCCGCCGCTAAGTCTACCTAATGCTTTATCTAAGTCAGCACTAAGAGATTTCATGGCTTTGATGCTGCGATCGCGTGTTACCCATTGAGCTAAATCAGTACCCGCTTCTTCACACAGCTTGTAGGTATTTTCTGTAGGCGTTTGTTTAATCCGAATCGCTGGAAAAACTGTTGTCAAACCCAAATTGCGGAATTTACTCAGCAAAGGATCTATCGGCTCATCATCGCCACCGCCACTTTCAAATACACCAATAGCTTGCTTTTCTTTGGCAGATCCTAAAATTGTGCTGAGTGCAGATTGGATGCTCGCAGCGCCAGAAGCCGGAGGTAGACCAACGATTAGCCCAGCACAACGGCTAACTAATTCCCGCAGATATTGTAAATCTACTTCCGATCCCAAATCGACAATTTCCACGGCGACACCAGTTTTACCGATACCGTTGGCAATTGCTTGTGCGAGGCGATCGCTATATCCATATTCGGAAACGTAAAATATCCCAATCACTGTTTCTGGCTTGGCTTGCGTTTGGCTCCAAGTGCGGTAACGTCCAACTAGTTCCTCAACATTGTGAGATAATAATGGGCCGTGTCCTGTGGCAATCATACCGATGGTTTTCAATTCCGCCATGCGTTTTAGGGCAGATAAAACTGAACGGGCATTCGGTCCCATCAAGCAATCGTAGTAGTAATGAAAGTCTTCTTCGATAGCCGCCAAGTCTTCATCAAAGGTGCTATCTGAGCAATAATGCAACCCAAAGGCGTCGCAAGTATAGAGAATTTTGGTTTTGTGGTCGAAGCTGAAAATTGTATCCGGCCAGTGTAAATTTGGAGCAATCACGAATTCAAATTCATGACCATTGCCCAAATCTAAGCGATCGCCATTTTTCACAATCCGCCGTTTAAATGGCTGATGTACGAAATCTTCCAGAAACTGAATCGCCACTTTAGAACCGACAACCGTTATTTCTGGAGCCATTTGCAGCAAATCTTTAACTAAACCGCTATGGTCTGGCTCGGTGTGGCTGATAATCAAATAATCAATATCTGTTGGCTTGATTAGTCCGGTGAGTGTATCCAAGTATAGTTGACGAAACTTTTCGTGAGAGGTATCAACTAAGGCTGTCTGCTCCCCACGGATGAGAAACGAGTTATAGGTGGTGCCGTTTTGTAGACCAAACTCAATATCGAAGCGATCGCGATCCCAATCCAAAGAGCGAATAGCCGTAGTCTCTTGAGCGATTTCCACCTGCTGTATGGTGAGCCGTTTTTCAGTTTTTTCGGTGAGCGCTACCATAACTCCCCTCCTTAACACAATGAGTATTTGTTCCTCTACGTTTATTGTTACACGGGATGAATGTTAATTTTTATTAAAAAATTTATGACTGACTTAAAAAAGTTAAAAGTGTGAAACCGCAGAGGGATTAGGGAGATGAGGGAGATCGGGGAAATTTGGCTAGCTTTGGAAATTGGGAACTCTCGGCTACATTGGGCGTTGTTTATTGGCGAGACGCTTTACTCAGCTTGGGATACTGACCATCTAGCTGAGTCTGTCATACAACAGTTAGCTAAATGTCAAACTTTAGATGATTTATTACTAGTAATTTTTCCACCCCATCAGAAAATTAGGGGAGCAGGGGAAGAAAATAGTTCTTTATTTCCCTTATCCCCCTCATCTGCTGACTTTTCACAGTATCTGGAAAACCTCTCTCTAAATCTCTCTCCTAAAAGGAGAGAGACTTTGAATTTTCCGCCTCCCCTGATTCTCGCCTCTGTAGTTCCCACGCAAACTGCTATTTGGCAAACTTACCCAAATACTCGTGTTATTACATTAGAGCAATTACCACTAACAGGCGTTTATCCCACATTAGGAATTGACCGGGCTTTAGCTTTGTGGGGTGCGGGGAAAACGTGGGGTTTTCCAATGTTGGTAATTGATGCTGGGACAGCGCTAACTTTTACGGCTGCGGATGCTAATCAGTGTCTAGTTGGAGGTGCAATTTTGCCGGGATTAGGTTTGCAATTTGCAACTCTCGGTCAAAAAACAGGACAATTACCATTAGTAGAAATGCAAAATTTTGCGTTACCACCACGTTTTGCTCTGAATACTACAGAAGCTATTCAAAGTGGAGTTATTTACACTGTTTTAGCTGGAATTAAAGATTTTATTGAAGCGTGGTTGCAATTATTTTCTAATGGTAAGATTGCGATTAAAGGGGGCGATCGCACTTTATTACTAAATTATCTACAAGCCTTATATCCTGAAATTACAGCACCTTTAATTGTGGAACCAAATTTGATATTTTGGGGAATGCGGGAAATAGTAATGGGTGATGGGGAAGTTGCCTTACCCAATTAACTAATTTCTAAATCGGAAGCAAAAGGGGATGACTCCTTAGAAAAGGTAATAGAACTGGTTGACGAATGGATGGCTGATGAATCTGGAGACGATGAGCAAACATACCCACAGATTGAGACAGCTTTGAACCAAAATCACTTATTAGTATAAAAACTTAGATGGGTAGAGCCATATTGCTAGACACTCATCCTTTGAGTCAAGTAACGCATCCAAAAGTAAACCCAAAAGTCCAACAGTGGTTGAAATCTTTACAGAAAACTGAAACTGTTATACGTGTGCCAGAAATAGCCGATTATGAACTTCGGCGTGAACTATTGACTTATATCTTGCACCAGGCGACTGGAAGTCGCACGCCAGTTGCTTCAAGTCGGCATTGCCCGCCCAACGCACTGGCTCGGCTACACAGGCTAAAACCAACTCCGTGGGTTAAAAACCTTTGATTTTCTCGCTTGTCCACGGAGGTGGACTTCCTTTGTATAGCCGCGATTTCTAATCGCCAGGGCTAGGTGCAAGATGTGAGTTGAGACAAGGAGAACAAAAAAGTATAGACCGCCTCAACAAACTTAGCCAAATTTGTCTCATACCACTGACTCCCGAAACAATGCGAAAAGCAGCCGAATTATGGGCATGGTTACGAAACCAGGGGAAACCTACAGCAAGCAATGAAAGTTTGGATGGTGATGTAATTCTTGCTGCTCAGGCAATTCTTCAATTGAAGAGTTTTGATCAGGTCATAATTGTAACAACAAAATTGAAGCACATATCACGGTTTGAGAGCGAAGGAATATGTGTAGTGGATTGGCAACAAACCCTGAATGAGCTAGTTTAATTCGTTAAAATTATGGCTTTTTTAAATACCTTGAATAAAATCTCCAATCTCGATCGCCACAACCCCAGCACAAGATTTTGGTAAGTCATTTCCGGCATGGGGAATCATTTTTAACTCGACTTTCGGCATCAGTTGAGCATAAACCCGACTTTTAGCTAAAGCAGCTGGTGAATCTTGGCCACCTTGTAAAATCAAAACCGGCACATCTATCATATAAAGCCGCTTTTGCACTAATTCCGCCTCAATTTCTGCTTGTCGCCGTTTGAAGAGTAACTGACAAGCTATGGGGTAACGCAACAATTCTTGAAGTAATTGTAAATCCTGGGCAATTTTTTCATACCCACCCCCAATTTTAGTGAATGGAGTTAGCGATCGCCACAATTTAACTATTAGTGGTGGATAATTCAATAATCGCCGCATCTTCTGACAATACTCTGCTTGTCCTCCTATCTCTACACCCTCTGGTGCAAGCAGTACCAAACCATCAACTTTCTCTGGATACTTTAAAGCATAACTAGCACCAATCCAACCCCCAAGAGAATGCCCTACTAAATAGACTTTTTCTAGCTTGACAGCTTGTAAAAACTCAGCTAAACACTCTACTTGTAAATCTATCGAATGGTGGATATTCGGATTTTCTGATTCACCAAATCCCAACAAATCAAGTGCAAAGCAATGGAAATCTTGTGCAAGGGACTCCATCACAGATAACCATTGGCTGCTCTCATTCCAAGCACCATGTAAAAAAATTATAGGAGTTTTTTCACCGACTTCACGCCAGAATATCAGCCCTTGAGAGAGCTTTATCCGCGAGTTACGGAAAAGTATATTCATTTTAATTTAGTAGTTAACTTTTAGCACCATAATAAATAGTCATTGGTCATTGGTCATTAGTCATTAGGGCTATTTCACTCTCATGTAGTCCGCCTCAGAATGAATTCACCTCTCTTATAGCAAAAGTAATCTAAAGATTACTGAGAAAAGTTTATAGTCCGTTTTAACGGACTTTATCTATGAGCCTAGAACTTTAGTTCTGGGCGGTTTATGTATAGAATTAAATAGCCCTAATTGGTCATTGGTCATTGGTCATTAGTCATTAGTAATTAGTTTTTGACAAATTACAAACACACAAGTGTGAGCCGAACGCGAATTTATCTCGTAGAGAAGCTTCCTTAGATCATATACTTTGGCGGCAAATGACAAATAACAAATAACAAATAACAAATAACAAATGACTAAATATTGTTATGCCAATGTTGTCAAGCCATTCAAGTAGTCTTGCAACTGCCGAGTATGGTCGTGAGCCATTTGTCCTGAAGGTAGCAAATTGGGAGAGAAAGCTTGGATTTCCATGACTTCCAAAGTATCTAGAATCTCCATTGTCCCATGTACCTCCGCTTCAACCACAACACAAATTGAATGGATTCTGGGATCGCGGTCTGGTGCGGAGTAAACTCCTACCAAACGATTAATTTTCACCAATTCTAGGCCGGTTTCCTCAAGCAATTCCCGGCGGACTGTGTTAGGAATATCTTCTCCCCAATCCACTATGCCTCCAGGCAATGCCCAAAGACCATCATCACGCCGCCTGATCAGTACTATGCGACCATCGGGTAAAATTGGGATGATACTAGTACCAGTAATGGGATGACGAAATATAATACCCAATACTGTTTGTCCAATACGCCATAAGCTACGTGTGGACTGGACAGCTGCCGGAAAAAAAGCAATAACGTTCAATCTTCAAAATTTTTGTATTGTATTCTATACTTCTCTACCACTTACATAAACTCAACTAATTAAATTTTTATTGAGTTATTGTTTATACAAAAATGTTTGCGGTTTGAGATTTTATTCTCACGATTTACGTAGAATATTATTGATTCTAACATCAACGTTCAAGAGAAGCACTGTATTCATATATACATAAGGTTTGTTTAATCAGAAACTTTTTCAGTTTATAACTAACATTAACCTTGCTTAACCCAGCTATCAGTAATATTTTTTCAGCACACATTAAAAAAAATAATCTGAATCATAATAGGACTTACGCTTTCAAGGCACTGAAAGCCTTGATTTCTCGTAGGGGCAATTCATGAATTGCCCCTACATTTCGGACTTGATGCGTAAGTCCTAGATAAGTTTGAATCCCAAATTTATTAGAAGAGATAATTAAGCGGGGTTTAAGACTGTTACCTAATTCTTGATAATATTGATTAGTTTGTTCCAAGAACAACAACTAGTACCGCAAAGCGGAATTCACGCATTCACGCATAATTGTATTCTGGGCTTTTCGTCTAGCTGGTGGGAATAATTCTAAATTGTTATTGACAGAGCAAGGTTGAATGCGATAGACTAGTACACTGTTTAAAGCGTATTTATTGCTGCACTAGGCTACAAGTATATCAATAACATTGGTAACTGCTATTGCCTACGTGATGCCTAGTTGCTACTTTTTTGTTGTTTATTTAATGAGGTGAACATGGCCAAGCGCCGTAACCCGAAAAAAGAAAAGGCGCTACGGAACCAGGCGTATGCCAGAAAGTTTCGTAAACGGACTACTACAGGAAGAATGCAGAGAAGGTTCCAACAAAGACCACCAAAGAGTGAAGAAGAAGAAGGAGCAGCAGCAGCAGACACTGAATAAGTTGTCTGCTTAAATCCTTGTTATTTAGATTATTTATCTTTTAGGGCGTACAAAAGTACGCCCTTATTTATTTTTGGGCATTGGGTAGTTGTACTGAGCGAAGTCGAAGTATTGGGGATTGGGAAAGAAACTACTCGAAACTCCTACTCCTACTCCAAACTCCTAACTCCAAACTCCCAACTCCAAACTCCAAACTCCAAACTCCAAACTCCAAACTCCTAACTCCTAACTCCTAACTCCTAACTCCTAACTCCTAACTCCTAACTCCTAACTCCTAACTCCTAACTCCCTCTATTGAGCCATTTGAGCGCGGGCAGCGATGAGTGCTTTGCTGACTTGTACAAAGCCAGTACCACCGTAACTGTTGCGGGCTGCCACAACTTGACGGGGGGATATCGCCTCATAAATATCTGCTGCAAATGCCGGATGTATTTGTTGCCACTCTTCCAATTTCAAATCTTTCAGAAGTTTACCTGCGGCAATACTAGTTTTTACCACCTTACCCACGAGATTGTAAGCTTCCCGGAAAGGAACGCCCCGTGCTGCCAGATAATCTGCGACATCGGTAGCGTTAGAAAAATCTTCCGCCACAGCTTCTGCTAATCGTTGGGTACGAAATTCTAAGCCTTCCCTGAGCAAAATCGTCATTGCTTCCAGAGAGGCTTTGATTGTATTGACGCTATCAAATAGACCTTCTTTATCTTCTTGCAGGTCTTTGTTATACGCCAAAGGTAACCCTTTCATAATCACTAACATCGCCTGGAGATGACCGAATACACGCCCCGTTTTCCCCCGCACTAATTCTGGTACATCAGGGTTTTTCTTTTGGGGCATGATACTGGAACCTGTGGCACAGCTATCTTTGAGGATGACAAAGCCAAATTCTTCAGTTGACCAAAGAATGACTTCTTCTGCAAGGCGGCTGAGGTGAACCATAATCAAGCTAGCAGCACACAAGAATTCGATCGCAAAATCGCGATCGCTCACTCCATCGAGGCTATTAGCATAAATATCGTCAAAATTCAAGAGTTTGGCTGTGTAGTGGCGGTCAATGGGGAAAGTAGTTCCCGCTAAAGCACCGCACCCCAAAGGTGATATATTGACGCGGCGAGAAACATCTCCTAAGCGTTCCCAGTCGCGTTGCGCCATTTGAAAGTATGCCAAGAGGTGGTGAGCTAAACTCAGGGGTTGGGCGCGTTGGAGGTGGGTATAGCCAGGAATCAGGGTTTCAACGTTCTTTTCGGCTATATCCAGTAAAACCCCTTGAAATTCTCGCAATTCCTTTTTAATTTCTTGGATTTGGTCGCGGAGGTAGAGTCTAGTATCTGTACCAACTTGGTCATTACGCGATCGCGCCGTATGCACCTTTTTACCCACATCGCCGACAATTTGGGTCAGTCGCCGTTCCACTGCAAAATGTACGTCTTCAGCATCAACACCAGGCTGAAATTTACCCTGGCGGTACTCTTGGCGAATTTGTTCTAAACCTGCAACCAGTTGCTCTCCTTCTTCTGGGGAGATGATGCCCGTGTGAGCGAGCATTTTGACATGGGCTTGAGAACCAGTCAGGTCATATTCGATTAATTCAATATCAAAACCTATACTGGCATTAAAACGAGCGATCGCTGGATGCAACGCTGATTCAAACCTCTGGCTCCAAGTTTCTTCTTTGGTCATAAATATTATGAAGGGAGGGGCATCAATTTTGGATTTTAGATTTTGGATTTTGGATTAATCTAAAATCTAAAATCCAAAATCTAAAATTTCTTTAACCGTAGCTAGTTAGATTCCGAATCATATAGCCAATGACTAAACCAATCAACAATGCCCACACTTGACCTGTTTGTATAAAGTGACGCCAAGATTTTTCAACCTGACCCATCAAGTCTGGATCGCTAACTGTTTGTGCTAGTAGTGCTGTCAAATTTACGGGCAAATGCCAATATAACTGAGATATCAAATCGCTGTAATGGCTCATATTTGGTGATTAAGAGGTTGGGGCTGGCAAAATTCAGCATCACATTTATTTTTTAGATAAATTCCTGATATTTACTGAAATCTTGGGTGTAACTTTAATGTCTTAACTCAAGATGTAGCAGATGCCAACCGCAATTTCTCGGCAGTCCGCAAAATTTGCCCCGCTAAAACTGCTGCACCAAAACCATTATCGATATTTACTACGCCTACTCCCGCAGCACAAGAGTTAAGCATTGTCAATAAAGGTGCTAATCCGCCAAAACTTGCGCCATAACCGATGCTGGTGGGTACGGCAATCACAGGACAACTCGCTAAACCAGCAACAACGCTGGGTAAAGCGCCTTCCATCCCCGCAACGACAATCAACACCGATGCTGACTCAATCAGGTGGCGGTTACTTAATAAGCGGTGAATTCCCGCAACGCCAACATCCCAGAGGCGCTGGACGCGAAAACCAGAAAGTTCAGCAGTGACAGCAGCTTCTTCAGCAACGGGTAAATCGGCAGTACCAGCAGAAAGAATGCCAATTTCACCGGCAAATTGTGGTTCGATGGTAGGGGGAGCGATCGCACAAATTCGCGCCGATTCGTAATATCGTAAACCGCTAACTTTTGATTCCAGTGCGGTATAAACTGCTGGTTCAATGCGGGTTGCCATTACCACCGGGTTGCGGAGGCGCATCACCTCGATAATTTGAGCAATTTGATCGGGAGTTTTACCCGGACCCCAAATCACTTCCGGGAAACCAGTTCTTAGCTGACGATGGTGGTCGATTTTGGCAAACTCACCCACAGATTCATAAGTTAAGTCTTTGAGTGAGTCGAATGCCGTATCTGGGGTAACTTTACCATTGGCAACGGCAACGAGTAGCGATCGCAGAGTTTCATTTTGAGACACTAGTCTGTTGTTTTGATTTTATAAATGTTCCCAAACGTGCCACTAAGGGCGGAGATTTTAATACTTTAAACTCTATTGTGTTACTTTTAGTTCATATTTGTTCCATAACGTTCCTCTTTGAGAACCAAGTGCAGAAAATTTGACGTTTTGGATGCGATCGCGCACTGCAACCAAAGACAAAGGATTCACTAAATAAATGTAAGGCAAATATTCTTGAGAGAGGCGTTGCGTTTCGGCGTAAATCTCTTTGCGCTTTCCTTCGTCTAACTCTCGTGCTGCTTGAATGTAAAGACGACCAATTTCTGCCTCCCAATCTGCAACTTGCCAACCAATAAGTGCTTCTTGTCCTGCTTGAAGTTTCTGATTGAAAGTGTGTAGTCCACCTGATGGTAACCAAACATTAGCCCCGTCATTTGGTTCAATCCCTCCAACAAAGCCTAGCATATAACATTCCCAATCGAGAGAATTAGAAAGCTTGTCTGTAAGGGTATTGAAAGCAATTGCATTAAAATCAACTTGGATACCAATTTTACTTAAATCTTGCTTAATTTGCGCTCCCATTAATACACGAGTTTTATTCTCAGCATTCGTTAATAAACTGAAGCGTACCCGATTACCATCAGCATCTAGTAATTGTTTATTGGCATTGTATTTAAAACCTGCATTTAATAGTAGTTTTTTAGCTTTTTCTTGATTATATTCATAAACTTTAAGACCTTTTTCTGGAGGAAAGTAGTAAGGGCTTTGAATTTCTATCGGCGAATTTTGCAACACACCAATTCCCCGAAAAACGTTATTTAGCATTGTTTGACGGTCGATTGCATGGGCAACTGCTTGTCTAAAAGCAAGGGTATTAAACCAATGTGATTTAATTGGGTCAATTAGAGGCTGTCCGTTTTGCCGCCGACCTTTGTTGAGATTAAATGAAATATAAGTATTAGTGAATTCCGGTCCGCCATTGTAGATAGTAAACTTTCCCCGCTTTTCTTCGCGCTTAAGTAGTGAAAAGTTTTCAGGAGAAACAGTAACTGTATCTAATCCTCCAGAGCGAAACTGAAGAATTATTGTATCTGTAGATTCAACAATTTGCCAAACAATACGTTCAACATAAGGTAACTGGTTACCTTGGTTATCTTTACGCCAGTAATAAGGATTGCGCCGAAATACCACACGTTGACTGGGAGTATAATTTTCTATTTTATAAGCACCGTTGACAATAATTTTATTGGGTTGTGTATCCGTTCCCCAAGTAGATAAAAATTTGGGATTACCTTTAGCATCTTTAGATTTTAATGATTCAGATAAAGCATGTTTTGGCAAAATTCCAACTGAATTTGTTGATGCTCCGGTTGTGGTGGAAAGGAAAGGAGCAAAAGGTTCAGGTAGAATAAATTCAATTTGGCGATCACCTATTTTTCTGATCTTAGGAAAACTACCACTAGAACCAATTTTAAGACCATCTTTCCAATCGGTAGGAATCTTTGGATTGAAAATCACATCCTCATAAGTGAAGATGACATCATCTACGGTAAGTGGTTCGCCATCTGACCATTTCAAATTTTCTCGCAAAGTAAAAGCGACTCGCTTTTTATCGTTAGAAATATCCCACGATTCAGCTAAAGCTGGCTCAATTTTGCCTGTAATTCCATTCAGGGTAGTTAGTCCTTCAGTCGTAAACAAAAAAACATGAGGATATTCTTGATTGAAGGCGTAGTTAAAAGTTTTCGGATCGCCGATAGTGCTTGTAACCCATTGCGATACTTGTGCTGCCTTACTCTTAAAATTAATTGGGTTACAACTTATAAGAGCTATCTGACAAATCAAGAATAGACCGAATATTGCTAAAACCGCAAACCCACGGCGGCGGGTAGCCAAAAGGGCAAAAATCATAAAACTGAAAGACTAAACTGTTTGCATAATACACCTCCTATTCAGCCTTGACTGCATAAAGGTAAGTGGGGAGTGGGTGGATGAGGAAGCAGGGGGAGAATAATAATTCCTGACTCCTGACTAATGACTAAGTAGTGGGTCAAATTAAATATAAAACCTCACCCTGCCTCCGGCTTTCCTCTCCTTACTAAGCAGAGGGATTGAGGGTGAGGTTTTTCTTATGTTTAATTACGTCTACCTACTTAATGACTAATGACTAATGACTAGCTTTTTTATCTTCTACTACTTTTAGTTCATAAATATTCCAATTATAACTAGCTATCGCGGAGTATTTTACGTTCTCAATGGTATTACGCACGGCTACTAAAGCTAGAGAATTGAATAGGTGAATAAAAGGCAGATACTCTTGTGAAAGTTGTTGTGTTTCTCCATAGATAGCTTTGCGTTTTGTTTCATCAAACTCTCTTGCTCCTTGAATGTAGAGGTCTTCAATTTTCTGCTCCCAATCGGTAGCTTTCCAGCCTACGGTTGCAGATTGTCCGGCTTGAGCTTTTTGATTAAATACATGAAAGTTACCTTCTACAGACCAAACATTGAAACCATCTTGCGGCTCAATACCACCTGTGATAGATCCATACCAACATTCCCAATCTAAGGTGTTAGAGATTTTTTCTCCAATAATACTAAAGTCAAGAAATTGTAAATCAACTTTAATTCCTATCTTGCCGAGATCCTGTTGAATTTTTGGTGTGATTGTCGGTCTATTACCAGCAACAGCCATCATTGTAAAGCGAACTCGATTACCATCCGCGTCCAAAAGTTGACCTTTATCATCGTATTTGAATCCTGCTCCTAGCAAAAGTTGTTTAGCTTTTTCTGGATTGTAGTTATATGTTTTTAAACCTTCTTTTGGAGACAAATAATAAGGACTGGGAACAGAAATCGGAGAGTCTTGCGGTTCACCCAATCCCCGCAAAGTGTTGTTGATCATCGTTTGGCGATCAATTGCGTAGGCGACAGCCTGTCTAAAAGCAACGTTGTTAAAAAAGCGCGACTTAATGGGATCTACAACAGGCTTACCGTTGCGACTACCTTTGTTAAGATTGAAAGTTATAAAACTTGTCCCAGAGTCAGGCCCAGCATTTTTAATAGTAAAGTTCCCCTGCTTTTCTTGACGCTTGAGTAATTGAAAATTTCCAGGGCCAATTTCTAGTAAATCTAACCCTCCAGAACGAAATTGCAGCAAAGCTGTATCAGGCGATTCCACAATTTGCCAAATTATACGCTCAATATATGGCAGTTGTTTTCCTTGTGCATCTTTTTGACGCCAGTAGTAGGGATTGCGCCGAAATGTTACGCGTTGATTGGTTGAATAACTCTCGATTGCGTAAGGGCCATTAACAATAATTTTTTTCGGGTCTGTGTCGGTTCCCCAAGTAGACATAAACACTGGCTTACCGTCAGAGTTTTTGGTTTCCACTGCTGCACGCAGGGCGTGTTCTGGTAATATTCCTACCCCTGCTGCAATCGATCGCAAGAAAGGCGAAAACGGTTCTGGTAGAATAAATTCTACCCGGCGATCGTCGATTTTGCGGACTTTGAGAAAAGCCTTACTGATACCAATTTTGAGAGCATCTTGGGTATAAGTGGGAATGCGCTTGTTCATGTAGATGTCATTAAAAGAGAAAACGACATCATCGGCTGTTAATGGCTGACCATCCGACCATTTCAATCCTTCTCGCAAGGTAAAGACAAACCGCAGTTTATCTGGGGAAAGTTCCCAAGATTCAGCTAAAGCTGGCTCAATTTCCTTAGTTATTCCGTTTTGAGCGGCTAATGCTTCATAAGTGAAACCAGAAATATTAGGCGATTCTTGGATGAGGGCTAAGTTAAAAGTCTTAGGGTCAGTGGTAGTAGAAACCACCAACTGGGGAACTTGTGAAGCTGCGGTTTTAAAGTTCGCTGGATTGCACGCGGTAATTGTAATTGCTGTTGTCAAAGCCAGAATTATTGGTAAGAAAAAATGTTTAATTGCCAGAAATATTTTTCTAAAAAGTTCCATAATTTCAATATGTGAGTAATGTAATTAATTTGCTTGAGATTCTAGCCAACCAAGTAAATTTTGAGTTTTATTGAAATATTGAATCCTACGATCTCGTAAAAGCTCTATAACTTCACGTCTACCAAATTCTTTAGAATTGCTACTTAAAAATAATTTATTCTCATTGGGATGTAACCCAGCATGAAAAATTATACACTCCAAGATTATTCTATCTATAATGTGCTTATCAAAAATTTCTCTATTTAACGTTCCTTGAAAAATACCCGTATTTAATGTAATCATTTCTGATTTGCTGATAAGCTGATTAAAAGCTACATCAAAACGTTCTTTAACTTCGTTATTTCGTTCAAGAAAGCTTGTTATTGATTGCTCTAGGCGAAACAACAGTAATCGTGCATTATCTGAATTATCTCGCTCTGCTTGATTAATTTGTATATCTAATTTTTGGAGGAAATCTAGATTATATTTTTCTTCTTGTTCCAATGTTGTCAATGATTCTACAAAACAAATACTTGGCACTACGATACGTAAAGAAGAGGGTGTATTTTGCATTAATTCTTGTGCTTGTGAATCTTGCCCTTTAGCAATACTCATCAAGAAATTAGTTTCAACGTAAATTATCACTGCTAATCATTAATAAAGTTGAGTTGTTCCGTCTTCTATTAGTTGCAATAAACCAATTTCTGTCATTTCCTTTGCCAAAGGTGGTATTGCAGATTTCCAATGATAGGCCAAGTCACGTAGCCAAGCTTCTGTAAGACCTTTAAGGTAAAGACTAAATATCCTTTTGTCGCGGAATTTTGGCTCGTAATGACTAAGCACATCAGCAGTATTAAGACTGATAATCGGCTCTGATAAATTATTGCCATCCCATTGAACAATCAGAATTTTATTTACATCAACAAGCATAGCAAAGGGAATCACTATCTTTGCAGTTTGCAAGTAATCAATCAGCCGTAAAATAGCATATTTTTTGGCTTGTGTATCTTGAAAATTGAATGGTAAACCTTTGACTTCAGCTATGAGAATAATTTGCTCATCTTTGTCTAAAGCAACTAGATCGGGAAAGTCTATATCTTCTATGTTTGTAGCTTGTAAGGCTCTAAGTTCCCACCAAGTTAGGGTTTGTTGGTTGCTATAAATCATTGATTTCAATCCTCGTGAGTCTTCGATATTTTTATCGATGTTTCCAAATAAAAGTTACTCTAAAGCCACTATTAAAACCACAGCATAAGCACATATACCTTCTTCGCGGCCAACTGGGCCTAATTTTTCGTTAGTAGTAGCTTTGATACCAATTTGATTTGGTTCTAATTCTAAAACAGCCGCTAGTTTGTCGCGCATATTGTGAATATGCGGTTTTAATTTCGGACGTTCTGCTACTACCACCGAGTCAATATTTCCGATTTGCCAACCTTGATTCCGAATCAGTTTATGTACTTGATTTAATAGTACTAAACTATCTGCTCCCGCCCATTTGCGATCGCTAGGTGGAAAATAATGACCAATATCCCCCAAAGATAATGCCCCAAGCATGGCATCCATAATCGCGTGTGTTAGCACATCAGCGTCACTGTGTCCCAATAAACCCAATTCATGAGGAATTTGAATTCCACCTAAAATCAAAGCGCGATCGCTCACCAGTTGATGAATATCGTAGCCGTTACCAATACGAATTTTTGTCATGAGTTAAGAGTTAGGAGGTAGGAGGTAGGAGGTAGGAGGTAGGAGTTAGGAGTTAGGAGTTAGGAGTTAGGAGTTAGGAATTATTATTCTTTCCTGCTCCCCCTGCTCCCCTACCCCCTGCTCCAATTTCTCCAGGAGATCGGGGCGACGATCGCGGGTTTTTTCAATTTGTTGTTCGTAACGCCAGCGAGCGATCGCGGCGTGATTCCCACTGAGTAAGACATCAGGCACTTTTAAGCCGCGAAAATTGGCAGGACGAGTATATTGGGGATAGTCTAATAACCCTTCCTCAAAACTTTCTGCGGTGAGGGACTCCGTTTTGGCTACGGTTCCTGGGAGCAGCCGCACTACGCCATTAATTAAAGCCATTGCTGGAATTTCTCCGCCAGTCAGAATAAAATCCCCTAAAGATACTTCACGAGTTACCAAATGTAGCACCCTCTCGTCCACTCCTTCGTAATGCCCACAAATAACTACTAACTGGTCGTAATTTGTCACCAATTCTTTCAAAAGAGGTTGATTAATTGTTTGACCCTGTGGACTCATCAAAATTATTTCTCTTCGGGGTAGAGTTGGCAGCGACTCCACAGCGTTAAAAATTGGTTCTGGCTTCATTAGCATCCCCACGCCGCCACCATAAGGTTCATCATCCACCTTTCGGTGCTTGTCAGTGGTAAAGTCCCGTGGGTTAACCAGATGCACTTCGGCAATCTGTTTGGCTAAGGCTTTACCTAGCAAACCAGAATTGAGAACCGAGTTAAAACAGTCAGGAAAAAGCGTAACTATATCAAAGCGCACAGTTATTCGTATTCAAGGACACTAATCTTAAATTTGAATGTCTAGGAAACATCAACAAGCCTCCATTCGGGTCAAACTCCAGTTAAACTTTATCAATAGTATCTAAAACTACCAGACCTCTTGGATTTTAGATGGGATTAAAAGTTTTTCTAATTACTTAATTTATGTTTAAATGTTGTCACAACTACATTTAAATTAATAATCTTATCAAGTTAACAACTTCCAGGATGCATCGAGCCAGCCTCAGAAAAAAGCGTAGTCTTAACTGCTCGTCCTCAAGCCCAAAGCGGGAATTTAGCCCGATAAAGACTATTTTGCCCTGCTGTAAGTGGACAGGTGAAAAACAAGGCGCTGGGTTTGAGGAATGGGGACGAAGACGTTTAGACTGAAGCAACGCGAGCGTTAAGCGAAAATTTGGAGAGTGCCTGATCCAGTTCCAAACTTCCAAAAAGTGTCCTCTCGAAAGTTGCAAAGCGCAAAAATCATGGCTGCAACTGAACCTTGTTAAATTCACCTGAAGTTGTTGACAGGAGAAACACAATGCCGCAATTAGAAGCTAAATCGCTAGAAATGAGGACACCCCAAGCAACAAAAACCGCCGTTCTAGTTATCGGAGGTGCAGAGGATAAAGTTCATGGGCGCGAAATCCTACGAACTTTTTTTGGACGCGCCGGTGCTAGTAAGGCTTATATTACAATTATTCCATCTGCCTCCCGCGAACCCGCCATCATCGCTGGTAGGTATATTCGCATTTTTGAAGAAATGGGTGCTCAGAAGGTAGAGATTTTAGACATCCGCGAACGGGAACAGTGTGAGTCCTCCCAGATTAAAGCATCGTTAGAAGCCTGTAGTGGGGTATTTTTGACAGGAGGCGACCAGCTGCGTCTCTGTGGTGTATTGGCAGATACGCCAGCAATGGAAATTATTCGCCAGCGGGTGAGGGCGGGGCAACTTACCTTAGCAGGCACGAGTGCAGGAGCGGCAGTGATGGGGCATCACATGATTGCTGGCGGCGGTAGTGGAGAGTCGCCAAATCGTTCCCTAGTTGATATGGCGACGGGTTTAGGGTTTATTCCTGAAGTAATCGTTGACCAACACTTTCACAACCGGAATCGCATGGGACGGCTGATTAGTGCGATCGCAGCCCACCCCGATCGCTTAGGTATTGGCATTGACGAAGATACTTGTGCAGTGTTTGAACGTGATGGTTGGTTACAAGTTATGGGCAAAGGCAGTGTCACCATTGTTGATCCCACGGAAGCCACCCACACCAACGAACCCCATGTCGGTGCTAATGAACCATTAACCGTGCATAATTTACGTCTCCATATTCTTAGCTACGGCGATCGCTTCCACTTGTACCAGCGCACTGTATTGCCTGCTGTACACCGGCTCTCCAGCTGACGGGATAAAGTATCTGAGGTTACACTGAGTTGGCCACAAATTTTAGATTTTGGATTTTGCAAAAAGTTGTAAGGAGGGTTTCCCCACCTAGCAAACTTTTCAAGACGGATTTTAGATTAAAAGAGCTTTTTGGCCAATGCCGCCAAAAAGTGGGACAAACAAATCTAAAAACCTCAAGGACTCATTAAGACTTTGCGATCGGAAATTTAAATAAGAGAGCAAAGTACCCTAATTGTCTGTTTTAATCCAAAATCATAAATTTAAAATCCAAAATCAGTTGACCGCACATTTATTTCTTGTTGTAGAAAAATGATGAGAATACTATGTAAAAAGAAAAAACTGTTTGCAAAGAACAGTTTAGCGGTCAATTCCAGTAAGAAACTAGAATTTTGGTTCCGAATCTCCATCTACCTATTCCCATGAGAATCCTCAAGATCCAGACCTTACGCGGCCCAAACTATTGGAGCATTCGACGCCACAAGCTGATCGTCATGCGCCTCGATTTAGAAAACCTTGCCGAGACGCCCTCGAATGAAATCCCTGGCTTTTATGAAGGACTAGTTGAGGCGTTGCCAAGTCTGGAGGGTCATTATTGTTCTCCTGGCTGTCGTGGTGGTTTTCTGATGCGAGTCAAAGAAGGCACCATGATTGGTCATATCGTAGAACACGTAGCCCTAGAACTCCAGGAATTAGCAGGTATGCATGTTGGCTTTGGTCGCACCCGCGAAACTGCCACACCCGGAATTTATCAAGTAGTAATCGAGTATCAGAATGAGGAAGCGGGACGCTACGCTGGACGAGCCGCAGTCCGGCTGTGCCAGAGTATCGTTGATCGAGGCCGCTATCCCAAAGCAGAACTAGAGCAAGATATCCAAGACCTGAAAGACTTCACCCGTGATGCTTCCTTGGGTCCCTCCACTGAAGCGATTATCAAAGAAGCAGAAAAAAAAGGTATTCCCTGGATGTCTCTGGAAGCCCGCTTTTTGATTCAACTGGGCTACGGCGTAAATCAGAAGCGGATGCAGGCCACAATGACGGACAACACCAGCATTTTGGGTGTAGAACTAGCCTGCGATAAAGAAGCCACTAAACGCATCCTCGCGGCCGCTGGTGCGCCAGTACCAAGAGGTACAGTGATTAACTTCTTAGACGATTTGGAACAAGCCCTTGAATTGGTTGGCGGCTATCCCATCGTCATCAAGCCCCTGGATGGCAATCATGGACGCGGGATCACCATTGATATTAGAACTTGGGAAGAAGCTGAAGCCGGATACGAAGCTGCTAGACAGGTTTCTCGGTCAATTATTGTCGAAAGATATTATGTAGGACGCGACCACAGGGTACTAGTGGTAAATGGCAAAGTAGTAGCAGTAGCCGAACGCGTTCCGGCTCATGTAATTGGCAATGGCAGATCGACTATCGCCGAACTGATTGAGGAAACAAACCTTGACCCAAATCGCGGCGAAGGACATGATAACGTCCTAACCAAGATTGAACTAGACCGCACCAGCTACCAACTCTTAGAAAGGCAAGGCTATACCCTAAATAGTGTGCCACCCAAAGGCACTATCTGTTATCTCAGAGCAACGGCAAACTTAAGTACAGGTGGTAGCGCCGTAGACCGTACCGATGAAATTCACCCCGAAAACCGTTGGTTAGCAGAACGAGTAGTCAAAATTATCGGTTTGGATATCGCCGGACTCGATATCGTTACCACGGATATTAGCCGTCCTCTGCGGGAAGTTGATGGCGTAATTGTCGAAGTTAACGCCGCTCCTGGCTTCCGAATGCACGTTGCCCCAAGTGTAGGCATCCCCCGCAACGTTGCTGGCGCAGTGATGGATATGCTGTTTCCCAACGAGCAATCTGGCCAAATTCCCATCCTTAGTATTACTGGTACTAACGGCAAAACTACTACAACCCGACTACTAGCACATATTTATAAACAGACTGGAAAAGTAGTGGGTTATACTACTACCGATGGAACATATATCGGTGATTACTTAGTAGAAGCTGGCGATAACACAGGCCCCCAAAGCGCCCACCTCATCCTCCAAGATCCCACAGTAGAAGTAGCGGTATTAGAAACGGCTCGTGGTGGCATTCTCCGCTCTGGATTGGGCTTTGAAGCCGCAAATGTAGGAGTAGTATTAAATGTAGCCGCAGACCACTTAGGAATCGGCGATATAGATACCATTGAGCAGTTAGCTAACCTCAAGAGTGTAGTAGCGGAAGCTGTATTCCCTGATGGCTACGCGGTACTTAACGCCGACGATCGCCGCGTCGCTGCCATGTCAGAAAAAACTAAAGCTAATATTGCTTACTTCACCATGAACCCCGACTCGGAATTGGTGCGAAAGCACATCCAAAAGGGTGGAGTCGCAGCAGTATATGAAAATGGCTATTTGTCAATTGTTAAAGGTGATTGGACACACCGCATAGAAAGAGCAGAAAATATACCTTTAACAATGGGCGGGCGGGCGCCGTTTATGATTGCCAACGCTTTAGCAGCAAGTTTGGCAGCATTCGTGCAGAACGTCACAATTGAGCAGATTCGTGGTGGTTTGAAGACCTTCCGGGCTTCAGTTAGTCAAACGCCAGGACGGATGAATTTATTTAATTTAGGCAACTACCACGCTTTAGTAGATTATGCCCACAACCCAGCCAGTTACGAAGCTGTAGGTTCCTTTGTGCAAAATTGGACTACAGGGCAACGGATTGGCGTAATTGGTGGGCCAGGCGATCGCCGCGACGAAGACTTTGTTACTTTGGGCAAATTAGCAGCACAAATTTTTGACTACATCATCGTCAAAGAAGACGATGACACACGGGGACGCCTACGGGGTTCAGCCGCCCAATTAATTATTCAAGGCATCACCGAAGTTAAGCCTGATAGCCGCTATGAATCAATTCTGGATGAAACCCAAGCGATAAATAAAGGCTTAGACATGGCTCCTAATAACAGTCTGGTGGTAATTTTACCAGAAAGCGTTACACGAGCTATTAAGTTAATTAAGCTGCGTGGTTTAGCCAAGGAAGAGACACACCAACAAAATCCCGGTACAACTCTCATCGATTCCCAAAATGGAATAGCACCTTCTTCTGTTGTTAATACCCTGCTGTAGTCAGGAAAAAACCGTGCTGGCTCCCCAACGCACAGCCTCCTCCTGTTCTTTCGTATTCTGACTACTTTAATTATTGTTTTTCTTGTTCCGAATTGGTTTCGTCACTGGGAGTTTTCATCTCCTCCTTAAACCCTCGTAGGGTTTTGCCCAGTGCGGTTCCCAGTTCGGGAATTTTTTTTGGCCCAAAAATTAAAACAGCGACTATGGTAATTACAGCTATTTCTGGCCATCCCAGTCCAAACATATAAATTTCCTCTAAGGCATCTGTAATTAAATATAAACATTGATGGCTCAAATCCGATGAGTTCGCCATTGATAAGCGCTCTATCCTCTTACAGAAACATACCATAAGCGCTTTAGGGAACTCCAAAAATTAAATTACTCAATTCCTCCATCCAACAGGACTAGTGGTCTGTCCCAAAAGTTTTGAGAGGTTCGTGGTGTTCAGATCCCCGACTTCGTAGAAGTTGTCGGGGATATCGCAGCCTCGCAAAATTAATCGGACAGACCACTAGTAGATATTTTCTTCCCCTGCTCCCCCGACTCCCTCATACTTATGATGGTTGACTCAGAGTAGCCTGATATCTTTATACTCATTTCATGCAGCTATCAAAGGCGAAATCATCACGGACATTGTTCGGGAAATATCGAGACGAATCTGGGCAGAGGAGGGCTACTCCCCTGTCCTAGCATTTAATGCTGAGTAGGAACAAACTTGGTCTGTTAATTGCGAAGTATATGAGCAGTTTCGAGGAACTGAGTCAGAAAACTTTGAATAAGGTTCATAAAACCCATGAAACAACTTAGCAAAAAGGAGATCATCTGTGATTAAGAGTCTTGGATACGCAGCCGAAAGTGCAACTACACCACTGGGCTTGTTCAATTTCGAGCGGCGATCGCTAGGGGCGCACGACGTACAAATTGAGATCCTTTACTGTGGCGTGTGTCACTCGGATCTGCATACAGTCGCTAATGAGTGGAAAAACACGGTTTACCCTGTCGTACCTGGACATGAAATCGTTGGTCGTGTAGTGAAGATTGGTGAGCAGGTTTCCAAGTTCAAGGTAGGTGAGGTTGCGGGCGTTGGTTGTATGGTCGATTCTTGTCGCACCTGTCCAAACTGTCGTGAGAGTTTTGAGCAGTACTGTGATAACGAAATTATCTTCACCTACAACAGCCCAGAGAAGCAGACAGGGAAAACGACTTATGGGGGTTATTCAAACCAGATAGTCGTGGATGAAAATTACGTCCTACGGGTTTCGGAAAAGCTGGATCTGGCTGGCGTTGCACCCCTAGTATGCGCGGGGATCACGACATACTCGCCTTTGCGCTACTGGAAAGTTGGCAAAGGCGATAAGGTGGGTATCGTCGGGCTTGGTGGGTTGGGACACATGGGGCTAAAATTTGCCCACGCTTTTGGTGCTTACACTGTGCTGTTCACAACGTCGTCAGGGAAGACCGAAGATGCAAAGCGGCTCGGAGCGGATGAGGTTGTTATTTCAAAAAACAGCGATGAGATGAACAAGCATATCAACAGCTTCGACTTCATTCTCAACACGGTTTCGGTATCGCACAATCTGGACGCATACACTGAGTTGCTTAAGCGTGGTGGTACGATGTGCTTGCTAGGTGTACCGGAAAATCCGCACCCATCACCCAACATCGGTAACTTGATTTTTAAGCGCCGAGTAATTGCCGGTTCGCTGATCGGCGGGATTCAAGAAACACAAGAAATGCTCGACTTCTGCGCTGAACACAATATCGTCAGTGACATCGAACTTATCCCGATTCAGAAGATTAACGAAGCATACGAACGGATGCTAAAAAGTGATGTGAAGTATCGCTTTGTGATTGATATGGCATCGCTCAAGGAAGAATGACAGTAAAAAAATGCCATTGTCGCTTTTCATAGAAAGTCCTGAATTCTTTGTCTTTGGGAGCATCCCAATGAGAGCTTAAATCTTTTCCCTCACCCCCAGCCCCTCTCCCTTCAGGTGGGAGAGGGGAGGCATAATTCTAGTTCCCCGAATCCCAAATATGGGAGAGGGGAGGCATAATTCTAGTTCCCCGAATCCCAAATATGGGAGAAGGGAGGCATAATTCTAGTTCCCCGAATCCCAAATATGGGAGAAGGGGTTAGGGGATGAGGGCTATCAAGGTTTTTTCACCTGACGGGATGCTCCCTTGCCTTTGTTTAGGGTGTAAGAAAAACGAATAAAAAAGTCTGAGCGTTGGTTTTGGGCGCTCAGACTTTTTTATTAAGAATTAGAATTATAGCGGTTCCGATTCAGATGCGGTACAACATTATATCGCCAAGTGTAGGGGCAATTCATGAATTGCCCCTACGGGAAATCAGGACTTACGCTTTCAAGGCAGTGAAAGCGTAAGTCCTGATTTAATTGCATTATGCAAATTAGATGTTTTTTAGCTTAGGGACTTCCAAATAAAAAAATACCCAAAAAACTTTCTTCTCCTCATTCCTCTGTGTTCTCTGTGCCTCTGTGGTTCGTTTATTTGAGTAATTTATTTCTTGGAAGTCCCTTACAGTCGTTATTTGGTCAATGATTAGCTCAACTAACTTCCCATTGGATTGGTAATTGGCAAACCTAACCACTCACTTAATTCATGAGCTAACCATTCAAGTTCTACTTCGGATTTAATACCGATATCGTTTCCACTAATCTGATATTTTTGTAATCCTGAGCAAATATATAATTGTGCTGGAACGGCAACTCTAGTGTCTTTAGAGCCTTTAGTAAAGTGTTTTGGAATGTAAACCAACTTATTAATACTTTGCCTTGGGGATGGCCGGGGACGCTCAAACTTCCAACTAAACAACTCCCAGCTTAGGGCAATTTGTTCTGCATTCAGGCGTAAGCAGATGCGTCCAAATAAATTAAAGATAAATTTATACATCATCATAAAGCCAGCACTCCAAAAAGGAAGTGAGAACAAGGCAAAGGGGATGTTGACAGGAAAAGACGCCCAGACTATGCTAATTGTCCAAAGTAGGATAAATGAATTCCAGGCGATCGCAAATAAACCTGTGAATACTATTGATGGATGGAAACCAGCTGGTGGAATGATAATTTCTAGAGAATCCCAATTTTTGGTTAGTTGAATTTTGCTCCCATCTGGTTTGCGAATAACTAAAGCAGGTAATGTCGCTTGTGGTTTGTCTAAAGCTGCGATCGCTTGATCCGCAAAACTAAAACGTCCTTCTAAACTGGGTTCAATCATCCACTTTAGCCAATTGCTAAAGCTGGGACTAACTTTAGCCGCTTGTTCAAACTGAATGCGAAAATCCTTTTGCGGTAAATCGGCTGGGTGATTACCCGTCATTAAATAAATTAAGGTTGCGCCTAAACTATAAAGATCAGATGCTGCAACAGTACGTCCGCCAAATTGCTCTGGTGGCATATAGCCATAAGTTCCTACCACAGTTCTTGTCCCGGTTTCGGTGGCGAGGACTGTCTGAACTGAGCCAAAATCTACCAAATAAACTTGACCGACACTATTACCAGAACGCTCTCCCAATAAAATATTGCTAGGCTTAATATCACGGTGAATTACAGGCGGATGTAGCTCATGTAGGTAAATAAGAATCTCTAAAAGCGCTTTGGCTATCTGTTTGACTTCAGGTTCTGTAAAAGTTCGCCCACTTTGTAAGTGTTGCTCTAAAGTTTTTGCTTTTATATAAGTTTGTACCAGCGCAAATCCTTTGATGGTTGGTAAATTTACCTCAAAATAGTTTAAATACTCAGGAATTAAGGGATGTGACAAAGATTTTAAAGTTTCAGCTTCCCGCTCAAACAGCTTTAAATCATCCCATTCAAAGTCGCCACCAAAAGAGAGTAACTTAATGACAACTAATTCCTGAGTTTGCAAATCAGCAGCTAAAAAAGTCCGCCGCCCTGCTTTTTTTCCTAGTAGCTGCTGAACTTTGTAGCGATCGCCTAGTATTTCGCCAATCATTATGGTTTCTTCTAATGCTACGGTTGAAAAGTTTTTAGAGCTTATAGCTTTTCAATTTTGCAAATCGATATCTTTAGTATAATTGCGTAGTTCTATGCCCTCCCAACTTTGGCCTTATATTACCCCAGGTATTCCCGATGAATTGTTTGAACATTTGCCAGGAATTCCCCTGAGTCAGCGAGAAGTCCGACTGCTGTTAATTGCCCAACTGCGACTAAAATCAGATTCTGTGTTGTGGGATATTGGCGCAGGGACGGGTACAATTCCGGTAGAGGTGGGGCTATTGTGTCCAGGCGGAAAGATTATCGCTATCGAAAGGGATGAAGAAGTAGCTAATCTGATCAAGCGTAACTGCGATCGCTTTGATGTGAAAAACGTCGAAGTAATTGAAGGTAGCGCCCCAGAGTGTTTACATAACCTCAAGGTTACACCTCACCGCGTTTGTATTGAGGGAGGACGCCCCATTCAAGAAATTCTGCAAGCAGCATGGCATTATTTGCCCCCATCCGGTCGGGTTGTAGCCACAGCTGCTAATCTAGAAAGTCTGTATGCTATTTCCCAAAGCTTTTCTCTGTTAAGAGCTAGAAATATCGAAGTCGTCCAGTCCGCGGTTAACCGCTTAGAGACGCGTGGCTTTTCTCAAACCTTTACCGCCGTTGATCCCATTTTTATCCTCAGTGGTGAGAAACTAGACTAAATCCAAAAGATTTTAGATTTTAGATTTTAGATTTTAGATCGGGGATTTAGGTGATATGTCATCAGAAACCAAGCCACAATTACCAATCCCTAATCTCGAATACCTAATCTCTAATCCAAAATCCAAAATCCAAAATCCAAAATACTTTTATGCCTTGGTCTCGGATTATTAGTGGAATTGTTGCGATCGCTCTTGCTCTTTCTGCAACCCTTTTGGGGGGTTGGTACTTTACCATCATTTTTGCGGTTATCATCTTTTTGGGTCAACAGGAATATTTTAATTTGGTGCGAACCAGAGGTATCGCTCCCGCCGCTAAAACCACAATGTTGGCTAGTCAACTTTTGCTGGTAATTTGTACCCTTGATGGCAGTTTAGCTGACGCTGTAATGCCAATTGCTGGCACACTTATTTGTTTTTACCTGCTGTTTCAGCCCAAATTTGCCACGATCGCTGATGTTTCCGCTTCTATTATGGGGCTATTTTACGTAGGTTATTTGCCGAGTTACTGGGTGCGCTTACGAGCAATTGATACTGCTGCTTTTAGCAATCTTCCTTTCGGAGGTTATTGGCCCACAACCTGGACAGATTTCTGGGAAAAGGCAAATTCCGGTTCTTTACCACAAGGTTTTACAACAACACTGCTAACTTTTTTGTGTATTTGGGCGGCCGATATCGGCGCTTACACTATTGGCAAATTCTTTGGGAAAACCCGTCTGTCTGATATTAGCCCGAAAAAAACTGTCGAAGGTGCCGTCTTTGGCATTACTTCAAGTATTGCTGTAGCGATCGCAGGAGCCTATTATCTACATTTGCCCAGATCCCCTTTCACTGGTTTAGCATTGGGTTTACTGATTGGGATTGCTAGCCTTTTGGGGGATCTTACCGAGTCTATGCTAAAGCGAGATGCTGGAGTCAAAGATTCTGGGCAGTTAATCCCCGGTCACGGTGGTATTTTAGACCGTACTGATAGTTATATTTTCACTGCTCCTTTGGTATATTATTTTGTGACACTACTGTTGCCGCTACTGTAGCGGTTTTCAGTAAAAGTAAGTATTGTCTTGAGCCAGATACCGCCCAGAACTTAAGTTCCGGGCTTATAGCGAAAGTCCACTTAAAGTGGACTAAAATTCTTGTTTAGTCCTCTTGAGAGGACTTAAGCTATAAGCAAGAGGAATTTTATTCTCAGGCGCGATCGCAACCAAGCGGGGGATTGTCCCCCTGAGAGGCGCTATATCACAGAACTTACGCAAAAACTCTCTCAAACTCTTATTCCTCTGTGTTCTCTGCGTCCTCTGCGGTTCGTTTTTTGGTCATTTTGCGTAAGTCCTATATCATTTAAAATAATGTATTAGCATTTTTTAATTAATCATCAAGGGTTAACGTTAATCCGCCCACGACACACTAACTTGCCTGGGATCAGCGTTAGTTCTTGGATATCGACATCTGAGCCAAGATCGAAATTGTACTCATGATTGTCCTCTAATATCTCCCCCTGATCCGGCAAGATTTTTATATGTGCCAACTGCAACTCATGTCCACTGAGTAACTGTAAGCTTAGACAAATCTCTAGAGGTGTAGTTTCAGTATTGGTTACTCTCAGACCTCGCAGTATAATTTGGTTGTTGTCAAGGATAATTTCTTGCCAATTTATTGGTTGTGACTTTGGGCAATGTGTTGGTAAAACCTTAACCAATAGATCGCTCAAAGCAGTCGATAATAAGTCAGATGAGAGAGAAGCATTCAGATCCTTCTCGTCTACGATCAAATCGCCAACCACTGGTACTGTTTCTAACATTCGTAGCGGTTTTCCCTTGAGTACCGAGCCGATGTTTATCCGAATATTTTCCGCTATTAATTTAATTTGTGTAATTAGGAGACCTTGATAAATTGCATCAGTAGCAAAAATAGATACCGACGGGATACGTCCAGAGAGAATTTGGCGATCGCTCGCTTTAATCTCCACTTCTAATTCCGATATTTGGCTGACTTGCGATCTCAACCAGAGCTTTAGGGCTGTTGTGAGTACTTGCGTAATTATGCGGATTTTATTTGTATTTGTTGTTTGGAAATTTTGCTCTGACATCTAACCAATCTGTTTATGAATATTTGCTTAACAACCGAACAGAAATTAAATAAGTCTTAAATGTAACATTTATGCCTACTCACTACAAAATGCAAATATCATTTAATTGTTAACAGGAAATAAGCAATTTCACATGGAGGCACGGTTACAAAAAATTATCGCTCAATGGGGTATCGCCTCACGTCGTGAAGCCGAAGAAATGATTAGGCACTCACGGGTGCAGATCAATGGGGTGTTGGCACATTTAGGTCAAAAGGTTGATCCCGAAAAAGATGCGATCGCAATTGATGGTAAGCCTGTATCTAAAAAGCAGCGTCCGGCTTTAATATATTTATTGCTGCACAAACCAAGGGGTGTGGTTTCTACTTGCTACGACCCTCAGCGCAGGCCAACAGTATTGGATCTACTACCGAAAGAATTACGGGAGGGTACAGGTATTCACCCAGTTGGGCGTTTAGATGCAGATTCTACAGGAGCATTAATCTTGACCAATGACGGAAATCTGACATTTGGACTAACCCATCCTCGCCACAGTATTACCAAAACATATCGTGTTTTGGTAGAAGGACACCCTCCAGAAGCAGTATTGAAAATGTGGCGTCAGGGTGTGATGTTAGAGGGTAGAAAAACCAGACCCGCTAAGGTACATCTAATAGAACATCGTGCCGAACAAAGCTTTTTAGAAATAGTCTTGCAGGAGGGAAGAAATCGCCAAATTCGCCGGATAGCTCAACAGTTAGGATACCCAGTAATCAAGCTGCATCGGACTGCTATCGGTTCAATTCAATTACAAACTCCAAAAGAACCTTTTTTGTCAGAGGGTAAATATCGTTCCCTCAAAGACCATGAAATTCACTTTTTGCAAGATCAGATAACCCAACCTAATTATTGATTCTGTGGAGTTAAGGAGTGTCAGTAGACATGAAATGGCTAAGAAAGAAAAATAATTTGCAGCCATCACTTTCATTAGAGCAAGAACGAACCGAAAAGTTGGCAGAAATGGGCGCTCAACTTTGGGCATTGCGTCAAGAACAGGGATTATCCCTAGAGCAAATGGTTGCATTAACTAGGATTCCCCGGCGATTATTGCAGGCGATCGAAGAAGGTAATTTAAACGATCTGCCAGAACCAGTTTATATACAGGGTTTAATCAGGCAATTTGCCGATGCACTAGGCTTGAATGGAGTAGAATTTTCTGGCACTTTTCCGATTAGTTCTGCACAAGTGAACCCTCAAGGTACAGGGAATAATTCCCCCCTCGATCAACTACGTCCGATTCATCTTTACTTTCTTTACATATTGCTAATTGTATGCTCGGTAAATGGCTTATCTCAGTTATTAAATAACGCAGTATTACAAGCAAGTACAAGTAATAGTCAAAATCAGCCATCTCCAAAACACAAGTCCATTGTTAAACCACAAATAGCCCAAATAAAAGAGTCAGTGGAGGTTCAATCAGTTAACGATACCCTTAGCGCCGTCCAACATGGAAAGGCTGTACAGATTGGTGTCACTTTAAAAGCATCATCTTGGATTCGCGTAGTAGCCGATGGCAAAACCGAGTTTGAGGGTACTCTCCCACAGGGAACTCACCGGATTTGGAAAGCCCAAGAGCAACTCACAGTGAAAACTGACAATGCTGGTGGCGTGTTAATGAGCGTCAATCAAGAGAAAGCCAAGGAAATGGGAGAACCAGGGAAAGAGGAAGAAGTTAGGATTGCTGCAAAACCTAAGTTTTGAGATGAGGGGGATGAGGGGGATGAGGAGGCATTGACTCCCCCCAACCCCCAGGGCTGTTTCATTCCATTTCAAACAGGATTTGTGAAGATGGTTAGCGAGAAAAATTGTAAGTGAGGGTGACGATGAGATGAACTTTTAAGCACTTAAACAACAGTAAAATTGTTCATTTTATCGGCACGTTAGTAACAAAATAATCAATTTTTAATCGCTAGAAACCTTGATTCTTCTAGCTATTTAGGGAATGAAACAGCCCTGCCCCTTACCCCCAGCAAGAACTGCTTCACTGCCCTTCCGGGGCGCGTCCATTGAGTCTGGTAAGAACTTTCAAGCGATCGCCTAATTCTTGTGTCAAAGCTCCTGCTTGATAGCGCCACTCCCAGTTACCCTCAGCAAGACTAGGAAAATTCATCCGCGCTTCGTTTCCTAATCCCAAAACATCTTGCAAGGGAATAATCGCTTGGTTAGCTATGGAACTCAAAGCTAGGCGAATTAAATCCCAATGGATGCCTTCAGGACTGATAGAACCTAAATAAAGCAATAGGTTTTGCTTTTCGTTGTCGTTGGCTGAATTAAACCAGCCTACAGTTGTGTCGTTATCGTGAGTACCGGTATAAACTACAGCATTGCGCGGGTAATTGAATGGTAAGAATGGATTACCGGGATCGGAACCAAAGGCAAACTGCAAAACCTTCATCCCAGGAAATTCATACTTATCTCGCAGCGCTTCTACCTCTGGTGTTATTACTCCCAAATCTTCCGCCAAGACGGGTAGCTTGCCCAACTTATGCCTAATGGCTTCAAAAAAAGCATCACCAGGCGCTTCTACCCATTTGCCATTCATGGCAGTTTCTTCGCCTTTGGGTACTGACCAATAAGCCTCGAAGCCCCGGAAGTGGTCAATGCGAATTATATCTACATAATCCAGCATTGCCTCAAAACGCTGTACCCACCATTTAAAGTCTTGTTTTTGCAATTCCTCCCAGTTATAAACCGGGTTGCCCCACAATTGACCGGTGGCGCTAAAATAAT
Organism: Nostoc sp.; assembly: GCF_036916975.1. GTDB lineage: Bacteria > Cyanobacteriota > Cyanobacteriia > Cyanobacteriales > Nostocaceae > Nostoc. Next base: position 162,631 of record NZ_JBALFF010000010.1, read on the forward strand.
CTGGTGGAACTCCTGCCATTTGGGCAGCAACTCCTGTCTCTTCGTCTAAACAAAAGATGTCGGGATGCGCCCACACGTCGGCACTATCATGAGCTACGTAGATGGGGATATCGCCAATAATGTCAATGCCGCGCATATTGGCGTAGCTTTTCACCTCTGACCACTGCCGAAAAAACTCAAATTGGACGAACTTGTAATAAAAAATCTCGCCATTGAGCCGATCTTTTACCTGAGCTAATGCTTCGGGTTCGCGCTTGACAAATTTTGGCTCCCATGTATTCCAGCTTGCATTTTCGTGGGCATCTTTCAGCGCCATAAATAAGGCGTAATTATCTAGCCAATAGGCTTTACTGTCGCAAAAACCTGCAAACTCGTTTTTTTGGATGTCCGTAGCATTCAGTTTAAAGTTTTCACAGGCTTTTTTGAGTAGCCCAATCTTAATCGGCACAACCTGGTCGAAGTCTACCTTTTCTACCGGAAATCCTGGTAAAGCAAAGTCTTCTTCACTTAGCAAACCCTCATCTCGCAGTTTTTCTGGACTAACCAGCAAGGGATTTCCCGCCATTGCCGAGTAGCACATATAGGGGGAATTACCGTATCCAGTGGGGCCCAAGGGTAGAACTTGCCAATATTGTTGATGAGTATCATTAAGAAAATCGATGAAGCGATAGGCTTCTAAGCCTAAATCTCCAACGCCAAATCGGCTGGGAAAGGAGGTAGGATGCAACAAAATACCACTGGATCTAGGAAAAGGCATATTTAACCTGAATTATGAGAGGGAGCAATTATCTGATGGACACTGCGATCGCCCAAGGGGCAGTAGCAAAGCCAATCGCATCGAATTTATCACGGCACAGTATTTGCAGAGGAAATCAAGTAAACTCATTTTGATTGTCCTTTGTCTTTAGTTGTAACTAATCACAAATGACTAATGACCAATGACTAATAACTATGACTTACCGAAATCCTACACCAACAGTTGATATCATCATTGAACTAGTAGATCGACCTCATCGGCCAATAGTGTTAATTGAAAGACATAATCTACCCTTAGGTTGGGCTATTCCTGGTGGTTTTGTAGATTATGGCGAAGCGGTAGAAGTGGCGGCGCGACGAGAAGCTGAAGAAGAAACGGGTTTGCAGGTGGAGTTAGTTCAACAATTACTGGTGTATTCTGACCCCGATCGCGATCCGCGTCAGCATACCATTAGTATTGTGTTTTTGGCGACAGCTACGGGTGAACCTGTGGCTGGGGATGATGCTAAGGGTGTAGGAGTTTTTGAGTATTGGCGTGTACCTGGTAATTTATGTTTTGACCACGATCGCATTTTGCGGGATTATTGGCGATATCGGCATTATGGGATACGTCCCAGGTTGGGGTAGAGAGACGAACCGCAAAGTACGCTTTGCGGCGCAAAGGGAAGAAAGAAAAAAGAGATATATAATATCACAAATGATTTAGGACTGATATAAGTAGGTAGAGGTAATTAAACATATAATAAACCTCACCCTCAATCCCTCTCCGTGAGTTCGGAGAGGGAAGCCGGAGGCAGGGTGAGGTTTTATATTTAATTGTTTAAATCCCCTTATGTAATGTCTAAAATGTTTGAATGCGTGAATTGTTATTTATTATTAATTATTTGTTGCTCTAGTTCTTTTAGGTCTAACGATAATAAAAAATGCGAGCAAAGTAAAAAATAACATTTGCCAAGTCACCAAATTCCAGCCACCAAAATTCCAGCATAATAGACCAATGCTAGTACCTATAGAACCGCCGATAAAATAGGTAGTCATGTAAACTGTGTTGATGCGGCTATTCGATTGAGCATCAAGAGTATATATTCTTGCGACATTAGTAACTTGGGTTGCCTGTACACCTACATCTAGTAATAATACAGCAAGTGCGACGAAGAGTGCTGAATTAGAAGCAATTTTAGCAATTACTAAACTTACAATCACGAGCGATACAGCAAGAGTCAAGGAACGTTGGGAGTTACCTTGATCGGCTAGTTTACCAAAAACTGGTGCCATCAATGCACCTGCGATCGCCACAAAGCCATACATCCCAATTGTGTCCGATTGAAAATTAAAAGGCGCTCCGCTTAAATGGAAAGTTAGTGTTGTCCAAAAGGAGCAAAATACACCAAACAATAAACCGCCAATTAAAGACGTTTCTCTTAATAATGCAAAACGTTTTAATTGGTAAAGTGTTGATTTTAATAATTCCAAATAATAACCATCAAATTCATTTTCGACACTAGGCAAATATATATTTAGCAAGATAATAACAATTAAAATCATTCCTGCCGAAAATCCATATACATAACGCCAACTCAACCATTCAGCAATATATCCACTAAAAACCCTTGCTCCTAAAATTCCAATCAATATACCAGTAAAAATATTGCCTACAGTTTGACCTGTAGTTACTCTATCTATACTTGCTGCTAAAGGAAGAATAACCTGAGCAGAGACTGTCGCAATCCCAATTGCTACGCTCAATATCCAAACTTCAATGATGTTTTGTGAAAACGTCATGAATATCAACAAACAAAACAAACATATTAGTAAGGAAAGAATTAATTTTCTCTTATTGATTTTATCGCCCAAGGGGATTAAAAAGAAAACCCCAAAACCGTAACCAAGTTGCGTAAGCACAGATATGCTACCCGCTTCGCCTTCACTGACTCGAAAAGATGATGCAATATCTTTGAGGATTGGCTGATTATAATAAACGTTAGCAACACAGACACCAGATGCGATCGCCATAATCAGTACCTGGACTTTAGTTAATGCGTTACTTGAGATTTTTTTTTCCATTAAACTTAAAATTTATGCAGGAAAAAACTGGTTTACAGTACAGCTAAAACCAGGTAATAGGGGAGAAATTATATTATCGCTACTAAATAGAGTTTCTACCAATTTAAGTTGATTTTCTTCGCGCCGGTAGACCTCTAGTTTACGCGATCGCCAATCAGCAATCCAATATTCTTTTACTCCTCTGGAAGAATAAAGTTTAAGTTTAGCTTCTTTATCCCGTCTTTCGTCTGACTTGCTAAGAGACAAGACTTCTACTATTAAATCTGGTGCGCCAGTTAAATGTCCCGCTTCATCCAATGTTATCGCCAAGGTTTCTTTAGTACCCCAAACTACATCAGGAATTACATTATCTGATTCTGAAAACAAAACGCCTGGGTTGATCGCAGCTTCTCCTAAACCAGTAGACTCTGACCAAATGTTAAGCTGTCCGAAAATCCTACCACAAGTTTGCTGATGTTTAAAGTGAGATGCCCTACTCACAAATAATTCTCCATCAACTATCTCGTAGCGTGTCCCTTCATTTTCTGCAAAGAGTTCTATATCGTGAATTGTCCAGCGTATTCCTGCTGTTAGCATCTGACTCATCGGCTAACTCCTTTAATCTTACTCTTGTATTTTAATCATAAAAGGATGTTTGTAAAGTCTCAATTAATACTAGCCTTGGCGATTAGAAATCGCGGCTATACAGACAAAACCCACCTCCGTGGGTTTAAAACCTTGATTTTATCTTAGCGAATTATATTCGCCCAATACTTTGAAAACATCTTCTAAAATTTAATCATCACTTACGATTTTCGCGCCGCCACTTACCCCGAACTAAGCGAATTTCATCAAAAGTGTAGCTTTCGCCTAGTTGTTCTCGAATTGGCGTTAAAGAAATATCACCAAGCACTTCTAAAACTTGCCAAATTTTTTGTTGATGTTCAAGAGGTACTAACTGATTTATGTCTACAGGCTGATTTTTCTCAATCAAATCTGCCAAATGGCGAATAATTGTTGTGGGGCGAATGTTGCGTTTTTGAGCAATTTCATTAACACTCAAACCTTGTTTATGTAATTGGAATGTGAATATTTCTGTGTCGGAAGGTAAGCTAACTGAGGGTGTAAAACTAACTTGGGGTGGATCTACCAAACCTTTTTCTTGGCGGTAAGCGCGAATTTCTGCGAGGAATTTATCGCCATATTGGGCAAGTTTGTGACTACCTACGCCGGAAAGTTTACCAAATTCGATTAGTGTTGTAGGTTGTACCTGTGCCATCAATTTTAAGGTAGAATCCTGAAAGACAACGTAAGGTGGTACAGATTGATCGTCAGCAAGTTGTTTACGGAGCGATCGCAACCTCTGCATTAATATCTCTGCTTCAACAGCCTTCTCACTCCCTTCTTCCCAAGTAACCTTTTGTGCTACGGGAACAACAAGGGAAACTGTACGCTGTCGCCGCATCACTTCCCAACTAAGGGGGTTAAGTTTCAAAACTGAGTAACCATCGCTAGTCTGTTCTAGCAACCCTTGATGTAATAGCGATCGCGCCAACATTCGCCATTCATCTACAGTTCTATCTTTACCAATACCATAAGTAGAAAGTTTATCGTGTTCGTACTGGATAATTTTGTCTTTTTTTGCACCCCGCAACACATCAATAATGTGCAGCATCCCAAATCTTTCTTTACAACGCGCCACACAAGATAAAAACTTCATGGCTTCAATTGTCCAGTCTTGCATGGGTTTGGGATGACGGCAATTATCGCAGTTAGCGCAATTACCAAGAAAACGTTCGCCAAAATAACCTAACTGAATTGTCCGCCGACAAACAGTACCTTCAGCATAATCAATTACCTGACGCAGTTGTTGTTTAGCAATCAACTGTTCTTGGGGATCAGTTTTTTGGTTAATACTCCATTCAATAGTTTTAATATCACCAAAACTGAAAAAAAGTGTACAACGTGAAGGTTCGCTATCCCTTCCCGCCCTACCTGATTCTTGATAATAACTTTCTAAATTACGCGGTAAATCAAAATGAATTACTAACCGCACATCTGGCTTATTAATTCCCATTCCAAAGGCAATTGTTGCCACCATGACGCGCACATCATCTCGAATAAATCGAGTTTGATTGCTGCTGCGTTCTTCATCAGTTAATCCGGCATGATAAGATAAGGCGGCAATTTTATCATTTTGCAATTTAAAGGTAAGTTCATCAACTTTTTTGCGCGTTAGGCAATAAATAATTGCTGAACCTTCATTTTCTCGAATAAGTTCTAATAATTCAGCATACGCCGACTTGGTTTTAGAACGGACTTCGTAATAAAGGTTTTGGCGGTTAAAGCTAGCAATGTGGATACTCGGTTGCTTTAGCCCTAGTTGTTGGATAATATCAGCACGGACGCGATCGGTTGCTGTAGCGGTAAGGGCGAGGGTAGGGACATCAGGATAGCGTTTCCGCAAAGATTTCATCTGACGGTATTCTGGGCGGAAGTCGTGTCCCCACTCAGAGACGCAGTGGGCTTCGTCAATAGCAAAAGCCGCAATGCCAATTTTTTCTTTGACTAAATCGAGAAATGGGAGAAATCTTTCACTCAACAGACGTTCTGGGGCGACGTAAAGCAGTCTAACTTTACCGGTGAGGATGGCTTCTTCCCGCGATCGCACCTTATACGGATTCAGACTACTATTCAGAAATGTGGCGTTAATATTATTATTCCGCAGTCCTTCCACTTGATCTTGCATCAAAGCAATTAACGGCGACACCACCACCGTTAAGCCTTTTTTAATCAATGCAGGTAACTGAAAACACAAAGATTTTCCCCCACCCGTAGGCATCACAATCAATAAATCTCGATTTTGCAGCGCATCTTCGATAATTTGCCGTTGTCCTGGGCGGAATCTGTCGTAACCGAAGTGATATTTTAGCGCTTGTTCGAGATTGGGGTACTGAAGCATAGCGATCGCTTTTTCCGGGGCTGTCTGCGTGAGTAGTTATTGAAGATATCAGGATTTTAACTCACATCACCGCCAGTGTTGATCAGGGCTGCGTTAATGAGCGTGCGGGCTACGCCTACGCACTATTGCTCTGACTTTTAGCTCAATTAATGGTATAATTAATACAAATTTCTCATTTTAGAGATGCACGTAATCAGCAAAGTGAAATTGCGGGCATTCTGGGTTCAACACGCTGATTCTGAAGATGCTCTAAATGACTGGTATAAGTTTGTATCTATTGCGAACTGGTCTAATTTAGCAGATGTTCAAAAAAAGATATCCAAAGGCAGAAGCGGTTGGGAACTTTACAGTATTTAACATCAAAGGTAATAACTATCGTTTGATTGTAGACATTAAATATTCCAGTCAGACAATTTTTATTAAATACGTTCTTACCCCAGGGCTATTTCATTCTAAAATGTCACGTTTTTAAAGTCCCTCTCCCAGACTTGGGAGAGGGATTTAGGGCGAGGGCAAAAATTACGGTTCTCAACTTAAATCGCGTTTAAATTCTTATTTTTCTGAAAAAGATTCCTAAAAACTGCCGTAAAAATAGAATGAAATAGCCCTGGTTCTTACCCATCCTGAATATGAGAAAGAAAGGTGGAAAGATGACCCCTACTTCTAGTCAACAAACCTACACTGACTTACTAATTCAGTATCAGCCTAAACCAATTAAAACAGAACAGGACTATAACAAAGCCTTAACAGTAGTAGAAGGGATGATGTCTGGGGAGTTGACAGAGGCTGAAACTGCGCTTTTTGAGTTGTTGGTTCTTCTGATTGAAAATTACGAATCACTTCATTATTCGATGGGTAAATCAAAACCTGTGGCTACTTTAGAATCCCTCATGCATGAGTTTGATGTGCAGCCAACTTCTTTAGTCGGGGTTTTTGGCAGTGCTGAGATTGTTAGGGAAGTGCTTAATGGTCAACGGCAAGTTAGCCAATCTCAAGCTGAGTCACTAGCTAAGTTTTTTAATGATCATTATTCTGGGCTTTCTGTAACGGCTCTTGACTTTTAATTTTTTAAGACTGTCGCTACAATATCAGGCGATGTCTAACGACAAGCCGAAGAAGCGTCTACGCACTACTTTAACCAACATAATCTAAAAGCCTTTATCATGAAATCATGTTGAAGTAAAAGTAGGTAGATCGCAAACAATTTGAAAACATTATGGACAACAATAAACAAATTTACAATTACACAGTTCTTCTGGAAAAAGAATCAGATGGAGGTTATCACGCTTTTTGTCCAATCCTAAAAGGTTGTCATTCTCAAGGAGATTCTTTTGAAGAGACCATTGAGAATATTACAGAAGCTATTGAATTATATATTGAAAGTTTAAGGGCTGATAATCAGTCAATTCCTAAAGATGATTTAATTGTTAAGCCATTAAGTATCTTGGCATGAGTAATTTTGCCAGTGTCAAAGCTAAATAATTTATCAAAGTCATCGAAAATTTAGGTTTTTATCTTGACCAGGACTTACGCAAAAACTCTCTCAAACTCTTATTCCTCTGTGTTCTCTGCGTCCTCTGCGGTTCGTTTTTTGGTCATTTTGCGTAAGTCCTATTGACCAATTTAATTTTTAATTAATTTCGCAAAAATTAAAATCTAAAACTCGCCTCAGCATCTACCTAACCGAGGATTTACAGTTATTACTTTCCCTTGATGCCCTATTTGGGTACATTTTAACTGTGATTTTAAAGCATCAATTTTTCGTAAAAGCGACACTCCCCAGACTATAGAAATCACTAATTTAATTGTCATACCTACGAGCAAAAGTGTGACTATTGTAGCAGTTTTCTTTTGTTGAATCAGCCTTTTTTGTTGTTCTTCAAGTCGTGCTTCAACTTCTTTGGCGCGTTCTGCTTCTAAGGCTTGCTGCATTTCTCGCCGATCTAATTCTTCACTAGCAGCTAAAAACCGATAATCTAAATTGCTCAAGCTTTTACCATTTGCCCAAGTTTGAGCATCAATTAAGGCTTGTCCCCGCAATAGGCGAGATTCATCCTTTTGATTAGAGGCTATCCATGCATTGAAGGCTTCGTAGTAGGGACGTAAATAAGCTAATTTTTTTCCAACCCATTCTAAATTGAAAACTTCTTGATAAATTCGGTTTTTGATTTCTAGAACACCTTGCTTTTTGATTACTAAACCAGACAGCAACAGTTCTACCTGTTCTCGGCTATCGTCGGCTGATACTTTCACTCCTTGGAGGATTTGTTGATAAATTCCTAGCAATCTGGCAGCAATTTGTTCGTTTGCAAGGATGCGATCGCGAATTGTCCGTAAATGCTCTGGTTCATCTTGTGATTCCCATTTTTCGATTATCTGCGATCGCACCACATTTTCTATCCAAAATTCTTCTGTGCCAGGGGGGATTTTTAGATTTCTACCCATATCATTTTGAGATAAACCGACAATTAGCCGACATAGCTTTTGAGTAAGAAATGGTTGTCCTTCTGTCCAAGCTAATACTTCTTTCAAAATTTTCTGGGGATGATTATCTTTAATATTCAGTCCCAAAGATAGGGGTAGAGATTCTTCAAATGTGAATCCATTTACTTGGATGGCTTTACCAATATTAAACGGGGTAGTATTATTTCGATATCGAATTAAGTCTGAAGGTGTCGCAACACCGAAAATTGCAAATGTAATCCGATGATACTCTGGATTAATTGCTCGTTGGTTATAACAGAAGCGAATCAAGCTAAAAAAGTCATCTACAGAGAAATTGAGGCTGAGAATACTATCAATTTCATCAATAAAAATAAATAGCCTTTCGTTAGGAAACTGAGGTAACAGAATTTCCGAAATAAATCGACTGAGTTTCTGAACTAAAGAAATATCATTTTGTTCTTGCCACCAGGTTTTTAAATTGACTTTTCCTAACAGTTTAAAGCCTAACCATAGGTCACCTAAAACTCCCTTATACCACTGCTCTGGAGTTATATTTTCACAACCGATATTAGTCATATCAACGGTGGCACATTTAAAGCCCTCTTGTTGAAAGCGATGCTTTGTTTTTACCATAAGTGAAGATTTGCCCATTTGCCTACTGCTGAGGATGTAGCAAAATTCCCCCTGCTTCAAGGCTTCGTAAAGTTCTACATCTGCTCTGCGCTCAACATAGCTAGGAGCGTCAGTTGTCAGGGTTCCACCAACTTGATATCGATAATTCTTCATCTGATTTAAAGTTTTAAATTTGTTCTCGTCTTTAATAAATGAATCTGGATCAAAATAAGTGAAAAAATTCATATTAATCACGAGAACAAGTATGTTTGATTATTTATCTTGCAACAGTTTACTAGAAATATTATTACCCTGAGCGTCTTAGTTGTTGGCTAAAGTAAAATCGGTATAACTCACACATTGCGTGAGCTTGATTGCCGTTTAGTTGAACCAAACCCATACTTTCTAGCTTGTAAGCAGCGATCGCGTCTAGCTCCACTTTTTCATCTGTTGCGATTACCTTTTCCATAGCTAACATTAATTCTGGTTCTTTTTGCAGTAACCTCAACAGTTCTCGTAAATGCTGACTGTAAATTCCTACTTGTGTAGGTGCGCTTTCTAGTAACATCTCTAATGTTATTTCTTCATGACATAGATGATAAAGCGCAAGGCTCACCAAATAGGGATGTCCTCCTACCATTGCTTGTAAGGGTACAAGGCGTTTTGCCCCTTCGGAGTCTGCTGCCCAATTTAGCCCGTAAGCTAATGCTAATTTCTGTACCTGATTCAGGGTAAACGGCGGTAGCGTAATTGTTATGCCGACATTGAAAGGCGATTGGTTTAGCTTGAGTGGAATATAAATTTCTGTGGTGTGAACTACCACCATTCGGAGTTTTTGCCAGATTTGATCCTGCTTTGCTTGTTCGTGCCAAAATCGCAGCATTGGCAGAAAGTCTTGGGCAATATTGGGATGTTCAAAAACTCGATGGACTTCATTCAAAGCCAAAACTACAGGACTTTGCTCAATGTATTGCAGCAGATATGCTTCAAAATAGATTTTGCAGCTTACCTTGCTGCCCATTTCCGTATCCCAAAAATCATCTAGAGAGGGAAAGAGATTTAATTGCCTGCTGACATAGACACAAAACCAACGCAAAAATTTATCCAGAGAAGCAAAAATATCTTCGTCAGCTTCTTGAAAGTCCAAATAGACTATTTGATAACCTTGCTCTCTAGCATAAGCAATCATCCGGTTCAGCAGTGAACTTTTTCCCGTTTTTCTAGGTGCTTTGATTCTGATTAAGCAACCAGGGTGTAAAATCTCGTTGTAAACAAGTTCTTCTAGGGGAGGGCGATTGATGTAAAGAGGAGAACCTAGTGGTACAGGGCCGCTTGGAAATTCGATCTGGCTTGCTGAGAAGTCTCTTGACATTTCTAAGCTAGATTCTTCGTCCAACTTTTCTTGGCTCTGATTCTGCCGATCGCCTATCTTCTCTTGGAGGTATTTCTCCAAGGCTAAATGTAGATTTTTTTTCGTTATTTTTTTTCCAAGTGCAACCGAAAGGTCTTGCCACAACTCAGAGCCAACTTCCTTGATGTAATTGTTGCGGTAGCCTGATACCTCTGCCATTTCATCATAAGTTTTGCCCAACCATGATTGAGAGAGTACAAAGCATTGAATGGAAGCAAGAGGCTTGTCTTGCAAAATTCTTTCTACTGCTTGCAGAATATCTTCCACGGATATTAATATTAAAGGTTAAACAGTTAGTAGAGGTATTTATCGACTTTGGTCTAGTAATAATATACAACCGATTAACAATTCAAAATTCAAAATTCAAAATTAAATAAAATTCTGCGTTCCTAACAAATAGAAAAATGGGGATTTAGAGACATTACTTCTTCAGTGCCAGAGTCAAGCCATCTGCGATCGCTACTAAACTAAGACTAACTCGCTGGTCTTGATGCAGCTTTTGATTAAAGGCACGAATCTTTTTAGTTCTATTATCTTGCACTTCGGGGTCGGCAACCTTACCTGACCAGAGGACATTATCGATCGCAATCAGTCCTCCCGGACGCACTAATTGCAGCGATCGCTCATAATAACCATCATAATTGCTCTTATCTGCATCGATGAAAGCAAAATCAAAGCTTTCCGCTTCTTTGGTTGTCAGTAGCCGATCCAAAGTCTCCAAAGCTGGGGCAATGTGCAGTTGAATTTTATCCGCCACTCCTGCTTGCTGCCAATAGCGCCGAGCGATCGTTGTAAATTCATCACTCACATCACAGGCTACTACCTTACCGTCCCTCGGTAACGCCAATGCCACCACCAGGGAACTATAACCTGTAAATACTCCAATTTCCAAAGTTTTCTTAGCTCCCAACAATTGCACCAATAACGCCAAAAATTGCCCCTGTTCAGGAGCAATCTGCATTCTCCCTATTGGATACTGGGCTGTTTCCTGTCTCAGTTGGGTTAAAATCTCTGGTTCTCGCAAAGAGACTGATAGTAAATACTCATAGAGGTTTTGTTCGAGTCCTAGTGTTTGAGTTGTCATAAGATTGGGGATTGGGGACTTGTGAATGAGTCTTTTTTACTCGTGGACAATTTTTTAGAAGTCAAAATTATCTTTCAAATGCAACTCGGTATGATAAGCAAAGCGATCGCTCAGGATATTTAGATCGTGCCAAACCTCAAAGAAGATGATAACGCCTTGGATAATTATTGTGCCAAAAGCGATCGCAAACACATTTTATATATGTAGAGATATTGCATACCAACCCTTTGTTTGAGTTACTTGCCTAAACCCTTCTAAAATAAAAACTATTGTAGGGAAATTTTATTACTAAACTTGTTTTTATTCTGGGAGGTATGATGAGCCGTCCAATAATTCTTGGTATTGTAGGCGACAGCGCTGCTGGGAAAACAACACTAACGCGAGGAATCGCTCAGGTACTCGGCCCAGAAAATGTAACGCTGATATGCACAGATGATTATCACCGTTACGATCGCCAACAGCGTGCAGATATTGGGATCACCGCTCTCCACCCTGACTGCAACCACTTAGATATAATGCAGCAACACCTGTCGTTGCTACGTACAGGACAACCGATTCTCAAACCAGTTTACAGCCATAAAACCGGCACATTCGAGCCACCGCAGTATATCAAGCCCAATAAATTCGTGATTATTGAGGGATTACTCGGTTATTCTACTCGTGCCGCTCGTGACTCTTACGACGTTAAAGTTTACCTTGCACCCCCTGAAGAACTACGCACTAAGTGGAAAATTAAGCGAGACACGCAAAAGCGCGGCTACTCATCTGAACAGGTACTAGCAGAATTAGAAAAACGCGAACCAGACTCAGCAGAGTTTATCCGTCCGCAACGACAATGGTCTGATATAGTCATTAGTTTCTATCCACCCACCGGGGAAGATGATGAAACCAATGGACACTTAAATGTCCGTTTGGTACTACGTCCGACAATTCCCCACCCAGATTTTACCCCGATTATCAACTCTACCTATGGTAATTCTGACTCTGCGATCCGCTTGGGGCTAGACAGGGATATGAGTAAGCCTGTGGATGTCTTAGAAGTTGATGGCCATGCAACCTTAGACCAGGTGAATAAGCTAGAGCATATTATTTGTTCTGATATGCCCCATTTACGAAGTATTTGCGATCGCGAAAGTAATCCCGAACTGGGTAAAATTGCTGGTACAACTGGGGAAACACTGCAAAGTTACCCCCTGGCTTTGACTCAGTTGATCATTACCTACCACATGCTCAAAGCAACGCAAATTTATCAATAAATGGGATAGGGAGTGGGGAGTCGTGCAGGTATATAAAAAGACTCCATCATCTTCACTACAGTAGCGATCGCTGCGGATGACATCGTGTGCTGCTCTCATATAAAATTCTTTTATTAAAGCTAGCATCAATTAGCAGCTTAGTTGAACTTTGGCGTGGGAATTATCCGATACCTACGGCGGTAAACTTTGAAAATTGCAAATAAGATTACCCATAGGAACTTACCAAAATTAAAGATTGTCTCAAATAAAGATAATTTTGAGAGCAAACAAGGGATAAATAAAGATAGTTCCATCTTTGATGACTATTCTCGAAGTTTTCTATGACCTATTGCCTCAGAATTGCCGATATACCTACAAATGAGCGTCCGCGTGAACGATTAATGACGCATGGTGCCAAAATTTTAGCTACAGCAGAATTAATCGCAATTCTTCTAGGCACCGGTCAAGGCCCAGGAAAACTCTCGGCTGTGGGTTTGGGACAATATATTTTGAGCGAATTAGGCAAACACCAACGCGATCCTTTGGCAGTTATGCGAGAAGTTAGCCCTGCTGAGTTGATGCAAATTTCTGGTGTTGGCCCGGCAAAGGCGACAAGTATTTTAGCAGCAATTGAATTGGGTAAACGCGCTTTTCAATCTCGGCCTAATGATGGCACATTAATTGATAGCCCACTTGCTGCTGCTGCTACCCTCAGTCAAGATTTGATGTGGCAGATACAAGAACGTTTTGCAGTAGTGCTATTAGATGTTAAAAATCGCTTATTGGGTACGCAACTAATTACCATTGGCACAGCAACCGAAACCTTAGCCTCTCCCCGTGATATTTTTCGGGAAGTTATTCGTCAAGGTGCAACGCGGGTAATAGTTGCCCACAACCATCCTTCTGGAAACCTTGAACCCAGCCAGGAAGATATAGAATTGACGCATCAGTTGTTAGCAGGGGCGCAGCTTTTGGGCATTCCGGTACTAGATCATCTGATTTTGGGTAATGGCAATCATCAGAGTTTACGGGAACTGACAACCTTGTGGGATGAGCATCCGCAGGGGGATTAAGATAATTCTATCTAGATACTTTTTCAATGGGCTGTTCATTTTTAACCTGGTATTTTTCGAGTAACTCTTTAACTTGAGCAGCTACTAAAGGATGTGGATCTTTTTGTAACTGGGGGAGGATTTGCAAAATAACGCGATGTGAAACCATATTTAAGTATGCGATCGCAGCTTCTCTAACAAAGCCGGTTGGATGACGCAAACTCACTAATATCTCAGAACTTGTCAGTGGCGTGCGAGTCACTTGAGCAAAATGAAAACAGCAGGCTAGACACCAGTCAGAAAGGAAGTTACCCAACATCAGCAATCTGTGGAGGCGATCGCTAACTACCATATTTTCATATTCTACGATTTTAGCTTCTACCAGATGTTGCAATTTTTCTGGCACTGGTTGGTTATCTAAAATATTCAGCAATAAAGACTTTGAAGGCAAAGTTATGGTATGCTCTAGGATTTCTAACCCTCGTGCTAAGTTTACCACTGAGAGCGATCGCAGATTAAATGTTGCTGCCTGCATCTTTTCTGGCGAGTAAAGCAGTTTCAGTAGCAGTAACAGCCGCTCTTTGACATCGAATTCCAATTCTAAAAAGGCGCGTTGCAGTAATTCAGAGACAATCACAATCCTCTCCCTAGATTGAGGATTTTCTTTTTCGTCTAATATTTTCAAATCTATATATGCAGCGTAAATCTCGCCTAAAAACTTTAATTCCTGCTCAATTAAATTTTCTACCCGACTTTCATAAAATCGATCCGCTAAACCTGTAATTCCGGGTTGTTTATGTATTTTTAGTAAGCTGCGAAGAATATAATCCCTAGTTGTACCCCAAGATGTTTCCAAGTTTTCCCATAAAGTATCTAATGCTTCTTGAGTACCAATTTGAGCAATAGTACGCCAAGCATACATTCGCACCATTTCTGGTTTGTAAATATTGGTAGCTAACCGTAATAGCATCTCTATAGCTTCATTCTCTAATCGCACTAAAGCTGACATTGCTGTAGTGCGGGTTGATTTGTAATAAAGGGCTGCTATCAGTGCCGAATAGTACTCTTCTAAATGGGTTGCTGCAATCATTTCTAATACGGCACAGCGCACCCGTAACGACTCATCTTGTAACAAATTCGGGATGTGAATCCGCAACGCTTGCAAATAAACTGCTTCTCTAAGCGCTCTAACTCCATTTACCCGTTCCCGTTCTTGCTTATGAGTCAACATCCGGCGCATGGTTTGGGTAGCTGCTACCTTTTGCATAGGCGTTCCCTGACGTAAGACTAAAGCGGCGGCGGTGGCGCGGATGAGTGAGTTATGCCGGGGGTTCAGGTATTCTTCTAAGATGCTTAAATTGGGATTTGGTTCAGCCAGCCAAATATAGCGCAGCGCCAAGGCGAAAACTTCGGAGTTAGTTTGTTGGGATTGTTCTAGCAAAGGACGGATGGCGGATACATAAGCGGGATTTGCACCTGCTATCAGCATGACTTCCAAACTTTGGCGCTGCAAATCTGGGGTTAACTTGACTAACAGAGGTGCTAAAACTTCCGCAGCTCCAAGAGAATCAATTTGGGCTAAAAGTTCAATGCAAGAGCGTTTATCTGCCTCGCTGCCTTTTTCTCCCAAGGCTTTGACTACACCTTGCTTGAAGAATCGTAAGCCGACATTGGTTGCGCTCAATTGACCCCGTGCCACACTCAAGACTAACAGTTCAACATAGCGCGATCGCAATTCCCAAACTACTTTTAAACAGGTGCCAGTTATCAGCATTGTTTCTGCTACTAACACCCACTTTTGCAACGGTACGGCTACAAACCGTCCACAAAACAATATAGTTGCAAAAATTAGCGCTCCTGTCAAACCTGTAGCGATCGCTTCGGCGCTTCCCCCAGATAAAGTCTGCATCCGGCTGCGAATTGCCTCTGGAATCGGTTGATACAGGATGGGGCCGCTACTCATGACAAAGGTGTAGCGCAGCAGTTCATCAAAGAATTTGACAATTACCAAACCCCAAAAAAAGCTTTGCGATTGGATCGCGGGAATTAAATAAAATAATACCAGCACTCCTGGTAGTGAAAAGCCGACGGTGATTGGTAAAAGCGTCGCTGTGAAAAATACCCCCATTCGTTCGATGAGCCGGCTGGAAATAAACCACTGCAACAACAACTCACACAGTCCCAACGTCCCACCAAAAAGACCTAAGAAGCTGGCGAGTTCTCGGTCGCTCAAATTAGATTTGAGTTCGCGTAGATATTGAAAATCTATTAACAACCCAATGACTTGTAACAGACCGACAAAAGCAAACAATTGCCAAACATATCGCTTCAGGGGACTTTTAATAAAACGCTGTCGTGAAACTTGTTCTTCAGCAACTAGTCTTTGTGGGGTTTCAGGAAAAGCCGCTCGATATTGATGAGTTAAATAGAATAAAATCCCCGATCCTAATAAAATTACTATACAGGCGATGAAGATGATCTTATTTAGTGTGGTGTATTGCACTAGCCAAGGCAAACTAAAGCCACTGAGTACATCTGCTACTAAAAGCCCACTACTCACCAGTGGGTAAGTCCGTTTAATCTCCCGAATATTAAATATTTGGTTGGCGACGATGGAAGTGTTGAGGTCATTGACTACATAAAGTGCATCTACCCACAGCCGCAGCATAAATGCCGAAATAACTGCTAGGTATGAAACATGCGCTCCCCAACGTAATACAACTAATAATAGTAATGGCATTAACATGCAAGGTGCGATCGCTACAATCACGCGCCGCAAAGGAAAAATCTTTTGTAGCCAAGAGTATAAAAAAACCAGTGCTGCACTCATAACGGCACTAGCAATATACATCCACGGTAGTAGCTGAGTTCCATATTCATCAAGAAACAGCGCCACAGTGCTGTCCTCTGCCCACCGCAATCCTACACATACAGTTGTGTAAAAAAAGAACATAAGTTGAGTTCGTTCGCTCTCCTCTGGTCGGAGATTCACCCACTGTAGTAGTCGTAGTCGTGGTAAAGCAATTTTATTTGCAGTCAACCAGTGATTTTTCAGTTCCATGCAGTTTTATTTTCTGGTAGTATCACCGCGGGGGCGGGGGCAGGGGGCAGGGGGCCTGACTTTTCACGGTATATGGAAAAGCTAAGATTGACCTAACCCCCTAGCCCCCTTCCCGACACTCTAAGTGGGAAAATTCAAAGTCTCTCTCCTATAAGGAGAGAGAAATAGAAGTGAGGTTTTCCAGATCCCGTGAAAAGTCAGGCAGGGGGCAGGGGGGAGCAGGGGAAGAAAATACTTCTTTGTCTCCCTCATCTCCTGGAAATAGCAAAAGTCCTAAGCAACTGAGTATTATGTTTCCCACTTAGGCTTCAGGATTATCGATTTTAGATAAATTTATACAACCTCAGAGTTTTGGGCGTATGTTGCATGGAAACAAAACATCAAAAAATCCCCTGGCTAAAAGGCAGGGGATTTTCAAACTTGGTCTATTAATAGAGTTAGAGGATTATTTTTTCGGCGAGATGAGCATCATCATGTTTCGCCCTTCTTTTTTAGGTGCTTGTTGCAGCTCCCCATAAGGCTCCAAATCCGTTGCCATTCGCTTGAGCAAATCTTCTGCTAGGTCGCTGTGTTGAATTTCTCGACCCCGGAACATGACAGTAGCTTTAACTTTATCGCCATCTTTCAAAAAGCGCTCTGCTTGCTTGACACGCACGTTGTAGTCGTGTTCTTCTATTTTGTAACGCATCTTAACTTCTTTCACATCAGCCGTGTGCTGCTTTTTCCGGGCTTCCCGCGCCTTTTTCTCCTGCTCAAACTTGTATTTTCCGTAGTCTATAATCCGACAAACTGGCGGGTCAGCTTTGTCACTTATTAGCACCAAATCTAACTCTTTCTCTTCTGCTAGTTGTAGTGCTTCCTGTGGGAGCATAATTCCCAGTTGGGCACCATCAGTATCAATTACCCGAATCTTCGGGTAGCGAATTCGTTCGTTAATTTGGGGCAGATCGCGAGTTCTTTTCTTCTCAATCACAGGCATTATGATTTGTGGGAGCTCTTAATGAAGGATCTGGTGTGGTTTTAAATTGGTATGCCTCAGAGGCAAAATACAAAAATAACTCAGGACTGAAAACATAGTCTACAGTTCTAGAATAACTAATCCATAAAAGAGTTGCGTCCTTGTATTTGCCATTCTACTAAGTCTCTGAAAATTTCTTTGCAATAGTTAATCTAAATTACACAACCTAGACTTATGTTAAATATTATTACAATTATTTAGCAATACTTTTTGCGATCGCATAACCGCCCACCGTAGGCGATCGCACGGAGCAACATCATATCTCCAGAATACCAAGCTCACAGATGCAGGACATATAGCAAAAGTAATGTAATTTGAACTTTACTTTCATCCCCGTGTAGGAAAGGGGCTGTTCTTGTTAGGTTTCGTGTTGGTTTTTCCACATAAGGTGAAAAATCAAAGTTTTATAATAGTATTTCTACGCTGATGAATTAAAGGAGACTGTGACGACTACACTACACTGGCAGGAACGGGTTGGTAATCAAAGGGATTGGGTTTGGCGCGGCTGGCAAACTCGCTACACTTACATTCGCCCTAGCCAAAATCACCATAAAACAACACCCCTGATATTGCTACATGGCTTTGGCGCTTCTATTGGTCATTGGCGACATAATTTAGAAGTGTTGGGTGAGCATCACACAGTTTACGCCATCGATATGCTAGGTTTTGGCGCTTCTGAAAAAGCCGCAGCTAATTACAGCATCGAACTCTGGGTTGAACAGGTTTACGATTTTTGGAAAACGTTTATCGGTGAACCAGTAATTTTGGTAGGTAATTCCAACGGTTCACTGATTTCGATGGCTGCGGCCGCCACTCACCCCGATATGGTGCTGGGTATGGTGATGATGAGTTTACCCGACCCTTCACTAGAACAAGAAGCAATTCCGGTTGTGCTGCAACCGCTTGTCAGAGCAATTAAAAATATTGTCGCTTCGCCGTTGATTCTTAAACCTGTATTTAACTTTGTGCGTCGTCCTGGGGTGCTGCGTCGCTGGGCAAGTCTCGCCTACGCCAACCCAGAAGCAATTACCGATGAACTCATAGAAATTTTAGCAGAGCCTCCCCAAGATAAAGGTTCTGCGAGAGCTTTTAGTGCTTTGTTCAAAGCTACGCTCGGTATTAACTTTAGCCCCAGTGTCAAGACAGTATTACCAACCTTAACAATTCCGATGTTGTTAATTTGGGGACAAAAGGATCGGTTTGTTCCTCCAGCCTTGGCTAGCCAATTCGGCCAATACAACGAGAAGTTAGAAGTGCTGAATTTAGAGAATGTAGGCCATTGTCCCCATGATGAATGCCCTGAACAAGTCAACCAAGCTATTTTAGATTGGATTGGGAGGTGGGTTAGCGTAGGCGTAGCCCGCCGCAGGCATCGCCAACCATTCCCTACTCCCTAAATGTTATTGTCCTGAACAACCTAGCCAGTCGTGACTTGCTCACTATTAACATCTGTAGCCCCATCCACACCAGTAGCTACAGAAATCATCTTATCAAGAACGTCTTGACTGGGAACTTCACCTTTCAACACCACAACGCTACCCGTTTGAGCAACCCAAAGGGTATCAACGTCATCGAGAGCGGGATCTTCATCAAATGCCAATGCTACCCGCTTTGCTAAACCACTTTGGTCATATTCGCCGCTTAATCCTACACGTTCTGGGGGTATTGATTGCGTCTCAACGTTACCACTATCATCTGCCGCTATTGACTGCGGAGCCGGATTTACTTCGGCATTTTCAGGTTTTTCCATTCCAAATAATCTTTTTAACCAACCCATAAAAACTTTTCTCCTATTACAGCCTTGTTGAACCTGAGTGTAAAAGCTTTACAAAAATGCCGCATCTACCAATCAAAATAGATGCATTGCTTGATTTCTACCTAATTTCTCTCTAGAGAATGCAATGAGTGCAAGTATGAGTTTACAATAAAAGGTCGCACTAATTATTAGTGCAGTAGTACATATCAGTAGAAAAATACACACATTTGGCAAAATGTCAATAGTTTGTCACTCAAGCAATTTTGAATGAGTGAATTCTACAAAGCAGTACTATTATCTGCATTATTTTAAACCTGCCCTAGCCTCTGTTGGCGAAGATGAAACATACTCTTTCAGTTCTGGTAGAAGATGAGGCGGGTGTTCTTTCCCGCATTTCTGGTTTATTCGCCCGTCGCGGCTTTAATATTGAAAGCCTTGCTGTTGGCCCTGCTGAACAAGGAGGAGTCTCTCGAATTACGATGGTTGTACCTGGTGACGATCGCGTTATCGAGCAACTCACCAAGCAACTATACAAGTTAGTCAATGTCCTTAAGGTACAGGATATTACCGAAACTCCTTGCGTAGAGCGGGAATTGATGCTTTTGAAGGTGAATGCTAGTACCAGCAATCGTTCAGAAGTGATCGAACTGTCTCAGATTTTTCGGGCGCGAGTCGTGGATGTAGCGGAAGATTCTCTCACTTTAGAAGTTGTGGGAGATCCAGGTAAAATGGTAGCGATCGTGCAGGTGTTGCAAAAATTTGGTTTGAGAGAAGTCGCCCGCACTGGCAAAATTGCCCTGACTCGTGAATCGGGTGTGAATACCGAATTACTCAAGTCTTTGGAAGCAAAAGTTTAGTTGGAAATATAAGAACCCCACCCCTTCCTCGCTTGTCTACCCTGTACACACAAGTCATCGAATTAGCAAAACAAAAGAAAAACCTCACCCTGTCCTATCGGACATCCCTCTTTGATGCTTTGGAGAGGGACAGGTTTTACCTAGTAATATCAAATCCGTTTGTATAGGGTTCACGTTGATTAACTTGCAACGTAACCGAATTTTTGCGACTGGGATGCTTGCGATTTGATTTTTCTTGATTTCGAATTGCTTGAGCTTTCTCGCTCGCTATCTGAGCCATATTGTGCGCGCACAACTTCTTTCATGGCTAATACAGCATTGTGAAATTCTCATTTTGACAATCGAGCAGGATCGACAGCAGCAACACAACAAAAATGAGTGGATAATCGTGATATAAACCACAACTATCCACTCAAAGAGTAAATCGGGGTTACTAGAAAAAACCCAAGTAGATCATTGCAACTTAGTAAACTTAAAACCAATTAACGTGACTCAGTTCCCTGATTGGGGCTACCTGCTACACCATCTTCTCCTGGTGCTTCTGGTGTAGCAGTGGGTTTAGCATCGCTCTTTTCACTATCGCCAGTTTTGCGCTGACTTTCGTCAAGAGTGGTTTCGTAATTACCAGAAGAACCGGGTGTAGTTTCTTGACTACCAGATTTTTGTTGTTCAGCCATTATCACATTCCTAATAATTTTATTGTTGGTATTATCTTAAGAAGATTAGGAGTGTGAGTGCATCTATCCAGATATAGTTATGGCTGATTACTACCTCTATCGGAAGTATTGTTTAGTACTACTCATGTATGCTGAAAAAAATCTAGAAATGTAGAGTGCTTTAACCTTACAACGCTTTCTATGCAGTGAAAGCCCCGATTTCCTGTAGGGGCAATTCATGAATTGCCCCTACATTTCGTACCTAATGTTTATTTGTGGAACAGCTTAATTGTGATACAAACTAATCGTTGTGTAATTAATGAATCAGAGCAATCTATCGTTACCATCTGGGTGTATACTTCGCAAGGCAACCTCTGCGGATAAGTGGTCGATTCGATTGCTGGTGTTTTCAGCGAAACTCGACCCAACCCAATTAAATTGGCAGCAATTTTGGGTAATTGAATCCGATGGCTACAACGGGCAAAGCCTACCCAATCTGGTAGCTTGTGGACAGCTACGTAATTTCTCAGGGGCAGAAGAACTTGGTAGTTTGGTCGTTGCATCAGCTTGGAGAGGTCGCGGTTTGGGTACTTTGCTAACCCAGCATTTGATTAATACAGCAACGCAACCACTTTATCTTGAATGTTTAGGTCAGCGACTAGCGCAGTTTTACAGCCGCTTTGGTTTTGTGCCAATATCTTTTGAAGACTTGCCACAAATTCCCAAGACAAGAGGTAAGTCTTCGCTCAAGGGGAAATTTAGATTCTCGCAATTAGCTAAAAGCCTGTTTAGAGTTCCTGTGGTGTTCATGGAATATCAAGGTAATTCGTAATTCGTAATTAAGATACGCAGAAAAAGGCTTGATACAAAATGTTTCCAACCCTTTACTTTCGCCCATTCCCCATTTTCAAATCTGAGGTTTAGCAAAAATTGTTAGCAACACAGGCCCTAGTAAATAGTGGTGATTCAAACACAATAACCCAGCCAAGGAGCCAAGAAGTTGACGTTGATTAGGGCTATAGAGTCTAATTCCAAGGGGAGAGACTGGCAATAATTGAGGTTCTGTCTCTTTTTTGGAGCTATTGTCTAGGAGTTAATCTCCTAGACAATTCTCGACAAAGCTAGACAACTACTCTTTCTTTCTAGCCATTTTCTCAAGGGCATCACTTAAACTATTAGCCCCTAGCTCTACCTGTTTTTCCTCTAACCACTTAATAGCTGTCTTAGTCAAACTTAAAGTTGTCTTATTCTTATCCTCATCATAAATTTTTTTTCTAGGCATATTTGACATAACTTATTAAATACGTATATAATAACTGTGTAGCATATTTGTTCATGTCGTGTCAAATGCTTTTATCTATCAAAACAAAGTTAAAACTAAGTAAGCAACAACAGATAATAATGAGTAAACACGCAGGTATAGCCAGGTTTATTTATAACTGGGGTTTAGCTACTTCGAATGAGCTTTATAAAGATGAACTAAAGCCTGACAAATATTTACTCAAAAAATTTTTTAACAACCATGTAAAACCTGAGTTTACTTGGATTAAAGAAAAAGGTATTTGTCAAAAGATTACCCAATATGCTTTTGATAACTTAGGGGATGCTTTTTCTAGATTTTTTAAAGGTCTGGGTAAATACCCTAACTTCAAAAAGAAAGGTAAACATGATAGTTTTACGATAGATGCTAGTGGAAAACCTATACCTGTAGGCGGTAAAACAATAAAGTTACCTACTATAGGCTGGGTTAAAACTTATGAGGGACTACCTCATGCGGCTTGTAAATCAATCACTATCTCTAGAACAGCTAATAGTTGGTTTATAGCTTTTGCTTATGAACAATAACACAAATCAACTGCTAAAACTCACGAAGTTGTAGGAGTTGATTTAGGAGTTAAAGAACTTGCTACCCTATCAACTGGAAGAGTTTTTACTAACCCTAAACATTACAAAACTAATCTAGAGAAATTAAGAAGATTATCTAGACAATTTTCCAGAAAAGTTAATGGTTCAAATAACAAATACAAGTGCAAATTAAAACTAGCAAAATATCATGCTAGAGTAGCGGATCAAAGGATTGACACTCTTCATAAAATAACTACTTACCTTTGCAAAAACCACGCGGAAGTAGTTATTGAAGACTTGGCTGTAAGTAATATGGTTAAAAACCATAAGTTATCTCAAGTAATCTCAGATTGTGGATTTGGTGAGTTTAGAAGACAACTAAACTATAAAGCTAAGAAGTTTGGATCAGAAATAATCGTAGCTGATCGTTTTTATCCATCAAGTAAAACTTGTTCTAATTGTGGACACATCCAGGATATGCCACTAAAAGAAAGAGTTTATAGTTGTGGTAACTGTAAACACATACTTGATCGGGATTTAAATGCAGCTATTAATTTATCAAGGTTGGCTAAATCTTGAAAGTTTACTGAGGGATAACCGCTCCCATGCTCCCGTTGAAGTAAAAAGTAATGTCTAGTTTTGTCTAGGTTTTATATAGCAGGTAAAATCAACCAAGTAAAAGCGTCCACCGGGAGAAAGTACCCGTGCTATCTCACTAAGCACCTGTTTAGGTTCCAAATAGTGCAAAAAGCTGATAGTGCTGAAAACAGCATCAAATTGACCATCAGCAAACGGAAGAGACTCAGCTTTCCCCTCAATATAAATTAAGCGCGGACGGTGGCGGTTGTTCTGTCTTGCTGCCCGCAACATATTAGCAGATAAATCCAATCCGATCGCTTGCAGGTCGGGAAACTGAGTAGCAAGGCGCTCAAGTAAGCGTCCAGTACCACAGCCGATATCAAGTACATTTGCTGACTCTGGTAAATCGACGGACTCTAGCAACCGTTTGTGAACGGCTCAAACACTGAAGGAAAGAGCCAGTCATAACTTGATGCCCATTGGTCAAAAAGGAACTTTTTGTTACTAAAAAAATCATTAGTCATTAGTTTTCGCAGTTTACCTGAAGCTGAATGCTTTTTTAGGGTAAGTAGCTGCGCCTCCAATAAGTTGGTTTATAGTTTTGCAGTTCAGCAATATCTAGTATGCTCACCTTGGCAAACCATCGGGAATTTTGGCAATTGAATCTGTAGTTAACAGTGCGCCTAGAGACTCATTCTAAGTAGAGCAGGGTGAATAATTCAAGGTTTTTAGTGAGTTAGTCACTCAGAGGGGTTTCCCCCATGAGCGACTAACGAACGCGGTGGGTGAGGATCTAAAGTTCTCATCAGATGCTAAATATCTGTAGAGAACCAAAGAACGAGCAATCATTGCATAAAACTATAGAATCTAACCGTATGTATTTATAGAGGTTCTGATACAACCAACTGATCTAGTTTGAAATTATAAAGGTGAAAAATTATGACAAACTTTATTCAAACCCGGTTACAGAATGATCTACTGCATCCAGTCCGCCAGTGGTTGGAAACGATAGAAATTCATAACTCCAAATTGGCTCATTTACTGTGCAAAGCTATTCCTGCTCAGTGTCCCTTTGAGCGGGACATCAAGCTCTTTAGCCGGAAGCTATTTCATATTCCTCCGATGTGTAAATTAAATCCCCTATACGACGAAGTGGTTGGTTTGCGTTTTAAAGCGCTCTGTTATCTTGCCGATGAATGCGGTGAAGATGTCACAGCCTATTGCTAATAGCCAGTTGGATCGTTATTTGATCGAGCAGCGATCGGTAATTGTAGATTTACGGTTGTTACTTACTCAGGTTTATACTAAGCTAACGTACACCCAACTTTAGATGTTTGGCTTGGCTATTTAAGTAGCTAACACCTCGAAGACAGTGTTTCCAAACCGTATTTTTGCTTACCGTACCCTGCTGAAATCAATAACATCATCATGACCCACATCTTACTGGTTGAAGATGAAGTCAAACTGGCACGATTTGTCGAATTGGAATTGAATTATGAAGGCTATCAAGTTAGTATTGCTTACGATGGATTAACTGCACTTACCGCAGCACGTAAGTTACATCTAGATTTAGTAATTTTAGACTGGATGTTGCCTGGTTTATCGGGGTTGGAAATTTGCCACCGTTTGCGAAGTATTGCTGAGAAAGTGCCGATAATCTTATTAACCGTCAAAGATGAAGTGAGCGATCGCATTGTAGGCTTAGACACTGGTGCTGATGATTACCTCGTTAAACCCTTCAGCGTTGATGAATTATTAGCCAGAGTTGGCGCTCACCTGCGAAGAAGCCAGCAAGTATACAAAGCAGATGTTTTAGAATTTAAAGACCTGACTTTAAATCGTCGCACGCGTCAAGTGTACCGAGATCAGAGGTTAATTGAGTTAACTGCTAAGGAATTTGATTTACTAGAATATTTACTAGCCCATCCGCGACAGGTAATTACCTGCGATCGCATTTTAGAGGATGTCTGGGGTTACGGGGGTTACGGCTTCATCGGCGATGCCAACATCATCGAACTTCAGATGGGCTATCTACGTCTGAAACTTGAAGCCAATAACGAAAAGTGCCTCATTCAAACTGTGAGTGGTGTCGGCTACACATTGCATGATTAAATTTGGGATGGGGAATGGTTATTAATCCTTGTCCCTCCCTCCCTCATCTCCCCCTACCTTCTTATTCCCCTTCCAGTGTTAAATAACGGTAAAACCCCAAATCTTCCTATGATGGAAAATTTGGGGTTTTTGGCAATCTGAGCAATAACTCATCCAACTCAGAGTTAATTATATTAGGATGCACAAAGCTGTCATCATCTAAAATCTAAAACTGCATGACTTATCTAGAAACAGCAGCGCAATTTTACCGTGAAGTTGCCGAAACCCCGCAAGTTGGACTTTGTTGTGTGCAAAGTACACCCCTGCAACTACCAGGGTTGAAAATTCCTTTGCCAATGCAGGAAATGAACTATGGTTGTGGCACCACCGTTCACCCCACCGAACTAGGAAACCAACCTACTGTGCTATATGTCGGTGTTGGCGGTGGCTTAGAAGCGTTGCAATTCGCTTATTTTTCCCGTTATGCAGGTGCTGTTATTGCCGTTGAACCTGTTGGGGCGATGCGTGAAGCTGCTGCACGCAATCTAGAAATTGCTGCTCAAGAAAACCCGTGGTTTGATACCAGTTTTGTAGAAATCCGCGAAGGCGATGCTTTTAACTTACCCGTTGCTGATCTGCGCGTCGATATCGTGGCGCAAAATTGCCTTTTCAATATTTTTGAACCAGAAGATTTAACCCGTGCTTTAAAAGAAGCCTATCGGGTATTAAAACCTGGCGGACGTTTGCAGATGAGCGATCCAATTGCTACTAGTCAAATTCCAGCCCATCTTCAACAAGATGAACGACTCAGAGCCATGTGTTTATCAGGCGCACTCACATATCAAGAGTATACTGAACGGATTACGAATGCTGGTTTTGGTCAAGTTGAAATTCGCGCCCGTCGTCCTTACCGTCTACTAGATTCCCACAGTTATAATTTAGACGAACATCTACTTTTAGAAAGTCTGGATTCCGTTTCGTTTAAAGTTGCTATTCCCGAAGATGGTGCTTGTATCTTTACAGGAAAAACAGCAGTTTATGCTGGTTTGGAACCCTTTTTCGATGATTCAGCAGGTCATCTACTCCAGCGTGGAATTCCCGCAGCAGTGTGTGATAAAACTGCTGCTAAACTTGCGACTATCAAGCCAGAAGAAATAATTGTCACGAATTCAACCTGGCATTATAGCGGCGGTGGTTGCTGTTAATTTATAAACCCCAAAATGTTGTTAATTAGTCTATTTATCGCCACGCTTTTTTTAGCATATTCCAATGGTGCAAATGACAACTTTAAAGGGGTAGCAACGTTGTTTGGTAGCCGAACTAGCAGCTATCAAACAGCAATTTTGTGGGCAACTTTGACAACCTTAGCTGGTGCTGTTGCTGCAACTTTCTGGGCAAATAGACTAATTACAAACTTCTCTGGAAAAGGACTAGTACCTGATGCGATCGCTAATTCCCCAGAGTTTCATCTAGCGGTTGCTCTTGCTGCTGGTTTAACTGTACTGATAGCCACCCTTATGGGGTTTCCCATTTCCACAACTCACAGTTTAACAGGTGCGTTGGTTGGCGCTGGATTAGTTGCGATCGGACTTCAAGTTAATTTTGCAGCTTTGGGAACTTCTTTTATTTTGCCTCTATTACTCAGTCCAATTATTGCTATTTTTTTTGGGGCAGTAATTTACAGTTTATGTAACTATATCATTTCAAAATGGAACCTACCAGTCAATCAAAAAATGATTGATGCTTGCCATTTTATCAGTGCTGGAATTGTCAGTTTTGCTAGAGGATTAAATGATACTCCCAAGATTTTATCACTTATTTTAGTTATTGAGTATTTTTCAATTCAGGGGGGAATGATTACGATTGCGATCGCAATGGCACTTGGCGGTTTACTCAACTCCCAAAAAGTTGCAGTAACCATGAGTTAAAAGATTACCTCATTGAATCATACTCAAGGCTTATCAGCAAATATAGTAACTGGAATTCTGGTAATTGCAGCTAGTCGATTTGGGCTTCCGGTTTCCACCACACATGTTTCAGTTGGTTCTATTTTCGGAGTAGGATTAACTGCCAAAAAAGCCAATATGCGTGTTTTTTATCAGATATTATTATCGTGGATTTTAACCTTACCAACTGCTGCTATTATTAGTGCAATAACCTACAGATTATTGCAAGGTTATAAAATTAATTGAATATATTTTTTGTGCCATATTTAAGGATTAGTAACTAATGCAAACTCAATCAAAAGTTACACCATTTAAAAACAAACTCAATTCTCCTTTGACAAAAAAGGGAATTAGTGTTTTACAAATTAATCTAGGTAAGCGTTGTAACCTTGCCTGTACACACTGTCATGTCGAAGCTGGCCCAAAACGTACCGAAGAACTTTCTTTTGAAGTTTGCGAACAATTGATTTCGTTAATCTATAAATTTCCCGAAATTAAAATTGTCGATTTGACTGGTGGCGCACCAGAAATGAATTATGGATTTAAGCCATTGGTAGAAGCAGCAAGAGCAACTGGTAAGCAGGTGATTGTCCGGTCTAATTTGACCATTTATTTTGAAGATGGATTTGCTGATTTACCAGAATATTTTGCTCAACACCAAATAAGAGTTGTAGCTTCTCTACCCTGCTACCTAGCAGATAATGTTGATAAAATGCGCGGTGCTGGTGTTTTTGATAGTTCAGTCAAAGCTTTGCAGTGGCTTAACAAACTTGGCTATGGTAAAGAGCCAAATTTAATTTTGGACTTGGTATTTAATCCCCAGTTACCCACGGATAAAAAATTTTCCTTAGCTCCCGAACAGACTAACCTAGAACGAGATTATAAAATGTTCTTACAAGAACATTTTAATATTGTGTTTAGCAACCTCTTCACCATTACCAACCTACCAGTTGGTAGAACTAAAATGCATTTAGAACGGACAAAACTGTACACCAGCTATTTGCAGTTTTTAGAGTCACATTTTAATCCTGGCACAGTTGAGCATTTGATGTGCCGCGATGAACTTTCAATTGACTATCTAGGAAATGTATATGATTGCGACTTTAACCAAATGATGAATTTACCTGCGAAAAATCGCAACGGTGAAACTTTGACAGTGAGCAAACTCTTAGAAGCTGACAGTTTAGACCTAATTAGTGAGATACAAACTGCTGCTTATTGCTATGGTTGTACTGCTGGGTGTGGTTCTAGTTGTAGTGGTGCTTTGCTTTAAAGACAAATAACAGGGCTTACCCAAACAATAGCCAAAACCCTTATTTTAACGTAGGGGCAAAGGTAGGGGCAATTCATGAATTGCCCCTACAGCGTATACCTGAGAGTGTCATCGCAAAAAAAAGTCTGTTACCAAAATTGTTACGAGTGTGTTGTTGTTGGGCAGCTAATTTATGATGATATATAGTCAAACTCCTCACACCACACTGAAAGCCGTGAAACATTATGTTTTGCGGTTTTTTCCTTTTTAGGAATGATATACTTGGGGCAATCGTACTGTGAGATTAAGTGCGATCGCATCTTTCTACCCCTTCTAAAGAATTATCACTCTTTTCAAAAGCAAATCTCCCCTTTATTCAATTTTTCCTGAAGTTTTTTTCTCACTGCATCGGTAAATTTTAGATCAGATGCCAGACTTTCTAATTGAATATATGCCATGCTTGCTCAAAATACTTGTACCCTTTGTAAGCTCCTTGAATACGCTCGTCAATCTTGACTTTAATCTGAGCAAATTCATTGCTATAACCCTTGTGTAAATTAATAACTAAGTTATTTACAAGGCTTTGAATAACAGAATCACCAGCAATGAAGCTATCTACATTATTGGATGTTCCCACTAAATATATCAATAAACGTATTTTTGACTTGAAGTCTGTAAATGCTCTTCTAATCAATTCTTTAAATAGTAATCTTGTTTCTTGAATTTCATCAGGAAATCTTTCTAAAGCATCTAACTCATCTGTAAGGTAGACAAAACTAAATTTCGGATCTACAGATGATATTTCAGAAATAATATAAAAGAAAAATTGTTCAAATCCATCTACAGTATTGGTTGTAATATAATTTTTAAACTTACTACGAAATGGTTGCAACTTTGTTAATGCTTTAAGTTGAGCGACTTCAAGATTATTTAAATAATCGCTCAGAATGCGTTCAGTTAAAATTCTAATAGACACTGATAAATTTACATTATGTAGTAACTGATAGAAGGTATCAGCTAGAATGTGGCAGTATAGTTTATCCATAAAGCTATGACTACCACCTCTTGGTATATCAGAAAGTAGAAACTTAACTACTACAGAGTGATTTTCATATGTGGGTTTAGTTTCAGTTAACTGTTGCAAGTAAGTTAGTAATGAAGTCTTACCACTACCAACTACAGCAGCGACAAATCTAAATGTGAAGTAGCCCTCATCAAAGGTATGCGTGAGATCATCCCCAAGTAACTCGGTTATGCTAGATATTTTTCGTCCAGAAAGACTTTTAGCTGTAGACCCTTCACCATCTGAAGCTGGAGGTCTAACAACGCGTTCAACTCTAATATCGTCAATGAATCCAGTACCTGATTGAACATCTTTAAGAAAATCTTTGATAAACCTTTTCTTTCCTGCATCTTCTGCCATTTATTATTCTACCCACTGAATCAGTTCTTCATCTTTTTCGGTAACAGCAAAAACCTTGCCAGTCGATTTTAGTTTATTAAAGTAATTCTCCAACTTTGATTGAGAAATACTATTTTTTTCACTAAACTTTTGGCAAATATCTTGACTACGAATAGCAACTACTCCACGCAATTCTTGTTGTTTTCTTTCTGCAAAATATAGTTCTTTAAACTTTTCTACGAATGTGTCAAAGTCCATATCTTCTATAGTCACAGAAGAAACATAGTCTTTCAACGATGTCAGCTTAAGGCAATGCAGAAGAGTGTTTAGAACTTTTTGTCCTTTTGAAGAGTCGAATTCGTAGTCTGTAGTTTGTAGATTAGCGACAAGCGCTTTCCTGCCCTCTTCTGTGACTGAAATGCGCCTTCTCTTGGGAGATTCTAGGAAATTTTGCTGGTACAGAGTGTTATATATATCATCAGTATTTCTTTTGAGTTCTTTAGACAAATGCTCTTTGACAGTACCTTGAGTTACCGTACCCTTATCTGAGTAGGCAACTGTGTAAAGCAAGTAAAGCATTTGCTCTATGGAGAGTTTAGTCATAAATTCCTCTTACTCTTAAACAATTTTACTTAGACTCCTTTGGTGAAAATAAATATCTTAACAAAGTAACATATAATACTTTAAATTAAATAGTATTTCTTACATTGCGTCAGTTCACCAACGAGTAAGTATGCAGAATTCCCCAAATTACTAATCTTGGGGATACAAATAACATTACCAAAAGTAATCGACCCTTGTATAATTTACTAATCAAAAGCGCAATGTCTGGCGACAAGCACTCTCTCTTCACTCTTCAAATTTCCAACTACACAATACAATAGTGTAGATGCGATCGCAGTTTTCCCTCAAACATAACTTTGTGTCCACCCTCTTGCGCTAAAGTTGCATAAGAACGTGCATCTAAAGCCAGGAGGAAAGAGTTGTGAAAGCAGTCTTGATGACAGCATCTGGCAGTCCCGAAGTTCTGCAAGTACAAGAAGTGCCAAACCCTGCGGTTCCACGGAATACTGAACTTTTAGTGCGTTTGGTGGCGGCTGGTATTAACCCCATTGACACTAAACTTCGTAGCCGAGGCAGTTTCTACCCCGATCGCACGCCGACAATTTTAGGATGTGATGGTGCTGGTATCGTCGAAGCGGTGGGTGCTAATGTTCAGCGTTTTCACTCAGGCGACGAAGTATATTTTTGCTATGGTGGCTTGGGCGCACACCAAGGTAATTACGCTGAATATACCGTTGTGGATGAGCGGTTTGTGGCACGTAAACCCGCGTCTATCTCCTTTGCCGAAGCCGCAGCAGCACCTTTAGTCTTAATCACCGCCTGGGAAGCTTTATACGAACGGGGACGATTGGAACCTGGAGAACGGGTTTTGATTCATGCGGGTGCTGGTGGTGTAGGGCATGTAGCAATTCAATTGGCGAAACTCAAAGGTGCTACTGTCTCCACCACAGTGGGTTCTGAAGAAAAAGCTGATTTTGTCAAACAACTAGGTGCCGATCATGTAATTTTTTACAAACAAACAGACTTTGTACAAGCAGCATTAGATTGGACAAACGGCGAAGGCGTAGACTTGGCTTTTGATACCGTAGGCGGCGAAACCTTTTACAAAACCTTCCCCGCAGTGCGAGTATATGGTGATATTGTGACAATTCTCGAACCAGATGCCAATACTGTTTGGAAAACTGCTAGACAACGCAATCTCCGCATTGGTTTAGAATTAATGCTCACACCAGCGTTGCTAGGATTAGAAGAAAGCCTCCAACACCAGGCAGAAATTCTCGAACAATGTGCCACCTGGATCGATGAAAGCAAATTAAAAATCCATGTTAGCCACAAATTTCCTTTAAAAGAAGCAGCCAAGGCACACCAACTAATTGAAAGCGGTTCTGTGACAGGTAAAATTGTTCTACTCATTAGCGACGATTGATCGAACAATTTGCATAATTTATTTTTTAAACGCAAAGGTACGCAGAGGTTAAACGCAAAGGTACGCAAAGGGTTTTCTCTGCGCCCCTCTGCGCTTTCCTTAGCGTTCCTTTGCGTTTTATCAATTCTCCTCTTTTTCCCCCTACCAACTTGGGCAGCACAAACGCAACCAGAACGCACACCCTTAACCCTAGAATTATTACAAGAACGTCTCCGCACACCGACACTCCGCGAAGGCAATTTGACGGTGGATTTGCAGAAGATGGTGATTGATTTGCGTCCAGAAAATGCTAGCTTTCGTGATGCTTTTTACCAACTCATGCGAAAAGGACTAGGTGCAAAACCTCTGGGTTTAGACCTCAGCTATACCTTAATTTTAGGAGATTTTGTGGGCAGTGATTTGGGTTTAAGAACCCCCTTATACGCCCAAGCCATTGCTTCGATTTTCACCGCCACCGAACAACAAGAATTAGAACGTTTGCGCCTCATTTGTCTGGAGTCACTCACAAACTCGAAAGATTGCCGATCGCTTTTGGGAACACAATCAACTCCATCCAGTGAAATCGCCGTCTTTCGTGGTGTCTTAACACTAATGCAAACTCGTTTCAATGGCGAAATGAAGTTCTCTAATACATTCTTTCTTCAGTCTGTGGATGCCCAAGGTGCAACTTTTCTGCAATCCACTAATTGGGTTGAAACCAGATTTGCTCGTCCTGTCAACTTTAGCGGTGCTAAATTCAAGCAACTAAGTAATTTTCAAGGCAGTATTTTTTTTGATAAAGCTAATTTTAAACAAACTCAATTTCAAGAACTTGCTGATTTTCAAGGCAGTATCTTTGAAAAAAATACCAACTTCAACCAAGCAGATTTTAAGCAGTTGGCTAAATTCAATAGTGGTCAGTGGCGAGATAATGCTGATTTTTCTGATGTCCACTTTGCAAATCAAGCCCAGTTTACTAAAGCAAATTTTAATCAGTCCCTCTTTTTAACAGAAGCGACTTTTGACCAAGCTGTTACATTTCGAGAAGTGGAGTTTAATCAATCGGTAAATTTGCAAGGTGCGAGCATCCTTAACCAAGCAGATTTTAGTGATGCGAGGTTTTCTACAGAAGCTTGTTTAAGCGTACCTGGTTTAACTTTTAACTCTAACCAAGCAAAAATTTTAGGTAATCCGGGTCAGATTGGTAAGATGTTCTGCATCCCTACATTGCAAGGTAATGAGAACATTTTGCGGAATTTGGGACAAAATTTTCGTCAGCAACAACAAGTTGCCGATGCTAATGAACTGGAATACACAAAACAACAACTGCGATTAATAGAAATGAGTCGCCGTTTGACGGCTACAAATATTAATAGTGCAACTGTTGCAAGTTTGATGAACTTGGGTTTTTCTGCAACTCAAGCCGAAGCGATCGCCCAGCGTCGTCTGATAAAATCGTTTCGTAACAGCAGTGAGTTACTCACCTTAGCAGATATCGATTTAGAAAAGTACACACAACTGAGTGTAGATGTGCAACGCCTTGTCGCTAGACATCGCTTAATTGTTGGTGAACCCCTTTCTATCATTGGGTGGTTACTGCAAGCTTGGAGTTGGTTGGGGTTGAGTGTACTGCTGTTGTTGAGTGGCTATGGTACGAATTTTTGGTTAGTGTTTGGCGTGGGAGGAGTTGCGATCGCTTATTTCGGTTTACTCTTTTGGTTAGTGGATCGCTATCGTCGGCTACATCCTGTACCAATTATTCCCACATCCTACGAAACCATTTCGATATTAATCAGTTTTAGCGTTTTAGAATTCTTAAGCTTATTAGCCATCTTTCGTAATGCTCAACAACCTTGGCTAACATTGGGGTGTCTTTTAATAATTATTGTCCCCATCCCAATGGTTTTATTGATCCGACTTTACCAACAAGGTCGTTATCATGATTTAATGGATGTTTCTTACTTCACAGAAGACGGGACATTCCGCCAGCTACGATTATTGATTGGACGTTTGCCAGTCATACCAAGGAATCAGACATTTCGGGAACGATATATGCCTCTGTTGGGCGATCGCCGTTGGAACTGGCTCAACTACTATGATTTTAGTCTCAACAACCTAGTGAAATTAGGATTTAACGACATTCGCCTGCGAGACGAACACCTACCTGGGATCATCTCTGCGCTCGCTTGGTATCAATGGAGTTTGGGTTTAATTTACATCACTCTCGTTTTATGGACACTTTCTCGCACAATTCCGGGATTGAATTTGCTGATTTATTTGAAGTAATCTCTGCACTGAAACTTTTTTCGCTGCACTTTGTAGTGGTGCTAATATGATGCAACGTATTGCAGAGTGCCAGAAACCGTGCTATTTATTGTTATCAGCCTTGCGGTATTACGTCGGATAAAAGTGATAGAACGCCGATTAAACGCAAATTAATTAAATATCTAAAAATTTAGCAAATTTATCAAAAGATTGTTCATTGCAATATAATATTTAATCTCAATTTAATTTTTTTATACAAAATATAAGTTTATTTTTTTAAACCATTCTCTAAAAATATCTACAAGTTTGATAAATATATCAAAATATTTTTCATTGTCCTTCAAAATTAAATCATATAAATTGTAATTGTAAGTAGCATTGATTAAAAATCGATTATCTCGACTTAACAAAGATAACCAAATAATCTAATAGCTACTAACTAGCTTTGCTAACAAAAAGACAACAAGAAAGCCACAAAATAGACTTAATTTTTGTCTATTTTATGTTGCAATGCTAGCAAGATTTTTATCAAAACAATAAGAGGATTAATTCTAATGGCAGAAAATTCAAGTAAGAGTGGTAGCGGTAACCCCTCTACTAGTGGGAACAATCCGCTTGGACAATCACCCTTCGGTCGCTTGACAGAAGTTCTTAGTGATAAAGACCTCAGCAATATATTCAGTGGTGTTGGTAAGGGAGAAGGTGGCAAAAGCCCATTTGGTGGCGGTGCTGCTGCTGGTGGTGCTGGCGGTGGCAGTAAGCCTGATTTAGCCTATGGTGGTAATCCTTTTGCTGGCGACAACTTCTGGAATATCTTTGCAGGCGGTGTAAACCCATCCGCAGTTGGTGGTAAGCCATCCGCAGGTGGTGGTAACTCATCCACAGGCGGTGGTAACCCATTCGCAGGTGGTGGTAAGCAAAGTAGTGGCAGCGACCCTTTGACTGGTGCTGGTGGCAGTAGTAACCCATTCGCAGGCGGTGGTAAGCCATCCGTAGGTGGTGGTAACCCATTCGCAGGCGGTAGTAACCCATCCGTAGGTGGTGGTAAGCAAAGTAGTGGCAGCGACCCTTTGACTGGTGCTGGTGGCAGTAGTAACCCATTCGCAAGTGGTGGTAAGCCATCCGCAAGTGGTAGCGACCCTTTGACTGGTGCTGGTAGCAAGACCTATGGTATTAGCACAAGTGAAATACCGAACGGGTTCGATTTGAGGGTTACTATTGACAAGCTAGTTGACTCAAAGGTTGACAAGAAACTGGGTGGTGGAAAAACCCCATCATTTGGTGGTAGTGGTGGAGGAATCCCATCATTTGGTGGTAGTGGTGGAGGAATCCCATCATTTGGTGGTAGTGGTGGAGAAATTCCCTCGTTTGGTGGTAGTGGTGGAGGAATTCCATCATTTGGCGGTAGTGGTGGAGGAATCCCATCATTTGGTGGTAGTGGTGGAGGAATCCCATCATTTGGCGGTCAATAAATCCCGTTTGCTTAATAGAATCGTTGCAAAAATCAGCAGATAATAAATAGAGCGGAACAATAATGAGTTCTTCAGTACATAGTATGCTAGTACAGTTTGGCGAAAATAAACATACCATTTGATAAAGCTGAAAAACGTGTATTATCGGTTATGTGACTTCTGCCTTATTGTACTAGTTTGCTATTTTACGCCCTAGAACTATTTATAGGTAAAGATTTAGGCAATGTTTTCTGTTAGTTTGAGGGTAAGATTATCAAAGCCTTTATTGTAGAGAGATTTTGAGTTTAGCAAATTCATAATTGGTATAAGAAATACTGAAGACCCGATAACTTTTTAACTAAAAAAAGGAGAATTAGTGCCAATGGAAGCGTCTGCTGTCAATCCCCTTAATGGTGGAGTTAATCCCTTAAGTGCAGGTGGTTCTAACAGCGTTAGTCCCTTTGCTGCCAATGGCAGTTTGTCTGCTGAAGCCAGCCTCTTGAAGGGTGGTAGCAATCTGTTATTAGGTAACGGTAACAATCCCATTCCAGGTGGTGGTATTAATCCGTTTGCAGGCGATGCTGGCAGTGGGCTTCAGCAATTAATATTTGCTCGATTAAAGTTAATTTTAGGTGATAACTTTTTCAAAGGTATTGACAACACATTGGCAGGAGGTAGTAACCCTTTTGCAAGCAGTGGTTATCCGATTCCAGGTGGGGCTACTAACCCATTTGCAGGCAGTGGTAATGCCATTCCAAGTGGGGGTAGTAACCCATTTGCAGGCAGTGGTAATGCCATTCCAAGTGGGGGTAATAACCCGTTTGCAGGTAGTGGGAATGCGAGCGCAGGTGCTGGAAGTTTGCTTCAACAATCGCCTTTCGATCCGTTGAAAGAAGTCCTTGGTAATAATATACCCTTTAGCAACGCTCCTAATACATCTAATCCTGGTAGCAAAACCTTTAATAAGAGCAACGCACCAGTTGGTAATGGTAACAAGAACCTTGGTAGTAAGAACGCAACTATTGGTAATTTTAACTCGAATTATGGCAGTAACAGCGCAACCATTGGCAATGGGAACTGGAACTTTAATAATGACAACGCAACTATCGGTAATGGCAACTGGCTATTTGCAAAGAATAACACAACCCTTGGTAACGGCAATTGGTATTGGGACGACGGAAGTAATAATGCAACATTAGGTAATGGTAATTGGCACTTCGGCAGTGACAACGCAACCATTGGAAACGGCAATTGGGATTTCGGTACAGATAACACAATTATTGGTAATGGTAACTGGGTTTTTACCAATGGAAATCAAATTATTGGTAATGGCAATTGGTTAGCGAATACTGACAACACAAAGATTGGAAACGTCAATAATATCAGCAGTTTAAATTTATCCTCACAAGGGATCAAGACTGATGCTAACAATCTGATTGACTCTGTTATAGGTAAAATAGGCAAAAATTTTCTTGGGTTAACAGGAGATTTTGATGCATCAAGTAGCCAAACTTTTAACCGCCTCATCTCTTCTAAAAGTGTTGGTAATGACACTAATATATCTAACGATATTCAGCAACTTTTGGCATCACTAAGCCCAATTCAAGGAAGTTTCATCAATTATCAGCCTGTGCAAAACCCTCAGCCTGTCCCAGAATCTGCTTCTTCAGTGTCGTTGGTAGTAATGGGACTTATGTGTTTGCTGTTGTCACTTTTCAAAAAACAACAACACTGTTAACGTAAATTCAATCCTTTTAAGCTTATTGCGATCGCAACGCAGTATACTACTAATTTTCGGTAATAATACTAATTTTTATCTCAAAATGCTGACATTTAGCGCATCGGGTAGCTACATGGGTTAGTTCTGTCTACCCCACAATAAATAATTGAATATTTTTTATTTGGAAGTCGTTATAGCGGTTCTCGTTTATGTGAGGTACATCGGTAGGGGCATGGCACTGCCATGCCCTTACACCTGGCGATATAATCTTCTACCGCATCTGAATAGGAACCGCTATATAAATTTAATATTAATGTTTGTAAGTACAATATCTGAAGTTTGTCAGCACAGCATTAAAGAAAAATCACCTATCCCTGAAAATCTGCTAAACTTCACGATTCTTAATCATGCCAGCTTACTCGTGTGGCTGACAGAAGTCACACAATCCAATAGGCTGATCTTAAGGTGGTAATTTTTCACAAAGCTCATCTGCACGAAAAGGCAGGCTTCGTTGTCCAGCACTTTTGGATTGTTGCCATCTTCTAGCATCACTTAGTCGTTAATAGCTACCTATACAGAAAATGTCCCTTAAAATCGTCCATAATTTTGATAGCAGTTTCACTCTTGAAGCACAAGCTCAAGAAACTTTATTTAATTTATTAACAAGCGTTGCTTTCTTAAATCAAATTTGTCAACAGTTGCACTGTGAGCAAGTTAAATTTACAGAATTACTTTTCCAACCAGTTCCTTACAGCTTAACTACCACTAAAGGAATGCCAGCAGAATTTGAAAAATATCATGAATCTGATGAATATGCCATTATCAACGTACCACCAAATTTCATGTTTAGTGCTAAGATTTTTAAACCCAGTCGCCTTTGTGCAATTTACCAAAAAGTGGATAAGGGGTAATTTTTAAGATAGTTTTCCCCTAATTAAGTAAGTGGGCGCAAATAATCATCACTGGCTTGTAGTTGCGCTTTAGCGCTAAAGCGCAACTACGAGCCAAATACAGAGATTTTACTTTTCGTTATATAGTTTGGTTTTATCTTGCCTACCTAATTAGCAATTCTCAATATAATGAGCTATCGCTTAACCTCACCCGATAAAGCTGTGGTTTATCTTCCCTCTCCAAAGCATCGGAGAGGGGTTGGGGTGAGGTTTTGATATGATGTACTTCATGCACCTGAGAATAGACAAATAGTAAGTTTAATATTTGATGTATGGCTCTTGAAACGAATCTTTCCTCTTTGACAGCCCTGGAATACATTCCTTACATTGACGATCGCGGCCAATTACCCGAACAATTTCAGGGTAAAATCGGGGTATATGCTATTTTTAATCAAGAAAAAGTGCTGCAATTTGTAGGATACTCCCGTGATGTTTACCTCAGCCTCAAACAGCATTTAGTCCGTCAGCCACAGCAATGCTATTGGGTTAAAGTTCAAACTATTGAACGCCCTAGTCGCACAATTTTAGAAAATACCGAAAATGCTTGGATTGCTGAAAATGGCAGTGTCCCTTGGGGAAATGGGAATGGGGATCAAAAAGAAAAATGGACTCATCCCATTGATGTCAAAGTCGTAATGACACCTGAAGAACAGGTAAATTATCAAAATCCAGCTAATGATGAATTAGCACAAATAAAAATTCTTAAAAATGTGGCGCGGAGAGTAGAAGCAGAAATTTCAACGCAATTATTAGAAGTGCGTGGTTTGCAAATGCAAATTCGCTTCAATCCGAAATTGAAAGAAGAAGGTTTACTCGATTTGAAATGAAGCTGGTTTTCGGGAAAACAATCGAACTATTTACTACATAGTAACTAATTTCTGTGAGTTAGATAAAAATAATTCCTTTTTTAATACTCCTGAATTACAAGATTACTTTAATAAGCAACCTTCGTGTCGCCCTATATATTCACCGAAAGCATTTCCACCTAAATTGCTGTCAAAATTAGAGCAACAGAATCTAGAGTATATCAGCAAATATCAAGATCGTTACGGGTTGAGATATTTTCAGAAATAATATTTTTGTGATTATACCATTTTTTGGTAATTAAAGGCTTTCACAAAATATCTGATATATATAACTGTTTTCCTTTGCATAAACTTTTTTTTAAACCTCACCCCCAACCCTTCTCCGAACTCACGGAGAGGGGAGTATTTGCACGCCTCAAATCTGGGGTGAGGTTCAGACTGTATTACGCCCAAGTGAGAAGCGCTATATTGCTAGGGGCATACTGCTGTACGTCGTTACACGCGATGCATTTATTGCAAAATATTCTTGTAAATGGTATAAGTTCTAAGTATATTAGCTTGGAATTATCAAAGGATTTCTTGCTACTTATTAGATAATATCTAGGTTGGCTAGTGTAACATAGTAGACAGATTACTAGAGATTTAATAGCATAAAATCGCTAGATATTAGACGCTTATTCTAGCGAAGTCTATATGGAGTCAGAGCTAAACTGTTTTATCTTTACAAAAGTCCATCTTTAGATACTAGCCAGTTTGAGAACCAGGCATTTATATTTAATATATAAAATTGCTATCTCTAAGATTAGCAATCGATAAGTTAAAGAAATGCCATTTTTATATTTTCTTTGTTATTTTGTATTTAACGGGACAGTTCTTCCTGATTTGGTGGGCTTAAATAACAATTAGTTAAACAATTTCCCCCCAAAGATGCATGTAAATTATTTGCCTTGTGCTTCTTTTCCTTCCGAATTTACAAGCATAATGCAAATTGGTTAACAGATTACATGTTAATATTCCCAATCAGCAAATAGTTCATCTACACAAGGAAAACCTTGCCTACGACTATGCTTAAAACACTTAATCAGCGTATTTTTCTGCCTGTTTTTGTTAGCCCTTTAGAAGAAAAGAATCAAACAGCTCGTAAAAAGCGATTTGCTAGACCTAAATTAGATTTACTGCAACCATTACGTCAATGGCTGGACAAAATTGAGATTCAGAATCGGAAATTAGCCAAACTTATTGCTAAAGTGATTCCTGCCCAGTGTCCATTCGAGCGCGATGTGATGCTTTTTGGTCGCAAAATAGGGCATATTCCGCCAATGTGCAAGCTGAATCCCCTTTATAACGAACTTGTCTACTTGCGTTTTCGCGCTTTGTGTTATTTAGTAGATCAGTGTGGAGAGGATATTCAATCCTACTGCTGAAGATAACTAGATAAAACACAATATGGAAATTAAAATTGAGCATCAACCTAAGACTTGAACGCCTCAATGAATTGGGTGTCTATAAATGGGGAATTTGCCAAAAGGAAGTTTCCAAATTCCCTTGGACTTATGATTCTCAAGAAACTTGCTACTTTTTGGAAGGTGATGTTGTTGTTACTCCTGATGGTGGACAGCCAGTGCAAATGGGTGAAGGCGATTTAGTGACTTTTCCTGCTGGTATGTCTTGCACTTGGGAAATTACAAAAGACGTGATAAAAACATTATTACTTTGATTAGTCAACAGAGAAGATTGATCCCCATTATCTTGTTGATGATCCACAATACCCACATCTCATAATTCAATTTCGATTTTTACTATAAGGGGGTTGGCAGCGATTGTCGCAGGATAAAGTGGCAGAATCGATAAATTGCTCATATCCATATCTGTCGAAACTTGTTGCGACTTGATCCCCTAAACAATATTCATAGAAATAAATAGTCTCATTCCCTCGAAATGCAGAAAGTTTTTGCGAGGTTGGTGGCTGATAACTAAAAATGTGAATGCCATAGATCCCCGACTATTTTGAGTAGTCGTTCTACTTATTATTGAAATTTATCATATAGCGGTTGTGGTTTATGTGAGGTACATCGGTAGGGGCCAGGCAGTGCCATGCCCCTACACCTGGCGATTGTTGTACCGCATCTGAATGGGAACCGCTATAGCTTCTCGCCAGCACAGAAAATCTAGAGAGTTCATAATCAGGTTAGTGGGAGTTTAGCAGGTAAAGGTTTCGTCCCACCGCCATTTTATTGAGGAAAATCATCAAAAATGTTACTGCATTTAAGTACTTGGCAAGAAGTCGAAGCTTATTTACAGCAGTCAAAGGGGATTATTTTCCCTATTGGTTCCACAGAACAACATGGGCCAACGGGGTTAATTGGTACTGATGCCATTTGTGCAGAAGCGATCGCAGCTGGTGTAGGTGATGCAACGAGCGCGATCGTTGGCCCTACAATCAATGTGGGCATGGCACTACATCATACTGCTTTTCCTGGCTCAATCAGTCTGCGCCCTAGCACTTTAATTCAAGTAGTGCGAGATTATGTAACTTGTTTAGCCAAAGCTGGTTTTAGCAAGTTCTACTTTATTAACGGACATGGTGGTAATATCGCTACCCTGAAAGCGGCTTTTTCCGAAACTTACGCGCATTTAGAAGATTTGCAGATTCAGAATGCTCAATATGTGCAATGTCAAGTTGCAAACTGGTTTATGTGCGGTTCTGTATATAAGCTAGCGAAAGAACTATATGGGGATCAAGAAGGTTCTCATGCAACGCCAAGTGAAGTAGCCCTCACCCAGTATGTTTATCCAGATGCAATTAAGCAAGCATATCTTTCACCAGAAGTTGCAAGCGGACATCGGATTTATAGCGCTGCTGACTTTCGAGTGCGTTATCCAGATGGACGTATGGGATCAAATCCGGCTTTAGCAACGCCTGAACATGGTAAACAATTTTATGACTTGGCGGTGAAAGAACTTAGTAGTGGTTATTTGGAATTTGTGAACGCCCAGTAAAAGTCATGGAAAGAGATTGTGGAGATGCGAGTAAAATTGCGTCTCTGCATAAAATATTTTGAGAATAGTTATTCAATAAGGGTTTTTCAAAAACGAATCTAGAACAGATGCGGCGTTTTTATCTAGAATGGCAAATTGCCCAGGCACCGTCTGGTAAATTAATAGATATCTTGCAAAATGCCCTAACACCCCACCCCTTAATCCCCTCCCCAAAGCATCGGCGAGGGGAGACAAAGCGTAGCTTTGGCGGGGTGGGGTTCCTATTTGTGATTTATGCAAGAGGTCTAATTTAGATACTGAAATTTCGCAAACACTGTCTGCGGAATCTAATTTATCAACTTTAGCTCAAGGATTACCTTTATTTTCAGGCTTTTTGCTCGGATGTTCAAGTTATGAGGTCGAAATTTCGAGTTCAGAAGGGGAAGTTTCAGGCTTTTTGCTCGGATGTTCAAGTTATGAGGTCGAAATTTCGAGTTCAGAAGGGGAAGTTTCAAGCTTTTTGCTCGGATGTTCAAGTTATGAGGTC
>NZ_JBALFF010000011.1:0-4369 GCF_036916975.1 Nostoc sp.
ACAAGATAAAACCAAACTATGTAACGAAAAGTAAAATCTCTGTATTTGGCTCGTAGTTGCGCTTTAGCGCTAAAGCGCAACTACGAGCCAGTGATAATTATTTGCGCCCATTTTCTTCTCAAGGAATAGCAGAAGTATTTTACACAAAAACTTTAAGATGCTTCTGGAACTCTAGCAGGTCAAAATTAAATCAATATAATAGTTAGGACAGGGGCAACTTTTCCATAAAGAAAGTCTATAGGAAGGTATTGAGCAGCGTTTTTGCCGCTCAGACTTTCTTTGTGTGGTAGATTTTACCCTGATGATTTTCTGGCTATACTAGTGATTTCAGCTGATTGATAAATTTCATCCCCCAGTATGAAAGACGTATAATATTGGGGGTATAAAAATTTTATCAGTCAATCACTGAGATTAAGAATAACACTACAGAGTGAATCTAAATTAATCAAACGTCTGCTAAGTTAGCACCTATGAAAGAAGAATTTATAGCTAGAGTTGTGCAGGTATTGCGAATTAATATGAGTTGGATGACTTGGAATTTATTTCTGGCTTTTATACCTTTAGCTTTGAGTGTGTGGCTATTTCGCTTTAGGCGTGGTGGCTCTTGGCTTTGGTGGCTAGGATTCTTAGTTTTCTATGCTTTTTTACCGAATGCACCATATTTGTTGACTGATGTAATTCACCTGATAGATGATATCCGCACGATTCAATCAGTTTGGATGATTACTTTGGTACTCATACCTTTGTATTTGTTAGTAATTATCGGTGGATTTGAAGCTTATGTAATATCGTTAATTAATTGGGGTTACTACTTACATCGGATCGGCAAAAGCCAATGGATTTGGCGCGTTGAGTTGATTACTCATTTTTTCTGTGCGGTTGGTGTTTATTGGGGGCGATTTTTGCGTTTGAACAGTTGGGATTTTATTACTCAACCTGATGCAGTACTAACCAAAGGAGTAGAAGAAATTCTTGGAAAACAGCCCTTGGTAATTGTTGCTATAACCTTTGTGGTACTTGCCGGTTTGTACTGGATTATGAAACGAGTAAGTTTAGGTCTTAGCCGACAAAATAGCAAAATTGGGATATCAGGACGCGCAAACTCTAACACGCCAAACATTTGATGAACGTGGCGATTCTGGGTTTTAAATTTGGGGTTTTAATTAGTTATACCCTTGATGAATATTGCTTATCAAAAGAAAGATGTAACTAAACCATCCTTGAGGTGAAATAAATTTAGAAGCAAACGGTTGGATTTTAACTCAGCCACTCTCAAATATCGGCTTTGCTAACTAATGACTAATGACTAATAATCAATTTCTTTCCACCCATGCATGGATGCTATGCCTTTTGTAACCCATTCGATCGCAATTGGGGGGGCTTCTGATATCAAGATGCTAGGATAAACTGCTGCACCCCAATCGGGATGAATTAACACACGGCATTTATTTTTAATCACTGGATAGTTGAGCAAAGCTTTGACAACTGCTGTGTCATCGTGGGGGATTGCTCCAGGATGAGACAGTAAAGGATAGCCTGTACGAGGGTCGATCAGGTCTGTTAAATAGCCGCGATCGCGCAGATTAAATGCCAAATCGCAGCCAAATCTCATAAATCTTTCTCGCAACCGTTCTTTCTCTGTCTCTACTTCTATTGTCTTTTCGACTAATTGATAACGCGATTGCTGTAAGACAATCACTACTCGTAAAAATGGCTGCCGTTTCCAATCTGGTAATATCCGTTCGCAGTTGGCACAGATATATTGACTGGGAGGATGAATTGAAATTTGAACCGCTTGTCCCGTTTCACCAACTAAATTAATGGGACAGCTTTGCTCCGAAGTGTAAACCTTGGGATAGTTCACTAAATTGATTCGATTTTGGCAAGTTTTTTAATTTAATCTCCGGTATAGATGATAGCTCTTAAAAGTTCAGAAAAATCATCAATTTACTATAATATGTCACTTTTTTTGGCAGCAGTTGCTAATAATTGGATAATTTTAA
The DNA here is from genome assembly GCF_036916975.1 of Nostoc sp. GTDB lineage: Bacteria > Cyanobacteriota > Cyanobacteriia > Cyanobacteriales > Nostocaceae > Nostoc. Next base: position 2,004 of record NZ_JBALFF010000011.1, read on the forward strand.
TCCGAATTTTATCCTTTATTAACCTGTTCTCATGGGATTTGTTGCGATCGCACTCGGCATTGGCATAGGTGCAGCATCTGGTAGACAAGCGATGCATATAACCGGCTACGCCTACGCTGCTGAAATCTGTTCGATTAAAACCCCAAAAAATGAACTCCATCTCACCCAATTAATTGAGCTTTAAAGAATTCACCGGCACATCATCCCAAGAATCGACTGTCCGCAATCGCGCTACCCAACCTGCTGTCTTTTGCGTCTCGGTCAAATTATTCTCAAATGAATCATGACAATCTTTGGCTTGAGATTCATTACAAGTAGCAATACAGGCATGAATCATTCCAGACGGATCAATTTGCTCATTTACCCAAATAGTCATAGAATATTTCCTCGAAAACTGTAGCGAAAAAAGCTATTCGTCATTTTAGAATACTATTAGAGCCAATCAATTTTGGATTTTGGATTGGCGATTTTCGATTTTGGCATGAGCGCGGCTTGACTGAGCGATCGCCTAATGTCTCAGTCTAACTATTTTGGATTTATTTTGAATTTTAAATTGTTATCTCCTCTTTCGTAGCGACGGCGGTAGAGTAATTCTAACTGTCCACCATATTCTTGAATCCAGGCAATCTGGCGCTGGTAGAGTCCCCGGAAGGTGTTGGCAAATAAAAGTGTAAAGATTGCCACTACTAACCCTGATGCGGTGCATACTAAAGCTTCACTAATTCCAGATGTTACACCTGTTGTTTTAGCACCTCCCACATCTCCGAAATTTAGAGAGGCAAAAGATTTAATTAATCCTAAAACAGTGCCAAGAAGTCCCAACAGGGGCGCAAGACCAATAATTGTCTCAAAAATATTTTGCGATCGCTTAAGTAAGGGAATTTCGCCTTGTGCTTCACTTTCTAATGCCAAACGAAATTCTTCTGGTGTCGCCTCCTCTAATTCTAAAGCTGCTAAAAAAATCCGAGCAATGGGTAAATCAGCATTTTTTTGCAATTTATCTAAAGCACTAACTACATTATCAAGGCGATAAAGCTGTAGCACCTCTCGCACCACCTTGTTTTGCCGATTACTTATCCTTACCCAAAAGATGATCCGTTCGATAATCAGCGCTACCCCTAACAAGGAGAACCCCAGCAGAGGCCACATAACCACGCCACCTGCTGTAAATATATTATTAATTTCCATCGACTCTTTTTTTACTCACCACCAACGCTAGATTAACAGATCGTTGAGATGCAGCAGTTTTAGGCTGGATTGTAGTTACAACAGCTTTTGGGCTATCCTCAGTTTGGCAGAACGCGATCGCGGATTTTTTCCAATCTCTTCTTCTGAAGCAATAATCGGCTTTTTTGTCAAGACTTTTAATAAAGGTGAATTTCTTAAACTATGCTTTACGGGGCGATCTTCCAAACTGTGAAAGCTGATAATTGCAATTTTGCCACCAGGGACAAGGGCATTTGGTGCTTTCTCCAAAAAGGTTTCTAGGGATTTTAACTCATCGTTGACGACAATTCGCAGAGCTTGAAAAACCCGGGTAGCGGGGTGAATTCTGCCATAACGGTATTTGGGGGGAACTGAAGAAGCGATCGCATCAGCTAATTCAATAGTAGTGTGCAACGGTCGCCGTTCGACAATGCGACGAGCAATGCGCCGTGATAATCTCTCTTCACCGTACTTAAAGAAAATATCTGCTAATTCTGCTTCATCCCAATTATTAATCACATCAGCAGCAGTTAGCGATCGCCCCCGATCCATTCGCATATCCAAATTCGCAGCTTGGCGAAAGCTGAAACCCCTTTCTGCTTGGTCTAAATGGTAAGAACTTACCCCCAAATCGGCTAAAATCCCATCGAAAGTGTTAGGGGGAAATTCGTAATCAGCAAAATTGCTATAAATAAATTGTATGCGAGCGCCAAACTCTGATAATTCTTTTTTCGCTGCTGCTAAAGCATCCTCATCTTGGTCAATCGCCGTTACCCGCACATCCGCAGCAGCTTCTAAGATTAGGCGACTGTGACCACCACCGCCTACCGTCGTATCTAGATAATGACCTCCTGGAGATACCGCTAGACCTGTAATTACTTCCTGCGGTAACACTGGTAGATGAGAAAATATCGGTTCTTCGATAGCTAGCTGACGATTCATGAGACTTAGGGCAAAAAACCACAGATGAACTTTAATTATCTATTCTTTTGTTTGTGTCTTTGTATGTTCCTAGTTAAAAGGGCGGTTAAAAATTGCGTCTACAGAGACAAAACCCACCTCCGTGGGCAGGGCTATTTCATTCTAAAATGTGACGTTTTCAAAGTCCCTCTCCCAGACTTGGGAGAGGGATTTAGGGTGAGGGCAAAAACTACGGTTCT
>NZ_JBALFF010000012.1:0-6139 GCF_036916975.1 Nostoc sp.
CAAAATTCACAAGAAATCCCAGACGGAGAAATTTTCCTTAACAGTGCTAAAAATGTTCAGGTCTATAACAATATTATGTATGCAAACGACGGAGTGTCTGCTACTTCTATTGTTAATTCTAGTAATACTTCATTTAACAATAACCTTGCTTACAACGGAGCTTTTACAGGCACAGGATCGGAAAATGTTTTAAACCAAGACCCCTTGTTTGTTAATGCAGCGAATGGTGATTTTAGGCTCAAACCTGGAAGTCCTGCGATCGATGGTGGTTCCAATGATTTCAATAGCATCACTAAGAACACTCCCCTAGATGGCAATGGCGACGGCAATGTATTGATTGATATTGGCGTATACGAAGCCGCCACCAATAAGACTCCTAACCCCGAAATTCAAGTTCTTGATGGCACAGTTGACATTGCAGATAACAGCACTACCCCCATTAACTTTGGCGAGGTCATTGCTGGCAGTACCGTGACCAAAACTTTTACCATTAAAAACACAGGCATAGCTGCACTCAACCTGAGTAATCTCAAACTCCCCGACGGCTTTAGTTTGGTAGGAACTCTTCCAGGTACTGTGGCTGCTAAGACTTCGGCGAATATAACGGTGGCACTAAATACGGCCACTGGCGGAACCTACACTGGCAACTTCAGTTTAACCAACAACGATAGTAACGAAAGCACCTTTGACTTTGCTATTAGTGGTAAAGTTAATGCTCCCGAAATTCAAGTTTTCAATGGCACAGTTGACATTGTAGATGGCAGCACTACTGCCATTGACTTTGGCAAGGCCGCTTTCGGCAGCACCGTAACTCAAAGTTTTACCATTAAGAACACGGGTAAAGCTGCACTCAACCTGAGTAATCTTAAACTCCCCGACGGCTTTAGTTTGGTAGGAACTCTTCCAAGTACCATAGCTGTCAATAATTGGACGAATATAAAGGTGGCACTTAATACGAATACACCTGGAACCTATGGTGGCAGTTTAACTTTGACCAACAACGATCCTAACGAAAGCAACTTTGACTTTGCCATTAGCGGTACAGTTAAGCCCGCTCCTGCCCCCGAAATTCAAGTTCTCAATGGCACAGTTGACATTGCAGATGGCAGCACCACTCCCGTCGACTTTGGCAACGTCGCTTTCGGCAGTACCATAACCAAAACTTTCACCATCAAGAATACGGGTACAGCTACGCTCAACTTGGGTAATCTCAAACTCCCCGACGGCTTTAGTTTGGTAGGAACTTTTCCATATACCGTGGCTGCCAATGATTCAAGAACTATAACGGTGGAACTCAATACCAATACACCTACACCTGGAACCTATGCTGGCAGCTTTAGTTTGACGACTAATGATAGTAACGAAAGCCCCTTTAACTTTGCCATTAGTGGCACAGTTAAACCCCCTCTTGCTAGCGAAATTTATCTTCTCAATGGCACTGAAAATTCTGAGTACTTAAAAGGCAATGCCCCAGCCAACAAGATTTATGGGTTTGGGGGTGGAGACACCATTGTAGGTAATCTAGGAAATGACCAACTTTCGGGAGGCGACGGAAACGATACTCTCTGGGGAAATGATGGTGATGACCTGCTCTATGGCGATAGCGGCAATGACAAGCTTTCGGGTGACAACGGTAATGATACGCTATTTGGTGGTATCGGCGATGACCAACTATTAGGCGGCGCAGGCAATGACTGGCTTTATGGGGGCGGAGGCAAAGATGTACTTACAGGGGGTTATGGTGCTGACACCTTTGTGTTAGCTTCTGGCGACGGCACGGACTCCATTACTGACTTTGAAGTGGGTAAGGACAAAATTGCCTTGTCAGGTGGTCTCAAGTTTGGTCAATTGTTAATACAGCAACAAGGAAGTCAAACCTTCATTATGAATAGTTCTGACAATCAACTGTTGGCAAAGTTGGATAATGTCACTGCAAGTATACTTTTGGCTCAACCTTCCACTTTTATCACTATTTAGTGATAGTCAAGTCAAGTCTCTTCTCTTCTTAGGCTGCGCCAACTGAGCAGGTGTAAAGGAATAACTAGACATGCTATGACTTAAAGTCAGGTACGTAACACCCGCTCGTTAAGTATAAAAGAAACCACTTCCTCTGTTTTCTTAGGAAGCCAGTAATCCCCTCTTACATGTCAGTCGAGTTACACTGAGGGATTCACACTAAAATCATCACATTTCGGATTATTAACGTAACAGTACGTTTCTAGGTACTATTGAGAAGCAAAAGGTCGAGGCGGTTTGGAATCATCAATGCGATGAAGAGTTACCCGCTTGGAAGTGCTAAAGCGATCGCCTACAATCATCCAGACTATTTTTCCTGCCTACACTTGTGATACAACAAATTATTGCTAGTTCAGTTAAGCTGGCAAAAGCAGTTTCATCCTCAAAACAATGACAGCAAGTAGTCCCACAATTTTAGCCCTAGACTTTGATGGAGTCATATGCGACGGACTAATTGAATATTTTGAGGTAGCATGGCGTACCTACTGTGAAATTTGGTCTTTTGCTAACGACACACCGCCAGATGATTTAGCTTTAAGATTCTATCGCCTACGACCTGTAATTGAAACAGGCTGGGAAATGCCGGTTTTAATCAAAGCCTTGGTAGATGGAATTCTTGATGATAAAATTCTTCATGAATGGGCAACCATCGCCCCAAAACTTTTGTTAAATGACAAACTGCAAGCAAGAGAAATTGCTGCGAAGCTAGATAATCAACGAGATGAATGGATTACCACAGATTTAGACGGTTGGCTAAGTCTGCATAGATTTTATCCAGGTGTAGTAGAAAAAATCAAATTAACTCTTGACAGTGGAGTTAAGCTATACATTGTGACAACTAAAGAAGGGCGTTTTGTCCAGCAGTTGTTGCAACAACAAGGAGTGAATTTCCCAGCAGAAGCAATTACTGGCAAAGAAGTCAAGCGTCCTAAATATGAAATTCTGCGAAATTTAAAGCAAGAAGCAGAAAACAAGGCAGTTAGTCTCTGGTTTGTAGAAGATAGACTCAAGACTTTGCAGTTAGTCCAACAGCAAGCGGACCTTGAAGATGTGAAACTCTTCCTCGCAGACTGGGGTTATAATACCCAAGCAGAACGGGAAGCCGCCCAAAATGAGCCGCGAATTCACCTCTTATCATTGTCTCATTTTTCCAAAGATTTCTCTGCTTGGCTTTAAATATATGAAATATGTTGCAATAATCTCTTAATACCTTTACCCTAAAAGAGCTTGTCATTGTTCAGATTTCTGTAATAGTCAAATTGTTGCCTTTATCGGTATCCCGCCAGGAACTTAATTTCCTGGCTCTCAAGTGGACTAAAATCATTTACTTAGTCGTTTGAAGAGAATTTTAGTTATTAGCTTCGGAACTTATCCCGACGCAAAATGGTAACGAAGTGGGATATATAGCAAAGATTAGAAATCAGAAGCTTACGTTTTTCGATTTAGGTGAAATAATAACTTATAACTATTTACTCCTGATTTAGCACTTACTTTTATGCTTGACCTTACAAAACTGGCACAACAAATGCAGGGTTTAAGTCAGCATCTGACTTTAGAAGCAGTTGCCAGTCGCCAGCGTTTAGAATTGGCGCAACAGCATCTCAAAAATGCTTACGAGTCTCAACAAGATTTAATTGATCGCCAAGAAAAATGGCGCGATCGCATTCTCTTTGCTAATGCTACCCCAATTGAGCCGTTAGAAACCTGCATTGATATCCCAGTTCCTCCAAAAATACATACAGTCATCGCCACCGATGGTTCGCAAATTGCCCCCAACCATCACGAAATTGCTTATTGTTATCTCCTGAATATTGGCAGAGTAGTTTTACACTACGGACAAAACCGCCATCCATTACTTGATAGTTTGGCAGAGGTATTTTACCGCCCGGAAGATTTATATATGTCCCGGCAGTGGGGAATTAGAACCGAAGAATGGATGAGTTTCCGCCGCACTGCTTCAGAAATAACGGTGTTGGCAGAACTTGCATGTGCAGCGAAAGGGGAAGCACCAGCATTGGCGATGGTAGATGGTTCTTTAATTTACTGGTTTTTAGAACAATTGCCGATGGATGCACGCGATCACATTTTACCCCCCATCCTGGAAGCTTGGCAGCAAATGCGTGATGCTCAAATTCCCTTGATGGGCTATCTTAGTGCCTCTGGCAGCATCGAAACAATGAACTTTTTACGGTTGTTAGCTTGTCCTCATCCAGTGCCCGACTGTAAAACTTATTGCCCAAATCAGCTAGAAAAAGTAGCTTGTAAAATTTTTGAACACTTGCGAGATACTTCTGTTTGGGCAACCCGACTCAAGCCAGGACAACGCAGTACCCTGTGGCGCAGTAATTCCCCCATTCTCGAACTCTACGGAGACCAAACCATTTACTTTTGCTATGTCCACGTTGGTACTGAAATCGCCCGGATCGAATTTCCAGCATGGGTAGCAGAGAATGTAAGCATACTAGACCAAGCATTGGGGCTAATGCTAGCACAAGTGCAAAAAGGATATGGCTACCCAGTAGCGATCGCAGAAGCTCATAATCAAGCGGTGGTAAAAGGTGGTGATAGAACGCGTTTCTTTGCCCTCCTTGAACAACAAATGATTAAAGCTGGTTTGAAAAATGTGGGAACTTCGTACAAAGAAGCCAGAAAGCGGGGGAGTATTGCTTAAATCAAGGAGTAAATGCTTACTCTGTACTCACTTTGGTTCACATCATCAGTCCATTTTGCACAGGCTTACTGAATAAACTGGAAAAGAATTTTTCCAAACCATAGATTTCTTTGCCCGATTTGCTGATTACTACTTATTTTGAAAATTTTGGTATTTTCCATAAACCAACTATGACAATGGTTTCAGCCATTGAACCTATATTCTGCACTCTGCGATCGCAGCTCTGGTAAGTGTAAAAATGTTTCTTTATATAGTTACTTCGGTATCCAAATTATAATTTGGGGTTTTCTTTGAGTGTAGTTCATATCCACTACGAATTGAAGTGCGGAATATGGGTGATACAGCATTTTCGGCTGTTATGAGGTACAGTAGCAGCAATTAGCAAACCAGTTTCTGAAATGTTGAGGATTTATTAAGTCGAGTGCAACTGATATTAGTTTATCAACCATTTCTGTTGTAGTTGGAGCAAAACTGCGTAAGAAAGATTTGAGTTGTGACCACCATAATTCAATTGGATTAAAATCGGGAGAATATGGGGATAAACAAAGAACTGAAGCGCCAACAGCTTCAATCATTTGCACAATTGAATCGAGTTTATGCGCGGATAAATTATCCATCACTACTACTGCTCCTGACCATAACTCTGGCACTAAAAACTTCTCAATATAATACTTCAAAAGCTTTGCCATCCATTGAATTATTCATTGTCATTAATGCCACTACTTTTTTAATACTAATTGCTCCAATTACTGTAACTTTTGATCCACGATAGAAGGGGTTAAGAGAGTAAGCTCTTGTTCCTTGCTGTGAACGGGCATGAGTCCTTGTTAAACCAAGTATAACGCCAGTTTCATCCAAAAATACTAAATTTTCTGGCTCTATATGTTTGACCTTTTCCCAAAAATCTAATCTTAAATTCAGGACTCTATCCGTAAGAGCTTGGGTACTCCGCTTTGTTTTTTTTTCCGATTTAATCCTAATTTCTGTAATGCACGACACATTGCACTTCGACCTACCCAATTGCCAGTCTTGTCTGCAAATAATTCACACAATTCTATCAATGTTGCATCTGGATGTGATGCAACTAATTCTGTCAACTCTATGTCAGCATTTCTTAGATGACTAAATTGTGGCTTTCCTCGCCGCTTGGATTGTAAATTTCCTTCAAGTTTTTGTTGTTTTACAAGCTTTTGCACTAAACTCTTTGAGACGGAAAATATGTTAGCTACTTTTCTGATTGAGATGTTTTTTTGAAGATGTGCCGCAACTATTTTTTCTCGAAGATCGACAGAGTATGACTTCATTTAAAAGTATTTATATTTTAATCTAGTGTACCTTATAAGAGACGGAAGTGCTGTAAACAAAAACCTCCGAGCTGTGATGTGAGCTTGGAGGTATTGTTTGAATTAAAAATCCTGGCATCGAGCTATTTTTGCGTAGGGCTACCCCTAA
>NZ_JBALFF010000013.1:0-6872 GCF_036916975.1 Nostoc sp.
TGCTTATTTAGTATAAATATATTTTAGCTACTGAGAAAAGGATTTAGCGATCGCACCTTTTTTTCCAAACCTCACAAAATCGCATTGCTCCCCTTAAACCATAAGTGTTTCAGCTTTTCTTAGTGCCATTCGATCCTTTTCCCTTACTGTTTCATGCAAGGGACAATGCCTTGGAGACAATCGAGGACAATGAAGACAACCGCCGCAAGGGATGGCAACGCATTTCATTGTTTGCGCTTTACTTACGTCCAAGTGTGTTGGAAGTTACTCCAATCGGACAGATGTTTCGTGATGCTCTCAAAGCACCGAGCGCGATCGCATTGTATCGACTACAAAAATTAACAAGTGGTGGGGGTTTAAGTCCCCTGCCTAAGGACGGCAGTTACTCCCTGTTGTAGCAACTGCCGTTACTCCAGACGTGTAGCACAATACTTCTTGATAACTCTGCATCAAGATATCAAAACATTCTTGACACAATACTTTTCTATGTCCAATGAATCTCTTTGGAACGAAAAGCTCTATCCCAATCGTTAGCAATCACCTCCATCATATTGATCATACCTTCATAGCCAAAATATGGCTTATCAACATAAGTTTCTCTGTTAGTGGGGCTAAATACATCAAAAGCAATTTTGATTCCCAATTCCTCTGCCATGTATTTTTCCCATGCCGAGCCAATCACAGCATCAACATCAAACTCTTCTAAGGTCTGTTTTACCTGATAGCCATCTGCCGAAAATATTACACGGGAAGCAAGACCGAGGCTGTGCAGTTCTCGCTCCAGAATTAAACGAGAATCAGGCATCGCCGAGCGAAATAATAAGACTTCAGGAATCATCTCCAATTCTTCAAAGAGCATTCTCACCAGTCCAATGCCAAGCGTCCCATCCGCAGATACAGCAATTCTACAGTTACGATATCGGGGAATAATCATCAATGCTCGTTTGCGAAGTGTATCTACGACCATTTCTTCGCCTTGTTTGATGATTGGCTCCACTTTTTCATCTATCTTGAAATGTGCCGCCAATGCCTTCAACCATCGAGTAGTGTTGTTTACACCTATTGGTAAAGGTATATCATCAAGGATAAGCGGGATGTCATGGGTCTGTTGCATTTTCCGAGCAAACTTATACCCAACATCATGACTGAGAACAATATTGGCGGTTGCCTCACCAGCTTGCTCTAGTTCTTCAAAGGAGGTATTATGAGAGAAGACCGTCTGTACTTTAATCCTTAAAGATTTTAACGTCTGCTTTACCCATTCCAAATCAGCCCACCAAGTAGGATTCAGATTTGCCTGTGGTGCAATGATATTTACAATCCTTGGCTTCCTGCCCCTTCTCTTGATCTGCCTTTTTTTGATAAAAGGAAGTAAAGCCTCCAAACCCATCTCCAAGCCATCATAAGCATTGCCCCGAAACCCACCAGCCATTAAAGGAACGAGTTTGGCTTTGATATCTGGCTGAAGTTGATGGCATAATCCCGCAATATCTTCACCAATTATATCCGCCGCGCAAGTACCAACGACAAACATAACCTTAGCATCAAAAGATTTATCCGCGTCTTTGATCATCCCTTTGAGTTTCTCAGACGCTCCCATCACAATGTCTGACTCAAAAAGACGAGTACAAGCTACTTTCCGCTTGGTGAAATCAACTTCATGAGCATCATACCCAGCTGCAACAGTGGACGCGCAACCCTGTGGAGACTGAATCACAATACTGACATCTTTAATGCCAGCAACTGTAGTTGCAATACCTTCAAGGGCACAGCCAACGATTGGGTCTTTACTATGGTCACAATTATCAAAAGTTAGTCCAGCAGACATTTTTCCCTCCTGTTTCTCTAAGGTTTGACTATGGTAAACGCGTTTCACGTAGCTTGTAGCGACTTCTGCCTTGACGTTTCAGTGTTTCGCGCAGCCTGTAACGGCTTCTATCTTCCCTGTAGCAACTTCTGCCTCGACGTTACCGTATTTCGCGCAGCCTGTAACGGCTTCCGCCTTGACATTTTTGGCTTAAGTCTTTATTACTCGTTACAACATTTGCCCCGTCTCTTCTCTGCATATACGGTACAGTCAGGCAGGTCTTGCGCTAGTTTTCCAGTCAGTGATTGAGCAGATGCTAACCCCGAATCTTTAGGGAACACCATTTGCTTGGTTAAAGAACTCCGAGGTCTAAAGCCGTATTGGAGTGCTGTTTTAATACACTTTGCGACCTTTAAAGCTCCACGATAGCCAAATCTGGGACGATTTAAGATGGCATTTAAATCGACGACGGGAATATGGGGGAAACTCAAGGAAGAACCAAAATACACTACTGAGTCTGCATCAAGACCACCAATGAAATCCAGTAATTCATCTTCGGTTTGTTTCATGGACTCGTACTTTCCAAAGGCCAGCGTCCCCTTCGTAATCAATATTTCCGGGTCTAACCCTGTTTCTAACAAATAATCTACACTGGTTTCTCGTGCTTCTGTACTCCAGGGATGGAAGTTATAGATGACTACACGCATCCCAAAATCACGCTCCAACATGTGAGCAAGGGACAAGCACTTGATAGCATCATGTCCTTCGATAATTGCTAACTTCCCTTCTATATAACTCTTAGCTGCTTCAAATTCAGTCTTGATTGCGGCATATTCCTTTTCCATTAGGGCAGCCGCCTGTTCTTCCATCCCTAAATATTTTGCAGCCCCTTCGAGCCATTTTTCTGTAGCGGTGATTCCATAGGGAAGGATAGTAGAATTTAATGGAGTACCAAACTTGTCTGACATGGCTTTGCCGATGGTATAGCCAAGATCCAAACATAAGGTACAGTTGACTGCTGCACTCGGTGCTTGCTTGAGTTCTTCTAAAGTACAGTCACCAGCGATAACACTGTGAACTCTTGCACCTATTCCTTCTATCAATCGCACCAGTTCTTTGACATCAGTTTCAACTTCCGTCCTTTCAGGGCCCATCTTTGCGCCCACAATATTGACAGCATTAGCTAGTTGTGCTTTCCGCTCTGGAGTTGGCGGCTCCATAAAGTCTACGATTTGCCGAAATACGATATCAAATCCACTGCGATACTCCCCGGCGAATCCTTCACAATGTATCGTCATGATCTCAGCATCGATTTCGCTGCGGGCTTTATTCACTACGTCATCAACACAGTCGCCAATAATACCAGACGCACAACTAGTGGCAACAACGATCGCATCAGGATGGTATTTTTCATCTACTTCTCGAATCGCCCCTTTTAATTCTTTTTCCCCTCCAAAAATTACCGCCTTCTCACTCATGTTCGTAGTCACCACGGGTTCATAAGGTGAACCACTATTGCGGCTATTAGTCAGCTTGTATGCCCGCTTGACACCATAAGCACAGCCACTCGGCCCGTGAGAAATGACGATCGCATTTTTAATCCCACTTAAAATCTTCGTTGCAGTCCAGAATTTACAAGGGCGGGTATGACTACCTTGTAAAGTAGTCTTAATCTTACCCTCTTTTGCCAAGCGATACAGTTCGCTCAAATTTCCGTAAAATACGACATTCTTATCTATACTTGTTGCAGTCATGATCACTCTCCAGTCTTTCAATAGCTTTTGTAGCAGTACCGAATGGCACTAAGTTAAGATACAGCCCTTGCCCTGACTGGGAACCGATTCTGGGAGGCTCCGGCTCCTCTTTCTTGACCAGAGGCAGCAGCCCTCTTTTGAATACATTCCCAGTCAGTAAGACTCTTAACGAGGTGACATAAGCCTTTGGGCTTTTCTTAATGCCATTCGTAGCAGTATCCTGTGATTTGTAAACCAGGCTACTGAGCTGCCCTCTGACTAATCAGTTAAACGGGTGCTGCCTGGTTTACAATTGATGTAGGATTGCTAAGTATCGTAAAAATTCAGATGGAAATACCATCTAATGATTTGGCGAGAGAGTTGGCGGTGGACGAGAAGAAATACCACTGTGGATAGATGCCATCCCCCATACATATCACCTTCTTACCAAACGTTTAAGAGCCACTCACGCTCGTGCTTGTTCTCCATATCTGCAAACATGGCGTTGGCAATGTTGTCTGCTAGCCATTCTGCTCCTTTATAGCCAATCACAGGATATTTCCACAGACCTGCGCGGTCAAAGCTGGGGAAGCCGATCCGAACCATCGGAATTTTGTTATCGATGGAAATATATCGACCCTTTGAATGACCTAGAATCAAGTCGATTTCCAGGGATTTATCTTTGATGCGGCGCTCCAATTCCCAGAGGTCTGCATTCCAGATGACTTCGATATCACAAGCTGCTTGCTTCTCCAACTCCGCAATTCTTGGATCTTTGGTGCAGGCTTTGTTGTCGTCTCCTAACAACATCAGTACTGGCTCTAACTCAACTTCTAAGCAGAACTCTGCTAGACCAATTACTAAATCGGGATCTCCGTAAATAGCAACCTTCTTGTTGGCGAAGAACATGTGGGCGAGGTCTGCGATCGCATCAATAGCTTTACCACGTTCTCTAACTAAAGATTCTGGTATTGCTTTGCCTGTCAGTTTGCTGATATTTTGCAGCCAGATGTCGGTATTTTTGATACCAATTGGTGTTGGGCCAATGATTGCAGGAACCTTAAACTTCTCTTCTAAGAATTCTGCTGCGCTGCCGCCTTCATATTTACATAAGGCAATAGTTCCCAACGCATTAGCAGAATCAGCAATTTCTTCAATGGTGGTATTCCCAAAGGCAAAACTTGTCTTATCGGGCATCGTGGGCGCATCGAAGGTTTCTGTATCCAGTAAGATGTTTCCTGGAACGTCCATCTCTTTTAAGATGCGCTTAACTTCAATGACATCTCCAGGGTTAAGCCACCCAGTGATGATGTTCAACTTGCCAGTTGGTTCGCCTTTTTTTGCTAGGCTAGAAATGATTGCATTTACGCCGACATTATAGCCAGTGACTTGACTGCCTTTGTAACTGGGGGTATGTACAGGAACAAGGATAACCTTGCGATCCGGATAAGTTTCCTTTAAATAGCCGTTGAGCTTGTTAATGGTTCCTTCGATATCGTCCCCAATTGTCTCAGTTGAACAAGTCGTAATAATTGGGATAATCCGTAAATCGGGATATCGTGCTACTAAAGTCTTTACGCCTTCCTCAATGCGTGGCTGTCCTCCAAGGACAGCGCTATTTTCATGGAGTGAAGAAGAAGCAATGTCGAAATTTTCCTTCAAATGCTGGGCAAACAGGAGACGAACGAACATACTACAACCCTGTCCTCCATGCACCAGGGGAATACAATCTTTTATTCCGATGGAAGCATATTCAGCCCCAGCAGGCTGACAGGTAAATATAGGATTGATGATTCCCTTGCGTTCTTTCTGTTTTACGACTAAAGACATTCTCTTGACTCCTATGTGGTAATAAAATTGCGTGATGCGTGTTTGGCGTTGCTGAACGAAGATATGAGTTGTCTTTCTGAGCTTAAGAAAGTGGAGCGATGCCTGCGGCGAGCTAACGCTGCATCCAACCAAGAAGCAAGCTACTGATAGCATCGATTACAGAAGAAAATTAGAATTGAATTTCTTGAAAATCTTGAAAGCTAGATGAGATGCTTCTGTAGTCAGACGGTACGTGGACACTACGCTGCTTGGGAATGCTTTTGGTGTAGCCCGTCGGTGACACCGCTCTTTACTCTGTAAGAAAATTTCTGCACAAACACTAACAGGATGACTTAACTCTAATTCATACTCCAATTCAACAACGCCGTTCGTTCAGTGAGGTAATCTGATCTTCTCCAAAGAGAGAAGGGAGACGCTAAGAGCGATCGCAAATCCGCGAGCGTCACCCAGAGGTTTGAATTACCGATCTAATTGCTTTAATAAAGCGAATAATGTAATTCACCATTCTTCGACTTGGTTATTACAATATCGATCAGCATTGCCTTAACATATTCCAGTACTGCCTTCTTTTGCGAGTTTTCCATGCTATTTAACCATGAAAACCTAATTTCCAGGTCAGCCGAAAGGATCTTCGCATCTGCATAAAAACCCCTGTCGATCAAGGTTTCTAGAACCACCTTTTCTCCAGTCAAGATTTGGGCGGCCATATTGAGAACACCATTGATGTTTTCTTCCCGATCCCATGCACGAGAGTGAAACTGCCACAAACAGCGTTCTTGAATTAATTTTGTGACTTCCGCAGCTCGATCTTGAATGTATGACGCGATTTCCTTAGCTTGCACTTGAACCTGTGGTGCAACTTCCTTCGCTTGTGGTTGAACTTGTGGCGCAGTTTCCTTAGCTGGCTTTTGAACCTGTGGTGCAACTTCCTTCGCTTGTGGTTGAACTTGTGGCGCAGTTTCCTTAGCTGGCTTTTGAACCTGTGGTGCAACTTCCTTAGCTTGTGGTTGAACTTGTGGCGCAGTTTCCTTAGCTGGCTTTTGAACCTGTGGTGCAACTTCCTTCGCTTGTGGTTGAACCTGTGGCGCAACTTCCTTAGCTTGGGGTTGAGCTTGTGGCGCAGTTTCCTTAGCTTGTGGTTGAACCTGTGGTGCAACTTCCTTAGCTTGGGGTTGAGCTTGTGGCGCAGTTTCCTTAGCTGGCTTTTGAACCTGTGGTGCAACTTCCTTCGCTTGTGGTTGAACGTGTGAAGTGGCTTCCTTAACTTGCTGTTGAACTAAAGAAACGACTTCCTCAGATAGCTCTTTGGTTGCTTTACCGTTGCCATTACCATTGGTACTTGGCAGATTTTTATCACCACGGATGTCATCTTTAGCCAATTTCATCAGAGGGGAGTAAATGGCATTATACATATCACGCGCCATATTCACCGCACCTTCAAAACCCATATAAGGGCCATTGTGGTAGCCATGACCATTCACATAAGGCAAATGCAACTTCTT